>CACYHX010000010.1 GCA_902774365.1 uncultured Bacteroidia bacterium | reverse complement strand
AGCCTGCAGCGAGCCGTGGACGGCACCGGCGGCACCGGCTTCGGATTGCATCTCGACCACTTTGACGGTCTCGCCAAAGATGTTCTTCTGACCTTTAGCTGCCCATTCATCGATATACTCGGCCATCGGCGACGACGGAGTGATAGGATAAATGGCGGCCACTTCACTGAACATGTAGGCAACATGGGCCGCAGCCTGGTTACCGTCGCATGTCAAAAACTTTTTTTCTGCCATTTCTTAATGTTTTAGTATTGAATGAATTATGATTTAGTCGATTTTCATCGTATCATTGAAAAATCAGACCGCAAAATTAGGTATTCCAAAACAAATAAACAACTAATACACAAAGAAATATTTTTAGAAAAATCACATTTTTTAGACGTGCATTGAAAATATTTGTATTTTTGCGCGCTCAAAACAAGAGAAAAACATCAAAATCTATAACAAACAACAACCTAAAATCATTGAAAATGAAGAAGTTATTTCTTACTCTCGGTTTAGCCAGCCTCTTTATGGTGGCTTGCAACAACACTCCTAAGCAAGAAGAAACCGTCGCCGAGCCGGTTCAGGAGGAAACTGAAGTCGTCGAAGAAAAGCACGAGTGCCCCATGCACGCCCTGAAGGACGCCTATGCCAATTGGGACGAGATGACCGACGAAGCCAAGGCCGAACTCAACCAGAAGGCCTGCGCCACGTTTGCCGAAATGGACGCCAAGATGGAAGAAATGAAGGCTGCCGGCGAGGAAGTCTGCAAGGAGATGGCCGAAATGACCGAAGAACAAAAAGCTGAATGCGAAGCCAAGTGCGCCGAAATGAAGGCCAAGTGGGACAACTTCGCCAACATGACTGTTGACGAGCAGAAGGACCTCATCCTTGAACGCCTCGGTGGCTGCTGCAACCATGAAGGTGACAAGCCTTGCTGCAAGGAAGCTCCCGCTGAGACTCCTGCCGAGTAAGTAGAAACACACAATCAATGAAAAGAGGGCTGAAAAGTCCTCTTTTTTTGTTTTCTTTTTTTCAGTTCCTATCCTTATTTTTTGTATTTTTGCAGTTTAATCCAAACTACACCAAATGCTTGCCTACATCACTGGTAAAATAGCTGAAAAATCGCCCACTTACGTCGTCATCGACAACCATGGCATCGGCTATTTCATCAACATCACGCTCAACACCTTCACCGCCATCGGCGAGAAGGAAGAGGTGAAACTCTATGTCCACGAGCAGATCCTTGAGGATGCCCACAACCTCTTTGGCTTCTTCACCGCCAAAGAACGCGACCTCTTCGAGCTTCTCATCTCCGTGTCGGGTGTAGGCTGCAACACGGCGAGACTTATCCTTAGCTCGTTGACCGTCAACGAGTTGAGCACCGCCATCGCCACCGACGACGTGAAGACCATTCAAGCCGTGAAAGGCATCGGCGCCAAGACCGCCCAGCGCATCGTAATCGATTTGAAAGACAAACTGAAGAAAAGCGATTTCCAGACGGAAATTTTCGCTGCTCCAAACAATACTATCAAGACTGAAGCGTTATCAGCATTGACGATATTGGGCTTCAGCAAGGGCGCCGTCGACAAAGCCCTCGACCGCCTGCTGAAACAGATGCCCGACGCCACCGTCGAAACGCTCATCAAAGAAGCACTTAAAATATTGTAAACCTGTATTTGAAACACTCAATGAGACGACATATATTCCTATTCCCGCTCCTGATGCTGTTCGCGTTGTTTTTCGCACGAACGGCCTCGGCGGGTGTTTATGACATCTTCTACCACCCCTTTACCGTGGAACCCGACACGACCAAGGTGATCTATCCCGTCCCTGTCAACACGGGCAACCCGTTCGAAAACCTCAACAACCAGTCGCCGCTCTACCTCAGCGACCCCGACAACTTCAACACTGAAATCATCTACGACCCCGTCACGGGACAATACACCTTCAAACGCCGCGTTGGCGAGTTCTATTACGACACACCGACCACGCTTTCGCAAAGCGAATACTTTGAGTATCAAAGCAAAAAGGGAATACAAGACTATTGGAAAGAACGCCGCAGACAGAACTCGCGTTCCACCACCGACGGCAGCTCCATCATCCCGCCCATCTATATCGGAGGCAAGGCTTTTGAGACCATCTTCGGCAGCAACACCATCGACATTCGTCCCCAAGGCTCCGTCGACCTCACCTTCGGCTTCAAACACAGCTATCGTGACGACCCCTCGTTGAGCGAACGCCGCAAAAAGCACAATGACTTCATCTTCGAACAAGACATCCAGCTCAACGTGATGGCCAAAATCGGAGACAAAATCAACTTCAACATCAACAAGAACACCAAGGCGACCTTCAACTACCAGGACAAGCTCGCACTAAAATACGAAGGCAAGGAAGACGAAATCATCCAGCTCCTCGAAGCCGGTAACGTCAGCTTCCCGCTCAACAGCACCCTCATCACAGGTACGCAGCAGCTGTTCGGTATTAAAACCAAACTGAAGTTCGGCAAGACCACCATTTCGGGCATCGTGTCCTACCAAGAAAGCGAGTCGCAAAACATCACCGTACAAGGTGGCGCGCAAACCAACGAATTCAGCCTCAGCTGCTTGGACTATGAAGAGAACCGACACTTCTTCTTAAGCCAGTACTTCCGCGACCAGTACGAAGCGGCTCTCGCCACCCTGCCGACAGTCACCTCAAGTATCAACATCACCAAAATCGAAGTTTGGATTACCAACACCAACACCTCGACACAAAACACGCGTAACATCCTTGCCTTAAACGATTTGGCTGAAGGCAAGGCATCATGGATCTACAACCCCGAAGTTCTTCCCACCAACAGCAACTATTATCCTCGCAATGCCGCCAACAACCTGCTGACGCGCATGGACACCACCCAAATCCGCAACATCAGCACGGTGACCAACTACATGTCGAACGACCCCATGCGTCTGGGCAGGACAGGATACATGGCTTCGGGACGCGATTTCGAAAAAGTGGAAAACGCCCGCAGGCTGAGTCCTAGTGAGTTTTCGCTTAATCCGAAGTTGGGTTTCATCTCCTTGAATGTGACACTCAACGCCAACCAAACCCTGGCCGTAGCCTACCAATACACCATCGTCGGCTCCAACGACGTATATCAAGTGGGTGAGTTCTCCGACCAAGGTATCAATACGCCCAATGTATTGGTAGCCAAGTTGCTGAAAGGAACGACGGTAAACACCAAGATGCCCATCTGGAACCTGATGATGAAGAACGTTTACAACATCAGGGCCTTCCAAGTGAGTTCGCAAGACTTCATGATGAACATCTTCTACAACGGCAACTCCAACAGCACGCCTTACGGCTACTTCACCGAAGGTAGCGTGAAAGGCGTTTCGTTGCTACACCTGATGGGTCTCGATAACTTAACCACACAGAACAACCCCATCGCTGGTGGCGATGGCGTATTCGACTTCATCGACCACGCCACCACTCAAGGCGGCACCATCAATGCGGCAAACGGCCGCATCTTCTTCCCGGTGCTGGAGCCGTTCGGCAAACACATCCACAACAAGGTCTTCCCCGATGAGCCAGACCTCGCCAACAAATACGCCTACGACTCGTTGTACACCTTGACGAAGACCTCCGCCGAACAATATTCCGAGAAGAATAAATTCACGCTGAAGGGTTACTACTCTTCGCAATCGGGCAGCGAAATCAGCCTCAACGCCATGAATGTGGCACAAGGCTCGGTCACCGTCACCGCCGGCGGCGTGCAACTCGTCGAAAACGTGGACTACACCGTCGACTATACCTTGGGACGTGTGACCATCCTCAACGAAGGCATCCTCAACTCAGGCACACCCATCAACATCGCCTTGGAATCCAACTCGGGCTTCAGCGCCATCAGGAAGACCTTCCTCGGTGCCCGCGTCGAGCACGAATTCAACCAAGACTTCCACATCGGCGGTACGGTGTTGTATCTCGGCGAGAAATCCTACACCCAGAAAATCAACTACGGCGAGGAAGCCATCGCCAACACCATCTACGGTGCCGACCTCAGCTACAATACCGAAGCCCGCTGGCTGACGACGCTCATCGACGCCTTGCCCGGCATCGAGACCAAGGCCCCGTCACGCATCAGGGTAGACGGCGAGTTTGCCCGCTTCATCCCCGGCATCTCCAAGTCGGCAGCCGAACGCAACACCTCCTATATCGACGACTTTGAAGGTGCCAAGTCGACTATCGACCTGCGCCTGCCCACGCTATGGTATATGGCCAGCACGCCTCAAAACCAAAACGACCTCTTCCCCGAGGCAGCCGCAGGCACAGGCCTCGACTACGGCAAAAACCGCGCAAAGCTATCATGGTACGTCATCGACAACTCCATCTTCTACGACCGCAACTACAACTACCGTCCCGCCAACATCACCAATGACGAGCTTTCGAGAAACTCTGTGCGTCAGGTACTTGAGACCGAGTTGTTCCCCACCAAGGACATCGCTGCTGGCACGCAGACCAACATGTCGGTGTTCAACCTGTCATACTATCCTGACGAACCTGGCCCATACAACTACGACGTAGACCCGACCCCCTACTCTGCTGGTATCAACGCCGACGGCAAACTCAACGACCCGAAGAGCCGTTGGGGAGGTATCATGCGTAGAATGGAGTCGACCGACTTTGAAGCCACTAACATCGAATACATCGAGTTTTGGCTGATGGACCCCTTCTCAGAAGAGCAATTTGAAAACAACCCCGGTAAACTCTACATCAACTTGGGAGATGTTTCGGAAGACATCCTCCGCGACGGCAGGAAATTCTATGAAAACGGCATGCCTCCCACCGCTCGTGTGGAGAATGTAGACACCACCATCTGGGGACGCGTGCCTACCCTGCAAGACATCGTCGGCACCTTCAACAACTCGTCGGAAGCCCGCCAATACCAAGACGTCGGTTACGACGGCTTACGCGACGAAGACGAACGCAGTTTCTTCGAAGAAAACTACCTTAACATCATCAAAAACCGCTTCGGAGAAAACTCTCCTGCCTACGCCCAAGCCTTCAACGACCCGTCGAGCGACGACTACCACTACTTCCGCTCCTCCGATTGGGACCGCGACGAGATACATTCAAGCATTCTTGAACGCTATAAGTATTATGCCAACCCCGAAGGCAACTCCCCCTCCGACATCCAACAAACCGAAGGCTACACCACCAGCAACTCCACCCTGCCTAACGCCGAAGACATCAACGGCGACAACACCTTGAGTGAGACGGAGCGTTACTACCAATATGTCATCGACCTCGACCCGAGCAAGATGATCGTCGGTGAAAACCACATCGCCGACATCTTCCATTCCGGCGGTGTCTCACTGCCCAACGGACAAATCAGTGGCGTCACATGGTACCAGTTCCGCATCCCCGTGAGACAACCCGACAAGGTGATCGGTCACATCGACGACTTCTCGTCCATCCGCTTCATGAGGATGTTCGTCACCGACTTCCAGCGCCCCATCGTGTTGCGTTTCGCCACCCTCGACCTCGT
The DNA here is from genome assembly GCA_902774365.1 of uncultured Bacteroidia bacterium. Taxonomy (GTDB): domain Bacteria; phylum Bacteroidota; class Bacteroidia; order Bacteroidales; family F082; genus Limimorpha. Next base: position 84,660 of record CACYHX010000010.1, on the reverse strand, counting down.
GAAGGGCGAGTGGCGTACCTACTCGCAAAGCATCCAAGCCCCTGGCGAATACGAGCCTAACGACATCAGCAACGCCACCACCTTCGACATCTCGGCTGTCAGCATCGATGAAAACAGCCGCCGCGATCCCATCCCGTATGTGATTCCGCCCGGCATCCTACAGGAAAGAGTCATCGGCACCACACAAGTCACCCGTATCAACGAGCAATCGCTGCAAATGACGGTGAACAACCTCGTCGATGGCGATGGCCGTGCCATCTACAAGACCGCAGACTTCGACTTACGACAGTACAAATACCTCAAGATGTTTGTCCACGCCGAGGCAGCCCACGAAGACAGCCCGCTTGACGACCAAGACCTCACCGTGTTCATGCGTATCGGTACCGACTTCACCGAAAACTACTATGAATATGAGGTGCCGTTAAAAGTGACGCCGTGGGGAACAGCCTACACCAACAAGGAAGCCATCTGGCCAGAAATCAACAACCTGGACATCTTGCTGGAAGACCTCGTTGCGGTGAAGCAACGACGCAACGAAGCTATGAACCAGCCCAACAGCAACGTCAGGCTCAACTACATCTATGCCGAAAAGACGAAGAAAGGTACCGTGGACGGCAAAGACTATTACCATACCATCAAGGTGATAGGTAACCCGAGCATCAGTGACGTGGAAGCCATGATGATTGGTATCCGCAACCCGAAGCGACAAAACCTTGCCGATGTCGACGATGGCCAACCCAAGAGCGCCGTGGTGTGGGTCAATGAGCTGCGACTCACTGACCTGAACAGCAAAGGTGGCATCGCTGCTACCGGTCATTTCGAGGCCACCTTGGCCGACTTGGGTCGCGTGACCGTCAATGGCACCTACAGTTCTGCCGGCTTCGGCGCTTTGGACAGCCGCATCACCAACAACACCTTTGAAGCCAACTCCTCGTTCAACGTCGCCACCGACCTCGAGCTGGGCAAGTTTATAGAGAACACGGGCGTGAAAATCCCGATGCACATCGACTATGGCGAAAACAAAATCACCCCCCTTTATAACCCCTACGACCCTGACATCAAGCTGAAAGACGCCATGGAGCTTATGAGCGAGGAAGAACGGAAGGAATTCACCCCCACCATCCATGACTTCACGCGCCACAAGAACATCAACTTCATGAATGTCAGGAAGGAACGTACCACCAAAAACAAGCGTAACAAGAATGAGCAAGGTGGTAAAAACGAGAACCCGAGAGACCCCAACCGTGCCATGGGCGGTGGGCGTGGCAACATGCCTAAAGTCCACTTCTACGACTTAGAGAACTTCAACCTCTCCTTCTCGTACGCCGAGACTTATCAGGAAAACACCGACATCAAGCACTATCTCACCAAGGCCTACCGTGGCGGTTTGGGATACAACTATGCCGGCAACCCGAAGAACGTGACGCCATTCGCAAAGGCCTCGTGGGCATCAAAACCCGCCTTACAGATCATCAAGGACTTCAACTTCTACTATGCACCGAAGAGCATCGTCTTCAACACGGAGATGTACCGTTTCTATTCCGAAAGGGAGTTGCGAAACAAGAGCGGTGGCGAAATCATCATCAAGCCTACCTACTCGAAGCAATGGGATTGGAATCGTAACTACCAGTTGCGCTATGACCTCACCCGTGCATTGACCTTTGAATACTCGGCACAGGCACAAGCCTACATCTACGAGCCTGCAGGAATGGTGGACAAAAACGAGGATCCCGAGACGTGGCAACTCAACCGCGACACCATCAAGAACGAATTGAAACACTTGGGGTCGATGTCGAGGTTCCAGCAAAACGTCAATGCAAGCTACACCTTGCCCATCAACAAGATTCCGATTTTCAACTGGATCAACGCCAGTGCCAACTATCAAGGCACCTACAACTGGACAGCCTCTGCACAATCCATACAATCGCGTTTGGGCAACGTCATCGACAACTCGAACAACATCCAAGGCAACGCCACCCTCGACTTCACCAAGTTATATAGCAAGGTGCCTTACCTGAAGACCCTCAACTCACCACGACGCAACAACAACAGCGGTCGTGGCGGTAAAGGTGGCAAAGGCAAAGAAGAAAAAGGCGTTGACGAACAACCCAACGACTCCACCAAGAACAAGGACAAAGTCAACTATGGCAAGATTGTCCTCGACAACGGCCTGCGTATACTTACCCTCGTCAAGAAAGTGTCGGGCACCTATTCAATGGCCAACGGGCAGACCTTGCCTGGCTTCATGCCTAAGGCGCAATACATTGGCATGACCCCCGGAGCAGGATGGGCGCCAGGCTTGGGCTTCGTGTTGGGCAGCAGCTTCGGCAACGACAAAAACATCTTCGAGAAAGCCGTGGCCCACAGCATCGATGTCGAAGACGCCAAGCGCTGGCTCACCACCGACTCGATTCTCAGCAATCCATACATAAGGCGCAACACGGAAATCATAAACTATCGTGTCAACACCGAGCCGCTGATGGGCTTGAAGATTGACTTCACTGGCCAACGCAACTACACAGAGAACAGACAACTCTATTTTAGGTACAACGAGATGACGAACACATTCGACACCTATACCCCCACCAACAACGGCAGCTTCACCATGAGTTACCTGATGTGCCGCACCTCGTTTGTGCCTTCCGACTCCACGGCATCGCCTTTGTTCGACAAGTTGTTGGGCTACCGTAAGATTATTGCCGACCGTATCGCCAGCGGCAACCCACAATGGATAGAAAACGTGAATGAATACGTCTTCGACAGTGTCGCCGGTGATTACTTCCCACGGGGCTATAGCTCCGGCTCAATGGATGTGTTGCTCTACTCCTTCATCGCGGCCTACACCGGCAGAGACCCCAACACCATGAGTCTCAACCCATTCCCGCGCTTCCCCTTGCCCAACTGGAACCTGACTTATAACGGCCTCACCAACATCCCAGCCATCGGCAAGATATTCAAGACGTTGAGTATCACCCACAACTACAAGTCGAACTATGCCATCAACTCATGGGCAAGCAACGTGTATTACGACGAAAACAACAGCATACAGACGTTTGAGAACTCTGACCTCATCGTGCCGAAATACGACATCTCGCAAATCGTCCTCAACGAACAGTATGCGCCTCTGATCGGCATCGACTTCGGCTTACAGAACCAGATGACCATCAACCTGCAGTACAAGAAGGCGAGAACGATGACGTTGAGTTTCTCCAACAACCAACTCACCGAGGTAAACAGCCGTGAATTTGTCGTGGGTGCCGGATATCGTATCAAGGACCTCTCTTTCGCCGTCATCTCACTTGGAGGCAAAGGCAGCAAGCAGACCATCAAGAACGATCTGGTGCTCAAACTCGACATAGGTTACAAAAAAGACATCACCGTGCTGCGTCGCATCGACGAAAACAACAACCAGGTGTCGGCCGGACAAAACAAGATTAACGTCTACTTCACCGCCGACTACACCTTCAGCCAGCGCTTGGCGGCACAAGCCTTCCTCAAGTACGACCTGTCGATTCCTTTTGTAGCCAACACCTTCCGCAACTCGACCACTTATGGTGGTATCACCATACGATTTAGCCTGGCGCAATAAAATTTTCACCAAAACGTGGAGCGAGCAACTAAAATATGTATTTTCGCAGCCTATAAACGAACACTTTAAAACTTAAACAAATGAATATTCCAGCAAATCTGAAGTACACCCAAGACGACGAATGGATCCGCCTCGAAGGCGACGAAGCCTACGTCGGCATCACCGATTACGCACAACACGAGCTTGGCGACATCACCTTCGTGGATGTTGACCCCGACATCGTCGGCGAAACCCTCGACGCCCAAGAAGAATTCGGCGCCATCGAAGCCGTGAAGACCACCGCCGAACTGCTCATGCCCGTGGCCGGTGAAATCATCGAAGTCAACGAAGCCCTCGCTGACGAAGAGAACGCCAAACTCGTCAACACCGATCCTTACGGTGAAGCTTGGATCATCAAGATCAAAGTGAACAACGTCGCCGACCTTGACAACCTCATGGACGCCGCCGCTTACGAAGCTAAGATCGGCTAATCTCTTGGAAAGGCTAACCAGAAATAGCTACCCGGGGATCTTGTGCGGAATCATCATCTTGGTTCTGACAGGACTCCCGGGTTCTGTTTTTCCACGCGTCAAGCCCATCGTAGGCCTTGACAAGGTGGTACATCTTTGTATGTATGCCGGATTTGCCTTCCTTTGCCTATGGGGCTACCGCAAACAGTTCGTTTCCAACGGAGTAGAATACCAGAAAAAAGCAGTACACCTAGCCTTGATCATCAGCATTGCCTATGGCGGACTAACCGAACTGATGCAAGAATACCTCGTCCCTAGCCGCACCGGCGACTGGATCGATTTCCTTGCCGACGGCATCGGCACCCTGCTGGGAGTCACGCTTTTTTACTTTTTTTATCGTCAGAAAAAAATAAAATTCGATTGACTTGCGTTTTATAAGCAAATAATTCCTATTTTCGCACCCAAAATAGGAAGTAAGAATTTAAAAAACACATAACCATGGAAGAGAAAAAATCACCAAAGGCCAACCTTGAGAACAAGAAATTGATGTTCATACAGATAGGTATGATTATCAGCTTACTCATCGCATGGATGGCTTTCGAGCACAAGAGCTACGACAAGCGCGAAATCGACCCCAGCCTGCTCAACAGAGAGGTTGTGTTAGACGAGGAAATGGTGGAAATCACGAAGCAGGAAGAGCAAAAGCCACAGCCTGTGGAGGTGCCCAAGCAGACCACCCAACTCGAAATCGTGCAAGACGACGTTGAAGTAGAGGACATCGAAATCAACGCCGAAGTCGACCAGCAAGAGGTCATTGAAGAATATGTCCCTGTTGAGGTCGAGGAAGAAGAAGTCGTGGAACAGGAGATTTTCCAAATCGTGGAAGAGATGCCTGCCTTCCCTGGCGGCGAAGCCAAACTGATGGAGTATGTTGCCAAAAACATCAAGTACCCCCAGATTGCCCGTGAGACCGGCATCCAAGGCCGTGTGTTCGTCGGCTTCGTGGTCGAGCCCGACGGTAGCGTCTCCAACGTGAAGGTGCTCCGTGGCATCGGCGGCGGCTGCGACGAAGAAGCTATGCGCGTCGTCAAGAGCATGCCGAAGTGGAAGCCCGGTAAACAACGTGGTAAGGCCGTGCGTGTGTCTTACATGCTGCCCGTCAACTTCAAGCTGCAATAAGCAGTGTGACATCCAAATGAAAAAGCCAGCAAATCGCTGGCTTTTTTCATTTAAAGTGGTCGTAAACGACCTGGGCCTTGGCGGGGCCCACAATCTCGGTGAGCCGTTCCAACGTGGCCTCCTTGATGCCTTTCACCGACTTCAGCTCAAGAAGCAACTTCTCCGCCGTCTTCTTCCCTATCCCCTTGATGTCGGCCAACTCGGAGTGCATGAAGCCCTTCTCGAACTTCTTCCTGTGGAAAGTAATGGCGAAACGGTGCACCTCGTCTTGGATGTGCGTCAACAGCCTAAAGACCTCGGAATTGGGCTTCAAGCCCACCACACGAGGCGGAAAGCCGAACAACAACTCGTTGGTGCGGTGACGGTCGTCCTTGGCCAAGCCCGCAATGGGGATGTCGACGTGCAACTCATCCTCGATAACCTGCCGAACCACCTCCATCTGTCCCTTGCCGCCATCGGTGATGATGAGGTTGGGCAAAGGCTTGCCCTCTTCGATAAGACGTGAATAACGGCGACGCACCACCTCTTTCATCGAGGCGTAATCATCGGGGCCTTCCACGGTCTTGATGTTGAAATGTCGATAGGCAGACTTGTTGGGCTTGCCATTCAAGAACTGCACCATGCCTGCCACGGCGTAGTCGCCCTGGAAGTTGGAGTTGTCGAAACACTCGATGACTTCGGGCAACTCTTCCAATTGCAAGGCGTCTTTTAGCTGGTTGAGGACGCGCTTCTGATGACGCTCCGGGTCGACCAAAGAGCGTTGTTTCTCCAAGTCAATCTTGTATTGCAAGGCGTTGCGACGCGAGAGTTCAAGCAACTTCAGCTTGTCGCCCCGCTGTGGCACGGTCATCTCCACGTCGTCGAAGACAAAGTCCAATTTCATAGGGACGATGATTTCTGTGGCATGGTCGCCCAACTGCTGTCGCAAGTCGGTGACAGCCAACAGCAAAAGCTCTTCTGCTGTCTCTTCCAAACGGCGTTTCATCTCGAAGGAATGGCTTTGCACCACAGCGCCGTCCTTCACCTTCATATAGTTCACATAGAAGGTCTCGTCCTCGTCGACGTAAGAGAACACCTCCACGTCGTGAATCGATTGGCTGACCACCGTAGAACGGCTGCGGTAGTTCTCCAAAAGGTCGTATTTCTCCTTGACGAGTTGTGCCTCCTCAAACTCCATGCGCGAGGCATGGTCCATCATCATCGTCTTCAAGTCACGCAAAACGCCGCCCAAGTTGCCCTTGATGACTTCTCGGATCTCAGCAATCATGGTGTTGTAGTCGGCCTTCGAAATCAAGCCCTCGCAAGGGCCGTTGCATTTGTGGATGTGGTAGTCGAGGCATACCTTGTATTTACCTTTTTCGACACCTGCTTCCGTCAATGGTGTGCGGCAGGAGCGCACCTTATAAACCTGGCCAAGCAGGTCCAAGAGGATATGCGCCGTGCGCACCGAGGGATAGGGGCCGAAGTACTCTGAGCCGTCGTTGACCTTATGGCGGGTGAGGAAGACCCGCGGGAAAGCCTCTTTTTTGATGCAAATCCACGGATAGGTCTTGTCGTCCTTAAGCATGATGTTGTAGCGCGGCTTGTACTGCTTGATCATTGTGTTTTCAAGCAATAATGCCTCCGACTCCGAGTCGACGATGCTGTATTCGAGGTCGGCGATTTTGCTCACGAGGACGCGTGTCTTGCCCGATTGCTCCTTGTTGAAATAGCTGCTGACGCGGCGTTTCAGGTTCTTGGCCTTGCCCACATAGATGAGGGTGCCGTTTTTGTCGAAATAGCGGTACACGCCGGGCTTGTTAGGGAGCGCGGCGAGCTTTTGTTTTACTATTTCAGGGAGGTCATTCATGCTTCTTCATGTGGTCCCAGCCTTGAGCCTTGATGGGGATGACATGGCTGTCGGGCGTTATCATCTCCGCCACGCCCTTATCGTCGGTCATGTAGCCGATGACGGTCACGTCAGCCGACATCGTCTGTATCTTCTCGTAGTCCTTCTGGTCGATGGTGAAGAGCAACTCGTAGTCCTCTCCCCCACTCAGCGCCGCCACCGAAGGCACGATTTGGAACTCCTTGGCCATCTTATCAGTAGTGGGGTCGATGGGGATTTTATTCTCATAGAGCTGGCAGCCAACGCCGCTCTCCTTGCAGAGATGCAGGATTTCGGAGCCGAGGCCGTCGGAGATGTCGATCATCGAGGTAGGTTTGATGCCCAAGGTCTTGAGTTGCTCCACGACGTCTTTGCGGGCTTCGGGTTTCAGCTGGCGTTCCAACACATACTCCAAGCCTTTCAGCTGGGGTTGCATGTTAGGATTGGAAAGAAACTCCACCTTCTCGCGCTCGAGGATGAGCAAGCCGATGTAGGCACCGCCCAAATCGCCCGTCACGCAGAGCAAGTCGTTCTTCTTGGCGCCACTGCGGTAGACGATGTCCTCTTCCTTGGCCATGCCGATGACCGTGATGGAGATGACGAGGCCCGTCTTGCTACTCGTAGTGTCGCCACCGACCATGTCGACATGGTAACGTTCGCAAGCCAAGCGGATGCCGGCATACAACTCATCCAATGCCTCGGCGGTGTAGCGGCTCGACACGCCCAGTCCGACCACAATCTGCGTGGGGGTGCCATTCATGGCGTAGATGTCGGAAAAGTTGGACACGGCGGCTTTGTAGCCGAGGTGCTTCAACGGGCAGTAGGTCATGTCAAAATGGATGCCTTCGATGAGCATGTCGACCGAGACGAGAGTGCGGTAGCCTTCGTGGTTGATGACGGCGGCATCGTCGCCCACGCCTTTCAGCGACGAGGCATTACGTAAGGGGAAATCGGCAGTCAGCTGGTCGATGAGGCCAAATTCGCCGAGCTCGTCAAGGTCGGTCAAAGTCTTTGTGGTATTTTCTTGTTCCATTATCTATTTGTTATTTGCTGCAAAGGTAAGAATTTTCTAATTTTGCGCCATGAAAACCATCAAAGACATTTACAAGATTGGTGTAGGCCCATCGAGCAGCCACACCATGGGGCCGCAGAAGGCGGCCTCCACATTCAACAGCCGTTTTCCCAACGCCGCCTCGTTTGAGGTGACACTATTTGGCAGCCTCGCCGCCACAGGCAAGGGCCACATGACCGACAAGGCCATCCTCGACACCCTACAGGCACCCACCGAAATTGTCTGGAAGCCCGACGTTATCCTTCCGTTCCACCCTAACGGAATGTTATTCAAGGCCTTCGACGCAGAGGAAAACCTTCTCGGCGATTGGCAGGTGTTCAGCATAGGCGGTGGCAACCTGGCCGAAGAAGGCAAATTGGACGAGTCGCCAGAGGTCTACCCGCTCTCGAAGATGACCGACATCCTCAACTGGTGCGAACATAGTGGACGGACCTATTGGGAGTATGTGTACCAATACGAGAACCAAAAAGAAATCGAGGACTACATGATGGAGGTTTGGCGAGTGATGAAGGCGGCTGTCGAGCGAGGCATCCAAGCTGAAGGCGTCTTGCCAGGACCGCTCAACTTGAGCCGCAAGGCCGCCACATACCACATCAAGGCCTCGGGCTACACGCATACTTTAAAGAGTCGTGGCCTGGTGTATTCCTACGCCTTGGCCGTCTCAGAGGAGAACGCCTCGGGCGGTGTCATCGTCACGGCACCCACCTGTGGTTCGTGTGGCGTGATGCCAGCGGTATTATACCATCTCTCAAAGAGTTACGAATTTGCCGACCAACGCATCGTCCGTGCCTTGGTGACAGCGGGGTTGGTGGGCAACATCGTGCGCACCAACGCCTCCATCTCGGGTGCCGAGGTGGGTTGTCAAGGCGAAGTGGGTGTGGCCTGTGCCATGGCCGCCGCTGCCGCCAACCAACTGTTTGGGGGAAGCCCCGCCCAAATCGAATACGCCGCTGAAATGGCGCTTGAGCATCACTTGGGCATGACCTGCGACCCAGTATGCGGCCTCGTGCAGATCCCCTGTATCGAGCGTAACGCCTATGCCGCTGCCCGCGCCTTAGACTCCAACATCTTCTCCACCTTCTCCGACGGCCACCACCGCGTGTCGTTCGACAAGGTCGTTGAAACAATGAAAGAGACCGGCAAGGACATACCTTCACTCTACAAGGAGACCTCGCAGGGCGGTTTGGCAAGGGATTACACCCAGATGCAATAAGAGTAGGGCATTTGTAGTGCAAAAAGAAATCCCCTAACTTGAGATTCATCGAGTTAGGGGATTGTTTTGTGGTCCCACTAGGGCTTGAACCTAGGACCTACTGATTATGAGTCAGTTGCTCTAACCAACTGCGCTATGGGACCGCAAAAAAGCAGGAACAAATCCAACATTTCCGTCTTTTTTCTTGCTTTTTGCGCTGCAAATTTACAATTTTGCACCGAATTAGACCGAAATTTTCTCAAAAATGAGCGCAAAAATCAAGAACATCATCTTCGACCTCGGCGGCGTCATCCTCGACATTGACGAAACCATTGTGTATAAAGAGCTTGAAAAATTGGGTATCAGCACTTTGGAACTGGCTCGTTCCAAAGAATTTACGGAGCTGATGAGCAAATTCGACACAGGCATCTACACCGCCCCCACCTTCCGCAAACGCATGAAAGCCCTCGTCCATCAAGAGAAGATGACCGACCAAAAATTCGACGCCATCTGGAACGCCATGCTCCTCGACATCCCTCGCGAACGCATCGAAGCCATCGAGAAGGTGAAGAAACACTACAAGATTTTCTTGATGAGCAACACCAACGTAATTCATTACGACCTCTACGTCAGGGACTTGCAGCTGCGCTTCGGCTACCACGAGTTTGACGAGCTGTTCCACAAGTCATTTTTCTCTTTTGCCGAACATCTGGAAAAACCCGATCCGCGCTTCTTTGAGCTCATCCTCGACCACGAAGGTCTGGTGCCAGAAGAAACACTGTTCATCGACGACACGGAAAAGAACATCAAGGTCGCTCAGTCATTGGGCATCCGCACGTATCATATCAGCCGCGATGAGCTGGTGAGAAATCTATTTGAGAATGGGGTCCTTAAGGAAGGTATTGTTCCTTGATTTCATCCAAGATGGCATAGACCTCATCAACTGAAAGCGTCTCCATCAACCTCATCTTGAACGGCTTGAAATTGGGTAGGCCCTTAAAATAAGCCGACCAATGCTTGCGAATCTCAAGAAGCGCAATATGCTCGCCTTTCCACTCGATGGAACGCTGCAGATGGATTTTGCTCACGCGCACACGCTCCGCCGCGTCAGGCAAAGGCAGTGCTTCTCCTGTTTCCAAATAATGCCTTATCTGGCTGAAAATCCACGGGTTGCCGTATGAGGCGCGGCCAATCATCAGGCCATCGACGCCATAAGTTTCCTTGAAGTGCTTTGCTGAAGGGCCATCCACCACGTCGCCGTTGCCGATGATGGGGATGTGCATGCGGGGGTTGTTTTTCACGGCTCCGATGAGGGTCCAGTCGGCGGGGTCGCTGTATTTGGTGGTGCGTAAGCGGCCGTGGATGGTCAACGCGGCGATGCCCACGTCTTGCAGGCGTTCGGCGATGTCGACAATTTCGCGGTGCTGGTCGTCGTAACCCAGGCGTGTCTTCACCGTCACGGGTGTCTTCACCGACTCCACCACGGCCTTGGTGATGGCCACCATCTTGGGAATGTCGTTCATGATGCCAGAGCCGGCGCCCTTGGAGGCCACCTTCTTCACCGGACAGCCGAAGTTGATGTCGATGATATCGGGGTGGGCGGTCTCGGCATAACGCGCCGCCTCCACCATAGGCTCGACGGCGTTACCAAAGATTTGGATGCCCACAGGACGTTCAAACTCCTCGAAATCCAGTTTCTTGATGCTCTTCACCGAGTCACGGATGAGACCGTCGGCGGAAATGAACTCCGAGTAGACCACATCGGCGCCAAACATCTTACAGACATAACGGAACGGCGGGTCGGAAACGTCCTCCATCGGGGCTAGGAGAAGCGGGTAAAGGTCGAATTCGAGGTGGGCGATTTTATACATGATGCTGCAAAGTTACAAAAAGTGTATCTTTGCAAACGTTTTAAAAACTCTTTTTATGTCAGAACACTTGAGATACCACAGAGGAAAACGCGTTTTATTATTCCTCATCATATTGTTTATCAGCGGTTTAATCGGCGTCGCCATCTCTGCTATCTTTATGGCTGCCGGCGACACAGGGATGAAAATCGCTCAAGGCCTTTCGTCCATCTTCATGTTCGTCGTGCCGCCTATCGTGTATTATTATGTCACGCGCATGAAGCATCAGATGTACGACCTTGGCTTCCGCAAACCCGCCAATCCGTGGTGGCTATTATTAATAGGTGTGGTCTTGATGTTCATTTCGTTGCCTGTCACCAACCAACTGACGCGCTGGAACGAAGCCATGAGCTTCGGTGGTGTTTTTGAGAAGCTGGAGGAGTATCTCAAGATGCTGGAAGAAACGGCTGCCGCCACCACTGAGAAGATGCTCAACGTCGACACCATCGGCGGGCTGCTGCTCAACTTGCTGGTCATCGCACTGATTCCTGCCGTCGGCGAGGAGCTGACTTTCCGTGGCGTATTGCAGCAGGGTTTGATGCGCAGGGTGAAAAGTCCTCATGTCGCCATCCTCCTTTCGGCTGCCATTTTCTCGTTCATCCACTTCCAGTTTTACGGATTCCTGCCGCGCATGTTCCTCGGCATCCTTTTGGGTTACATGTTCTATATCACAGGCTCATTGTGGACGAGCATTGCCATGCATTTCGTCAACAACGGCACGGCAGTGGTACTATATTACCTCAACAACAAGGGCATCATCGACATCGACCCCGAACATTTCGGTGAGATGCAGTATTCCTGGCTCATCACCATCAGCTTCGTGGTGACGGCTGCGCTCATCGGCTGGTGCTGGTGGAAGGCTAAAAACGATGCTAAAAAACTCAATGAGTAAGCTATATGACATATTTTACGAGACCTTGGTGGTCGACAACCGTTGGATGCTTATCGTCAATGGTCTGTGGGCCACTGTGGTCATCACCCTGTTGTCGCTTGCCCTTGGCACACTCCTTGGCGGAGGTATCTACGCCATGACCCTCAGCCGACACAGTTGGGTACGCAAGACGGCACAGTATTACCGTCTCATTGTGCGAGGCACGCCCTTATTGGTGTTGTTGCTTTTCTTCTTTTATGTAGTGCTCTCAGGCGGCAACGGAGTCCTGGCAGCTATCATTGCCTTTGGCATCAACTTCTCCAACCTTGCTTGCACGCTCTTCCAGTCGTCTATCGATGCCGTTGGACGAGACCAACTCGAGGCTGGCCGCGCGTTAGGATTCACGACGATGCAAAACTGGCGTTACATCGTGTTTCCCCAAGCACTGAAGACTGCGCTCCCCACCTATAAATACCAAGCAGTGGCCATGGTAAAAAGTACCGCCATCGTGGGATATGTGGCTGTCACGGATTTGGCCATGGCCACGGAAAACATCCGTTTCGCCACCGGTCGTTCGTTCCTTCCCTTGCTGATCATCACCATATTATACTTTATCCTCGCTTGGTTGTTGTGCAAGTTGCTTGACTATATCGCCCTCAAAACCACTCGCTTATGATTTCCATACGCCACCTATACAAGAGTTTCTTCACCCCCGACGGCAAAGAGATACACATACTGCGTGACCTAAGCTGTGAGATTCACGACGGCGAGACTGTGGCTATCATCGGGCCTTCAGGTACTGGGAAAAGCACCTTGCTGCGAACTCTCAACATGCTTGAGCCCCCCAATTCAGGCGAAATCATTGTCGACGGAGAGAATATCACGCGCAAAGACTACCCTGTCCATCAGCTCCGCCAAAAGATGGGCATGGTGTTCCAAAACTTCAACCTCTTCAATCATCTCTCCGTACTCGACAATGTCACGCTGGCACCCATGAAACTGCGAGGCCTCAGTCGCGAACAAGCCGAGCAGGAAGGCATGGAATATCTCCGCAAGGTGAAACTGGCCGAGAAAGCCAAGGCGATGCCTTCCGAGCTTTCAGGCGGACAAAAGCAGCGTGCCGCCATCGCGCGCACCCTTGCCATGAAGCCCGAAATCATACTTTTCGACGAGCCCACCTCTTCCCTCGACCCCACTATGGTCGGCGAGGTGCAAGGTGTCATTCGCATGCTGTCGCAGGAAAAAATGACCATGCTGATCGTTACCCACAAGATGCGTTTCGCACACGACATCAGCAGCAGAGTCCTCTTTATGTATGAAGGCAGTATCTATGAAGACGGCACCCCTGAGCAGATATTCTTCCATCCACAAAGACCTGTCACGCAAGCCTTTGTACATCGCATCCGCGCCTTGACATTCGAAATCACGAGTAGCGACTTCGATTTCTACGACATGACTTCACAAATCAAGCAGTTCTGCATCCGCCACTCCATGCCCGAGAAGATGGATGACATCATACACATAGTGGAAGAGATGCTTGTGCTGATGCGCGAATACGGCAAGCCCATGCACATCGAGGTGACTTACAGTGAACTGGACTACACTTCGACGATAGTCGTCATACACCAAGGTGAGACCATCTCGCCCCTCGAACGCGAGGGTGCCGACGAGTTTGCCGTGATGATTATCAGAGGCATTTGCAACGACATACAAACCGAGCAAACCCCTGAGGGAGTCAAACTGACTTTCAAATTGTAACCACAAACACATATATTATGAAGAAAAACAAGCATTGGTGGACTTCACTACAAATCGGCAATAGCCTGGCGTTACTCATCCTCGCAGCAATATTGATACAGGTAAGCGGTGCAGTGCAGTATTACTTTGCGCGCAACGGCATCCGCAACGAGGTGGAACATCATGCCAAGACCGAGATGATGGTGAGGCATCTGGAGATACAACAAATGGTGTCGGCTGTGGAATCTGCAGTGGAGAATGTACGATGGCTTTTGGATTGGGCCGCTGACAATCCAGAAACCATTTACCCCATTCTCGAGGAATTTGTCAAAAGCAACCCCGACATCTGTGGATGCGCTTTCGCCTTTGAACCTAACCACTTTGAGGACATGGGGCTATGGTATGAGCCGTATGTCTTGCGCGACGCCAATGGTTTGCTCATCCAAAAACAAATTGCCGATTCCTTGCACGACTACCATCAGATGAACTGGTACAAAGAGGGATTGGTGGCCGAAAGCGGTCGGTGGACCGAGCCTTATATTGACAACGAAGGCGCACATGGCATGGTATGCACCTACACCATCCCTATCCATAATAAAGTGGGCGACCCCGTGGCCGTCTTTGCCGCTGACCTATCACTCAACTGGCTGACCGACAAATTTTCCATGCAGGAAGACTCAAAGGAGGTGTCTTTCCTCGTCAGCCGTGAAGGGCGACTGCTGGCCTGTCCCGACAAGGACATGATTATGAAATACTCCTTGCAAGACATCAAGACCTTGAACGGTGACGCCAAAATTGAATCCATCAACAAGGACATGCTTGCCGGCAACGAAGGCAGTGCCAATTTGAAAGACAGCAATGGTGACACAAGGATTATCTATTATTCACCGGTAGGAGGCAGAACCGGCTGGTTGATGGCTATCATTTTCTCCGAAAAAGAGATGTACAAAGGATTGCGTTCTGTCGGCCTCAAGCTCCAAATCCTCATGATTCTGGGGCTTGCCCTCATGGTGTATATCATGTGGCGTATGGTGAGAGGATTCAAGCGTTTACAGACTATCAGCGCCGAGAAAGAACGTATCGGCAGCGAGTTGCGCATTGCGAGCAACATCCAGAATGGCATGCTTCCCAAGACCTTCCCTCCCTATCCCGACCTTGACGAGCTGGCCCTATACGGCACCCTGATGTCGGCCAAGGAGGTGGGGGGCGACCTTTACGACTTCTCCGTGCGCGACTACAAGGCCTATTTCTGCGTCGGCGACGTCAGCGGGAAAGGGGTTCCAGCCTCATTGGTGATGGCGGTCACCCGCAGCCTCTTCCGCTCTGTCTCGGCACGCATCGAAGACCCCGGCCAGATTATGTCGCAAATCAACAATGCCATGTCGGAGATGAATGAAAACTCCATGTTTGTCACCCTCTTCATCGGCGTGCTCGACCTTCACACGGGCAATTTGACCTACAGCAATGCAGGGCACTGCGCACCAGTATTGCTTGGGGAAAAGCCCACGCCTGTCAAGATGGATGCCAATATCCCCGTGGGCATCATGGCCGACTGGCAGTTTACCAGCCAAAGCGTCACCCTAAAACCCGGCCAGACCCTCTTCATCTATACCGACGGTCTTACGGAGGCTGAAAACGCCACTCAAAAGCAATTCGGCGAAGAACGCATGATGGAAATCCTTGCAAAATCAGACACCACACCGCGCCCGCTGATTGAAAACATCATACAAGAGGTGCGCAACTTTGTGGGACAAGCCGAACAAAGCGACGACCTCACCATGCTCGCCGTCCAGTTCACGAAGCCACGCGCCTCGGAGCCAACACATATCATCAGCAATTCCATCATCCTTCACAACGATGTGCAGGAGGTGCCTGTGATGACCGAATTTGTTGAGAGAACCGCCGAACAGGCCAACCTCGATCCATCGGTTACGATGACCCTAACACTCGCTATCGAGGAGGCCGTGGCCAACGTCATGAAGTACGCTTACCCCAAAGGAGAGGTTGGACCCATCGAAATCAACGCCACAATCAACGATGGCAGCCTCTCATTCACCATCAAAGACAGCGGCACTCCTTTCGACCCCACCCAAGTCAAGAAAGCCGACATCACCCTCAGTGCCGAAGAACGTGAAATCGGAGGGCTCGGCCTACATCTTATCCGCAACATCATGGACACCGTGGAATACCATCACACCAGCAACCAAAACATCCTTACCCTTACAAAAAACATCGACAATAATCATTAAATAACATCTTATACTATCCCTATGAAAACCTCCATCACACAACAAAATGGTGAACTCATTGCCGTTCTGGAAGGTCGTCTCGACACCTCTGTTTCGGCTCAAACCGAGCAAGAGCTCCAGCCTCTCTACGATAGTCAAGGCCGAAACATCGTCTTCGACTGCCACAAACTGGAGTATATCTCCTCTAGCGGACTGCGTATCTTCCTCAACGTATTGAAAGTGGCCAAATCAAAAGGCGACCGCGTCTTTATCACAGGCGCGAATGCAGACATCAACAAAATCTTCGCCATGGTCGGTTTCACCAACCTATTTGAGTTCCGCTAAAAACAGCAAAAAAAAGAGGCAGCAAAGATTTTGCTGCCTCTTGATTTGATGAAACCTCGAATTTAGTTTTCCAAGGCGCTACCCTTCAGTGTCGTGTAGTTGATACGGAAGGCACCTACCTTACGGAGCTCCTGCTTCACGTCGGTGACGACACCCATACGGGTATCTTTGTGCACCTTCAGAGCCGTGGTCAGCAGGGGACGGTCGGCTTCGCTACGCGAGTCACGTTCCTTTTGGATCCAGTCGGCGATGTCGGTGGTACGAGCGAAGGCGTCGTCCAATTGGATACGCGATTCGGTACCGAGTTTGGCATCACGCGGCGGGCCGATGTAGATGGAGCTCACCAAAGCCTTGCGTTCGAGCTTTTGGATCTCAGAAGCCTTAGGCATGGCGGTCTTCACCTTCAGTTCGACGTCACGCATCGAAGTGGTGATCATGAAGAAGAATATCAACATGTAAACGATGTCAGGCAGTGAAGAGGTGCTCACTTGCGGCACTTCCTTCTTTCCTTCTTTTCTGAATTTACCCATATCTTTATCCTCCTTAAGTTTTAGTACACAACGGGCTCGGCCTCGCTAACACGCACAGGCACGGCATCGTTGATAGCCTTGGTTTGATCTTCGGTGAGTTGGTCAAGATGCTTGTGGAACTTCTTCCAAGCCAGGTCTTCCTTCATTTCATTGAAGGCGCGTGCCAACTCATTCTGCACACTGATATACATAGCATACGAGGTACCGCGGTCGTTCTGGAGGGAGATAACGCCCTTCGACATGAGCACATCGCCCACGAGGTCGAAGGTCTTGGTCTCCACTTCAGGAGCGGTATCGTCACCAGGACGCGGCGTCATGAAGCGTTTGGCTTCGTCCTTCAACAGACTGATGTCCATGGGACGGCCATTCACCAGCAGACGGTCGCTCTTGTTAACCATTACATTCATCACATTTCTTTCCTTGACCTTGACGTCCTCGTCGTTTTGCTCGACGGGGGGAGGCAGACGACGGGTGATACCGTAGTCCACGTCCATGGAGGTCGTCATCAGGAAGAAACACAACAGCAAGAATGCTATGTCAGCCTGCGAACTTGAATTGATTTCGGGAGTTTTTCTTGCCATGATGAAATGATTTACTTTTTAACTGCCTTGTAGATAACAGAGAACAGGATTGAGATGATAGCGACGGCAAGAGTGACATAGAAGAAATTGAGGCCGAATGTGACCATTCCGTGCGTCTTGCCCGAGTAGGTAATCTCGCCAGCTTGATACGTCTGTGAGAAAGCGCTACTCGACATAAGGTAAGCTACAACTGCTATTACAGCGAATGCAATGACGGCAATCAGTAAGGTCTTGCCCTTGACGCCTTTGATCAAGGCGGTGAAGACCACTGAAACCAATGCAAGGACAATGCCAAGTATAATCAAGATGTAGCCCCAATTCAGGAATAAGTCTGCGCGAGGCGTCGGCTCACCTGCCTTGAATGCCGGCTCGATGGTACCCACGACGAGGTAGTACAACACGGCAATGATGACAGTAACCGCAGCCAGGGCGAGAAATACCCATCTAGAAATATTAAGCTTACTGTTCATGATTGATACTGATTATTTGTGATATTTGGCAAGGATGTCCATGAACGAGATGGAAGAGTCTTCCATGTCGTTGACGATGCTTTCGATTTTTGAAGCGATGAAGTTGAAGAAAATCTGAAGGATGATAGCGGCGATCAGACCGAACACGGTGGTCAACAGAGCGACCTTCATACCGGAGGCAACGACCGTCGGGCTCATGTCACCAGCAGCGGCGATGTCGTCGAAGGCCTGGATCATACCGATAACAGTACCCATGAAACCGAACATAGGAGCCAAGCTGATGCAAAGACCAATCCAGCTCAAGCCGCTTTCGAGCTTACCGCCAGCGACGGAACCGTAGGAGATGATGGACTTTTCGACTTCCTCAAGCGATTGACCGTCTTGGTAACGGATGAGGCCTTGGGTGAAGATGCTGGCCACAGGACCGCGGGTGTCCTTGCAGAGTTGTTTGGCACCTTCCACGTCGCCGTTCTTCATCTTATCTTCGATACCAGCGAGGAGCTTCTTCGAGTTGGCAGTAGCCAGGGTCAGATAAATGATTCTCTCAATGGAGATGGCCATACCGATAAGGAGGATGACCAACACGATGCCCATGAAACCAGGACCACCATCGATGAATTGCTTCTTGATGGATTCACGGAAAGTCACAGGAGCGGCCTCGTCTTGGACAGCAGGAGTAACTTCTTCGACAGTCTCCACAGGAGCGGGAGTTTGTTCAGGAGCAACGGTCTGTTCCGTCTGCTCGGTTTGCGCTTGCTCGTCTTGAGCAACGGCGAGATTGCTGACGCCAAAGGTAAACAGGCCAGCAACCATGAGGAAAGCAATTAATTTTTTCATAGTTGAGTTTGAATGATTTGATTATTACTATTTTGAATTACTTTGTTCTAGATGAAACAATCATTACTTTCTGCGGAGAGAGCGGGATTCGAACCCGCGGTACCCTTTTGGAGTACACACACTTTCCAGGCGTGCTCCTTAAACCACTCGGACATCTCTCCTTAGCTATGTTCCAACCGCCTCAGCCCTATCTGAAATCGTTGCCAAAAGTACAACATTTTTTCAATAGGAGAACAAAATATTTGTTTTTTTATTGCACTAAAAATCCAATTGCTTGAATTTTAGCGTCAAACGGTCATCTCACCGCGGATGGATTTCGACATGATTTCAAGGATTCTGGCTGTCGACAAGCCTTCTCCGATGAGATACATGAGCTTGGCGACGGCGGCCTCGGTGGTCATGTCGTGCCCGCTGATGACACCGATGCGTGCCATGTCGAGGCTGGTTTCGTAGCGTCCCATCTCCACCGAACCTGCCTTGCATTGCGTGACGTTTAGGATGATAAGTCCACCATCGATGGCTTCCTTGAGGGCATCGAGGAACCAGGATGCGGTAGTTGCATTGCCCGAACCAAAGGTTTCAAGAACCAAAGCACGGAGGTTGGGCGTCTTCAACACATGACGGACGAAATCCTCGGAGATGCCTGGAAACAGTTTCAGGATGCCCACATTACGATCCATGAGCGTATGCACCTTGAGCTTCTTGAAATTGGGCTTCAGGATGCGCTCCTTATTATATTTAATATGGATGCCCACATCAGCCAGATTGGGATAGTTCGACGAGATGAAGGCGTTGAAGTTCTCGGCGTTGAACTTGGTGGCACGGTTGCCACGCAGCAGCTGGTTCTGAAAGAAGATACACACTTCGGGGACGATACTCGTGTCGTCGTCCTTGGCAGCAGCAATCTCGACGGCGGCGAGGAAGTTCTCACGACCATCGCTTCGCACCATACCCATAGGCAACTGCGAGCCAGTGAGCACAACGGGCTTGTTGAGGTTTTCAAGCATGAAACTCAAGGCCGATGCCGTGTAGGCCATGGTGTCGGAGCCATGCAGCACCACAAAGCCGTCATAATGTTCATACTCCTCCCCTATCTTCTTCGCCAGAAGCACCCAGAAGTCGGGAGACATGTTAGACGAGTCAATGAGTGGGTCAAAGCTATAGACGTCGATCTGGTAGCCAAAATTCTTCAGCACGGGCAGATGGGCGTATATGTTGTCGAAATCAAAAGGCACGAGGGCACCCGTCTTGCGGTCCTTCATCATACCAATGGTACCGCCGGTATAGAGCACCAAAATGGAAATTTCTTCGTTGCTTTGCATGACAAACCGTTTTTGTGGCGGCAAAAGTACGGCTTTTTTTGGCTTGCACGGCATTTTGCGTTATTTTTGCGGCATGAAAACCATAGCCCGCATCCACACCGACTTCCCGACCAAGTTCGGCATCCCGCGCCAGAGCGGCATCATCCCGTCGCTGCAAGGTCGCATCGTCTTCGAGCCTGAATACCGCATTCCAGAAGCCGTGCGTGGCTTGGAGGACTTCTCGCACATCTGGCTGCTGTGGGAGTTCTCGGAGGCTGTACGCGACAGCTGGTCGCCCACCGTGCGCCCGCCACGTCTCGGCGGCAATGTCAGAAAAGGCGTCTTCGCCACACGCTCTCCCTTCCGCCCCAACCCCATTGGGCTGTCGTCGGTGAGGCTGGAAAAAATCGACATCGACCCCAACCTCGGCCCCGTGCTCTATGTGTCGGGTGCCGACCTCATGGATGGCACGCCGATTTACGACATCAAGCCCTACATCGCCTACACCGACAGCCACCCCGAGGCCGTCAGTGGCTTTGCCTCAACGCCAGCAGAGTTTCTTTTGGAAGTGGAATTTCCCGAGGAATGGTTGAAAAAAGTTCCTGAAAGCCAAAGAGAAAGCCTTATCGCAGTATTGGCCCACGACCCGAGACCGCAATACCAAGACGACCCCAAACGGGTTTATGGGATGGAATTTGCCGGCTTGGATGTGAAATTCAAGGTTGATAAAATGCTACTCACCGTTGTGGAAGTCCTCTGACTTGTAACTTTGCGCCTTCACCCTAGCCTTCAGGTAAGCCGGACGGAATGACACATCCAAATTCCTGATTTGCACCGGGCTATCCGAGAAATTGTGGACATACATCTTCGTTTTCTGTGCCGTACGGAAAGTGGAATCTATCGGCAGAGTGAACGTGGCAAAATCCCATGTGCCATTTTTTTGCACATGCTCGTTCACGACATACGAGTCAACGGACTTTTCACCTTGGACATCAAGTTTTTCCACGGCAAAGATAGTCTTGTCGAGGCTATCCGCTTGCTTGATTTCGAAAGCCACATTCACCATGTCCCAATCGGGGCGGATGCTATCGGCGGTGAGCACCAAAGTCATACTATAAGGGTTTTGCCTATCCAGCGTTTTCGTCCCACTTAATAGGTAATGGCCTGTGTCCATTTTCAAGGAATCTGGATTACGATAATCATCGGGATAGAAGTCACGCAACGCCAAAGCCAAATGGTCAGCGATGATACGGCGGCCCTCTTCGTAATAATGCTCAGTGGTCCAGTCCTGGTCGATGAAATTGACGTCGCGGACGAGACTAAAGTTATTCACCACGGTGACGCCATCAAGGTTCCCATAGCGTTTCAGCAAGAAATCACGGTTGAGTCGGAAGAGCAGCATCAAGTCATTGCCCACCAACTCATTGGCTTTGTCGACATTCTCCGCCATCAGGTTGAATATAAGATTCCAGCCCCTTTGGCGGCATAACTCCACAATAGCGTCAAAATCCTTGACACGGGGGTTGTCGTCTTTAATTACATAAGCGTAGGTCTTGATGTAATGACATGCCAAAGAAGTGACATCCCAATCCTTTTCACCATTGGCATCGTACCAACCATAGGTGTACTTGGCGTAGTTCCAGTCGGCAACATTATACCATGGGAGGTTGGGGATGTTGAAGGTGTCGTTTCGCCAATGTTCAAGCACCAATTCGTCCCATTCGTCGGCGGTCTTGATAGGATAGGCCTTAAACGCCAAAAGGAAACGGTTCACCAAAGGCGGATGGTCTTCGAGCAGCACCAACTGCTTACGCAAGGCCGTCTCCAGCTTCGAATAGATCCAAAGAGGACCAAACGAACGCATATTCATCGTCACCACCACCGTCTCCACCGACGAAGAAGCAGGAATGTGCTTCAGCATGTAGAGATAGGTCTGTGCATGAGACGCCGACTTCGTCAAATCACCCATCTTGACCGTAGGGAAATAATCCGCCGTGAAATCACTGATTTTCCGATGGTTGGTTTCCTCATCGCCATAATGGTTATTCGACGACTCACCGAGATAGATGATGCGACAGCTGTCGTCGATCACATCCCACGAGAGTTCCACAATGTCGGAGTGCTTGCGCAGGTCCTTTTCGAAGAACCAGGTGGCATATACCCAGTTGAGCACGACGAGCATCGCTAAAACCATCCCTATGCGTATCAACAACTTTTTCATGGCTAAAACTGGAAATAGATGAACGGGAAATTAGCGACACTCGAACAGGCGATGACCATAAAGACCAACACCGCATAGATTAACCATCTCACAGCCAAAGGCTTGCCATCGCACCAAAGGTCAAAACGGGTATTACGAAGCACTATGTCGGAGAGGATGAAGAGGCCGAGATAAATCCACATGCCGGGTTTGACTGACATCTGCTCGCCGCCATGGAAGTTGGTGAAAGCCGTCTCAAAGATGGCCTTCAGATGCTCGAAGTCGGTGGCACGAAACATCACCCAAAACAGCGAGACCAGCACAAAGGTCTTGACGACACACAAAGCATCGATGCTGATTTTCAACCATTTTGATTTTGGCTCTTTCGATGGCAACCGATTGCGCAAGGCCTTTTCGACGATGTGAAGCAATCCATGCGCAAAGCCCCACAGCAGGAAGGTCCAGGCCGCGCCATGCCAGATGCCGCTCAGCACGAAGACCACAAGGATGTTGAAAGCCCATCGCCCGAACTTCACGCGGCTGCCGCCCAAGGGGATGTAGACATAATCGCGGAACCAAGTGGACAGCGAGATATGCCAACGGTGCCAAAACTCAGCGATGTTTTTGGATAGATAAGGCGAGCGGAAGTTGTCCATCAGGTCGAAGCCCATGAGTTTGGCGCTGCCCAAGGCGATGGTGCTATAGCCGAAAAAGTCACAATAGATTTGGAAGCTGTAGAACACCATACAACCCAACACCGTCCATGAATTATACTCATCGAGATGGCCATACACCTCGTCGACATACTCACCCAGATGGTCGGCTACCACCATCTTGATGAAGAAGCCGAAGAGGATGAGCCTCATGCCTTTGGAGATATTGTCATAGTCGAACCGCTTCTCCTCATGCAGTTGCCGCAACAGGTTGCCCGGCCTTTCGATGGGGCCCGTGACGAGTTGTGGGAAAAACATCACATAGAGTGCATAATAGCCGAAATGCCGCTCCGCCTTTTGGTGGCCGCGATACACCTCAATGACATAGCTCATGCTCTGGAAGGTGTGGAACGACAGGCCGATGGGCAGGATGATGTGCGTCATAAGGTGGGTTTCCATCCCTAAAGATGCACACAGCTGATCCAAATTCTCGGTAAGAAAGTTCAGATATTTAAAAATGACCAGCACCGTGAGCGTACTCACGATGCTGATAATGAAGAAGGCCTTCTTTTTTCGGGGCTGGTCGGCATAACGTTCCATGAGTAGTCCCGCCGCGTAGTCGACGACGATGGTGACGAGTAGGATGAGGATGTATTTGGGAACAAACCACATGTAGAACACGCAGCTCGCCGCCAACAGCATTAGCCACCGCCATTTGTGGGGCAGCAGATAATACAGCAGCACCACAATGGGTAGAAAGACGAGGAACTCTATGGAGTTGAATACCATAAAAACCTCGTTTTCAGGTTATTTAATCTTCTGGATAGTTGTTTGCATAATCTTGCCGTCCGTCTTGTCGTAGATGTATGCCATGAAATAGCACTGGTTGGCGTTGTAGGCTGGATCGAGTTCAATGTTGTACTTGTAGATATACTCATCGTTGACATACACCGGACCATTAAAGAAAGTGTCGCCATCGGATCCGTTCACCGTGCCACGGAACACGTTGCGGAACACATACGCCGTGTCGACGCCGCCAGGAACCACCTGACGACCCACGATGCTGTCCTCCAATATGCATACCGTAACATGGAAATCGCCGACCACTTCCGCAGTAGCTACCACATCGGCCTCCATGCTCAATTGACGGGTGTCTTCGTCATAGGAGACCGCAGTGAAGATCTCAAAGGTCTGTTCTTCTGCAAGAGCGTCACTCAAAGGCGTGTCGATTTGTTCCACATACAAGGTGTGGCCATCGGTCAATGCCACATGGTCCACCGAGAAAAGCGGATTCGACGAATTGTCCCTATACCATTCGGTGCCTTCGGGCGTAGTGAAATCAGGGAACAAGCCGACAGGCTGTGCCAGATAACCCGCATGGACACTCATGATGAAGACATTATCCTCGCCCAACTCATGTTGCAGCTCATGGGCTGTTTCAGCCGCGGCAGGGCAGTTTACGCAGCGCACACCCGTGAAATCCTTAATCAACACGGTCTTGCCATGCCCAGAAGGGTTGAAAGGCTTATGGGTATGGTTGATGTCAATCTTATCGCAGCTGCTTGCAAACAGCATCAGGGCTGCAGTTACTAATATGAATGATAACTTTCTCATATTTCACTAATTTAGAATGAAGTAGAAACCGTTAAAGACACACCGCTTGAGGCGGGGACGGTGCGGCAGACGCCGCCCACGCACACCACGCCTTCGCTTTGGCGACCACCGCTCAACATGATACGCGTGGCCTCGTGGATGTAGCTGATGCTGCCGGTGAAGTAATGGTCGCGGAACTCAGGCACGGGGTTGCCGTAGTTCCACTTGTCAGCGATGCTGAACGACCAATGCGGGCTAATCGTGTATTCGAGCAATGCAGCGGCCCAATGGCCACGCTTCTGGTAGTCTTTCTTCTCGCTTTCGTCGTACTCGTAGCCCTTGTGGACGTCGTTCTCCCACAGACCTTGCAGCTCTAGGCGGAGGCTCTGTTTCCTATTGATTTTATAGGTCACGTCGACGAAGCCGATGTTTGCCTTGACAGGAGGCGCGCCAGCATGGCCTTCGATGGTCTCGATGTCGTAATACAGGTTGATGTATTGCGCAGTGAGGTGCCAGTTCGCGCTGATCTTCTTGTCAATCTCAAAATTGATGTCGCGGAAGAAGCGATGGTCGCTGACGGCGAAGAACCTGGAGGCATAGCCCAGCGAGCCTCTCCTGTTGAGCACCAGTTGTCCATTGTCCATGACGGAGTCGCGGACAATATCGTTCACCTGACTCATGTTGAAAGCGAGCTTGGTGCCGTATTTGCCACCGAGAGCCGTACCTTTCGGGATGGTGTAGTTGACTTGCAGCTGTGCAGCCATCTCGCCGTTGGGCTGGGTCGAATAAGTGTACATCGAAGGCAGGCTGTGGGTGTGGGTATAGTTGATAGGCGGGATGAAGTTGATGTCGAGGTCGTTCTGCTTCGCCGTGTACATCGACTTGAAGCTCATGTTGTCGACACGTTTCACCTGCAGCACGGCGCCAAGGCCTTTCTGCGAATAGCTCAGCGAAGCCATCAGGGCTTGGCCTTCCTTATAGATGAAGTTGTTGATGGCCGAGGGATCGTTGATCTTGTAGGCATACTCTGCGCTGAACGAAACGCGTCCATAGCCCAAATTGATGCGACCTGCGGCGGCACCAACGTTTTCAGGGATATAGTAGAACAGGCTTTGGTCGTATTGTTTCTTGCTGACGAAGCTACCGCCAATGCTCATCCTAAACTTGGAATCATTCAATGAGGGGATGCTTTGGTTGAGGTCCCATTCGCCATCCACACCGCGCACAATGCCACGATAATCGTCGGTGGCGAAATTGCGTTCAAGATAAGGCGCCCAATAATAGCGTTGACGGCCATATAAGCCTTTCAACGTCACGCCTTTGGTGGGACGCACCACGACACGCACACCGCGCAGCGAGTTGTCCATGCCTAATGACCACTCCTCGTAAGTGCGAAACACGAAGCCGCAACCGAATTGGTCATAGATGTCGCCCACGGTCGCGCTAATGAAGCCATTGTCGTATGTGGCATAGAAGTTGGCCACGCCCACGCCATTCAGTTCGTTGCGGAAGCCGTTCATCTCGGGCAGGAAAGCCTCGAAACGTATTCCCGCAGAGAAGTTGCCGTTAGTATAGTTGATCTTGCCGAAGCCGTTGATGCCGAACTTCTTGCCTTTGAGGTCGTTGATGCCGATGCCTTCATCGAGCATATAGTATTGTCCGTCGACTTGAAAAGCGCCGTTGATGCGGCTGTTTTCCAAAAACGACTGCGCGCTCGCCTTGAAACCAGTCGTCAAAGCGAGTGCGAGTAAAATAAGTAAATGTTTTCGCATAAATGATTGTTTTTGACACGGGACACAGGCTCCCAAAACCTCTTACCGTCATGGCGGAGGGACCGTCATTCCGCGAAAGCGGAACGCCATCTCCTGCGCTAAAGGGATTTCCCTTTTGCTTAGGAGATTGCGGGTCAAGCCCGCAATGACGGTCTAATGAGCAGCCTCTAGCATTTACTTTTTCTTAGCGACTTTCAGGATTTCATCGTAGAGGTCTTCTTCGCCGCCCTCGATATAGCCGGTATGTTGGTACACGAGCTTGCCGTTGCCGTCGAAGAGGAAGGTATGCGGCGGGTTGCTCACATTCATGGCGCGTTTGAGGTCGCTATTCACATCGAGCAGGATGTCGAAATCCCAGCCCTTGCCTTCCACGGTGGGCTTCACCTTGGCGGTGGAACGCGAGTCGTCGATAGAAACGGCATAGATCTTCACGCCGGTCTCGTCCTGCCAGTCCTGATAGACCTCGTTCAAGGCGTTATGCTCCTTGATACAGGGACCGCACCACGTGGCCCAGAAGGTGAGGACGATGGGGTTGCCGTTGTTGTTCAGCTTGGCGATGTTCACATCCTTGCCGTTCAGGTCTTTCAAAGTGACGTTAGGCAGGTCAGTTTTCGATTGCGCATGAAGGCCCGTGAAAACCAAAGCCATCAGCAAAAGTGTCATAAGTTTTTTCATTGGATTTAAAGATTTAATATTCAAAAATTCAAAAATTCAATATTCAAAGATTCAAAATTCATCATTCCTCTTCAAGTTGGCAATACACTTCAAGTAGTTTACAGTATTTTTCCGCCCTGACGGTCACCTTTTTGATGACATTCGGGATCAGGACACACTCACCTTGTTTTACAAATATCGCGCCATTTTCCCAATTCAAGGTGAAATTTCCTTCCAGAGGCATCAAAATCACGAAAGAGTCGAGGTTGGAATAGTCTTTTACCATCTCGCCTTGCAGCTGCAGGAGGTTGGTTACAAAATACTGGCAATCCACGACGGGGACAGTCCTGTTCATCACGTCCTCGACCTCGGTCCTGTAACTTTCAGGCATCCTACCGTCGATGGCTTCCACCGACTGCGGGATATGCAGCTCGCGGCGCATGCCAGCCACGTCGATGCGGTCCCAGTCGTAGATGCGGTAGGTGGTGTCGCTGGTCTGTTGGATCTCAGCCACCATGATGCCAGGGCCGAGCGCATGGACACGACCCGCAGGGATGAAAAACACATCGTCTTTCTTCACCTGCTCGTGGTTGAGCACCGATTGCAGCGTATTGTCTTTCAACACGTTGGCATAGTCCATTCGCGTCATCTCGCGGTTGAAGCCCATGACGAGTTCGGCGTCTTTGTCGGCCTGCATCACATACCACATCTCTGTCTTGCCGTTGCCCAGGCCACGCTTCTCGGCCAGCTCATCATCGGGATGCACCTGCACCGAGAGCCAGTCGTTGGCGTCGATAATCTTCAATAGCAGAGGAAATTGCTCACCGTATTTGTCGAAGACCGTCTCCCCTACCAAGTCACCCATGAAAGTCTCCACCAGATCGTTGATCTCGTCGCCTTCAAAGTCGCCGTTGGCGACCTCGCTCTGCTCATCCCAGATGCCTGAGAGCAGCCACACCTCGCCGCAGTTAGGCAGCGGACCATAGTCCATGCCCAGTTGCTCCTTGATTTTGCGGCCGCCCCAGATTTTGTCTTTGAAGATGGGTTTGAATTTCAGGGGATATAATACGGTTTGCATCGATTCAGAAAATTTGGGGGCAAAGATAAGACTAAATCCGAAACACAACGCATTTTTCCGTAGTTTTGTCGCAAATTTCAAGCCATGCAAAACCTCATCGAATTGCGCCATATCCTTCACGCTCATCCCGAACTCTCGGGCCAGGAAGCGCTGACCAACGGCATTTTGAATGAATGGGTGAAACAAACCCACCCCGACCAAATCATAGAGAAAATCGGCGGCTTCGGACTGGCCGCTATATATAAAGGTGCAAAGCCTGGCAAGCGTATCCTCATCCGTGGCGACATCGACGCTTTGCATATCCCCGAGCCCAATGATCTTCCCTACCGCTCACAAAACCAAGGCGTTTCACACAAATGCGGCCACGACGGCCATGCCACCATCCTCTGTGGCTTGGCGCAATGGCTCGGTGAGCAACGTCCCGACCAAGGCGAAGTGGTGCTACTCTTCCAGCCTGCCGAAGAGACTGGTCAAGGCGCACAAGCCATCCTCAGCGACCCTCAGTTTGAGCAAATCAAACCCGATGTGGCCTATGGGTTGCACAACCTACCCGGTTTTGAGAAAGGTAAAATCATGGTGAAGGAAGGCTGTTTCGCAGCGGCATCGTTTGGTCTGAAACTCATCTTCGACGGTCGCACAGCGCATGCCTCGCAACCCGAGACGGGGCATAGTCCCTCGGAGTTGCTGGCCCAGCTCATCCACCATCTGGAGAAAAAACGCGAGCAGCTGAAGGCCGTGAAGCCCTTGACCACTTTCGTCATCACTCATGCCACGCTGGGCGAGGAGACTTTCGGTGTCGCCCCTGGCCATGCCGAGATTTGGCTCACCCTGCGCAGCTTCAACGACCGCAACCTGGAGCTGATGTCAACGGAAATCATCGAGTTCTGCCGAGCCAAGGCCAAAGACCACCTCTTCGACTTCAACTTCTCGATGCATGAGGCCTTCGCCGCCACCAACAGCGACGACAACTGCGTGAAAACCATTGAACAAGCTGCCAAGAACCTTGAATTAAATCTCGGTCATCTTGAAGAGCCTTTCCGTTGGTCGGAAGACTTTGGAAGGTTTGGGAGCGTCTGCCCTATCGGTTTCTTCGGTTTGGGTTCGGGCACAGAGCAGCCAGCACTTCACGACCCGATGTTTGATTTTCCCGACGACATTTTGGAAGTTGGGATGGGGATGTTTTGGGAGATAATAAGGTTAGAGTTGGAAGGATAGTTTCAATTTAGTACATCGTTTACCACATTTTTTCTGAAAATAATTTGCTATTTCCAGAATTATTTGTATCTTTGCGACATGAATAGTATTAATCATACTAGAATATTAACTATACAAGAATTTGCAAAGATCCAATCTGGAGTGTTCTTGACCACGGCGCCCCAAGGCGAAATTGCTTACTTGCAAATCAAGGATCTATTGGCGGAATCACTTGAAAAAACCGCTTCACGAATTTCTTATTCCCCAAAGTTAGAGAAACATCTCTTACGAAGGGGCGACCTGCTGTTTGCTGGAAAAGGAACCTCCAACCTTTGTCGTGTGGTCGATTTTGAGCATCCAGCCATAGCCTCAACCACCTTTTATATAATAAGGATAGACGACGGGGGCATCCTCCCCGACTACCTCTGTTGGTATTTGAGCCAACCAAAAACGCTAGCCACCATCAAGGCTGGGCAAGTGGGCACGGGTACGCCACTCATCCGAAAACAGATTCTTGCAAATTTGGAAATCGCCATCCCCGACTTGAAAACACAACATCAAATCGTAGAATTGGCCAAACTCCAACAGAAAGAAGAAGAACTTCTAAAAGCCATCACCGAAAAACGGAACATGATAACCAACCAACTCATAATGAATAAATTAAAATAAGATATGGAAACCAAGAAAATCACCCAAGACGACATCAACCGCACGGTTTGGAAGGCCTGCGATACCTTTCGTGGCGTCATCGACCCAAGCCAATACAAGGACTACATCCTCACCATGCTGTTTCTGAAATACGTCAGCGACGTGTATAAATCGAAGTTGAACGATTACCTTATTAAATATGAAGGTGAGGTGGAACGCGCCGAGCGCGCCATGCGTCACGAGCGTTTTGTGGTGCCCGAAAAGAGCTCGTTCGACTTCCTCTATGAGCACCGCAACGCCACCAACATCGGCGAGTTGATTGACGAGGCGCTGGCCGACCTCGAAGACGCCAACCGCGAGAAGATGAGCAGCGAGGACGGCAGCAGCATCTTCCGCAACATCAGCTTCAACAGCGCCAATCTGGGCGAGCCGAAAGAGAAAAACGCCCGTCTGAAAAACCTGCTGCAAGATTTCAACGGCGTTGACTTGGATGAGTCGCACCTAGAGAACAACGACATCATTGGGGATGCCTATATGTATCTCGTCTCCACCTTTGCAGGGGAGGCTGGCAAGAAAGCGGGTGACTTCTTCACCCCTGCCGAGGTTTCCACCTTGCTCGCCAAACTCACCAAAAGCAAACCCGGCGCTCGCATCTGCGATGTCACCTGCGGCTCCGGCTCCTTGCTCATCAAGGCTGGAAAGGAAGTGGGCAACAACAACTTCTCACTCTACGGGCAAGAGGTGAACGGCAGCACTTGGGCCTTGGCCATGATGAACATGTTTTTGCACGGCTTCGACAATGCCGTCATCCGCTGGGGCGACACCTTGCGCAACCCCAAGCTGAAGATGAACGACAAATTGATGAAGTTCGACACGGTGGTGGCCAATCCTCCTTTCAGCCTCGACAAATGGGGCGCCGAGGAAGCCGCCAGCGACCCTTACAACCGCTTCTGGCGCGGCATCCCGCCCAAGAGCAAGGGCGACTGGGCCTTCATCAGCCACATGCTGGAGGTGGCCGACGACCAAAACGGCAAGGTAGGCGTCATTATCCCTCACGGCGTGTTGTTCCGTGGCGGTAGCGAAGGCAAGATTCGCCAGTATATCCTTGAGAACGAACACACTTTGGAGGCTGTCATCGGTTTGCCTGCCAACCTTTTCTATGGCACGGGCATTCCTGCTGCCATTGCCATCTTCCGTAAGGGGCGTGGCTCGGAGAATGTGCTGTTCATCGATGCCAGCCGCGAGTACGAGAACGGCAAGAACCAAAACAAGCTCCGCCCCGAGGACATCGAACACATCGTGGGCATCTACCGCAATTTCGCCGATGGCGAGTTGCAGCCTGGCGTAGTGGAAGGCAAATACGCCTACGTGGCCACGCCTGATGAAATCCGTGAAAACGACTTCAATCTCAACATCCCGCGCTACGTGGACACCTACGAGGAAGAAGCCGAAATCGACATCCCTGCCATGCAGAAAGAGATCGAACAGTTGGAAACGGAACTGGCCGAGGTGCAGGGGAAGATGAAGGAATATTTGAAGGAATTAGGATATTAAAACGACATAAAGTTATGAACAAGATAGAAACACTATTCAAAGAATGGCAGTCGCTTCAACCAGTAAAAGAAGAGTATCAACAGAGACTGGACCAAAAATTTATGCTGGAGTTCAACTACAACTCCAACCACATCGAGGGCAACACCCTTACCTACGGGCAAACCGAGATGCTATTGATGTTTGGGAAAGTAGTAGAAGAGGCCAACATGAAAGACCTTGAAGAAATGAAAGCTTCCAATGTCGGATTGAAAATGGTAAAAGAGATGGCCTTGGATAAAGAGCAGCCCCTTACCGAGTATTTCATTAGAACCCTACATAAGACTTTGCTTCGAGAGGATTACACTGTTTATCGTCAACTACCTGACGGAACGAGCACTTCATATGTAGTACATGCAGGACAATATAAGACACGGCCTAATTCTGTTATCACTGCCACTGGTGAGCGCTTCGAATATGCCTCGCCCGAAGAAACACCGGCATTGATGACGGATTTGCTTCAATGGTATAACCAAGCCGAGACAGAAGGAACCATGACCCCCATAGAACTGGCGTCATTGTTCCATTATCGCTATATCCGAATCCATCCCTTCGAAGATGGAAACGGAAGAATCTCCCGACTGATGGTGAACTACATTCTGTATCGCCATGGATATCCGATGATTGTGGTGAAAAGCAAGGACAAAAACAATTATCTTACTGCCCTTAACAAATGTGATGTTGTCGTTGGCCCTGTTCCGTCTGACGGAGCCCATTCGGAACTATCCCAAATCACACCCTTTGTTGAATATATGAGCAAATGCTTATTAAGATCATTGGAAATCAGCATCAAAGGGTCCAAAGGACAAAGCATAGAAGAGGCCGATGATTGGAAAAAAAATCTCAAAACCAAGTATCGTAATCAAATCAACAAGCCTGAAGTAACTGAAGTCACCGAAAAGAAAGTGAAAGAAGAATTCTCTGAATTATTGAAGCATATTGACAAAGAATTGTCCGAGTTTTATTCCGTATTTACCTCTGTTAATTGGGAACCCAATAATGGAAATTACGATTTGTATAACGACAACAAGTATTATGCAAGCATCTACTTCTTCAAGGAATTCGGTAATATAAAAACAGGGTTTAACACGTATATTGAATTAACAATACAGCAATTCTTATATAAAATTGAAGTGTCATACAACAAATGGGAAATGCCAAATGTTGTTTTGTACAACAAAGAACTATCATACACCGAATCTCTTACCGACCAAGACAAGGAAGATATTGTTAATGTGATAGGCAATCTTCTTAATCAGTTTATCGAGACCCAGGGCTTCACCACCCATGGCCCACGATTCTAACAAACGAGTATTGCTAAAACAATCTTTGATGATGAACGACAACCAACATATCCCTTCCGGCTACAAGCCCTCGCCCCTCGGCTTCATTCCCGAAGACTGGGAAGTGAAGAGGCTGGGAGAAATAGGCTCATTCAAAAACGGGCTAAACTTCACGCCAAATGAAGATGGGTTTTCATATTATTTTCTCGGAGTTAGCGATTTTCAAGACAAAACTGATATTCACGCAAATGAATTAAATCAGATACAATTAGCAAACGAATTAGACAAAGAATATCATTTAAAAGATGATGATTTAGTTTTTGTTCGTTCAAATGGAAGTAAATCGTTGGTTGGACGTTGTGTTATTATTCATGCCAACCATGTCAAGGCAACATACAGCGGTTTTTGCATCCGCTTCCGAACAACTGGTGAAGAAACAAGCACCCGATACATAAAGCATATTATTGATGCTGGATATTTACAACGTTTTTTGCAATATGAAGGTCGAGGCACAAATATAACCAACCTCAACCAAGAAATCTTGGGAAGACTAACATTTCCTTTACCAGACCTCAAAGAACAGCAAAACATACTAAACGCTCTTTCCCTTTGGGACACTGCCATAGCCAAGCAGACCGCCCTGATAGAGCAACTCACTCTGCGCAAGTGCGGCCTCATGCAGCAACTGCTCACGGGGAAGAAGAGGCTGAAGGGGTTTGAGGGAGGCACTTTCCTTAGACTTGGCAACTACATTTCGGAATGCAATAGAAGAAACGCTGGCTGCAATCGCGTTTTATCAGTTACCAACACAAGAGGTTTTATCCTCCAAGAAGAACAATTCGACAAAATTGTAGCCAGCAACGACACGAGCAACTACAAAGTAGTTCGTCGAGGCGAGTTTGCCTATAATCCATCCAGGGTAAATGTTGGTTCTTTGGCTATGCTAAACAACTATGACGAAGGCATTTTAAGTCCAATGTACATCGTTTTCAAAGCCAACGAAAACATTGACAAAACATATTTGTTACAATGTCTCCAATCATGGTGGTTCAGAGGACATATCCCTGCATATACGCAAGGCAGTGTAAGAGACAGCCTTTCCTTCGACGGCTTATGCTCTATGAAATTCTACATTCCGACACTTCAAGAGCAAAAAGCCATTTCTGCCATATTGGAACAAGCCGACAAAGAAATCGAGATACAAAAACAAAAGCTGGCGGCCATGCAGGAGCAGAAAAAGGGGCTGATGCAGGTGCTGCTGACGGGAAAGAAAAGAACATCTACAAATTAAAATACATTGAATTATGTCAGGATTTAACCGGAAACAATTAAACGAGCAAACTGCTTTACATAGAAAACAACTAGGCATAAAGTGCGTATTTATAAGTCATCAAAAAGCAGATGCGCAAATTTGCAAACATATTGCAGATTATCTAATAAAAGCAGATATTGATGTGTATTTCGACGAGTATGATAAAGATTTGAAGTACTATTACCAAAACAACAACCCAAGGGGAGTCGTCAATTCCATAAAAAAAGGCATTCAACAAAGCTCGCATATGCTGTGTGTAATATCACCGAATACGCTATACTCAAAATGGGTTCCGTGGGAAGTTGGCTATGGTTATGATATAACACAACTATCCGCATTAACATTGAAAGGCATTAAAGAAGAGAATCTGCCAGACTACCTTAAAACTGTCACTTTGATTAGAGGCACAAAGACATTAAACGATTACATTTCAAATCTGGCTGGTGAATACAAAGAAAAAATGTTTTCTTCAAAGAGACTAATTAATGAAAGCACAAGTGTTCATCCGTTAGATAATTATCTGGACTGGAATTTATAAAAACATCGTGTCATGAAAGATTATGGAATAACAAAAATCTCTTTTGAGAATAACAGAATCGTCAGTATTTTTTGTGGAAAAATTGATTCTCAAAGCAAAACAATTGATGCTTTTGAAACACACGATAGAAATTGGTTCAAACAAAAACTGAGCATTGGTAAGACGTTTTGTAAATTAAACAAAAACAGGTCAGGGAAATATGCAATACTAAACGACACGGTAGAGTATGACGCTTATAAAGATATTATATCTATTGGAGGTTATGGCGCGACAAAACTTCCCCAAAACATCACGAAACGTAAAACCTTTTTGAGTTACTATCATAAAGACGAGCAATACAAGAAATACTATGAAAACTTGTTTGATGATTTAATAGTAAACAAATCAGTACAAAAAGGAGACATTGATTCTGATAACAGCGATGAATATATCAAACAATTAATTCAAAAGGAATATTTGTACGACACCACAGTATTAGTCGTTCTACTTGGGGCAAAGACAAAACATAGGAAACACGTTGACTGGGAAATATCGGGAGCACTCAATTATAAAGTTGGTGACCATTATGCGGGGCTATTGGGTATTGTTTTACCAACTCATCCTGATTACAAAAAACCAATTAATCAGCGTCTTAAGATCAATTATCCTAAAAGGTTTATCGAAAACTACGTCTCTGGTTATGCAGTAATGATTGATTGGACCGAAGATAGAGTTTTCATGCAGAATGCAATTGAAAAAGCATTTAGACAACGGGCCAATGATGACAAAAGAAGAAATAGTATTCCACAAATGCAAAGAAACACAGGAGAATAATTATGGAAAAGATAAAAATGCCTTTAGCAACATACGTATTGTATCATTCGGATTACTCTGATGGTGAAAAAGCCTTTGATATGATCTATCAACTGCTTTGCAGGGATATTGATCGGCCATTAACGGATGGCATTGATATTCCTGTATATTTACGCACAGGCAAAGATGGAGATAATATTCTATCTATCAATTATGATGAAAGCGAAAAAGTAGCCATTATCATGTTGATAGATGAACAAATGTTCTGTAGTAATGAATGGAGAAAATATATTGATGACCTCGTCGCACATACTAGCGACAATGTCAAGATTTATGGCATAGGTCTATATCAATATGCTTTTGAAATAAATACTAAAACTGAAAAGATTCAAGCTATCAAATTGGAAAACTATTGTTTCGAAGATAATTGGAAATTGATACAAACAAGATTGCTGGAATCGCTATATCGTCTCTTGACAAATCCAGAGCAAAAAATACAATTGTTTATCAGTCACGCAAAAAAAGATTGTCTGTCAGGAGCGAAGGAATTGCGTGATTATCTCAATTCATCTACCAAATTGAGTACTTTTTTTGATGAGAATGACATATTGGATGGAAATGATTTCGCCAAGCAGATTGAAAAGAGTGTTGCTTCATCCCTATTAGTTGTTTTAAATTCCGATGTATACACAGACCGTGAATGGTGCAGAAATGAAGTATTGACAGCAAAAAGGAATGACATCCCCACCGTTATCGTAAATTGTGTAAAAAAGAGAGTAAAACGCACATTCCCATATATTGGGAATTGCCCAATGATTCAATACAATACTGATTGGTCGGAAATGATCATTGTTTTACTAAAAACCGCTTTGAATCAAGTTTATCAATCTCATTTACTGCAAGCTATCAAAGCTGCTAATACTAGTATTGACAACTTCATTCCTCACAATCCAGAATTGTTTTCATTTATAACCCTTCCAAAGGATGGGAAAAAGATTCTTTATCCTGAACCACCACTTGGCAAAGAAGAGCAATCTGTTTTGACAGATTTCAATAATGCGATCTCTTTTGTAACGCCAACAGAAGCAATGGCAAATTCCATTGAACATTTAAAGAACAAAAGAATTGCCTTTTCTGTTTCAGAAAGCGATGACATGCAAGAATGTGGCTGCGCTAAATCCATGTTAAAAGATGTGGTATTAGAATTATCACGGTACATTGTAAAAGCCGGAGGATATCTGGTATATGGTGGGGATTTAAGAAAAGATGGTTTCACAGAATCTTTTGAGAATTTCTCGTATCAATATGGTGAAAAAGAAAAAGCAGATAGACAAGAAAAGTATTTCACAAACTATTTTGCATGGCCTATACATTTGAACATCACCAAAAGTAACGAAGCGGAGTTTATTCATCGTCGAGTAGAACCAAAATTCGTTGGTGCACCTGACGGTGTCAATGCTAGTGAATTCATATCTCCAGTAGGAAATGAGAATCTTAACATTTGGACACTTTCCCTAACAAAAATGAGGAATGAAATGGAGGACAACGTCGACGCTCGTATCATTTTAGGAGGAAGATTGACCGGGTTTAAGGGTAAATACGCTGGTATAATTGAAGAGTTTTTGATTGCTTCTGAAAAGAAACATCCAATCTATTTGATTGGCGGTTTTGGAGGTGCAGCCAAAGCTATTGTTGACATTCGAGAAGATAACGATGTTGACCTTATGAAATTAGCAGCTGAAACACCTTCTTACACAGACTTTGTATCTTATTATAACACCAATAATAGCGACAAAATTGACTATCCTTCAATAAAAGAGCATATTAAAAACTATACATTCGACAATGGATTAACTGACAAAGACAATGAAACGTTGTTTCATACAACAAACATTTTGGAAATAGTATCATTGATATTAAAAGGATTAAATAACGTTTTTAAACCATAAAACTATGCATAGAGTTTTTATAAGCTATCATCATGATAATGACCAATGGTATAAAAATGAATTGGTGAAATTTGGCAAAGACAACAACATTTTTGAAGATTGGTCTGTCGATACTGGTGACATTTCTGACGATTTGACAGACGAACAAATTAGAGTCAAAATCAGAGATGAATACCTAAAAGAGTCGTCTGTAACGATAGTTCTTGTTGGCACAGAAACAAAACATCGCAAACATGTGGACTGGGAAATCTACTCAAGCATGTTTGATGGGAAAATCAACAAAAAATCAGGCATTATTGTAATTAATCTTCCTAGCGTTAATTGCGATTATTATACAGCAAGCCATAAAGGAGAAAAGGAATATGTTTTCCCTGAAAACACAAAATGGTGTACAATAACTGAACGAGAAGAATTCGAGAGGAGGTATCCATATATGCCGGATCGTATTATTGATAATCTTCTAAAAACGGGCGCACATGTTTCGGTTATTCCTTGGAATAAATTAAATGCGGACAAATTACAATATATGATTGACCGCGCATATGAAGACCGTGCAAATTGTGATTATGATTTAAGCAGACCAATGCGTCGAAGAAATTCGTAAAATCTCATCATTATGATAACAAAACCCGAACTTCAAGAACTACTGCAAAGCACAGAGACCTACCGCGTGGAGCGCACCACCTCTACCGCCGATATGGATAAGTTTCAGGAAGCCATC
The DNA here is from genome assembly GCA_902774365.1 of uncultured Bacteroidia bacterium. Lineage (GTDB taxonomy): Bacteria > Bacteroidota > Bacteroidia > Bacteroidales > F082 > Limimorpha. The sequence continues at coordinate 46,528 of CACYHX010000010.1, read as the reverse complement.
TGTGCTTTCTCCAACGACTTGCCCAATTCCAGGAAAAAAGGGTATCTGATCATTGGAGCCTACGACAACGGCACACTATCGGGGCTGAAAGTCGATGATGCCCTGCTCAAGAAGATCGCCGCCATCCGTTCCGACGGAAACATCCTGCCCTTGCCTATCATGTCGGTCGAACGCTTCGAGTTCCCCGAAGGCGACCTGCTTGTGGCCGAGGTCTCGCCTTCGCTGCTTCCGCCTGTGCGGTATCGTGGTCGGACCTTCGTGCGCATCGGTCCCCGCCGCGACATCGCTACCGAAGCGGAAGAACGCATCCTGTTGGAGCGCAGAACCTCTTATATGGCCACCTTCGACGCCATGCCCTGCTTGGGGGCAACAATAGATGACATTGACACAGCTTTTATCAAGCAGGAATACCTCCCGCAGGTTATTGATGCGGAAGTATTGGCTGGCGACAAGCGCGACATCAAGGAGCAACTGGCCGCCATACATCTGTACGATTTAACGCACGATTGTCCCACCAATGCCGCCATCATTCTCTTCGGGAAGAATCCACAATATTTCTTACATGGCAGCTATGTGCAATATGTACATTTTTCAGGAAAAGACAACGGCAGCGACATCCTTAATGAACGACAAATCAAAGGAAGCCTTGGCAAGATGTTGCCACAACTGGAGAACTTTGTCAAAGATGCTGTTGTAACCTCTCGCCCGATGCCCATCAGCATGCTGCGCGAAAAGACCGTATTCAACTATCCTGAACTGGCCTTAAGAGAGTTGCTGATGAACGCTTGTATGCACCGTGATTATCAATCCAATATGCCCATCCGGCTTTATCAATATGAAGATCGGATAGAAATCTTGAATGCAGGTGGCCTGTACGGTGAAGCACGTCCAGAGAATTTCCCAACAGTGAACGACTATCGCAACCCTGTTGTGGCCGAGGCCATGAGAGGATTAAAGTATGTCAACATGTTCAACCGTGGTATTCAACGTGTTAAAACAATGCTTCAAGAAAATGGCAATCCTGAGCCAGAGTTCAGAGTAGATAAGATTACAGCATTTGAGGTAACCGTGAGGCCGTCTTTGTCACTCAACTTGGTCACTGATAAAGAAAAAGTGACTAAGTCGGTGACCAAGTTAACAGAGACAGTTAATGACATTCTTACATATTGTTCCACTCCTAGAAGCCTGACAGAAATCATGGAACACATAGGTCTAAAGCATCGGCATTATGTAAAGAGCCACTATATAGATCCGCTTATTGAAAGCGGTTTCCTTGCAATGACTATCCCAAACAAACCCAACAGCCGAAATCAAAAATACCAGCGTATTTTAACTTAGTCACTCATCTTAGTCACCGACCAAGAAAAAGCGACTAAGTAAATAATTAAATAACTGATAATAAATATATTAGCAATAAATAACTTAGTCACTCATCTTGGCCACAAAAAGTGACAAAGTAGTTGTTCAAACAAGTTGTATCATGAGTCTCATCTCCTTCAAAGAAAACGATATCAGCCAAAAACCGGCATTGGAACTGCTGCAAAAGTTAGGCTACCAGTACCTCTCGCCCGAAGAGGCGCTGGAACTGCGCGGCGGAAAGACCTCCAACGTGCTACTGGAAGAGGTGCTGCGGCGTCAGTTACGTGCATTGAACTCCATCCGCATCGGCAGCCACAGCGAGGCACGCTTTTCGGAGCAGAACATCGAGAATGGCGTCATCGCCATGCGCAACGTGCCCATGGAAGGCGGTTACCTCAACGGCAACGAGGCGGTGTATAACCTGCTCACCCTCGGAAAAGCCTTTGAGCAAAGCATCGACGGCGACAAGAAGAGCTATACCATGCGCTACATCGACTGGCAACACCCCGAGAACAACGTCTATCAAGTTACCGAGGAGTTTGCCGTCACACGTTCTGGTTCCAGCGACACCTACCGTCCTGACATTGTACTCTTCGTGAATGGCATCCCGCTAGTCATCATTGAATGCAAACGCCCCGACATCAAAGGCGCCGAGGAACAAGCCGTATCGCAACACCTGCGCAACCAAAAAGACGACGGCATCCGTAGCCTCTATGTCTACAGTGCCCTGCTTTTGTCCATCGGCAACAGTTTCGGCAGCTATGCCACCACGGGATCGGCCGCCCAGTTCTGGAGCAAATGGCATGAGATGTTCATCAACAAAGAGGCAGAGATGGAGTATCACAAGCGGTTGCTGGAACTGGTCAACGAGGGTCACGAGGAAATGCGAACCCCTACCCTGCAAGACGAATACCTCTACAACCTCTGTCGCCCCGAGCGCCTACTGGAACTCATCTTTCACTTCACCATCTTCGATGCTGGTGTCAAGAAGTTGGCTCGCTATCAGCAGTTTTTCACCGTGAAAGAAACCGTCGAACGCGTGAAGTCTATCGAAGCCGGGCACCGAAACGGAGGTGTGGTATGGCATACGCAAGGCAGCGGCAAATCGCTGACCATGGTGATGCTGGCCCAGAAAATCGCACAAGAGCCCAGCATCCGCAACCCACGCATCGTGTTGGTCACCGACCGCACCGACTTGGACGACCAAATCACCAAGACCTTCCGCAAATGCGGCAAACAGGTGGAGAACGCCACCACAGGTAGGAGACTGGTAGAACTACTGGAGAGTGATACCGATGCCGTCATCACCACCGTCATCAACAAATTTGCCACGGCCATCAAAAAGATCAAGCAATCTCTCACCGACCCCAATATCTTCATCCTGATCGACGAGGCTCACCGTAGCCAATACAAGGAACTGGCCATCCAGATGAACCGCGTGCTGCCCAACGCTTGCAAGATTGCCTTCACCGGCACGCCTTTGATGAAGAAAGACAAGAACACCGCCCTAACCTTTGGCGGCATCATCAAGCCCGTTTATACCGTCAAGCAAGCCGTCGACGACAAGGCTGTTGTGCCGTTGCTCTACGAAGGGCGGCTCTCGCCCCAAACAGTAAGCGAAGGCCCCATTGACAATTTCTTCAGCCAAGCCTGCGAAGACCTCACCTACGAGCAGTCCACCGACTTGAAGAAGAAATTCTCGCGTACCGACATCCTCAACCAAACCGAGCAACGCATCTTCTCCATCGCCTCCGACATCTCCGACCATTACTCGAAAAACTGGCAAGGAACAGGGTTCAAAGCCATGTTGGTGACACCCATTAAACGCGTGGCCATCTTATACAAAAAGTATCTAGACGAGATTGGAAAAGTATCGTCGGAAGTGCTCATTACCGCCCCTGACGATCGCGAAGGCGAAGAGATTGCCTACGGTGGTACGCCACAAGAAGTAAAAGCGTTTTGGAAACAAATGATGGACGAGCACGGAACGCCAGCCAAATACCAAGAAAACCTCATTTCACGATTCAAAAACCAAGAGTTGCCCGAGATCATGATTGTGGTGGACAAGCTGCTCACTGGCTTCGACGAGCCCAAAGTGGCCATCATGTACCTCGACCGCAACCTCAAAGGCCATACCCTGCTGCAAGCCGTTGCGCGCGTAAACCGCACATGCGAAGGGAAAGACTACGGCTATATCATTGACTATTACGGCGTATTGAGGGAACTGGATGATGCTTTGAGCATCTACTCCGAATACGATGAAGACGACCGAGAGGTGTTCCGCGACACCTTGGTGCCCGTGATTGACAAAATCGCCGAGCTGCCCCAACGATACAACGACTTGTGGGACATGTTCAAGACCATCCCTAACAAGCGCGACTTGGAAGCCTACGCCCAATCGCTGCGTTTGGAAGACCGACGTCATGAGTTCTATGACCGCCTTTCGGCCTATTCCTCCGTCTTGCAGTTGGCTTTGTCCACCATGGAATTCCATGAGCTCACCGACGAGAAAACCATCCGCCGCTACAAAGACGACCTCAACATGTTCGCCAAACTGCGCACTGCCGTGCAGCTCCGCTATTCCGACACCATCGATTACAAGAAATACGAAGCCCGCATCGAGAAACTCATCAACCACCATGTGGAGAGCGACGCCGTAAGGGTCATCACTAACCTCGTCAACATCTTCGACAAGGAGAACTTCCAAAAGGAAGTGGATAGCGTGGTGGGCACTGCCGCCAAAGCCGACACCATCGCAACCCGCACTTCCAAATACATCCGTGAAAACATGGATTCCGATCCGGCGTTTTACAAGAAATTCTCCCAACTCATCAAGGAAGCCATCGAACTCTATGAACAAGGGCGATTGACCGACAATGAATATTTGGAGAAAATGATGCAATACAAAGAAGACGTGCTCAACCATACGGATAGCGAACTCCCCACTGAACTTGAGCACAACAACGCGGCAAAGGCCTATTTTGGTATTGCTTTGGAGAACTACAAGCGACTCTTCCTCGACATGCCCGTCCGAGACATGGCTTTGGAAACCACTCGTGCCTTCGATGAAATCATTCGCAAGACAGTCATTGTCGACGGCTCTGTCCTAGTGGACTGGCAATCGAAAAGCGACATCATCGGCCGTTTGAAAATCGAACTGGAAGACGAGCTCATCGACAACATCAAACGCAAATACGGCTTGAATTTCGCATTCAGCGATATGGACATCATCATTGACGGCTGCGTCGACGTGGCAAAAATCTGGATCCGATGACAAAAGACAGCATTCAATATGGTGCCACCCTTATCGAATATGACATCGATTTTGTCGATCGAAAAACACTTGGCATCAAAGTGCTTCCCGATGGCACCATTTCCTTGAAAGCGCCTATTGATGCAACGCTTGATGACATCCAAAACAAAGTACATCACAGAGCCGCTTGGATCCTTCGTCAGAAGCGCTATTTTGAATCTTTTGGCACTCCGACTACCGAAAGACAATACATCAGTGGCGAGTCGCATCTCTATCTGGGACGGCAATATATGTTAAGAATCAAGGAAGGAAAGAGCAATGCAGTGCATTACCAAAACAATATCATAGAGATTGCATGCCAAAACAAAAAAGAAGCAGGTAGAGTACTGCAACTATGGTATCTGGAACGGGCACAGATCAAGTTCCCGGAATATGCCAAGCCCATCATTGAGCAATTCGCTGCATACGGAGTGCGGCCAAAAAGTGTAGGCATAAGAAAGATGGAAAAGCGATGGGGGTATTGCACTACTGACGGCAACATCTACTTGAATCTCAGACTCATCTGCGCGCCCAGGTGCTGCATCGAATACGTCATCACCCATGAGTTGTGCCATTTGGTTCATCATAACCATACCAAAGACTTCTATGCCCTATTGAGCAAAGAAATGCCACATTGGGAAAAATGGAAGAACCAATTGGAGCGAATGATGTTTTAAAGCCTCACACCAGCCTCATAATTTCTCCTACAATCGCCCTCGAATATGCATTCGCCACCTCAGCGATGAACTTGCCAAAGTCGACGCGGGCGTTGTGGTCGGCGGTGTCGCTAATGGTGCGGATGACAGTGAAAGGCGTGCCAAACTCCAGACAAACTTGTGCCACGGCTGCGCCTTCCATCTCGACACACAACACATCGGGCAGCAGACCGAGAATCTCATTGCGTTTCTCATTGCTGTTGATGAACTGGTCGCCACTAGCGATGTCGCCGAAATGCAAGGTCGGCGCCAAGCCAAATTCCTGGACAGCCTCAGCGCCCACCATGCTTTCAACGCCTTTACTTAAGACGTTGGTCACGGCCTTACCTGCCAATTCGGTCAGTTCGGGGTCGCTGTCGACATAAACACGGTTGAGCAGGGGCAACTCAAAGCGTGAGATGATGGGACGGGCGTCCAAGTCGTGCTGCACCAAACGCTTTGAAATCACGATGTCGCCCACCTTCAAGCCATCGGCCAAGGCGCCCGCCGTGCCGATGAAGATCAAATCCGTCACGGCAAACTCTTGTATTAATAAGGTAGCCGTAATCGTGGCCGCCACCTTGCCCCATTTGGAGAAAGCCACCACGCAGCGGACATTGCCGATCTTGCCCACCACAAACTCACGGTTGGCGATTTTCACGATAGTCTTTTCAGTAAGCAGGGCTTTCACTTCGTCGATTTCTTGCGCCATGGCGCCAAGGATGCCTATGTTTCGGGTCATGGATTTAAAGATTTAAGATTCAAGATTTGAGAAATTTGCACGGCAAAAATAAAAAATCTTACCTTTGCAAAAATTTATCGAATGAAGAAGATTTGCATTTTTTGTGGCAGCAGTATGGGTTTCGACCCGATTTACAGGGAAAAAGCAGCCGAACTGGGTAGTGTTTTGGCCGACAACGACTGCGAACTACTCTACGGCGGCGGCAACGTGGGACTGATGAACATCATCGCCGAGGTGATGAAACAACGCCATTGCAAAATCATAGGCTCTATCACCCAACATCTTTTGGACATGCGCGTGGGTCGCCCCGACATCGACGAGCTGATTGTGGTGGAAACCATGGCCGAACGCAAGAAAATCCTTGAGGACATGGCCGATGCCTTCATCGCCATGCCGGGCGGTGTGGGCACCATGGACGAGTTCTTCGAGGTGATGGTGCTCAGCCAACTGCGTGTCTTCGACAAGCCCGTGGCCCTCTTCAACGTGAACGGCTACTACGACGACATTGTCCGCTTCCTCGACCGCGCCACCCGCGATGGCTTCATCCATAGTGAACACGCCAACAACATCATCGTCAGCGACGACCCCAAGGCACTGCTGCAAGGCATCGAAAAATTCAAACCCGTAGAGCTGAAGAAATGGGTAAGTGAGATTAAGGAACAAGTCAGATAGTTTAGAGTTTAGTGTTTAGAGTTGAGAGTTAAACCAGTCCCGTAGGGACGACACATCAATAAGCAGGCGACGTTAGTCCCTGCTCTTACACAGACAACAGTCATAAGCAGGCGACGTGAGTCCCTGCGTCACAAAACATCAAGACCATGATCATCATAGGAATAACAGGAACCCTCGGCGCTGGCAAAGGCACCATCGTCGACTATCTCGTCAAAGAGAAAGGCTTCGTGCACTACTCGGTGCGGGCCTACATCACTGAAGAATGCCAACGTCGTGGCCTCGAGGTGAACCGCGACACGCTCACCATGGTCGGCAACGACCTGCGCGCCGCGCATTGCCCGAGCTACATCACAGACCAGCTCTTCGAACGCGCTAAGGCTGAAGGCAAAAACGCCGTCATCGAGAGCGTGCGCACGCCTGGCGAGATCCACTCGCTGCGCGAGAAAGGCGAGTTCTACCTCTTCGCCGTCGACGCCGACCGTCGCATCCGCTACGACCGCATCTACCTCCGTGGCTCGGAGACCGACCACATCGACTTTGAGACCTTCGTGGCCAACGAGGAACGCGAGATGACCGCCACCGACCCCAACAAGCAGAACCTCGGCGCTTGCATCAAGGAGGCCGACTTCGTCTTCATGAACGACGGCTCCATCCCACAACTACACCAGCAAGTGGAGAAGGTGTTGACACAGCTACACGTGCGCCCTTCGTGGGACGACTACTTCCTCAACCTCGCCGACACCGTCAGCGAACGCGCCACCTGCAACCGTGGGCGCAGCGGCTGCGTCATCGTGAAGGACAAACAGATCCTCGTGACAGGCTATGTGGGCTCACCCAAGGGTCTCCCCCACTGCGACGACGTAGGTCACCTCTTCCGTAAGGTCATCCACGAAGACGGCAGCGTCACACAACACTGCGTACGCACGGTCCACGCCGAACAAAACGCCATCTGCCAAGCTGCCCGCAGGGGCATCGCCTTGGACGGCAGCACCCTCTACTGCCGCATGACCCCCTGCCGCACCTGCGCCATGCTCATCATCAACTGCGGCATCGAGCGCGTTGTGTGCGAACGCCGCTACCACGACGGCGCCGAGACCGAAGAGATGTTCCGCACCGTGGGCATCAAGTTGGAATATAAGTACGACGAGGTGCAGCAGTACGAAGGACAACGCTGCGACAACGCCAACCCGATACAATGACACGACAACAAAAATCATAACACCATGAAAAGACATCTACTCCTACTCCTGGCTCTGGCCCTAGCCCTGCCTAGCGCCATCCAGGCACAAGCCTCACGCGACATGTGGGACTTCGTCACCTCCTTCTCCTGCTCCACCGGCCGCCAACATGCCGTGGCCAGCGACGGCGAATACATCTACACCAGCGCATGGGGTAAGTCATCGACAGTGCTGTCGATGTTCTACAAGTACGACCTCAACGGCACCCTCATCGAGGAATTCGACGTCGCCGGCATCGACAACTCCGACAACTACATGCGTGACATGACCTACGACGGCCAGTACTTCTACGGCTGCGACGCCCACAGCGGCACCATCTGGTGCTACGACCTCAGCAACAAGACGCTGGTCGGGCAGATCCAGACCGCATTCACCGAGCTGGGCACCTGCTCCTACGACCCCGTCTACGACGCCTTCTGGGTAGGTGAGCGTGCCACCGGCAGCAGCCCCTCGCTGCACCTCGACCTGAAGCTCGTCGACCGCACGGGCGCCGTCGTCAGGACAGCCACAGCCCACAACCTCGGCGGCCACACCGTGCATGGCACCGGCTATTTCACCGACGAGAACGGCACACCGCACCTCTACCTCTTCGCCGTGGAAGGCTTCACTGCCCATGTGTTCGACTACAACATTGAAGACGACACCATGGATCCCAACTACATCTTCGACTTCGCCGCCACACCAGGCTGGAGCTATGCCTGCTCCGCCGGCGGCGCCTACGTCGGACAATACAACGGCACGACCTGTTTCTTCGGCGACGTCGACAAGAGCCCCAACCTCATCGGCATCTATGCCTTGAGCGACTACGTCCCTGGTCCGCCCACTCCGCCCGAAGGCGACCTCTTCTTCGACTTCAACGACGGCATCATGCAGTGGACCACCATCGACGCCGACGGCGACGGCTACTGCTGGGAGATGCGCCGCAACTGGGGCAACAGCGAGAACCCCTACAGCGTCACCTCGGCCTCACAATCCACCGCCTACGGCGCTTTGACGCCAGAGAACTATCTGGTGAGCCCCTACAAGTTGGATTGCGAGGAGATCACCTTTATCGCCTGCGCCCAAGACGCCGAATACCCTGCCGAGCACTTCGGTGTGGCCGTCTCCACCGAAGGCAACACCGACGCTGACGACTTTACCATCGTCTGGGAGACCGACATGACCGCCAAGGCCGCAGGCGCATGGTATTACTACTCCGTCGACCTCAGAGCCTACCAAGGACAGGACATCTACGTGGCCATCGTCCACTTCGACTGCACCAACCAGTTCATGCTCAACATCGACGACATCACGCTTTACAGGACCTACGACGGCGTGTCAGATGACACTGCCGCCATGCTTTCGGTCTATCCCAATCCCGCCAGCGACAGGTTACAGGTGGAAAGCACAGACCGTATCGAGCACTACGAGGTGTACAGCATCACCGGCGCCTTGCTACGCCATGGCACCGTGGGAAATAACAGCTTCACCCTCGACCTTGAAGCCCTTCCTACGGGCACTTACCTCCTGAAGATGACCTCCAAAGGTATCGTGCAGACCAAGCGTTTCGTGAAGCAATAAACATTACGATAATACAAAGCTAAAACCCCAACCTTTTAGGCTGGGGTTTTTGTATTTTTGTATCAAAAATGTTACACTTTCTTCCCTACAAACCTAACCACCAGCCATAACACCACAAATCCCATCAAAAACGCCACCCATGACGGCAAGCCCAAGGCCGTTGGCAACACACCTATGAGCACGGCCACACCACCCACGACAAGGGCATAAGGTATCTGCGTCTTGACGTGATCCATGTGGTTGCAACCCGAGGCCAAAGAACTCATAATCGTCGTGTCGGAAATTGGAGAGCAGTGGTCACCCATGACAGAACCCGCCAGCACCGAGGCCACCACATTGTAGAACAAAGGCATCGTGGCGTCGACAGACAAGCCTTGTCCCTGACAGAGCAACCATGAGGCAGGCAAAATCAAAGGATAAAGGATGGCCATCGTGCCCCATGAAGTACCTGTAGAAAAGCCGATGAAGGCAGCAAGCACGAAAGTCAACACGGGCACCACGGCAGGCGACAACGACCATTGCAGTAGCAGTTGCGACACAAACTCAGCCGTGTGCATGTCTTTAGTAACCAAGGCAATAGACCACGCCATCGTCAGAATCAACACAGCGTTAAGCATCGTCTTAAAGCCTTCAACCATTTCCTCCATCACTTTGGAGAAGGGCAACGTGCCTCGCAGCAAAGTCATTACGATAGAGGTAATTAGCGAAAGCAGCGAAGCCCAGAGCAAAGCCAAATAGGAATTGGCCGCACCGATGGTCACAGATAGTTTAGAGAAAAAGCCTGAATCGCCATTCCACACCGAAGCATCATAACCTGTGACAACCAGTCCAATGATCGTCCCGAAAATCAATACCAACAACGGTATCAGCGCATCGATGATATGGGCAGATTGGGATTTGGTGGTGGTCGCTGTGCTCTCAACAGCGGCTTGAAGTCTTGCCTTGCGCTCCGCCTTCAGCATGGGGCCAAAGTCACGGCGGCTGAAGATAATCATCAGCACGAAGCCAAGGGTAAGAAAAGGATAAAAACTATAAGCCAAGGAATTGACAAACACCGAATAAGCCGAAGCGTCAAGGCCTATGACATTGATACCATCCTGGATATAACTCAACTCAGCGCCAATCCATGTGGTGACAAAAGCCACCGCCACCACGGGGGCCGAAGTAGAATCGACGATATAGGACAATTTCTCGCGCGAGATTTTAAGCTTGTCGGCGATGGGGCGCATGGTGTTGCCCACGACAAGCGTATTGGAATAGTCGTCGAAGAAGATGCAGAGGTCCATGAGGAAGGTCATCAGCTGCCCCGAGCGCGGTCCTCGTGCCCTTTTTGACAACCAATTGACCACGCCTTGCATTCCCCTGTTGGCCGTGATGATGCGAACCATGCCTCCGATTAACATAGTGAAAACGATGATTTTCACATGGTCGGCATCAAACAAAGAGCCGACGACGTATGTGTCGACCACCCGAAGCACTCCTCCGCCCAAAGCCGTTGCCAGACTCGCACCTCCATACAAAGCCATCAGAAAAGTGCCCGTCAAGATGCCGATGAACAACGAAGAAATCACCTCCTTAATTAATAAAGCCATCACGATAGCGAGCACTGGCGGCAGTATCGACATCCACAACGGCATCGGGCCTGCCACGGGTCCAAAAACATACAGTAACGCCATGCCTAAAACCAAGGCAAGCGCTACCGTCAAACCTATCCATTTCTTCTTCATAGGCACAAAATGAGGCTCAAAGATACGATTTTTTCAGAAAAAACGTTCAATCAAAGCATTTTGGCCTTATTTTTGCGCTTTATTAATATTTGGACATACATTAAAACCTAGATAACTATGAAGAAAACATTCATCATCGCCTTGTGCTGCATGGCTTTGTCGTTTGCAGCCTGCAAGCCTGACAACCCGACACCTGCCAACCCTGACGATTCGGTCGATCATACCGAAAAATATGTCGGCAGCTACATCGGCAGTTTCGATTTCACCATCCTTACGATGAACAACGAACCCGCAACCAATATGGTTTTTCCCATGGATAGCATCAGCATGGTCATCACCAAGGGAGAAACCCACAACGCAGTCACTGCCACGGTGACCGTCGACAACGAGACCCGTCAGACGCAAGGCACCGCCTCGGCCGACAAAGCCGTGTTTGAATCCGTCAGCATCGTCGTCGACAAGCCCGACCAAGGCTATTATTTCGACTTAGGTCTCAAGATGGAAGGCAAGAAAGTAGACAGCGACACCCTGAACGTCACGGGAGTATTCGGAGGTAGCGGCAGATTCACCTTCTTGGGCCAGGAGACCATTCTCAACGAAGTCTCTGGAAACATGACCGGAAAACTTGTAAAACAATAATCTAAAACTCATATCATCATGAAGAAAACCGCATTGTTTTTGGCTTGCTGCATCGGCCTGATGTTCTTCGCAAGCTGTAAGAAAGGCGATCCCACCATCAGCGTCGCCACTGGCACCCAGTATGTCAACCAAAGCACCCAAGTCTTTTCGGGCGACCAAATCACCGTTGGCTTCAGCGTCACTGGCGAGAACCTCACCAAAGTCGAGATGAACGCCTCACAGAACGGCACTGCAATCTACACCAACACCCAAAACATCGACAACGCATCCTCCTATCTCTATGCACAGACCTTCACCATCGAGGCCATCGGCACCGTGACCATCACCGGCGTCGTGACCGATGCTCAAGGACGCACGGCGACGAAGAGCTTCGACATCACCTGCTACGAGAAGCCCAATGCCAAGTTTGTGGGCTTATATGAAGGCGAGGCGCTGTTCACCGGACACGCCACCACGTCGATGGCTGGATACGAGCAAATACCTTTCGAGAACCAACCTCTTGAAGCCAAGGTCGACATGGTAGCTGGCGACAATGTCAACGAGGTAATGGCGACCATGACCTTCAACCAGCAGACCAATGTAGTAAAAGGCATCGTTGAAGGCGACAAGGTCACTTTTGAAGCCGTCAACTCTACCTTTAACATATCCTATGGTTTCCTGACCATCCCGTTACACAACATAACCTACAACATCGTCGGCACCCTTAACAACGGAAAGCTTGACCTTGAAGGAAATTGCCAAGGCAGTGACGAAGTCAACATCCCTCTCATATATACTGGTCCCGTCACTTTGGAAAGCACCATCGGTGGCAGCTTGGACAAGATCAGATAAACTCAAATCCATGGTAGAGACGGCGTTACGCCGTCTCTACCGACAAACAAAACCTTTGATGAAAAGAACCTCATTATTTCTGGTTTGCTGCATTGGCTTGCTGTTTTTTGCCAGCTGCAAGAAAGGCCCCGTGTTGCCCAACATCAGCGTCCTGCATAATCAGGGATGTGTGATAGAGAACTCCCAGGTGTATTACGGCGGCGAGATCACAGTAGGCTTCCACTGCACAGGCGAAAACCTGACCCAAATCGACGTTGTCCTATCGCAAAACGACAGCATTTTGGCACGCCATACCGACAGCCTCAACGCCAAGCGTGTCGACCCAGTCACCAGTATCGACTATAAGCATCCCTTCACCCTCGAGGTGCTCGGTCCTGTCACTGTCACTGGCACCTTGACCGACTCCTTGGGACAGGTCGCCACCGTCAGTTTCGACATCAACTACAACGAGACGCCCAACATGAGGTTTGTGGGGCACTTTGAAGGTGACCTCTTCATCTGCGGCACCTATACTGCCGACGTCACAGTCATAGGGCAACAAAACGGAGACCTGGACAGCATCCCCTTCTATACCATTGTCGACATTGCGACAAGCGACAACATGAACGAAGTGGTGGCCACCCTCACCCTCGGCGACCAGCCTAACGTCGTGAGAGGCATAGTGGACGGCGACAACATCGTCTTCGACGAAATCCACAGCACGTTCGTCTTTGACTACACCTACGAGGGATTCTTTAACATCAATGTTCCTATCACGCTCGACGCCACCTATTCCATACACGGCACGCTCAACGACGGGCACCTCGACATGGAAGGCACCTGCAATGGCGATGGTGAAATCAGCATTATGAGCGGCATGATCCATGGCCCCATGGAGATGGAAGGCACCCTCGGCGGGAGCTTGACGAAGAACTGGAAGAGATAAAGGATAGAGGGAGGATTACTCCTTTCAGTCGTGATCCTTGGTGGGTGGGCTTAACACCACCAGAAAACAGTTGAGGCGGTGTGTGCCGCCTCAACTGTTTTCTGATGGTGTAGCGGGGGGAGGATTCGAACCTCCGACCTCCGGGTTATGAGCCCGACGAGCTGCCTCTGCTCTACCCCGCATCGTGCGGAAAATCTCGGAAAACGAAAAATTTCGTCCCTGAAATCGGCTGCAAAAATAATAATTTTGTTTCTTTGCAAGGTAAAAAACGGGAAAAATTTTTCATTATGACACATAAAGCAGGCTATGTCAACATCATAGGACGCCCCAACGTGGGCAAGTCCACCCTCATGAACCAGCTCGTCGGCGAGAAAATCTCCATCATCACCTCGAAGGCACAGACCACACGTCACCGCATCCTCGGCATCGTCAACGGCGACGACTTCCAGATCGTCTTCAGCGACACGCCCGGCATCATCAAAGACCCGGCCTACAAGATGCACGAGGTGATGAACCAATTCGTCAACGTGGCCCTCATCGATGCCGACCTCATCCTCTTCGTCGTCGACATCACCGACAAGAAAATCGAGGAAAAGACCGTCGAAAGGCTGAAGACCACCGACATCCCGGTCTTCGTACTCATCAACAAGATCGACCTGTCCACGCAAGAAGCCGTGGAACAAGCCGTGGAGCAATGGCGACAGACCCTGCCCAACGCCACCGTGTTTCCGCTCTCGGCACAATACAACGCCAACGTGGAGTTCATCTTCAAGCAGATACTGGAGAAACTGCCCGAGTGCCCGCCCTACTTCCCCAAGGACGAACTCACCGACCGCTCGATGCGTTTCTTCATCACCGAGATCATCCGCGAAAAGATACTATTGAATTACCAGCAGGAGATCCCCTATTCCGTGCAGGTCGAAGTGGAGAGCTACGAGGAGACCGAGCACCGCATCCACATCCGCAGCGTCATCTATGTGGCCCGCGACTCGCAGAAGGCCATCATCATCGGTAAGGGCGGCAGCGCCATCAAGAAACTCGGCATGCAGGCTCGCACCGACATCGAGGAGTTTACGGGAAAGAAAATCTTCTTGGAGCTCTTCGTGAAAGTCGACAAAGATTGGAGAGACAATGAGGCCGAGCTGAAACGGTTTGGATACGAAGCCTAAAGGCAGTTAGGAGTGAGGAGTGTGTAGTTAGGAGTATTGGAGCGGACAAAAAACTCCACACTCCTAACTCCACACTCCTAACTATTTAGTATTTTTGCAGCCTGAAATCTTAAAACCGACAAAGAAATGTCAAACATTGTAGCAATTGTGGGGAGACCCAATGTGGGAAAATCAACGCTTTTCAACCGTCTGCTGAAGCAGCGCATGGCCATCGTGGAAGAGACGAGCGGCGTGACGCGCGACAGGCACTACGGCAAGAGCGACTGGAACGGAAAGGAATTCACCGTCATCGACACTGGCGGCTATGTGGTGGGGTCGGACGACATCTTTGAAGAAGAAATCCGCAAGCAGGTGGACCTGGCCATCGACGAGGCCGACGTCATCGTCTTCATCGTCGACGGTCGTGAGGGTCTGCATGTCCTTGACGAGGACGTGGCGGTCATCCTGAGGCAACAGAAGAAGCCGGTAGTACTGGCTGTCAACAAAATAGACGAGCCCAGCAAGGAAGTGCTGGCAGGCGAGTTCTATTCACTGGGTCTGGGCGAGCCCTACCCCATGTCGGCCATGACCGGCACGGGCACGGGTGAGCTGCTAGACAAAGTCTGTGAGCTGCTGCCTTCCGACACCACCGACTTCGACACCAACCTGCCTAAGTTCACCGTGGTGGGAAGACCTAACGTGGGCAAGTCGTCGCTCATCAACGCCTTCCTCGGCACCGACCGCCATATCGTCACCGACATCGCAGGCACCACGCGCGACGCCAACTACACGCGCTACAACGCCTTCGGCATGGAGTTCATGCTCGTCGACACGGCCGGCCTGCGCAAGAAGAGCAAGGTGGAGGAAGACATCGAGTTTTATTCGGTTCTGCGTTCCATCCGTGCCATCGAGGACTGCGACGTGGCCATCCTCATGCTCGACGCACAAAACGGCTTCGAGGCCCAGGACATGAACATCCTACGCCTCATAGAGAAGAACAAGAAAGGCCTGGTGATGGTCGTCAACAAGTGGGACTTGGTCGAGAAAGACTCCAACACGCACAAGGCCTACGAGGAACTCATCCGCGAGCGCACCGCCCCCTTCACCGACTATCCCATCATCTTCACTTCGGCCATCAACAAACAGCGTATCTACAAGGTGCTGGAGACCGCACACAAGGTCTACGAGAACCGTGAGCGCCGCATCCCCGTGCGCGAGCTGAACGACAAGATGCAGGAACTCATCAACTCCGTACCATTGCCGACCGCCTCACGTGGACGTTTCCTGAAAATCAAATACATCACCCAGCTGAAGAGCATCGCACCTCAGTTCATCTTCTTCTGCAACTTGCCGAAGGACGTGAAAGAGAACTACAAGCGCTTCCTGGAGAACAAAATCCGCGAGACCTGGGACTTCAACGGCGTCCCGATTCAACTGATCTTTAAGGAAAAGTAACCATGGGATTGGCCTTCGGCCAAGAAATCGTTCAAAAATCAAAAGAAAATCAAATAAAAATATAATAAATTGATTTTAAATGATTTTAAAAACGATTTTTGACAGATTTCTTGCGAAGCAATCCCCAAAAACAAAAAAAATGGCAGAAGAAGAAAACATCGTCCGGATGGACAAATGGCTGTGGGCGGCGCGCCTCTTCAAGACACGTTCGTTGGCGGCTGATGCCATCAAAGGCGGCAAGGTGAAGGTGGACGACAACCCCGTGAAGCCTTCGCGTGAGGTGAAAGTGGGCGATGTCATCCAAGTGCAGATCGAGCAGCTACACAAAGTCGTGGAGGTGAAGACCGTGGTCAAGAACCGCGTCTCGCCCAAGCAGGTGCCTGAGGTCTACAACGACCTCACGCCCAAAGAGGAATACGAGCGCATCGAGTTCATGCACGCCTACAAGGCCGAGTGGCGCGACCGCGGCGCAGGCAGGCCTACCAAGAAGGAACGGCGCATGATTGAGCGGCTGAAAGACGAGATTTAAACACAACAAAGGCGACTCCGAGGAGTCGCCTTTGCTTTTGAATGGTTGTCCTCTCGGTATTACACCATCAAAGCGCCGACAAGGCCCAAGATAGCGTAGAATTCGGGAAGAGCGGCGTAGATCAGCGTGTTGGTGAACACGTCGTGACCCTGGCTGACTCCGACGATACCGTTGGCACACACCTGGCCCTGGCGCATGGCCGAAATCATGCAGGCCAGACCCACGCTGAGCCCTACACCGAAAACGATGTAGCCAGAAAGCGGATCCACTTCAGCCCTCATTTTGTTAAGCAACATGAAGAAGGCCACGAAGCCATAGATACCCTGGGTGGCCGGCAGTGCCGACAACACCATGAAATTGCCCGACGATGCCTCGGGACGTTTCTTGAGACCGCCCTCGGCAGCGTTGCCCGCCGTCGAAGTGCCGATTGAACTTCCGATACCTGCCAAGGCCAACACGAGGCCTAAACCGAGATAACCTAATACTGTTTCTAACATGATGTTTAATTGTTTATTTGTTGATTTGTTTAATTATTGATTTCTAATTAAGATTGTAAAGGTTTGTACTTCCTACCAGAGCCTTCGTAACCGGAGTTTTTGAAGAACTCAAGAAAGTTGAGTCGCAAGGGATGCACGAATGCACCCAACACGCACATGGCGATGTTCAACACATGACCTATCACCACGATGAGAATGAAGGCAATCCAACGGGCACCGCCGTCGCCCAAGGCCTGGATGCCGATGGCGTTGAAGGCCTCACCGAGTTTGGCACCAGCGAGACCCAAGGCATACAGACGCAGGTAACTCAACACATCGCCGAGCAAGCCCGTGACCGTGTTGTAGGTATTCCATAAGCCCGAACCCACGTTAAGCAAGGGGTTGCGGTGCAAGTCGTTGAGGAAGAAAATGCCCAAAGCCGACAGACAGCCGATGACGATGATGATCCACTTCGTCAGGGCTTTGTCCATGACACCCATCAAGGCGAGACCGCCCACGATGACGCCACCTACAATAAGCAGGGTCCAGCCCCAAGTGCCCAAGGAATTGGCAAAACCGTTCACCTTAGTAGCTTGGTAGGTCTTGACAATCATGGCGAGACAGATGTGGACGATACCAACGAGCAACGACAGCACCATCGTGCCGTCATAGCCCGCAATGGTGGAAGGCAACATAATCTTCTTCACTGAATCGGGCAGCCACTCCCAAGTGAGCATATCTATCGAGAAGAAGGTATGGAACAGGAAACCCACCACGGTGGTGGCGATGCCCAAGGTAATGCCCAATGGGGCAATCTTACCCAACACCTTCTTCAAGGCGAGGCTGGCACCGATGAGCACCAAGCCGTAGCCCATATCGCCCATGCAGAAGGCAAAGAACAGCATGAAGAAGATGGAGATAAAGATCGTCGGGTCAAACTCGTTGTATTTCGGGCGACCGTACATGTCGGTTAGCAGCTCAAACATCGAGACGAACTTGTTGTTTTTCAGCTTGATAGGCGGATTGTCATCCACTTTGGCTTTGTCGACCAGATAAAGGATGTTTTCCTTTTCCAACATATCATGCAAGGCAGGCTCGTTTTCGGCGGGGGCAAAGCCTTCGAAGACAGTGATGTAGTCCTCGGCGACCTTTTCGCCTGCGACGTTGGCCAGATGCAGGTCGAGTTTCGACATGGTGCTGTCCAACTCGGCTTGCAGCACGGGTTCATGCCATTTCAGCTGGGCCAAACGATGTTCTTTCTCCTTCACCTGCGCCTCCAAGTCGGCAATCTGCTTTTCGATAGCAGCATAGTCCTGATCGGGGGCGGCCAGTTCCTTCAGCGGGAAGTCGTAGTCGTCGGAATCGGACACGACCACGAAATAGCTGTAGCCGCCGAGGTTCGAAATCTCGCTCAGCGCATACTGTTCCTTCCACGCAGGGTCGATGGCTTTCGCCTTGTAGAAGTGGAGCTTCAAGCCATTCTCTTTGAGGCGCTCGAAGCCCTTGGCGTCGAACTGGCCCCAAGGCACCAACTCGTCGGCCTCCTTACGGAGCTGGGGCAGCTGGGCTTCAATGGCTTCCTTGTCGCGCACGGTCTCCATCACCTCCACGGCGAAGTCAGTAGGCTTCTGACCTGGATCGTTAGCCTTCTCGACGCCTTTCAACGAGGACAATGCCTTTCGGTAGACCTCGGCACGTGCCGACAGCTTCTCCGATTTCTCGTCGACAGGCTTCATGGAGCGCGTGATGTCGACCACGCCCACTGCTTGCAGCTTCTCCAAGAAGGCATCGGCGTCGCCGCTCATGAGGATGAAATCATATTTCGTCATTTCAGTTACCATGTTCTGCCTCCTCTTCTGCGCTAAGTTTGTTCTTCATGATTTTCTGCGAAGCCTTGTCGAGGTTCTCCGCGTCTTCCATGTATCGTTTGATCTTACGTATGGCTTCGTTGTAGCCAGGAATTTGCACCTTCTCGTAAAGGTTGACTTTCTGCGTGGTCTTCTTCCTTTGGTAATCCAAACTCGGTATAGACCTCCGACTCGATGCCCATCTGTGCCAAATTCTTCAAGATTTGAACGCCGTCGGCATACCACATCGGCTTGGTGAAGAGGTTGATGTCCTTCACGTCGAACAGCACCTCCTCCAAGGCAGGCACGGGCACGCCCGCAATCTTTTCGGTCTTCAGCTTGACATCGGTCACCGAAATCAGTCCTGGCTCAAATTCATTCCAAAGCCGGGCCATGTACTCATACGACTTGAGTTCGGCCTCTAACTGTGCGACAAGACGCTCCGAACGCTCCTTGGCTTTCTTCACCTCAAGGCGCAACGCGCTCTCCTTGCTCTTCAGCGTGGGCAGGGCACGGGTTCGCGTCTTGAGCTGCTTGTTCAGCTCGTTCAGCGAGGTCTTGTTATATTGAAATTTGATGGCCATTGATTACATTATAAATATGTGAATGGGGACCACTACTCTTTTAACGTCATGGCGGACAAGGATCCGCCATCTCCTGTGCACGAAGGTTTATCCTTCTGTTCAGGAGATTGCGGGTCAAGCCCGCAATGACGGTTTGAGTATGAGTGTGACTTTCCCATTTCAATTATTCCTTTTCTTTCCAGTATTTCTCGATGAGTTTCTCCTTCAAACCCGTCTCGGCCTTGGTGAAATACTTGCCGAACAACTCCCAAGCGGTGTCAAGCATTTCCTCAATGGAGATGTTGACGTCGATGGCAAGGAGGCGCGTGGCGTATTCCTTGGCGTAGTCGAGGCAGCGCAGGTCGTAGTCGCTCAGGTCGAAGCCGTTCTCCAACTTGGTCTTGGCATTGGAGGCGTCGGCGTACAAACGCACCGAGGTGTTCATCACAGCGCTGTGGTCCTCACGGGTCTTCTTGTTCTGGACATGCTGTTTCAGACGCGACAGCGAGCGGAACGGGTCGACGATGACCTTACCCGAGTCGGGGTCGGCACGGAGGTACAGCTGTCCCTCGGTGATGTAACCCGTGTTGTCGGGGATGGCGTGCGTGATATCGCCGTCGTTCAAGGTCGTCACAGCGATGATGGTGATGGAACCGCCATCGGGCAGCTGCACGGCCTTTTCGTAGATCTTGGCCAAGTCGGAATAGAGTGAGCCAGGCATGGAGTCCTTGGAAGGGATCTGGTCCATACGGTTGCTCACGATACACAGGGCGTCGGCATACAAGGTCATGTCGGTGAGCAGCACCAGCACCTTCTCGTTCTTGTCGACAGCGAAATACTCAGCGGCAGTCAGTGCCATGTCGGGAATCAGCAGACGCTCGACAGGCGGCTGGTCGGTGGTGTTGACGAAGCTGACGATCTTGTGCAAGGCACCCGCACTCTCAAACTCGTTTTTGAAAAACAGATAGTCGTCGTTCGAGAGGCCCATGCCGCCGAGGATGATCTTGTCGACATCGGCGCGGAGGGCCACCATGCTCATTACCTTGTTATAAGGCTGGTCGGGGTCGGCGAAGAACGGGATCTTCTGACCCGAGACCAAGGTGTTGTTCAAGTCGATGCCGGCGATACCCGTAGGGATCAGCTCCGAAGGCATACGACGTTTGTAGGGGTTCACGGAGGGACCGCCGATCTGGCGTTTCTCGCCTTCCACGGCCGGGCCGCCGTCGATAGGCTCGCCGTATGCGTTGAAGAAACGTCCGGCCAGGTCGTCACTCACGTTCAAGGTGGGCGGCTCACCAAAGAAGGTCACTTCGGCATTGGTCGGGATGTCTTCCGTGCCGCCAAACACCTGAAGGGTGACGGCGTTGTCTTTGATCTTCACCACCTGTGCCAAACGGCCTGCCACGAGGGCGAGTTCGTCGTTGGCCACGCCTTGTGCCTCAAGGGTCACAGTGGCCTTGGTGATGGCGCTCAGCTTGGTATAGATGCGTTGAAAGGCTTTCTCACTCATGTTTCAGTTCCTCCTTTAACTGTGCAAGATATTTCTCAAATTGTTCCGACTTGTATTCCGAGTAGTTCATCTGGCGGCAGATGTTGATCAAGCCCTTGAAGTAGGTCGTGCATTCCTCGAAGTTGTCGAACTTGAAGCTGCGGTCGCAGATCTCAAGCACGAGGTCGAGCATGAACTTCTGGCGTTCCAAGGGTGAGCAGCCATCGATGTCGTCGAAAGCGTCCTGCTGAAGGATGACAAAGTCGATGAGTTCCGACTTCCAGTATTGCTCGTGGTACGACATCGGCACGCCGTCGTCGCCCAAGATGTTGATTTGCTCAAAGGCGTCCTTACCTTTTCTGATGATGTATTTCGTCTTCGTCACCTTGTCGACCCAGCCCTTCTCGATCTTCTCGTCAAGATACTCGATGATTTCGGGGTATTCGAGGTATTTCGAATAGGAGTCGACGGGGTCAACGGCAGGATAACGCTTCTTGTCGGCGCGGTTCTGCGAGAGGCCGTAGAAGCAACGGGCGGCTTTCTTGGTGCTCTCCGTAACGGGTTCCTTCAGGTTACCGCCGGCGGGCGACACCGTTCCGATGAAGGTGATGGAGCCTGACTGACCGTTGTTGAGCTTCACGTAACCCGCACGGGCGTAGAAGTTGGAGATGATGGCCGAGAGGTCGACGGGGAAGCCGTCCTGACCAGGCAGCTCCTCCAAACGGTTACTCATCTCACGCAAGGCCTGGGCCCAACGCGAGGTGGAGTCGGCCAGCAGCAGCACCTTCATGCCCATGGCACGGTAGTACTCGCCGAGGGTCATGGCCGTGTAGACCGAAGCCTCACGAGCCGCGACCGGCATGTTGGAGGTATTGCAGATGATGATGGTACGCTCCATCAGCGAGCGACCCGTGTGCTTGTCCTTCAGCTCTGGGAACTCGGTGAAGATCTCCACGACCTCGTTGGCACGCTCACCGCAGGCCGCCATGATGATGATGTCGGCGTCGGCTTGCTCGGCGAGGGCGTGTTGCAGCACAGTCTTGCCGCAGCCGAAAGGTCCGGGGATGAAGCCCGTGCCGCCTTCGGCGATGGGATTCAGCGTGTCGATGGTACGCACACCCGTCTCCATCACCTTGAAGGGACGAGGTTTCTCCACGTAACCACCCACGGCCACCTTGACGGGCCATTTCTGGGTCATCGTCACTTTCACCTCCTCGCCTTCCTCGTTGGTCAGCGTGGCAATAGTGTCAGTAATTCTGTATTGTCCGGCGGCGGCCACGTTCTTCACGGTATAGGTGCCCTTGAAGTTGAACGGCACCATGATTTTGTGAGGCAGCCAGCCTTCTTTGACTTCGCCCAGCCAGTCGGCGGCAACCACTTGGTCGCCAGCCTTGGCGATAGGCGTGAAGTCCCAAAGTTTCTCTTCATCGAGGGCCTTGGTGTATTCACCGCGTTTCAGAAACACGCCCGTCATGGTGGCGAGGTTGTTCTGCAGGCCGTCGAAGTTGCTCGAAAGCAAACCAGGTCCCAAGGTCACTTCAAGCATGTAGCCTTGGAATTCCACAGGGTCGCCGATTTGGAGGCCGCGGGTGCTCTCAAACACCTGCACGGAGGCTTTGTTCCCGTTCACCTTGATGACCTCTGCCATCAGCTTGACGCCGTCAAGGTCGATGAAGCAGATCTCATTCTGTGCCACAGGGCCGTCCACCTCCACGGTGACCAGGTTTGCAATGATTCCTGTAACTTTTCCTGTTGTTTTCATATTATGTTGTTTCTATTATTTACACACTTAAATCCAAATTCGCGCTTGTGCCACGAATCTCCTGGACGAGTTTCTTAAACATCTCCTGACCCTTTGAGGCGTCGAGTTCGGCCCAACGTTGCACCGTCTTGGCCTTGACCAAGAAAGCGAGGATGGCATTCATGTTGAAATAGTCCATGCGGGCGATGTCGGAGGCCTTCTCCCATTTCAGCTCGTCCATCTTCTGCTCGCGCTGCACGAAGTCGGCATCGGCAAGGATTTCCTCAATCTGCCTGCCTTCCTCAAAGTCAGCCTCGGGCAGTTCCACCACATAGTCCTCCCCTTTCTTGCCGAGGCGCTTGGCCAGGTAGTCCACCTTCATATTGCGCAGGCGACCGTCGAAGTCGAAGTACTCGCGGATGAAGCGGTTCTTGCTTTGGGCGGCTTTGTCGTAAAACTCGGCGCCAAGGCTTTCCTCGTTGAAGCCCTCCTCCATGAGCTCGACCAACTGCTGGTCTTTCTCGGAGAGCAGCTCCATGATGGACTCCTTGACAGCGGCATAGTCGAAACCCGTGTTCTCGAAGCCCGAGGTCAGTTCCGGCAAGCCAGCCACGATATAAACGTAGTTATCCATCAGCCGAAGAGGATTTTCTTGGTGGCGGGACGCAGGTAGTTGGCAATGAGTTGGGTGAACTCGTCATCAGTGAACTGGAGCACATAGCCGCCGTCCTTGGGCGCGACTTTGAAGCCGCCGTTCATCTTCTTGGAGTAGTCCACCTTCACCTCGCCCTTGAACTGGTTGGCGATTTCGTTCTTCACGAAAGGCTCCACCTCGGCTTTCAGCGACTCAGGAACGATAAGGTTCAAGTCGACGGGCGATGCATTCTGTGGGTTGAAAGCTTTCACGACACTGGAAATCAAATCTTTGACGAAGGCTGCATTATTCATATTGGCCTTCACGCCTTCGGCGGCCGACTTGGTCACCACCATCTTCTCGATTTCTTGTTTCGTCACGGCGACGCTCTGCGTGGCAGCCATCTTGACGTCGGCGGTCACCTTGGTCTTCAGTTCCTCGGCTTCCTTGTTGGCTTGGGCGATGATACGCTCAGCCTCAGCCTTGGCATAAGCCACGATGCGGTCGGCTTCAGCCTGTGCCTTCTGCACCAGCTCTTCACCGTCATGCTTTCCTTTCGACAGACCTTCATTATATAGTCTATCGGTAAGTTCTTGCAGTTTATCTTGCATAAATCTTATTTTTAGTTGTTCAGTTTTCAGTTGGTCAGTTGTTCAGTTGTTCGGCTTCATAGGGCTTCACGACTGAAAATTGCGTGCAAAATTAAGCAATCCAAACAAGAAAACGAAGAGAAAACGGGAAAATTGCAGGAAAGTTCTTATTTTTGCTGCCTAATGAAACCAAAACTCAAAATGAGGAGAATCCTAATCATAGTTTTTTTGTCTTTCGCCATGTCCCGCCTTGCTGCGCAAGACCTCGACAGCCTTTTCCAGGTGTTCGACAACAACAAAGGCGAGGTGGCCTACCAGGCTGCCGTAGCCATCGACGAAGTCATTGGCCGCGAACCCAACTTCGACCCCGAAAGCGACAAGGACGACATCAAGCTGAAGGTGTTGCGCACGATGATTTTGTATTTCTATGAAAACAATGACTTTCAGCACGTCGTGCATTACTCTGAAATCGGCATCGCACATTACAGCGAAATCGGCGACCTCTTCAACCAAGCCGGCTGCACGATGACGTTGGCCAACGCCTATCAGCGCCTCGGACAGCTCGACAAAGCCATCGACTGCTACAACCAGTGCAACGACCTCATGGACCAGATAGGCGGCGAGATGGCAGCGGTCAACAAACGCTATGTCATCAACAACATCGCCGAAATCCACCTCGCCATGAACGAATACGAGACGGCAGAGGAGATGTACCGTAAATGCATCGAGATGCTGGGCACCGTCGATGCCGCCGACACGGCCTCCAACCTCGACTTGGCCACCTACTACCAAAACCTCGCGGAGGTGCGCATCGCACAAAACAAAGCCCAACCCGACGACAGCAAACTCGCTGAGGCAGTGAGTTATGCAGAGCAGTCTTTAGACCTCTCGCAACGCTATCAAGATACGCCCCACAAAATCATCAACCGCCTGGCAGCCTTGTCGAAAGCCTATTTCCAGACCGGACGTACCGACGAAAGCCTCAAGGTGATGGAAGAGGCCCTGCGCATCGCCAAAGAAAACGGCGAGGTGTTTCTGGAGACCAGCATCTACGTGCAGAAAGGCCAATTCGAAAGCGAGCTAGGACATGCTGCAGCGGCGGAACAATGCTACGAACAAGCCATCGCCATGGCGGAAGAGAACCATTTCAACGAGTTGCTTCAAGAGGCATTGGAAAGCGCATACCACCTGACGAGGGAAAGCAACCCACGTCTCGCCTTGGCATATTTCGAGCAGAGCGTCGCCATGAAAGACTCGGTCTTCAACGAGAACCAGCAGCAGCTCATCCGCGATTACCAGGTGCGCTATGCTATGCAGGAGAAAGAACATGAGTTGGCCCTCGAACAAGAAAAAGCAAAACGCAACCGCTTGTATACCATCATTTTGTCAGTGACAGCTCTGCTGCTTTTCATCATCGCCGTGATTTGGTACCGTTTGGCTAACATCCGCAAGAAACGCGCCGAGGAGCTGGCCCATCTCAACGAGACCAAGGACCACCTGTTCACCATCATCTCGCACGACGTGAAGACACCCGTGGGGGCGATGTGCTCGGTACTACGCGGGTTGACGGACAACTACGACACTACCAACGACACCGACCGTGAGGCCAGTCTCATCATGTTACGCTCCTCGTCGGAGGCCCTGAATGCCCGCATGGCCAACATCATGCATTGGGTGAAAGGCGAGTTGGAAAACAGCATCATCGAAGCCACCGACTTCAACCTCGCCCAGCTTGTCGACGAGTGCATCAAGACACAAGAGACCGCCATCGGATTGAAGTCGCTGAAAGTTGCCAACAACGTGCCGCCCGAGCTGACAGCCCACGACGACGCCAACGTGGTGAGCCTCGTGCTGCAAAACCTGCTCAGCAACGCGGTGAAGTTCTCCTATCCCAACGGCGAAGTCGACATCAGCGCCAAATCCCAAGGCGATTGTGTCTGGGTGACGGTGACCGACAACGGCATGGGCATCAGCGAGAAGAAACTGGAGAAGATATTCCGTTACATGACTTCGTCGGCCAAAGGCACGGGGGGCGAGACCGGCACCGGCATCGGGCTCTTCGTCACCAAGGAACTCATGGAAAAAATCGGCGGCGAAATCTCGATTGAAAGCCAAAAGGACTTAGGTACCACGGTCAGGTTCAGCATCAAAAAGTAATTGTCATGGAAGAGAACCAAAAAATACGCATACTCATCGTCGAAGACCAACCCATCTGCCGTTTGGGCATACGTTCCACCTTGCAAAATTCGTCCCTCAACCATCAGATCCTGGCCGAGGCCACCACTGTGGCCGAAGCCATCAAGGCACTTGAAGATTTTGGCAACGAAATCGACCTCATCCTTTTGGACTACATGCTCCCCGACGGCACAGGCATGGATGTGATTCAAGCTGCCAAGCAACGTTATCCCGACACAAAAATCGTCATCTTCTCGGGTGAGGCTGGCGGTGCCACCGTCAAGCAGCTGATGGAGGCTGGCGTCAACGGCTTCATGAGCAAGAGCATCAATTCTGACGATATTTCTCCCGTGTTGGCCTCGGTAATGGCGGGTCACGACTACAACGAAGAAGGCACCTTGCGCATCGGCACCGACCTCAAGGACGATTACGAGACCATGAAGACCTTGACGCGACGAGAGATGGAGCTTATCAGCATGTGCACCAACGGACTGAGTACCAAACAGATTGCAGACGAGATGTGCATCACGCCCCACTCAGTGGAAAACCTAAAAAGCTCCGTATTCAGCAAAGTCGGCGTCAAATCCACCTCTGAGCTGATCCTTTTTGCTTTTCGTGTCGGTTTGGTCAGTTGAGCCTATTCGCCGCCCTCATTCTTCATCCCGGATTGCAGCCGAACAAAGCGTTGCATCACCGAGTCCATGATGACTTCAAGCTGGTCAGGGCGCTCAGTGTAATACCTAATGTTTTGCGAATAGATGCTATCGGTGATGCCATAATGCTCAAAGAGTTGGTCGTAATACGACTGTGTCAAGCCCTTATAGTCTTTAGGCGCCTCTTCCGCCTCCCTTTCCTTGGTCTTCTGGTAGTTGATGTCGGCCTCGATGATTTGTACGTCGCTTAAGATGTCAATCATCTCCGCTTGGCTCAGCAGGCGCTCAGGCATAAAGCCTTTGTCCTTGTGTCCACAAGAGGCCACAAGGACAAAGAGCAGTGCTAAAGATACTAATCGCTTCATAACCAATCAGTTGCCAACGTCCGACAAGAACTTGATGCGCATCAGGCGCACTTCCTCTTCCTCGTATTCGTCTTCGCCCAACTCACGGAGCGCGGTCTGCACGTCGTCGGATTCAGCCTCGCGGAAGTAATCCAAGATGTCTTCCTGATGGTAAACATCAACAAACTCCTCGATGAAATAGTTGATGTCAAGATGGGTGCCTGACGAGACGATACTTTCGATTTCAGAGAGCAACTCATCAAAACTCAAGCCTTTACCGTATGCGATGTCGTCGAGCGGAATCTTCTTGTCGATGTTTTGGATGATGCCGATCTTCAGTGCCGAGTTGTTGACCACCGACTTCACCACCATGTCGTTCGGGCGGGTGATTTCGTTCTCCTCCACATACTCCTTGATGAGCTTGATGAAAGGCTCGCCGAATTTTTCGGCCTTACCCGCGCCCACGCCTGCAATCTGGGTCATCTCCTCCTTCGTGATGGGGTATTGAATGGCCATATCTTCGAGCGAGGGGTCTTGGAAGATGACGAAAGGCGGCAATCCGTTTTGCTTGGCGATGGTCTTGCGGAGGTCTTTCAGCAAGGCGAAGAGGGTCTTGTCGGCGCCACCGTCCTTGCCGGCGCCCATAGCTGCCATAGCCTCGGGGTCGTCCTCGTCGGAGTTCTCGTAGTCATGGTCCTTGACGAGCATGATGGTGTAAGGCTTCTTGATGAAGTTCTTGCCTTCCTTGGTAATCTTCAGGATGCCATAGTTTTCGATATCCTTGGATAACAGCTTATTGACCAAAGCCTGACGAATGACCGCAGTCCAATATTTCTCGTCGTGCTCGTCGCCGGCGCCGAAGAACTCGTTGTTTTCCTGCTTGGCCGCCTTGATGTCGCCCGTGAGTTTGCCCGCCAACAGCTCAGCAATATGCTTGGTCTTGAACAGTTGTTTGGTCTCTTCCACGGCTTCGAGGACGAGTTTCAGGTCATCCTTACCGTCGAATTTCTCCTTGGGTGAGCGGCAGTTGTCGCACGAGCCACAGTTCTCTTTCTCGTATTCTTCTCCGAAATAGTGCAGCAGCAGCCTGTGACGGCATACCGCTGATTCGGCGTAGGTTACGGTTTCGTTCAGCAGCTCACGGGCGATCTCCTGTTCTGCCACGTTCTTGCCTTTGTTGAACTTTTCTAGCTTATGGATGTCCTCGTAGTCGTAGAAAGCGATGCAGTTGCCTTCGCCGCCGTCGCGACCTGCACGGCCTGTCTCTTGGTAGTAGCCTTCAAGGCTCTTCGGGATGTCGTGGTGGATGACGAAACGGACGTCAGGCTTGTCGATACCCATGCCAAAGGCGATGGTGGCCACGATGACGTCGACTTCCTCCATGAGGAACTTATCCTGGTTCTCCTTACGCGTCTGGCTGTCAAGGCCTGCATGGTAAGGCAAGGCCCGGATGCCGTTGACGACGAGCGTCTCGGCCAGCTCTTCCACCTTCTTACGGCTGAGGCAGTAGACAATGCCCGACTTGCCTGGGTTTTGTTTGATATATTTGATGATGTCCTTGATGACATCTTTGGTCTTGGGGCGCACTTCATAATAAAGGTTCGGGCGGTCGAATGACGAC
Organism: uncultured Bacteroidia bacterium; assembly: GCA_902774365.1. GTDB lineage: Bacteria > Bacteroidota > Bacteroidia > Bacteroidales > F082 > Limimorpha. Next base: position 17,583 of record CACYHX010000010.1, on the reverse strand, counting down.
TTGAAGACCTTGGCGTCCATGATTTCGAGGTTCTTCATGATGTCGTTCTGCACCTTCACCGTGGCGGTGGCTGTCAGGGCGATGATGGGGAGGTTGTCGCCAATGGCGTTGATGATGGGGCGCAGACGGCGATACTCAGGGCGGAAGTCATGACCCCACTCCGAGATGCAGTGTGCCTCGTCGATGGCGACGAACGAGATTTTGAGGCCGCGCAGGAAGTCGACGGTCTCGTCTTTAGTGAGCGACTCGGGAGCGACATAGAGCAACTTGGTCTTGCCGCTCTTCAGGTCTTCCTTGACCTCTAGCAACTCGGCCTTCGACAGCGACGAGTTCATCACATGCGCGATGCCCAACTCGGTGCCGAAGTTGCGGATCATGTCCACTTGGTTTTTCATCAAGGCGATGAGAGGAGAGACGACGATAGCTGTGCCATCCGACATCAGAGCGGGCAGCTGGTAGCACAACGACTTGCCGCCACCCGTAGGCATCAGTACGAACGTATTGTTGCGCGCAAGGATGCTTTTGATGATCTCCTCTTGGTTTCCCTTGAATTGGTCGAAGCCGAAAACATTCTTCAACAACTTGTGAATCGCCTGGTCTTCTTTCTTAGCCATAGTTTTCTCCTTTTGGTATATTCCAAATTTTTGTGTTTCTTTGCAATCTCTTTCAAGAATCTGCGTTCTTATGCAAGGAGTTTTCCCCTTTTTGACGCAAAGACAAAGTTATAGTTTTTAACTCATTCGGTGCAAGAAAAAAGCAAGAAAAAATGAAAAAAAATGACACAATTATAGCATTGGCCACTCAAATTATTGAAAATGAAGCTAATGCAATCATTGGATTGAAAGACCGAATTGATGAAGATTTTCAAAAAGTCGTGGAAATGACGCTAGAATGCCGGGGTAACCTGGTGTTTTCGGGCATCGGAAAAAGCGCTATCATCGCCCAAAAGATTGTTGCGACGATGAATTCAACGGGTACAACGGCAGTTTTTATGCATGCAGCGGATGCTATCCACGGCGACTTGGGCATTGTGCGGGAGGATGACATTGTGGTCATTTTGTCGAAAAGCGGTGAGACTCCCGAAATCAAGGTGCTGGTGCCGCTCATCAAGCTACGGGGCAACAAAATCGTGGCCATGGTGGGCAACCGCAAGTCGTATCTGGCACAGCAGGCCGACTTTGTACTCGACGTGAGTGTCAGCGACGAGGCCATCCCCGACAGCCTGGCGCCCACCAGCAGCACCACCGCCCAACTCGTCATGGGCGACGCACTGGCCCTTATATTAATGAGGTGTCGCGGCTTCTCCACGGACGACTTCGCCAAGTTTCACCCCGGCGGCGCACTGGGCAAGCAACTCTATCTCCGAGTGAAGGACTTGTATGTCAACAACGAACGCCCCGAAGTGGGTCCCGACGACAACCTGACACGCGTCATCATCGAGATGACCCACAAACGCCTGGGTGCCACGGTGGTGTGTCAAGGAAACAGTATCTCAGGCATCATCACCGACGGCGACCTCCGCCGTATGCTGATGAACGCCCCCGACATCGAACACGTAAAAGCCTCACAAATCATGACCTCCAACCCCAAGACCATCGACGAGGATGCCCTGGTGGTGGATGCCCTGCACAAGATGCGGGCCAACAGCATCACGCAATTACCCGTGGTTCACGATGGCAAATATTTGGGAATTATACATTTGCATGACATATTAAAGGAAGGAATTTTTTGAATTGAGAATTGATAATTGATAATTGAGGATTTCAAGATGAAGCTGAGAACTGAACATTTGGTGAAGAAATACGGTCAGCGCACCGTGGTCAACGACGTCGACGTCGAAGTGGAGCAAGGACAGATCGTAGGTCTGCTGGGTCCCAATGGCGCTGGAAAGACAACCACATTCTACATGGTGGTGGGTCTCATCAAGCCCTATTCGGGGAAGGTCTTCCTCGAAAACGAGGACATCTCCAACCTGCCTATGTACAAACGCGCCCAGAAAGGCATCGGCTACCTGGCCCAGGAGGCCTCGGTGTTTCGGCAGATGAGCGTCGAGGAAAACATCTACTCCGTCATGCAGTTCAAGAAGATGAAGGAAGCCGACCGTCGCCAGAAGTTGGAAGAGTTGCTCGACGAGTTTGGCCTGCAGCATGTGCGCAAGAGCAAGGGCATACAACTGTCGGGCGGTGAGCGCCGCCGCACCGAGATCGCCCGCGCCTTGGCCGTCGACCCCAAGTTCGTGCTTCTTGACGAGCCTTTCGCCGGCGTCGACCCCATCGCCGTCGAGGACATCCAGCGCATCATCTTCAAGCTGAAAAGGAAAAACATCGGCGTGCTCATCACCGACCACAACGTACACGAGACCCTCAGCATCACCGACCGAGCCTACCTGCTCTTCGACGGCAAAGTGCTGATGTCAGGCCTGCCCGAAGCCCTCGCAGCCGACGAACACGTTCGCGAAGTCTATCTCGGGCATAATTTCATTCTGCACAAAAAGGAACTATAAAATTCCGATTTTTGTATTTAGAAAATATTTATACCTTTGCAGCATAAAAGCATAAAAAACATGAGCACCAAGAACTTGACGAAAATCCTATGCGACTATTTCAAAACACAACCTGTTTTGAAAGCATGGCTGTTTGGCTCATACGCCCGTGGTGAGGAAACTGCTGAAAGCGATGTGGACATCCTCGTTGAGTTTGACCATAGTTCGCCTATAGGTCTATTTGCCTATGCCCGCATGTGGAGAGAGTTGCAAGAGCGCCTTGGCCTTGATGTCGACCTTGTAGAAGAAGGCACTTTGAAGCCTTTCGCAGTGGAATCCGCCAACCGTGACAAAAAACTAGTCTATGAGAGAGCAAGCTAGAGATATTGAACGCCTCTGGCATATTGACGAATGCATCGGTCACATTAATGATTTCCTTGAAGAAAAAACTTTCGAGGAAATGAAATCAGACGTGATGTGCTTCCACGCTGTGGTGTACAATATCATGATTATCGGAGAGGCGGCCAATATGCTAACTAAAGAATTTAGGGAAGAGCATCCCGAAACACCGTGGCGCGACATCATCGACATGCGAAATGTACTGGTACATGGTTATTACACAGTGAGCCCTCAATTCGTTTGGGAGACTTATTCCAATGACCTTGGTCCTCTACGAGAGCAAGTGAAACAGTATATTGATGAATTGCAAAAATAACTTTTATTCTACTTCTTTACCTGCAAAGAAAACCGACAGCAGGATGTAAATCACCATGACAAATGGCAGCGCCAGCCATCTGAAAATCACGAAACCGACAATGGCGACAGCGAGGAAAATCCATCTTACCTCGTTGCCTTTCCAACTCAATTTCTTCATCTTGAACGAGAAGCACCTCATGTTGCTCACCATCATGAACGACAACAACAGGGTGATGCCGAGACAAGCCCAGTAATCCAAGGCGCCATCGGAGAGATGCCCCACTTGCGCCATGGCCAAAGGCAGCGAGGCGACAAAAATAGCCATGGCCGGCGCAGGGATGCCACGGAAGGCCGTCTGCTGCGTCTCGTCGATGTTGAAACGTGCCAAACGGATGGCGGCAAACACGGGCAACAGGAAGGCCACACAAGGCAACAAGTCGATGCCGTCCAAAGTGAGACGAGGCAGGTCGAGGGCGTTGTTCATCATATAGCACATGATCAAGCCCGGAGCAATGCCGAAAGACACCACATCCGAGAGCGAGTCCAAGTCGGGACCGATGGGCGAATGGGCATCGAGGAGCCGCGCCGCAAAGCCGTCAAGGAAGTCGAAAAGCCCTGCCACAAGGATCATAAGGGCCGCCTTGATAGGCATTCCAGAGGCGATAAACAAAATGGAAAAACAACCCGACAACAGATTGCCGCAGGTGATGACGTTAGGGATGTGCTTCTTGAGGTTCATGGGAGCGTGTTTTAATGCTGCAAAGATAGTTTTTTTTGATGTCGAACCAAACTAGAACAAAGAAAAGGCGTAAATTTGCAGGAATTTTGAATTGAGTTCCATGCAGCATCAGTTTTATTCCCTCAAAGAGGTTGCGGACATCGTCGGCGGAACGCTCGTAGGAGCCTATGACGGCCTGCGCATCAGCGACTTGCTCATCGACAGCCGACATCTCATGGATGCCCGACAAGCCTTGTTTTTCGCCTTGACGAGTGTTCGCAACGACGGCCATAAATACGTCAAAGACCTTTACGACAAAGGCTTGCGCGCCTTCGTGGTAAGACATCTCCCTGACGAAGACCTCCCCGGTGCCGCCTTCATCGTGGTGAACGACACCTTGAAAGCCCTGCAGACCTTGGCGGCACACCATCGCCAGCAGTTCGACATCCCCGTCATCGGCATCACGGGCAGCAACGGCAAGACCATCGTCAAGGAATGGCTCTACCAGATGCTCAGCCCCGACCACAACATCGTCCGCAGCCCGAAGAGCTACAACTCACAGGTGGGCGTGCCGCTGTCGGTATGGCAGATGAACGACACCTACGACATGGCCATCTTCGAAGCCGGCATCTCCGAGCCAGACGAGATGATGGCATTGCAAGACATCATCCGCCCCACCATCGGCGTGTTCACCAACATCGGGCAGGCCCACGAGGAGAACTTCATCAACCGCGCCCAGAAAGTCGGCGAGAAGATGAACCTCTTCACCAAAGCCGAGTCGCTGGTCTACTGCATGGACTACGCCGACATCCAACAGGTCGTCATCCGCTCCGGCATCGCCTCCAAGGTGAAGCTCTTCACGTGGAGCCGTAAGTTCGAAGAGGCCGACCTCTTCGTCGGAGAGGTGAAGAAAGCCGAGAATAGCGCGATGATAGGCTGCACCTATCACGGCGAGAAGCTGTCGTTCAGGATCCCCTTTGCCGACAAAGCCTCCGTCGAGAATGCCATACATTGCATCGCCGTCGGCCTGCTCATGCAGATGCAACCCGAGGTCATCGCCGAGAGGCTGATGTCGCTGACCACCATCGCCATGCGCCTCGAGATCAAGGCGGGCATGAACAACTGCACCATCATCAACGACTACTACAACTCCGACGTCAACTCGCTGGCCATCGCCTTGGACGTGATGCGCCACCAACGCCAACACCAACACCGAGTCGTCATCCTGTCCGACATCCTCCAAAGCGGCCGCAACGAGATGGACCTCTACACCGAGATAGGACAGCTGCTCAAGACCAAGGGCGTCGACATGCTCATCGGCATCGGCGAGGGCCTCTCACGCCAAGCCAACAAGTTCGACATGGAGTGTTACTTCTACCCCAACGTCGGCGACTTCCTGGCACGCTTCCCCTTCTCGAAGTTCAACAACCAGACCATTTTACTGAAAGGCGCACGTGCCTTCGAGTTCGAACAGATCAGCATGGAGCTGCAGGAGAAGGCGCACGAGACCGTCCTTGAAATCAACTTCAACAACCTGGTCAGCAACCTCAACCACTTCCGTTCCAAACTCAAGCCCGAGACCAAACTCATGGTGATGGTGAAGGCCTTCGGCTACGGCAGCGGTAACCTCGAGGTCTCCAACGTGCTGCAATTCCACAACGTCGACTATCTCACCGTGGCCTTCGCCGACGAAGGCGTGGAGCTACGCCGCGCCGGCATCAACCTGCCCATCATGGTGATGAGCCCCGAGGTGAACAGCTACGACAACATCATCAAATACCACCTCGAACCCGAGGTGTTCAGCTTCCGCAACTTGGAGTTCATCGAGAAGGCGATGGAGAACCTGGCCCTGCCGCAGGCGCATCCGCTCAACGTCCACATCAAACTCGACACGGGCATGCACCGTCTGGGCTTCTCCAACGACGAGCTGCCCGAGCTCATCCGCCGCATCCAGGCCAACCCCATGCTGTGTGTGAAGAGCGTGTTCTCGCACCTCGCCACCGCCGACAACCCCGCCGAAGACGAGTTCACCTTAAGCCAGATCCACAACTTCGAGAAAGGCAGCCAGATGATTGTAGAGGCCTTCCCGCATGTGCTGCGCCATATCCTCAACACGGCGGGCATCTCGCGTTTCCCGCAGTACCAGTTCGACATGGTCCGCTTGGGCATCGGCCTCTATGGCGTGCCTACATGCGAGGCCGACAAGGGCTTGCTGCAGCCTGTGGTGTCACTCAAGACCACCATCAACCAAATCAAGCACATCCCCGCTGGCGACAGCATCGGCTACAACCGCCACGGCCGCGCCGAACACGACATGCGCATCGGCATCGTGCCCATCGGCTACGCCGACGGCCTCTCACGGCTGCTGGGCAACGGCAACGGCACCTTCTACGTGAACAACAAACCTGTGAAGATTGTGGGCGACATCTGCATGGATATGTGTATGCTCGACCTGACCGACGTGGAAGCCGCCGAAGGCGACACCGTCGTCATCTTCAACGCCGAGCACGACATCAACGACATCGCCAAAGCCTGCCAGACGATACCGTACGAGATAATGACCAGGGTTTCGCAGCGGGTGAAGCGTGTGTATTATCAGGAATAGTTTTTCAACATCGAAAGAAACGAAAACCCCGAAAGACCATTGTATCCTTCGGGGTTTTCTGTAGGGCTGTCGTATTACGGCAGGTTTGTAGGGCTGTCATATCACGGCAGGTTTGTAGGGCTGTCGTATCACGGCAGCCGCATTGGCGTTTCGTCGCAGCGGCTGCCACGGTGTGACAGCCCTACAGGCCAACGCGATTATTCCACCACAATTTTCTGCGTCACCCCATTCATTTTCACGAAATACAACCCTTGCGGCAATTCTATGGTTTCCTTGCCATTGATTTCGCGGGTGAGGATGGTCTGTCCGAGGGTGTTGGTGATGATGGTCATGCCCGTGCCTTCGATGGTCACGCGGTCTTTGGCAGGATTGGGATAGATGTTGAAAGCGCGTTCATCGTTTTCCCCAACACCGAGTATGTCCGTAGTGAGGTTGGAGAACGACAGTTCCTCAACGCCCTTGCCTTCGCTAAACACAGCAGCGATGACGGCTTGGCCGCCGTCGAACTGGTTCACGCCGCAGGTGTAGTCGGTGATGGCGGCATTCACTTGGTCGACCACTGTGAGGTCGCCCGTGGCGGGGTCGTATTTGCAGATTTGGAAGTAGGTGAGCGTGCCTTGGGCACCTTCCTCCACGTAGGGCACGTTCCACGTCATGTTGAGGTTGCCGTTCACGTCTTGGTAGTAGGTCGTGTGGATAGTACCTTTTTCATAACTCTCGATGGGGCAATCTTCGCCTTCGACCGACACGCCAACAATGCGGTAGTTTCTAGCAGCATTATCGCTGCCGATGGCATCCAAGAAATAGCCGTCTTGGTAGGGCGCAGTGCCTACAAGAAGGCCGTCACGGTAGACCTTCACCTCGTTGATGTACTCGGCTTGCTCTTCCGTGACCTGCCAAGTGGCCTTGTTCAGGTTGGTTTCGAGGTCAACAGTGGCGCGGTAAATCTCGACATTGTCGCGGACGATGAACGTACGAGTGGCTGTACCACAGAAATCGAAGATCTGGCATGTATAAGTACCAGGTTCGGTTACATCAATAGTTCTGGTTGTAGCACCCGTTGACCAGAGATACTCGTACCAAGTTAAACTGTCTGTTCCAACAGGTTCAATGGTCATCGTTTCTCCAAATCTCTTCCATACATCATGAGTGAAGGAACTAGGTGTATCTCCCACTCTAAAAATAATATGACTATCAAGAGAGAAGTAACATCCATAGTATTCGACGCGAAAGTTGTGTCCAACTTGACTCTGGAGAACGAGAGGATTGATCATGCCTTGATTGACATTATCAATTTTCCAAAACCATTCTCCACAGTTAGGCTCCGGATGAATTGTAACAACAGTGCCCACACATACTTCCAACGTTTCAGGGATATCCATCACATTGTACTCGACATTGCTCTGGGCATGCATCAGAGATAGACTACTAAATAGCAGCACAAAAAGCAGTAATACTTTTTTCATTTTGTTTTTTCCTTTCTTGTTTGATTGTTATTGAAGATTGTTTTGATTGAGTTTCATTCTTCCGTCGGGTCGGTCTGTGGCTTCTCGTCTTCGGCCTCCTCGTCGGTAGGCTCTTCGTCGAAGTCTTCCTCATCGAGTTCGGTGTCGGTTTCGTCGTCCCAAACGATGCCGCCCTTGCGGATGACGTTTTTCTTCAGGTAGTCGATGTTGGCATTGAGCACGGTGATGAGCGGGTCGAAGCGGTGCTCGTCGTCGTCCATCAGCGCGGCGGCGTTGAGGATGGCGATGAGCCAGCGGTATTCAGGCTCCATCTGCTGGCGCGCTACCTTCATGGCACCCTTGGGGGCCTTGCCGGCTTCGCGCTGGGTGATGAGCTTGCGCACGAGGTCGACCTTGTCGGCCAGTTGGGCAAAGGCCTCGGTGAGGCCGAGGGTGGCGGCGTCGTCGGTGAGCGAGGCCACGGTGCGTACGTCGTTGATCAGCTGCTGCAGTTTGCTGTTCTCGCCGAGGTAGTCCTCGTCGGGGCTGATGTCGAAGCGGGCGATGGCCTGCATCATGCGGTCGGCGGCGTCTTTCACAGTCGGGTTGAAGTCGAAGGCCTGCTGTGCCTGCACCATCTTCTTGATGCCCATGAAGGTGCGGTCGCAGTCGTCATCGGCCTGGCGCAGGCGCTCGGTGTCGAGGCTGTAGGTGCTGGTCTTGTAGGCTTCGTCGAGGGTCTTGTAGGCATCGCTGAAGCGCTGCATTTGGGCAGTCACTTTGGCGGGTGAGGCGTCGGGGTTGCCGAAGGTGGCGGCAAACTGGTCGCGCGTGAAGGTCATCAGGCCCACGAAGTGGGTGTTCTTGAGGTCGGAAACGGGAACCGACTTAACTTGTTGAATGTCGTGTAACATGGTAATTATGATTTGAAGATTTCAGATTTCAAGATTTAAAGATTAGGATTCCCTTGCGGGAATGGAGGAGGTAATAAGGTGATAAAACGCGGCGGCTGGAAACAACTGCCTGACCGTAAGTGCCACAGGCCGCCGCTGATAAACAAAACCCGCAGTACTCCGTTCCCGCAGGGAATCTCCTGCGGCTGTCCGACCCCTCGGATAGTCTGTCCGAGTGTCGGTTGGCATTGTCGGAGACCTCGGATGGTCTGTCCGAATATCGGTTGGGGCTGTCGGAGGTCTCGGATAGTCTGTCCTGGCATTGGTTGGCGTTGTCGGAGGCCTCGGACGATGCCAAAGCATTGGCCGAGAGCGCCAACGATGCGAAGTCTTGTTTTTGTAAATTGTTGATAATTAATGCAATAGGGGGGGGATAACGGACGCAGTCTTCGCCTTAAGCGGCAAAGGAGCCGTCATGGGGCCATATTGCATTGAGAGGGGGAGCATGATGCATGGTTTTCGGAGGCAAAGATACAAGAAATTTTGAGACTTTCAATTATTTGGGGTGTAAAAGCAAAGAAATAACAACAACCGCCGCGCTTCCTTGCGGAGGCTCGGCGGATTGTCTTGTCTTTCAGCCAGAAATATCAGTCCCAGGTTTACCCATTCAAAGCCTCAGCACCGCCAACGATGTCAATCAACTCGTTGGTGATGACGTTCTGGCGCGCTTTGTTGTATAGGATCCTCAACTCCTGCGACAACTGCTCTGCGTTGTCGCTGGCGATGTGCATGGCCGTCATGCGGGCACCATGCTCCGCCGTCAAGGCGTCGAGCATGATGGAATAGAAGTTGGTACGAATCACCTTGGGGATCAAGTCGTTGACAAAGGTCTCTTTGTCAGGCTCCACGATGTAGTCGAAGCTCTGGGCCTCGCCGCCCATTTCAGCCTTCAAGGGCAGCACCACCTCGCGCTGCGGCACCTGCACACCAGCATTCTTGAAATGGTTGAACACCAGCTCCACACGGTCGACCTTCTTGCTGAGAAACAGTTCCACCATCTTGTCGCTGATTTCCATGGCGAGGTCGTACGACATGCACTCGGCCAAAGGCTCATACTGTCCCTCCACCGTGATGCCGAACTTCTTGGCGTAGTCGCTCAGTTTCTTACCTACGACAAACACGATGACGTTCTCCGAGCCAAGGCTCTCTGCATACTCGTCATACACCTGCTTGAAGAGCTTGCAGACGCTGGAATTGTAGACTCCGCACAAGCCACTGCTTGATGCGAAGGCCATCAGCGCCACCCGTTTCACCTCGCGGTGCTCCGCCAACGGGATGTTGACTTCGCCTTCAAGGGAGCCGAGGTAGCTGGCAAGCGCCTCACTCAATTTGTTCTTGTAAGGCAAGAAACGCGTCGTGATGCCTTCGGTCTTCTTTAGTTTGGCCGCCGACACCATCTTCATCGCACTCGTGATTTTCTGCGTCGAGGCAACGGAAGCGATTCTAGCACGGATTTCTTTTAGTGATGCCATTTATTCGAATTAAGAATTGAGAATTGACAATTGACAATTACATGAAATACCACATCGCTTTGCGCAATTATCAATTCTCAATTGTCCATTATCAATTATCCATTAAAGTGTTCACTCAACTTCAAAGCCTCCTCCTTCAAGACCGCCTTGATGTCGTCGTCGATCTTACCAGCTCTCAGCTGTTCAAGCACGTCCTTGTGCTTCACCTCCATCATGTCGAGGAACTGCTTCTCAAACTCAAGCACCTTGTCCTCGGGCACCTTGCTCAGCAAGCCGTTGGTGCCGCAGAAGATGATGGCCACCTGCTTCTCCACGGGCATGGGCGTGTAACGTGGCTGCTTCAGCAGCTCGACGTTCTTGCGGCCCTTGTCGAGGATGGCCAAGGTGGCGGCATCAAGTTCGGCGCCGAACTTCGAGAAGGCCTCCATCTCACGGAACTGGGCCTGGTCCAGTTTCAGGGTGCCTGCCACCTTCTTCATCGACTTGATTTGGGCGTTGCCACCCACACGCGACACCGAGATGCCGACGTTGATGGCGGGACGGATACCTGCGTTGAAGAGGTTGGTTTCCAAGAAGATCTGTCCGTCGGTGATGGAAATCACGTTGGTGGGGATGTAGGCCGACACGTCGCCCGCCTGCGTCTCGATGATGGGCAGTGCGGTGATGCTACCGCCGCCTTTCACGATGTCCTTAAGGCTGTCGGGCAGGTCGTTCATCTGACGCGCCACGTCGTCGTTCTTGATGATCTTGGCGGCACGCTCCAGCAGACGGCTGTGGAGGTAGAAGATGTCGCCAGGATAAGCCTCACGTCCCGGAGGACGGCGCAAAATCAGCGACACCTCACGGTAGGCCACGGCCTGCTTCGAGAGGTCGTCGTAGATGACCAAGGCATGACGGCCCGTGTCGCGGAAGTACTCGGCGATAGCGCAGCCTGCGTAAGGGGCGTAAAACTGCATGGCGGCGGGGTCGGAGGCGGAGGCACTGACCACGATGGTGTAGTCCATGGCGCCGTACTTCTCGAGGGTGTTCACCAAGTTGGCGACGGTACTACCCTTCTGTCCCACAGCGACATAGATACAATAAATCGGGTCACCGTTCTTGAAGTTCTCCTTCTGGTTGATGATGGCGTCGATGGCGATGGCGGTCTTGCCCGTCTGGCGGTCGCCGATGATCAGCTCACGTTGGCCGCGTCCGATGGGGATCATGGCGTCGATGGCCTTGAGACCCGTTTGCAGCGGCTGGTTGACGGGCTGGCGGAAGATGACACCCGGGGCCTTGCGTTCCAGGGGCATCTCGTAGGTCTTGCCTTGGATGGGTCCCTTGCCGTCGATGGGGCGGCCGAGGCCGTCGACGACGCGGCCCAACATGCCTTCGCCCGCGAGGACGGAGGCGATGCGCTGGGTGCGCCTCACCGTCTCGCCTTCCTTGATGCCCTCGGTGGGACCGAGCAGCACCACGCCGACGTTGTCTTCCTCAAGGTTGAGCACCACGCCCATGGTGCCGTTCTCGAACTCGACGAGTTCGTCGGACTGCACCTTGTCGAGGCCATAGACGTGCGCCACGCCGTCGCTCACTTGCAGCACCTTGCCGATCTCCTCGAACTGCACCTTGTTGCTCATGTTCTGGAGCTGCATCTGCAGGATGCTCGATATTTCACTTGGCTTTATGTTCATTTATGTTGATTGTTGTTTTGTTTAACTGTTTAATTGTTGGCTGTTAGCTTTTAGCTGTTAGCCATTAGCTTGGTTCCAACTGAGCTAACAGCTAATGGCTAATAGCTAATTGCTTTTTAGCCTATTCTTCAGTGCATTCAGCTGTCCCGCCACGCTAGCGTCCATGCGGGTGTTCTCGATGTCGAGGATGAAGCCGCCAATGAGACTCGGGTCGATCTTCACCTCCATCTCGGCCTCGGCACCGAAGGTCTGCTTGATGAACGCCTTGATGCGCTCGTAACTCTCGTCCGACAACTCCGCCGCCGTGGTGACGTTGGTGCTCAAGATGTTGTGCTTCTCGCGGTACATCTCCATGTATTTCATGGCGATGAAAAACATCTTGTCCTCACGTTTCTTGTCAGCCACGAAGGCGATGAACTGCTTCAGCGTGTCGTGCAGCGGCTCGCCTACGGCCATCTCCACCAGCTTTACCTTCTCTTCGCGCGCCACCATGGGGTCTTCCAGCACCTCGTTGAACTGGGTGATGGCCAATAAATAGTTGTGGGCAAAGCGCGTCAGGCCGTCGTAGACGGCATCTTCGCAGCCTTGCTCCTGGGCCAGCTGAAACAGCGCCCGCGCATATCTCACCGATATCCTTCCGTTGTCCATAGCTTAGGCTTCGATGCGGGGTGGGTTGTCTTTCAACAGCTGCTCGATATAGGCGTTTTGCGCCTGCTTGTCACTCAGCTCGCGCTGCAGCAGCTTCTCGGCGATGTCGACGCTGAGGGCGATGACCTCGTTCTTGATCTGGGCCATGGCCTCGGCTTGTTCCTTTTCAATCTTCAGGCGCGCCTCCGCCACTATCTTTTCGGCTTCTTGTCGGGCCTGCACCTTGGCTTCCTCGATGACCTGGGCTTTCAGGTCCTGGCTCTCCTTCATGATGCGAATCTGCTCAGCTTGCGTGGCGGCCAAGGTCTCCTGTTTCTTCTGCTCGATGCCTGCCAAGGCGTTGTTGGCTTCTTCAGCGGCCAGCAGCGACTCGGCGATGTGGGCGTTACGCTTCTCCACGCCACCCATGATCATCGGCCAAGCCACTTTCGCCAAGATGGCGAAGACGACGAGGAAGGCGATGAGCATCCATATCACTAATCCACTTTCGGGAAGAAATAGATCCATGATTTATTTGTTGAACTGTTGAATTGTTGAACTGTTGAATTGTTGACTTCGGGACTGCGAGACTGCGAGACTTCGGGGAAGACCCTTGTCACGTAGTCCCGCAGTCACGTAGTCTCGTGTCTTCGTTTAAATTACTTGAGGACGACGGCCAACAAGCAGACGATGAGTGCGAAGAAGGTGGCACCTTCAATAAGAGCACCCGCGATAATCATGCCCGATTGGATTTTACTAGCGGCTTCAGGCTGACGCGCCATGGCTTCCATGGCCGACTGACCGATTTTACCGATACCCAAACCGGCGCCGATGATGGCGATGGCGGCTCCGATGGAGGCCAGACCCGGCACCATCGATACTGCTTCAAGGATGATTGATAGTAACATGATGTTTAATTGTTTAAGTGATTATTGTTGAATTGTTTAATTGTTGATTCGTTGTTTTGTAGAGACGCGATTAATCGCGTCTCTACAGGTTTTATTCGTGTTCCGGTTCTTGTTGTGCTAATCCGATAAATAATGATGACAATATGGTGAATACGTAAGCCTGGATGTAGGCCACCAGCAACTCCAAGGCAAACATGAAGATGGTCATGAAGATGCTGATGACGCTCGTCACGCTGCCCATGCCTACGCCATACATGCCTCCGATGATGAAGATCAATCCCATGAGCACCATGATGACGATGTGGCCAGCGAGGATGTTGGCGAAGAGACGGACCATCAAGGCAAAGGGCTTGATGATGGCGGAGATGACCTCGATGATGGGCATCAGCGGGAAGGCCTTCAGGAAGACAGGCACATCGGGCCAGAAGATTTCCTTCCAATAATGCTTGTTGCCGAAGGCATTCACAAAGAAGAACGTCAGCAGAGCCAGCACGATGGTGATGCTGAGGTTGCCCGTCACGTTGGCGCTGAAGGGGAAGAACGGTATCAGGCCGAACAGGTTGGCGAAGAAGATGAAGAAGAACACCGTCAACAGGTATGGCGCGAACTTGTTCACTTTCTTTTCAGGGATGTTGGGACGGATGATGCCGTCGAGCACCATGTAGGTGAGCCATTCCACCAGGCCTTGGTATTTGGTGGGCTTGGCCATGGGGTCTTTCTTGTACATCTTGGCGGCAGGTATGAAGAAGGCCAACAGGAAGATGCACACCAGGAAGATGCCGAAGGCGTTCTTGGTGAACGAGATGTCGAAAGGCCGCGAAAGGCTGCCGTCGGCTTTCACCTCCACCAGCTTGCCCGGGTATTTTTCGGCGTTGATGGACGCAACATAGAAACGGGCGCCGTTATGTTCGTAGGTCTCCCCTTCCTTCAGCTCGCAGACGTGCTTCGACGAGAAGCAATGCCAGCTGCCGCCGTCCTTGCATTTCACGATGACGGGCAGCCACACGCATATCGGCTTACCCTTGATCTCCGTGATGTGGAAGCAATAGGCATCGCCGGTATGGCCGAAGATGAACGACTTGGCGTCGAACCCCTCCTCTGCCGCAGCCTGGCTCTCGTCGGCCACGTTAGTGGTGTCCTGGGCACAAGCCCATGCCGGCACCAACAGCATCACGGCAAAGGTGAGGAAAAACGCAATATGTCGGAAAACAGGGTTCATGCTTGGTTTCCTTTATTCTGATTCTTGATGTAATGGTTGCAGACGCAGGTCTCCGTGACCAACGCGATGAGGTAGGCCGCAGCCGTGACGATGACAAAAGCCCTGCTGTTGTCTTCGACGCAGAGGATGTAAAGCGCCAGCAGGATGATGGTCAGCAGCAGCTTGATGCCTTTGTAGACCAACAGCCAGGTGAGACTATTGGGGCGCTCGTCCAGGTTCTTCTTCATCAGATGGCAGAAGAAGGCGCCCAACACCATATAGAGGTTGGGACCGGTGATCATCCAGTTGTTCCACCAGGGCTTGTCGGCACAGAAGCAAAGCAGGATGCCGTCCAAGACGATGCAGACCAGCAGGAAGACCGCAAGATATTTTGTCAGTTCGTTCTTTTTCATAGCTCTACGCAGATGGTCAGTTGGTTGTCGTGGTTTTCGGTGAAGCCGCCTTTGATGTCAAACTCCTTGGTCTCGCCGTTGGCCTCCGTGAGGCTGACCTTGCCGGCCTCGAGGATAGCGACGATGGGGGCATGGTGCTCCAGCAGGGTGAAGGCACCCTTCTTGCTCGGCACCGTGACGGCACTGGCTTCGCCTTCAAAAAGGGTCTCGCTTGGTGATATGATTTCGACGTTCATACTTATGATATTCTTGACACGGGATGAGGAACACTGCTCTTTGCCGTCATGGCGGAGGGACCGTCATTCCGCGAAAGCGGAACGCCATCTCCTATGCGCGAAGGAGTATCCTTTTCGCTTCGGAGATTGCGGGTCAAGCCCGCAATGACGCTCAAAGGCTGTAGTGTCTCGTGTCTGATTAATCGTTTCATTTCACCTTGTTAATTAATTGGCAGCGCCCTTAAGCAGTTCCTCGCCCTTGGCGATGGCATCGTCGATGGTGCCCACCAGGTTGAAGGCGGCCTCGGGATATTGGTCTACTTCGCCGTCCATGATCATGTTGAAGCCACGGATGGTCTCCTCTATCGGCACCATCACGCCCTTCAGGCCTGTGAACTGCTCGGCCACGTGGAAGGGCTGCGACAGGAAGCGTTGCACACGACGGGCGCGGTGGACGACGATCTTGTCCTCTTCGGAGAGTTCTTCCATGCCGAGGATGGCGATGATGTCCTGCAGCTCCTTGTTGCGTTGCAGCAGCTGGATGACGCGTTGGGCGGTGTCGTAGTGCTTCTCGCCGATGATGTTGGGGTCGAGGATGCGCGAGGTGGAGTCGAGCGGGTCGACGGCGGGATAGATACCCAACTCGGCGATTTTACGGCTCAGCACCGTGGTGGCATCGAGGTGCGAGAAGGTGGTGGCGGGAGCCGGGTCTGTCAAGTCGTCGGCAGGCACGTAGATGGCCTGCACCGAGGTGATGGAGCCGTTCTTCGTGGAGGTGATGCGTTCCTGCATCTGACCCATCTCCGTGGCCAGCGTAGGCTGGTAACCCACGGCCGAGGGCATACGGCCCAGCAGGGCCGACACCTCGGAGCCCGCTTGCGTGAAACGGAAGATGTTGTCGATGAAGAGCAGGATGTCTTTCTTGTCGCCGCTGGTGTCGTCGCGGAACGACTCGGCCACGGTCAAGCCGGAGAGTGCCACGCTCACACGTGCCCCAGGCGGCTCGTTCATCTGACCGAAGACCAAGGTGGCCTGCGAGGTGGCGAGGGCTTCCTTGTCGATCTTCGAGAGGTCCCAGTCGCCTTCTTCCATGGCCTTGACGAACGCGTCGCCATACTTGATGATGCCCGATTCGATCATCTCGCGGAGCAGGTCGTTACCCTCACGGGTGCGCTCGCCCACGCCGGTGAACACCGAGTAGCCGTTGTAGCCCTTGGCGATGTTGTTGATGAGCTCCATGATGAGCACGGTCTTGCCCACGCCGGCGCCACCGAAGAGGCCGATCTTACCGCCTTTCAGGTAAGGCTCCAGCAGGTCGATGACCTTGATGCCGGTGAAGAGCACCTCTTTCGAGGTGGCCAGGTCTTCGTATTTGGGAGGATCGCGGTGGATGGGATATTCCGTCGAGCGGTCGAGGCTGCCGATGCCGTCGATGGAGTCGCCCGTCACGTTGAGCAGACGGCCTTTGATCTGGTCGCCGATGGGGATGGAGATGGGCTTGCCCAGCAGGTTGACTTCCATGCCGCGCATGAGGCCGTCGGTGGAGTCCATGGCGATGGTGCGCACCGAGTCCTCGCCGATGTGCTGCTGACATTCGAGCACCACGCGTTTGCCGTTGGGACGGACGACCTCCAGGGCGTCGTGGATCTTCGGGAGGGTGTTTTCACCCCCTTCGAAGTAGACGTCGACCACGGGGCCTATGATTTGTGTGATAGTACCTTTTGACATGTCGTATCTATGATGTTTCTTTTCTTATTGAGGTTAGGAGCCGCAAATTTATCAAATAAAGTCTTCCGTTTGACCGGACTTGAGGAAAAAAAGAAAGACCTGCCGAAAAAGCGAAAAAGAGAGCCGACAGCTCACGCTATCGGCTCTTGCCAAAACTATATGAAAAGAAAATTTACTATCTGTTATTCCTCCCTGCGCTTTTTGGCGACCATGTAGGCGGCGCCGAGGCCCATGAGGACGACGATGCCGCTGCCAATAGGCGCATCTTGGTCAGTTTCTAAGTTGTGCATGGGCATCAAAGGGGAGATAAACACTTCTTCCTCGTCGCCCATGTCTCTCGCGCCGAAATAATTATAGCCCGAGAAGCCGTTCTTGGCGTTGTATCCACGTTGGAAGAGGCCGCCGTCAGCGAATGCCGATATTCCAAGACCAAGGACGATTACGATTGTT
>CACYHX010000009.1 GCA_902774365.1 uncultured Bacteroidia bacterium | reverse complement strand
GGGCCGCTTTGAAAGACATTAAATTGAACGATAAATAAATAATTGATAGTTAACTAGTTAAAATAACAAGAAAATGGCACATCCTAAAAGAAGACAGTCTCATACCAGAGGCGCGAAGAGAAGAACACATTACAAGGCAGAAACTCCTAACGTGACCATCGATCCCACCACTGGCACCATGCATGTGATGCACCGTGCTTACTACGTGGACGGCGACCTGTACTACAGAGGTCAGCTGGTCATGGCCGCCAAGCAGTGATTGCTGGCGCGTGATCACGGCATCCGTTGGCTACGATAGGGTGGATTGTATCCCGAAAAGCGCTTTTTGGGATTGAAAATTCAAAAAAAATGCCAAAAAATAGTGCCGTGAATGAAAATAATGCTTATCTTTGCATCAGTTTTCGATGCGAGAGCATTGAGAAAAAATAACGTCGGATTTTTTTCATAATCTTTATATTGTTTTTCCCCTCCTTTTTCCCCATCAGGAGGGGTTTTTTGTTGTGTTTTTTCTATCTTTGCATCCTCAATAGCAAAAATCATCGAACACATAACACAATGAAAAAACTATTCTCATTAATTGTAGCCTTAGTGCTGTCATTTATGGTCGCTCGCGCCGACGAAGGCATGTGGCTGCCTTATTCACTGAATGGCCAGAACCTCGCCGAGATGCAAGCCATGGGCTGCAAGCTCACTGCTGAGCAGATCTTCAGCTTCAACCAACCCAGCATCAAGGACGCCATCGTGCAATTCGGCGGCGGCTGCACGGGCGAGATCATCTCTCCCGAAGGCCTGCTGCTCACCAACCACCACTGTGGCTTGAGCTATGTGCAAAAACATTCGTCCATCGAGCATGACTACCTCACCGACGGCTTCTGGGCCAAGAGCAAAGGCGAGGAGCTGCCTAACGCTGGCCTCTCCGTCCTTTTCTTAAATAAGGTGGAAGACGTGACCGAGGCCGTGCTGAAAGGCGTCACCGCTGAGACCACCGAGGCAGAGCGCGCCGAACTCATCGCCAAGAACTCCAAGGAACTCACCAAGGAACGCAAAGGCGACCGCAACGTGCGCGTCGAGATTGTGCCTTTCTATAGTGGCAACCAATACATCCTCTTCGAGTATGACGAGTACAAGGACGTGCGCCTCGTGTGCTGCCCGCCATGGGGCATCGGCAAGTTTGGCGCCGACACCGACAACTGGACCTGGCCGCGCCACAAGGGCGACTTCAACATCTTCCGCGTCTATACCGCTCCCGATGGTAGCCCCGCCAGCTACTCTGCCGACAACATCCCGATGAAGAGCAAGTGGTATCTGCCCATTAATCTCGGTGGTGTGAAGCCTGGCGACTATGCCATGATTCTCGGCTATCCCGGCTCGACCGACCGTTATTCGACTTCCTACACCGTGAAGAATGTCATTCACGCAGAAGGCCCAGCCATCATCGATTGCCGTACCACCAAGCTCGAGAACTACCGCAAGCACATGGACGCCGACCAAGAGGTGTTCATCATGTACGCCTCCAAGCAGGCCAGCGTGTCGAACTACTGGAAATACTACATCGGTCAGGTAAAGCAGCTCAAGCGCAACCATGTCTATGAGCGCCGTCTCGCCCAAGAAGAGGACTTCATGAACTGGGTGAACGCCGACCCGAAGCGCAAGGCCGAATATGGCGACATCTTCACGGGTATCAAAGCCAAGTGGGGCATCCTTGATGAGATTGAGAAGTCGTTCGTCTATCACCGCGAGGCGGGTTGGAACGGCGGCGAGGCCATCGCTTTCAGCCGTAGGTTCATACGCATCAACCAGATGTTTGCGGACAAGGCCGACAAAGCCGACATCAAAGCCGCTGTCGAGAAGATGCAGCCTGCCGTGGAGACTTTCTTCAAGGATTATAGCATGCCCCTTGACCAGGACGTGACCTCGGCCCTGTTGGCGTTGTTCTACAAGAACAACCAGGCCAACCTCATGCCGAGCGAGATTCTCCGCATCGGTTTGGAAAACAACGGCGACTTTAGTGCTTATGTGGCCAAGGCCTTCGAGAAATCCATCTTCACCGACAAAGCTCGCCTTGAGAAGTGGATGGAAAAGCCTAAAGCCCTCGACAAAGACCCGATTTATGCCCTTTCGATGAACATCATCGAGTCATACCAGACTTTATATGCCCGCTATGAGGAAGCCCAAAACCTTGGCAACCAAGGCGAGCGCCTCTACATGAAAGGCTTGATGGAGATGCAGAGCGACCGCAACTTCTATCCCGATGCCAACTTCACCATGCGTCTGACCTATGGCACCGTGGAGCCATACAAGGCCGCCGATGCCGTCAACTATAACTACTACACCACCATGGACGGCGTGATGGCCAAGTACGTGCCTGGCAACTGGGAGTTCGACATCCCGCAGGATGTGCGCGACCTCGTGGCCAAGAAGGACTACGGCCGTTATGCCAACGAAAACGGTGAGTTGGTCGTCAACTTCATCACCACCAACGACATCACGGGTGGCAACTCGGGCAGTCCCGTCATCGACGGCGAGGGTAACCTCATCGGTCTGGCCTTCGACGGCAACTGGGAAGCCATGAGCGGCGACCTCAGCTTCGAGAACAAGGTGCAGCGCACCATCTGCATGGATGCCCGCTACCTGCTTTGGTGCATCGAGAAGGTGGGTAAGTGCGACAATATCATAAAAGAATTGGTGATTAAATGATTCGATAAGCTATCAGCTTTCAGCAGTCAGCCTTCAGCCTCGTTGCAACCGAGCTGATAGCTGACTGCTGATAGCTTACAGCCAAGGTGTTTACTCCATGAGCAGAGGCTTCATCAAAGAAGGCGATCAAGAAGAGATTCCGAGGGTGCCGATGCGGGCATATCTGCCCGAAGGCGTGCCCAACTATGTCACAAAAGAAGGGCTTGAGGCGCTCAAAGAGGAACTGAAGGACCTTGAGGCAGAGCGCGTCAAGGCGGGTGACAACTACATCATGGTCAATTTCCTCGACGCTTCAATTAAGTTACTCGTTGACCGTATTAATAACGCCGTAGAGGTCGACCTTACCAAGGCCACTAAAGACACGGTGAGCTTCGGCGCGTGGGTGCGTTACAACGGTCGCGTGGTGCGGATTGTGGGTGTGGATGAAGCCGACGTGAACAAAGGTCTCATCTCGTTCATCTCGCCGATTGCCAAAATGCTGATAGGGAAGAAGGCGGGCGACATCATCGAGTTGAAAGGCTCGGAAAAGATAACTGTCGAGGAGGTGTCGTTTGAACCGATGGCGCTCACGCAGCTTATTAATGACAAGCCTGCCAAGGCCTCGACAACAACAGAAAAACGCCCTCGAAGAATCATCGAAGAGCGCGCCGAGCAGATTGAACAGCCGCAGCCGATAGTAGAGGACAAAGCCATTGCCACGCCTTCCATAGCGGATGGCCCTCGCCGGTTTGAGCCCGAAATGAATCCCATAGAGTTTCTGCCCATCGTCAACGAGCGGGGCAACATCGTGGGAAGGGCCATGTATGTGGAGCTGCACCAAGGCAATAAGATGCTGCACCCTGTCGCGCATTTGCATGTCATGAATGGCGAGGGGGAGACCACAAGGCGCTATTGGTGGCATGTGGCGTTTGGCGACACACCGGAGAAAACGCTCAAGCGGAAGATGGCGGAGACGCTGGGCCTATCGGGAGTGAACCCGAAGTTGAAGCGGCAATATATCCGGGAGACCAAGACCGAGAAGGAGTTGGTTTATGTCTTTACGGTCGTTTCCGAAGCGGATTTGCCTATCACGCCAGAAGGGGAGGAGTATCTTGAGTTGTTTGAAAAAGATTAGCAACCTCCAACAAAAAAGTCGGAAAAGCATTTCGCTCTCCCGACTTTTTCATTGGGCCAACCTTTTGTCAAGGTATTAGCGTTAAGGTGTTTTCGCCGTGTTTGGCGGCAAGCAGTCCGAATTGTTCGCTGTAGTACCAAGCGTAGGAAACCATGGTGGTGTCTGTCATATAGGACCCTTGGTCGACGTGTACATTCTCATATGTGGTTGCTCCAATCGTGAATGTGGTGGTGGGAAGGTCGTTCAAGGGAAGGGTGCGGCCCATAATGGCGTGCCAATAGTAGAAATTTTCGTGATTATCATGGGCAAGACGTCGCTTTTCGTAGGAGACGGAGACCTCCTTGTCGGGCACCACGATATAACGCAGCAGGCAGCTGTCTTCGGGCGGACTTTGAAGCACCACTTCACGAGCATAGAAATAGGGACGAGGCTCAATGGACATTTTTTCGGAGGGGTTGTAACGGGGATCGTAGCGGTCGTTGGATACAAAAGTGGTGTCGTGAACGACGGTGAAGCAGAGCGTGTCGTTGTCTTGGTTGAGCATTCGGATGGTTTGCCCCATCTGATAAGGGACGATGGCCGATTCTTCCTCGGTGAGGCGGCGGTAGATTTGAGGCTCCTTCACGCAAGAGGCCATCACGGCCACGAGGGCGATGCAAAATATCAAGTGTTTTTTCATGGCGTTTACTCCTTATCTTTTAGTCCGTAACGAAAACCTATGCTAATCATGCCTTCCATGCCAATGCCGCACTGGATGAAGCCGGCGCAACGCTTCGTGCCGATTTCCACTCCGATGGGAACGATTTGGTAGGCGTAGTCGATCCTGTCTTTGAATTTGTTGGAAGGCATGTCGACTTGATACATGTCGGGTTGGTATTCCTTGAGGTTGTAGCCCCATGCCATGACGCCTTGTCCCACTTTGCTGTAGAGGTTCACGTATTTGGTGTTGAGCCAGTTGATTTTGAGGTGAAACATGAGTGTGTGGCTCGACTCGCCGAGGCGACAGATCAAGCCTTCGTGTGTGCGAGGCGTTTCATAATAGGTGTAGATGCGAGGATCGAAGCAATAGGTGGCTCCGATGCCGATGACCTTGTTGAGGCGGCGCGTGTAGGTGGCATAAATGGCACCGACGTGTTCCTCCAAAGGATAATAGTGTTGGCCTGGTTTAAAACGGAAGCTGCTTGACGGCATCACTCCGTAGCCGATGCTGAACTCGTTCTTGTTGCTCCGGATGGTGTCGCGCTGCGCGAAGGCAGGCAGGGCAAAGGCGACGAGTAAGCCGAGGATGATGAATTTGGTTTTCATAACTATTTGAATTTGAATTATTTACTTTCCGAAATGAAAATTGTATGCATAGCTGACGAAAACAGCAGGTTTGATGCCTTGACTTTGTTTTTGCGGAGGCGTGATGTCATAGTCCATTTCGTATGTGTGGATATTGATGAACTGCACACCAAGGCCGAGGTCGGAATGTCCGAACGAACAACCGCCAGCCACGGTGGCATAAAAGCCCTCGCATAAAGCCGATGACACATAACTACTGCCTTTATAGCCCAAACCCAATAGGCAAAAGGCATAGCCGCAACGGGCCTCCACAAAGGGCTTGACATTGCTGCCATTGAAGCGATACTTGGCCGAGGCGAACACCGGCAACCAAGTGACCACATCGGAAGTTTGGCGGACATTGGCACCAATGCCTATGCTCAAATGGTTGCCGACTTGATAGCCGAAAACCGCTCCAAGAGCAACTTCGGGATGAACTTTTCGATTGTCTTTCAACAAATCGTGGAAAAGCACGCCCGCATTGGCTTCGGCTGCATTGGCTTCGGCTTGAAGCACGAATTGTCCCTTTTCTTGAGCGTGGAGGTTGCAAACGGTAATCAGTAATCCAAGCAATAAAACAATAGTCTTTTTCATAAAGCTCATATAGTTTTGGCGTTTTATGGGATTCTTGTCAATGAGAAATCGCCTTTCTCGAAGTATAGCAGGCCATACTCCTCGTTGTAGTACCAATCGTAGAGTTTTTCGCCCGTATATTGGTTGTAGAGTTTTTCATGATGGACAAGTTCGTAATCAATGCCATTAATCGTGACATTTTCATACGAAGAAGGCAAGTCGCAACTGATGACAAGTTCGTTGTTCCAGTTGAAATACATTCCTTTTTCTGGATAAATGGTGAAACTGATAAAGGATGGGTAGGTCTCAGAAGTTAATTCCACAGTACGGGTGTAACAATAAACTCCTGGTGAGCCAAAATCCAAGGTTTCGGTTCCGTAATTGTGGTCGTAATTATAGTCTGAAAGATGCGTTTCATCCCAGGTCACTTGACAAACAACTGTGTCATTGTCTTGGTTGAGGAATTTCACCGTTTGTCCCATTTGGTAAGGAATAGCCGCAACGTCTTCTTCCGAGAGCGGAACATAGTCGTTTCCCTTTTTGCATGAGCTAATTGCTAAAAGCACCATGCAAATCATGATAATCTTCTTCATTGTTGTATGGTTTTATTGATGATACTAAGATTGATTTCTGATGGGTTCTCGAAGTGAAACCAGCCCGAGGCTTCGTCCACCCCGTTGGTGATGTAGAGTTTGTAGTCGCCTGTAGGTTCGTCGCCCATGAAGATGCGCAGCGTGGCAGGTTGTTGTTTGCTCACTCTTCGGGCAAAGAGTACGTCGCCGTTTTTCGCGGTGAGGGTCATGGCGCAGTTTACCACTGTCTCGTTGAAATAGACATAAACGACTTTTTCGACCAATTCAGCGTAGATGTTGACATAACGCATGTCCGGTTTGATCATCGAGCCTTTCAGCTCGATTTTGTCTTTGTCGTCGCCAGAGACGTATTGCATCATGGGCCTGTCTTTTTCGCATGAAACGAATATCAAGGCGAGGACAGTGAGAATGGTTAACAATAAAGGCTTGTATTTCATGGTTTTATTCGTTTTGTTTCATTTTGTTGTTGAGGCTTGCCCTAATTTTGTCCACATTATAGACGCTGCATCCCAGCACATCGGCATATTCCTGACGCGAGAGCTTGAAATGCGAGAGCAGGCAGTAGCGGAATTCCATATCGCTGAGGTCGGGATATTGCTTATGCACAAAAGCGATGAAGCCCGGATGTACCCCTTCGAAAGCGGCTTCGAAGCCAGCCCAATGGTCTTCGCCATCAAAGAGCGACTTCTCCAAGTCCCTGAAAGCGATTGGATTGCTTCTGTCGCGCGACAGCACTTCGAAGCAGCGGATGATGTTGCATTTCTGTAGGTATTCATCTTTCAGCTTGTCGCCAAATTCTGCTTGTAGTTCACTTTGCTGCGCGTTCTGTTTTTGTAGTTCATCGTATTGTGCTTGCATTGCATTCTGCTCTTGCTGTTGTTGCGCGTTGCGTCTCTTCAGTTCCAGCAAGTTCGCGTTGATTTCGGCCTCGATGCGCTTCTTTTTCAAGGCGTTGAGAATCAATATAGTGACTAAAACCAAGGCCGCAATCAGGACGATGGTGAGCACGATGATCAGCCTTTGTCGCGAGAGCATCTGGCGGTTGTGTTGGTTGGCCTGTGCCTCAAAGTCGTATTTCTTCTGGATCTCGAGGACGGAGCTTTGAGTTTGGTCACCAAGGATGTCCAAAGCCACCTGTTCGTGCTGTTTTTCAAACTGGTAGGCACTTTCATAGTCACCCACGGCAAGCGCATCCTTTATCAGGAAACCATAAACGGCGGCCTGTGTCTCGGGTTGACATTCCACTTCCTCTATTGCGCTGAGCATCTGTGTTTTGTAGTATTCCAAAGAGTCGCGTTCATCCAAAGCCAGATACACCTTGGCGAGGTTAAGCAAGGCGATGGGACGACGTTTTTCGTCCACCAAAGGCAGGGTTTTTCTCAGGCAATCCAAGGCGGTGTCGTATTCGTCAAGCAATTGATAGGCAACGGAATAGTTGTTCCAAACCGAGGCCTCGGTGACTTTGTCTTGGGCGGTTTGGGCCAAATTCAAAGCTTGGTCGAGATAGACAAAGGCGCTGTCGTATTCATCGATGACAATGTTCATCATGGCTACGGCATTGAGGCATTTGGCCTTGCGTGAGAGACTGTCGCCCCACAATTCTGCCGCGGCTTTGTAGTTGGTGATGGCTTCGGCTTCGTTGCCGCTGGCGTTAAGGAGGTCACCTATGTAATACTGTGCGAAGGCTGCGCTCACCGAGTCGCCGACCATTCGACCGTACTTGTCGGCTTCCTTGTAGTAGTTCATCGCCGACTCGTATTCCTTTTTGGCTTGGCGCACGCAGCCGCTGTAAAGCGCGGCAGGCGCGGCGTTTTCGTAGTCCTTTTGCTTCACGAAGAAATCGTATGCCTCAAAGATTTGGTCGTCTTGGCTGATGTCTTCGTATGCCTTGTATTTGGTGCGCACCTCATCGACAACGGCTTGCATTCGTTCCGTCTTGCTTTTGGTGTTGCAAGCTGGAAGGAGCAAAACCACTGCGAGGAGAGGCATAAACAACTTTTTCATTTTGACCGAAAGGCAGTTCATAATGCGTTCGTTTTTCAAACGCAAAAGTAGAATTAAAAATCGTCTTTTTTATGCGCGAAATGGGCAATACAAACTTTTGGAAAGCAACATAATTGATAATCAACTTGTTGAAATGATTCATTACAAACTTTTTCATCGAAAAAATATGCTTTTCCCCCTTTCGGGATAAGGAAAAAGCGTGTATTTTTGCGCCCATGAACTTCATTCCGCGAAAGACGGAACAAAAAACATAGTAAAAATGGAAAAGAAGAAACTTTATCGTTCGATGACGGACAAGAAACTCTGCGGTGTGTGCGGCGGTATCGCCGAATACTTTGACATTGATCCCACGTTGGTTCGTTTGCTCTGGGTTTGCGCTTCCTTGTTTTCGGCGTGCTTCCCCGGGCTGCTGGCTTACATTATCTGCGCCATCGTGGTGCCGCAGCAAAACCAATTGCCGAATCCCTAAGATTGGTCACTAAAAAACACTAACCGAACGAATCCGAAGAGACCAGAAAAACGGTCGGATATTTTCGGATACGTTCGGTTAGAGCTTGTAAATGCAATGCCGATTTATCTATTGATAATCAGCTTGCTGCAGTCGTTTCCTGATTTCACGAAATACATGCCTTCCGACAGCGAAGTGACGTCGAGGCTGCCAGAGCCTTGCATCACGAGCTTGCCGCAGAGGTCGTAGATGTAGACGACCTTCTCGCCCACGTTGATGACGTCGTTGGCGGGGTTGGGATAGACGGCCAGCGTGTTGTCGGTGGCTTCAGCCACGTCGTTCACGTCGATGGTGTTGTTGAAGAAGTTGACGATTTCGGTATTGTAGTCGATGTCGTGGTTGTTGCCCGAATACCAGTTGTGGGTGCCGTTGTAAACCTTGATGAAGGCCACGCGCGAGTCGTTGCTGCCGTTGAGGTATTGGTACATCTCAAAGGTCATGCCGTCGTTGTAGGTGTCGGGATATTGCTCCACGATAGGTGTGGCGTCGCATTGGTTGAAGCTGCGCCAGTATTCCACGGTTTCTTCAACGGGCATGCCCAGGTTGTAGAGACCGAGTTGTTGCAGCGAGATCATGCCGCCGTCGTAGGAGATCATCTCGTCGCTGGTGCCGAAGATTTGCAGCACGTTGACGTTGGCGGCGGGGGTGAGCGTGGTCAAGTCGTTGCCGATGACACCGCTGACGGCAGCGATGCTGTTGATGACATCGCCGTGTTGGATGGCCATGCGATGGCTCATGAAGCCGCCCAGCGAGAAGCCGACAAAGTAGACTTTGTCTTGGTCGACGTTGTATTCAGCCTTAGTCGCTTCCAACATAGCCAACAGGAAACCTTCGTCGTCGGCGTCTTCATTGACGGTGACGTCAAAAGTGAGAGGGAAACCCATAGAGGAGAAATCGACATTAATGGTGCTGCCGACATTCCAGCAGGCGCCGAAGTCTTGCGAGCCTAGACCGGGGATTTCATAGGTGAAGTCGAGGGCCTGGGGGCAAAGGACGATCCAGCCTTGTTCTTCGGCGACGTTTTGGATCTGCGTGGCTTGGAACATGTTGTTCATCGTGTCGCCCATGCCGTGCAGCAAGAACATGACGGCTGCGGGCTGCGATGCTGAATAGGACGACGGCACGTATTCGATATACTGGCGCTCTACGCCGTCCCAAGTCATGGTTTTTGTAGTCTGCGCGTTAAGGCTCAAAGCCATAATGGCAAGGAAAAAGAGGGTAAATGCTTTTTTCATAATTGTTTGATTTAGAAAGATGGCGCAAAGATAATGTTTTTTTATTATGGGCAACTATTGCAATGGTGTTTTTCGCGGCTCAATTTTCATCTGCTGGTTGGTTTTCAAAGAAATGCTCGCGATTAAGTTCTGCAAGGACTGTTTTTATCTCCCAGTATTCATAGTTTTCGCCGAGCACTTCCTTGGCAACGGTTAGTCCTGGGTCGAACGTGGATTCAAAATAATCAAGGATTTCGTTGTATTTGTCTTTTTCGACGAACTGTGACGCTTCAAAAATACCTTGTTCGACAAGTCTTGCGATATGCCCCTGGATGGTGATAACGGATAGATGTCTTTCCTTGGCAATGGCCTCAGGGGTCATGCCACTGTCCAACATCTCTTTGGTAATGAGATAGGTCTCGCCGTTTTGCTTTTTCTCTTTTTTTTCGGGTTCTTCAGGCATGGCGCCGAAGTCAACGGTGTCAGGGGCTTCTCCGATGAACTTAAGTACAATATCGAGGATCTCGGCACCATATGCTCGCACGCGCTTGATGCCCATGCCTTCAATTTCCTTCAAGGCTTGCATGGTGACAGGCTTCTCTTGGGCAATGAGTTTCAGCGGCTTGTTGGGAATGATGGTATAGAGTACCGTGTTGAGTTCGTCGGCTTTTTGCAAGCGCCACGCACGTAGTTGGGCGTACAACGGACTCTTGTCCATGACATCGTCTTTAATCTCCACCTTCTTCTTACCGCTCTTCTCCACCTCTATCACCTTCACCGACTTGGTCTTTTGGTATTCCTTGACTGTGAAGCCGCTCTTGCAAGCTTCGAGGCAACAGCTTTTCAGATAGATGTCTTCTTTGAACTGCTTCAATACCTCGGTGAGTTGGTCGTTGACAGCTTGGTTGTCGGTCTTGAAAGGCAGGTCGAAGAGTCCAGTGGCAATGGCCTTCAGATGCTCGTCGAAGTAGGCAACGCCTTTTATCAGGCGTTCCTGCAAAAGTGGGTTTTGCTCGCATGAAGGGGTTTGCGAGTGAAGCTTTTGTATCTGGCTCTCAAACTTATTTCCTATTTGGCACAACTCCTCAAAGATGCGGTTGCGCCGCTGCGAGAGGTCTTGGATCAACGAGCGTTCAAAAAGGGTATCGTTGTCGTAGATGACCTTCATCAGCCTACCGAAGCCTTTGTAGATGCCTTCAAAATCGATGAGTTCGAGCATGGTCTCCAGCTCGTAGTCGTGGCGCAGCTGGTCGACTTTTTCTTGTGTAGGTTCCCTCTCGGGCAGGGCGTCGACAAACCGGTTGACGGAGAAGTCGTTGACCAAGGCATGGGAGGCGATGGGCGTCTTCAGCACGAGGCCTTCGAGCGAGGTGCAGCGGCTGAGAGCCACATACACCTGTCCGTGGGCGAAGGCCTGTCCCGCGTCGACGATGACCTTGTCGAAAGTGAGTCCTTGGCTCTTGTGGATGGTGACGGCCCAGGCCAAACGGAGCGGTATCTGGGTGAAGCTGCCGATTTCCTTTTCCTCGATGTCTTGGTTCTCGGCGTTGATGGCGTATTCCATGTTTTGCCAAGTCAGCTTGGGCACGACGATGTGCTCGCCCTCGCTTTCGACGGTGACGGTGCCTTCGTCGTCGTTGTAGCCGACCAGCCTTCCGATTTTGCCGTTATAGAAAGCCTTTTCAGGGTTGGGGTCGTTTTTGACGAACATCACCTGCGCTCCGACTTTCAGCACCAGTTCTTCCTTGGTGGGGTAGGTGTTTTCGGGGAAAGTACCGCGTACCACGGCCTTGAAAACCAAAGGCTTTGCTTCGATAGCTGCCAACTTCGTCTCGTTGATTTGGTCGGCTTGGTAGTTATGCGTCGTCAGGGTGATGTAGCCTTCGTTGTCGTGGGCGATGAAGTTGGACTTGAAGCGGCTGTTGAGCAGGCGCACGCAATCGGCATCCATCTGGTTGTTGCGCACTTTGTTTAACAAGGTGATAAAGTCTTCGTCGTGTTGACGGTAGATGTGTTCCAGCTCCACGCAGACGTAGGGGGTCTTTTTCAGCACTTGGCTGCCGAAAAAGTAGGGCGTGTCGTAATACGGCGACAACACCTCCCATTCCTCGGCCTTGGCCACGGGCGCCAGCTGGTGCACGTCGCCAATCATCAGCAGTTGCAGCCCGCCAAAGGGTTTCTGCGAGCGGCGCACGCGACGCAACACGGCATCGATGGCATCCAAGACATCGGCGCGCACCATGCTGATTTCGTCGATGATGAGTAGGTCGAGGCTGCGTATCAAGTTGATTTTCTTCTTGTTGAGTTTTTGGTATTGCGCGGCCAACGTTTTTGCATTGTAGCCTCTACCTGATGCATTTTCAGGCAGTTGCGGCCCGAAAGGCAGCTGGAAAAACGAGTGGATCGTCTGCCCGCCCGCATTGATAGCTGCCACGCCCGTGGGAGCCACCACGACCATGCGCTTGTAGGTCTTGAGCGGCAGGTTCTTCAAGAAAGTGGTCTTTCCCGTGCCCGCCTTTCCCGTGAGGAAGATATGTGCGTCGGTGTAAAGTACCAACTCCTCGACGAATTCAAGTTTCTGGTTGACAAAGGTTTGCTGCGCCATGCTTTCAATCGTATTCAATTGGCTAAAGTAAGGAATATTTTTCATTTTTTGTGGTGGGGTTTTAGTTTTTGTTGTATTTTTGCAGGCAGAAACCGTACACATCCCAATTGTTTAGACGAGAGGTAATGTAGAGTGCGGTGAAAAACCAATCTGACCATGGACGGTCCAAACGAAAGCGAGGTACTGTGAAACTTGGTCAGATTTTTATTTTGTCACCTCGACTTTATTGACGCTATATTGAATATGTTTTTGTGACGCAGTTACTCCAATGGTTAGTTTAGCGGTGAAATTCATGTAGTCGAATTGTTCATTCTCAAATTGATAGTACAAAAGGATCATATTCTTGTAACCGTTTTTCCTTTGGGCACCGGCTTTGATAGAAGAAAACAGGGGTAGACCTTCGATAGAACTCGCGTTTTCAACGACTTCCTTTAAATGCTTTACAGCATAGGTGGATTTCCAATTGTGTAAAGCCTCACGAGCAGTTTTTTTGTCGCTTTCATTTTTTACAATATACACATCAGCGTTAAGGAATTTGTTATGGATGTAATTGCTGCCAGTTTCTCGTTGCAAGTCTTTCCAAAGATTCTCATAATACGACTTGATGAGTTCGAAACGCTCTTTTACTCTTTTCTTTTCTGTCGGGATGCCTTCAATGTATTCAGGTGTTTCCATGATAGTAGGTTTATAATGTTTTCCGCTGCAAAGATGCAATCCACGTCAAGATAAAGCCGTTGATTAAACGTTTGTAGTCGACTGTAGTCGTTTGTTGTCGTTTGCTGTCGGATATATTGTTGAATTTCAACAAAATGTAAACAATTAAACAATTAAACAATAATCAATTCAACAATTTACTATCTTTGTAGGCTCTAATAGAAGTATCATCATTAAAACTATATCCAATGAAAAAAGTATTCACTGCAATCCTGGCTTTGGTCCTCGTTTTTTCCTTCGGGAAGGCCAATGCCTGCACTAACTTCTTGATTACCAAAGGCGCTTCTACGGATGGCTCCTGCATGATTAGCTATGCTGCCGACAGCCATGTGCTCTATGGCGAACTTTATCATTATCCCGCCGCCGACTGGCCGGCAGGCACCATGCGCGATGTTTACGACTGGGACGGTGGCATGTATCGCGGCCAAATCCCCGAAGTGGCACATACCTATAACGTGGTCGGCAACATGAACGAATACCAGTTGGCTATCGGCGAGACGACCTACGGCGGCCTCGAATGTCTCTGGGAAGGCCAGGGCATCATCGACTACGGCAGCCTGATTTACATCACCCTGCAGCGCGCCAAGACCGCCCGCGAAGCCATCAAGTGCATGGGTGAACTGGTCGCCAACTATGGCTACGTCAGCGAGGGCGAGTCGTTCAGCATCTGCGACACCGAAGAGGTGTGGATCCTCGAGATGATTGGCAAGGGCAAGGCTAACAAAGGCGCCGTGTGGGTGGCCCGCCGCATTCCCGACGGCTATGTGAGCGGTCACGCCAACCAGGCCCGCATCACCACCTTCCCGCTGGCTACTAGAAAATGCAAGACCAGCATCACCTTCAAGAACATCGACAAGCTCCTGAAAGACCCTAAGATTGACTGCGTCT
The DNA here is from genome assembly GCA_902774365.1 of uncultured Bacteroidia bacterium. Classification (GTDB taxonomy): domain Bacteria; phylum Bacteroidota; class Bacteroidia; order Bacteroidales; family F082; genus Limimorpha. Next base: position 61,116 of record CACYHX010000009.1, on the reverse strand, counting down.
ATGCCGATGACGTCATCAAGTTTGCCAAGGACATGAAGCTTTATAACGGTCCCGATGAGAAGTTCTCGTTCTCCGATGTCTACAACCCCGTCACCTTCGACGGCGCCCGCTTCTGCGACCTGCGCGTGTGGGCTATGTTCAACAAGGTGACCGACAACATGAAAGACTATTGGGGCTATGCCACGGGTCGCGACATCAAGCGCGCCAAGCCTTACACCGCCAATATGTGCCAGACTCCCGATAATTTCCCGACCAACCGCATGCCTTTGTGGGTGCTGCCCAACAAGAAAGTCAGCGTGCTCGACATGATGGACTTCATGCGTGACCACCTCGAAGGCACCGACCTCGACATGTCGCAAGATGTAGGTGCTGGCCCGTTCCACTGCCCTTACCGCTGGCGTCCCATGGACTGGGAAGTCGACGGCGTTCATTACATCCATGAGCGCACCACTGCTACCCAGCAGACGGGCTTCAGCTTCGTCGCCCAGAGCCGTGGCAAATGGGATTGGCCCATCGGCGGCATCATTTGGTTTGGCGTCGACGACACCGACAACACCGTCTACTGCCCCATGTACAGCTGCATGACCGAGATTCCCGAGTGCTTCCGCGAAGGCAACGGCTCGATGAGCGAGTGGTCGGAGACCTCCGCCTTCTGGACCTTCAATCAGATGAGCAACTGGGCTTATACCAAGTACGACTACATCCACCCTGAGATCCGTCAACATCAGCGTGATTTTGAAACCAACTGGGTGGAGAAGGAAGTCCCCGCTTTGGACGAATACGTCAACACCATCAAGGGCAGAGAGGCCCAAATCAGGGAACTCACGCAGTTCTCCAACAATGCCGCCACTAAACTCGTCAAGTCATGGCAAAAACTCTATCACGAGCTGTTCATGAAGTATGTCGACGGCAACCTCAACACGCCTGGAGAACCTGTTGAAGGTCAGAAATATGTGCCTATCAACAGTAAGCACCCGAAATACAGCGACGAATACTATCGTATCCTCATTGAAAAGACGGGCGACAAATACAAAGCTTATTGATTAGGAGGAATCTTTAAATCTTTAAATTTTAAATCTTTGAATCTTTAAATCTCGAAATATGTACAGAACACATACCTGTGGCGAACTTCGTCTTGCCGACGCCGGCAAGGAAGTGACATTGGCCGGCTGGGTGCAGCGCACCCGCGACAAAGGCTCTCTCGTTTGGATTGATCTCCGCGACCGTTATGGCATTACCCAACTCTTTTTGGATGGCAGCAGCGACCCGAAACTCATCGAACAGGCCCGTACCTTCGGGCGTGAATTCGTGATTCAGGCCAAAGGCACTGTCATCGAGCGCGAATCGAAGAACCCGAATATGCCGACGGGAGAAATTGAGCTGAAAGTCAGTGAGTTCAAACTGCTCAACAGCAGCAAGACCCCGCCTTTCACCATCGAAGACGTCAGCGATGGCGGCGATGACCTCCGCATGAAATACCGTTACTTGGATATCCGTCGCAACCCCGTGCGCCAGAACCTCGAACTGCGTCACCGCATGGCGATGTTGGTGCGCAACTACCTGAGCAACCTCAACTTCCTCGAAATCGAAACCCCGATGCTTATCAAGAGCACGCCTGAGGGCGCCCGCGACTTCGTGGTGCCGAGCCGTATGAACCCTGGTGAGTTCTACGCCTTGCCGCAAAGTCCGCAGCAATACAAGCAGCTGCTGATGGTGGCTGGCATGGACCGCTATTTCCAAATCGTGCGTTGTTTCCGCGACGAAGACCTCCGTGCTGACCGTCAGCCCGAGTTCACGCAAATCGACTGCGAGATGTCGTTTGTGGAGCAAGAGGATGTGCTGAACACCTTCGAAGGCTTGGCCAAGCACCTCTTCAAGGAGATGAAAGGCCTCGAATTTGGCCAGTTCCCGCGCATGACCTGGCACGACGCCATGAAATACTATGGCTCCGACAAGCCCGACATCCGCTTCGGGATGAAGTTCGTGGAACTGAACGACGTGGTGAAAGGCAAGGGCTTCGGCCTCTTCGACAACGCTGATTTAGTTGTTGGCATCTGCGCCGAGGGCTGCTCGGAATATACCCGCAAACAACTCGACCAACTCACCGAGTTCGTGAAGCGTCCGCAGGTGGGTGCCGGTGGCATGGTCTACATCAAATACAACACCGATGGCACATTCAAGTCGTCCGTCGATAAGTTCTACACGCCCGAAGACCTGAAAGTCATCGCCGACAAGTTCGGTGCCAAGCCCGGCGACTTGATGCTCATCCTCTGTGGCGAGGCCATGAAGACCCGCGTGCAGTTGAACGCCCTGCGTCTGGAGATGGGTAACCAACTCGGTCTGCGCAAGCCTGATGAATATGCGCCGCTGTGGGTCATCGACTTCCCGCTTTTGGAATGGGACGAGGAGACGCAACGTTACTACGCCATGCACCATCCTTTCACCGCTCCCAAGCCTGAGGACGAAGCTCTGCTTGACGACCCGACGAAGTGGGGCGACATCCGCGCCAACGCCTACGACATCGTGATGAACGGTGTGGAGGTGGGTGGCGGCTCCATCCGTATCCACGACCGCACCTTGCAGAACAAGATGTTCCACACCTTGGGCTTCACCGACGAGAAGGCTCAAGAGCAGTTCGGCTTCCTGATGGGTGCCTTCGAGTATGGAGCACCGCCTCACGCTGGTCTGGCCTTCGGCTTCGATCGTCTCTGCTCGCTCTTCGGTGGCGCCGACAGCATCCGCGACTTCATCGCCTTCCCGAAGAACAACGCCGGCCGCGACGTGATGAGCGGCAGCCCCGCCCCGATTGCCCAAGAGCAATTGGATGAGTTGCAGATTGCTTTGAATTTGAAATGAAAATGTAATCGATTGTAGAGACGCGATTAATCGCGTCTCTACAGAAATCAATAAAAACAACAAACCCATGAAAATCAACCTAAAAGAGTATTTAATCGTCCTCTTAGGAGCACTCGTTTTAAGCTCCTGCAACACGGACAAAACCATGATTGCCAAAGGCGTGGACCTCAATAAATATGGGTACGCCTCCATTGTTAAAGGCCAAACGATCCACGGCACCGAAACTGACATCGAAATCGAGCCAGGCATCTATGACGCCCTCGAAGCCACGCGCCTAAAGATGATCGGCGATCATCGCCTTAACGACATCACCGAGGAACAAAAGGAACAACTCGTCCTCGTGAAGTACGCCGCCACCTCTGACGAAGCGAAATCCACCCTCAGCATCAGCTTCGAGGATTACATGTCGGGCAAGACCGTGGCTTCGTGCCGCTCCTCCAACCGTTTTGCACTCACGCGCCAAAAGGATGTGAACAGAGCCATTAATAAGCTGGCCAAGCGCATCCATAGCATTTGGAAATGATGGAATCGGTTTTTGAATAGTAATAATCTATTGGCTATGAAACGATTGCTAGTTTTAACCGGCGGTGGCGACTGCCCAGGCTTGAACGCCGTGATTCGCGCCATCGTCAAGAGAGCCGCCCAAGAGAAAGATTGGGAAGTGCTCGGTAGCATACAAGCCTACAACGGCATCCTTTGGGAACCCACCGAGGTCGTCAGGCTGACGCCAGAGTCGGTGCGCGGCATACACTTCCGTGGCGGCACCATCATCGAGACCACCAACAAGGGTGGCCCGTTCAACTGGCCCGTCAAGAACGCCGACGGCACCTGGACTACCGTGGACCGCAGCGACGAGATGCTCCGCAAGTTGCAATACATGGGCATCGACGCCGTCATCAGCATCGGCGGCGATGGCTCGCAGCGCATCTCGCAGAAGCTCTACGAGAAGGGCCTGAACATCATCGGTGTGCCCAAGACCATCGACAACGACCTCTCCTCTACAGAATGTACCTTCGGCTTCCAGACCGCCGTGCAGATTGCGACTGAGGCCGTCGACAAGCTCGTTACCACGGCCGCCTCGCATAACCGCGTCTTCGTCCTTGAAGTCATGGGTCGCGATGCCGGATGGATTGCCTTGCATTCTGCTATCGCAGGTGGTGCAGAAGTGTGCCTGCTACCGGAGTTCCCTTACGACATCAACATCGTGAAAGAACGTCTGGAAAGCCGTTTCAACCACGACCGTGGCTTCGCCGTGGTGGTGGCCTCCGAAGGCGCACGCCCGAAAGATGGCCAGCAGGTGTATGAAATCAGCACTGAGGTCGGCTACGAGAACAAGAAACTGGGCGGCATCGGTCGCCGTTTCATCGAGGAGATGAAGGCGGCGGGCTTCACCCACGACATGCGCGAGACCACTTTGGGTCACCTGCAGCGTGGTGGCGTGCCGATTGCCTACGACCGCGTTCTGTCTGCCGAGTTTGGCGTGAAGGCCTTCGAGATGGTGCTTAATGGCCAATTTGGTCAGATGGTGGCCTACCATCATCCCGACTTGGTGGCCGTCTCACTCAAGGAAGCTATCTCCAAGCCCAATCTTGTCACCATCGACAGCGACCTGGTGAATACGGCAAAAGGATTGAGTATTTCTTTGGGATTTTAATCCAATCAAATAGGCTCGATTCAAAAAAACCGACCGTCTATGTCATTCCCTTGGGAATCTATAGACGGTCGGTTTTTGTTGTTTTTGTATAACGTGTTATTTCTTTACAAATCTTCTGACCTCGGTGGCGCTCTGCGTCGTCATGCGGATGACATAGATGCCGGCGGGCAGGTTGGACGTGTTGATTTCCAGCGTTTCGTTATGGCTCGTCATTCCTAACACCTTGGCGCCGGTGATGCTGAACACTTCGAGGTGTTCGATGGCTTCGGTGGCCTTGATGGTCAGCTTGTCGTTGACGGGGTTGGGGTAGAGGCTGATTGCAACAGCGTGTTGTTCTCCGATGCCGTCGATGAAGGTGAGGTGGGCGACGAGGTTGCGGACACCCGTCACGATGAAGGAGTAGGTGGGTTCCTCAGAAATGACGATGCCGTTTTCGGTCCAATTCTGGAAAACATAGTTTTCGTTAGGTACGACATTCAGTGAGGCCTGTGAGCCGTATTCGTAGGTGCCGGCTCCGACGATGGTTCCGCCTTCGGCAGGTTCCAGCGTGGCATTGATGGCAAAAGTCAAGGCACTGAAGTGTGCCACGAGGTCACGGTTGCCAGCTACGGTGAAGGTATAGTTCGCTTCGGTGGAGACCTGTACTTCGTTTTCCGTCCATTTTTCAAACATGAAGCCCGTGGCTGGATAGGCTTTCACCGTGCACGACTGCCCTTCTTGATAAGAGCCGCCGCCAATAACGGTACCGCCGTTATCTGGCTTGGCCGACAGGGTGATGGTGTAGAAAGGCAATGGGTTTTCGGTGAAGTGGGCGACGAAATTACGATGGTCGGTCACGGTGAAGGTGTATGAGGCATTTGACGAGACGAAGCTCCCCTCTTCGGTCCAGTTGATGAAGGAGAAGCCGTCGCTGACTGTGGCCGTGATGGTGCAACTCTCACCATAGGTGAAGGTGCCACCACCAGTGACCATGCCACCAAAAGTGGGGTTGGCCGAGACGCTGATGGTGTAGGTGTTGATGCTGAAGTTGGCGATAAGGTTGTGGTTGCCATTCACAATAAATGTGTAGCTGGCGTTAGAGGAAACCACAACGCCGTTTTCGGTCCAGCTGTTGAACGTGTAGCCGTTGTTAGCCATGGCCGTGACGGTGCAAGGCTGTCCTTCTTCATAGGAGCCACCGCCAGTGATAGTTCCACCTTCGTTCGGGTTGGCCGACACGCTGACGTTGTAGATGGGCAGGGGGATGAAAGTGAAGTTGGCCACGAGATTGTGGTTACCATTCACGGTGAAGGAATAGCTGGCATTGGTGGATACCAAGGTGCCATTTTCGGTCCAGTTGTTGAAGGTGTATCCGTTGTTGGCCGTGGCCGTGATGGTACACGACTGCCCTTCTTCATAGGTGCCGCCGCCAGTGACAGTGCCGCCTTCTGTTGGGTTGGCCGACACGCTGACGTTGTAGATGGGCAGAGGGATGAAGGTGAAGTTAGCCACAAGGTTGTGGTTATTGTTCACATTGAAGGTGTAGCTAGGATTCGACGATACCACGACGCCGTTCTCGGTCCAGTTGTTGAAGGTGTAACCGCTGTTGGTCGAGGCCGAGACAGTGCAGCTCTCTCCTTCCTGGTAGGTGCCGCCTCCGGTGACGGTGCCGCCTTCCGCTGGATTGGCTACCACGGTAACGGTGAAGGTGGGCAACAACGTCTCGGAGAAATTGGCGATGAGGTTGCGGTTAGCGTTCACGGTGAAGGTATAGCTGGCAGTGGTGGAGACCACACTGCCGTTCTCGGTCCAGTTTTCGAAAGCGTAGTTGTTGTTGGCCGTTGCGGTGACGGTGCATGAAGTCCCCTCGTCAAAGGTGCCGCCGCCGGTGACGGTACCGCCTTCATTTGGGTTGGCCGAAACAACGATGGTATAGCTGTCTCCCGTTGGGCAGTCGCCTTCTTGGTAGAAGGTGATGTTGTTGTTATTGCTGGTACCTGTGTAGAAAGAGCCTCCGTTAAAGAACAGATAATAAGTGGTGCTACCTCCCCAACTGCTCGACGCAGTTTGGCTTATGCCGCTTTCGCTGATGGTCCAGCGGTTGTTGCTGCTTTGGTTGGCGCTCCATGTGATGGCCTTGTTGCCGCCTCCCCAACCGCTATTGCTTCTTGTGAGGTAGTAGCCATTATAGGAGATGTAGTATTGCCCGGATGTGCCAGTCGAAGTCAGGACGAACTGGTTCTCTATTTCACCCTCTTCCACGGAAAAACCCTCATCTTCGTTGGGTGTGATGCTCACTGTGGCGGTGGAAGCCGATCCGTTGTTGTTGGTGGGCATGGTGAGGGTGCTACCATCGCAATAGCCCATCACGTAGTTTCCGTCTTCGGAAGGCATCGCACTCACGTAACAATCAACGGGACAGCTGCCGGAGGGGCTAAGGAACACTTCGAGGTCGACGCGCGCGTTGTCTGCCACCGTCACGTTGACGGTCTCGGAGCAGTAGCCTGCTTTGGTGAACTTGAAGGAATAGCTGCCGCCTTTGATGGGACGGTGGAAGTCGCCGACGTTATGTGAGGTCACCCATGAGCCTAGGGCGTCGTGGTTTTGCACCGTGACGGTGACGCCTTCGATGGGTTGCTGGGTGTTGGCATCTTTCACCACGCCGTGGACGCCGTTCAAGGATTGCTCCATAAAGGACAGCATGCTGTTGTGGTTATAGTTCCAGAAGTTGGGCAGCTGCGAGGCACTGGGGGTCTTCGAAGAGGAACATTCCAAGGTGAGCTCGCGGCATTGGCCGTAGTAGTTCATATAGTCCTGACGACTGCCGTTGATGGTGTACCAGGCATATCCATTAGTGATGCCGCTGCTGTAGGTGTCGGTCATATATGAGGAATGAACCGCACGGGCGTTGGTGACGTATTCCGTGCTGACGAGGCGCCACCAGGCATCGTCGGGATGCACGGGCTGGTAGGTGTCCCAAGGATAGTTGACCACTTCGGCACCGCCGTGGTAGTTGGCACCCATGGTAAACAGATATTGCTGGGCAAGGTCCATCATCCACTGGGCTTCATCTTGATAGTAAGATGCTCCGTCGGGATGCGGCCCGTCGTCGAAGTCGGGGAAGTGACGGTTAAGGTCGATGTTGTTGCCGTTGGCACGTCGGGCACCGGTGACGGTGTTGTTGCCGCCGTAGTAGGTGCCATCAGGGTTGGTGCAGGGGAAGATGAAGATGTCGAGGCTGTTGATGAGATCGACGATGCGCGCATCGGTGCTGGTACACAACTCTTCGATGAGGCGGAGCATCAGTATCATGCCCGTCACCTCATCGCCGTGCATGGTAGAGGTGTAAAGGAACCTCGGCTTGCCATCGGGTTGCCCGTTATTGATGCGAACGCCTAAAATCTTGCGGTGGTTGCTGGTCGAAAGCGTGCCCAAGTCAAGCAGGGTGCAGGTCCTGCCGCTGACTGCCGTTGCGGGGAAGCCTTCCATCATGCTGACATATTGCGTGTAGGTCAGATAGCTGTCCCAGTCGTACATGCCGCGTTGCGGGTCGTACATCTTGGCTTCATTGCGCAGTGACGGCGGCGTCATCAGTTGAGGCTGATAGCCAGCAGCCAACAGGTTATCGTATTGCGTAGGGTTGGCATAGCAGACGACGGTGCTGCCGTCGGTGGCATCGACGGAACAGATGGCGTTGATGGTCTGGATTTCGGAAGGTTCTTGCACGTTGAGGTTAAAATAATACTCGCCTCTCTGTTGCATGAGGTCGGCCAAAGATTGCTGGCTCTGTGCCTGGATGTTGCCGAATAGAACGGCAAAGAGTAGGAGTGAGAAGTAACGTAAAGCTTTCATTGTTTAGGTTTTTGCAAACACTATTTGGTTTTTAAGGCTGCAAAAATACTTTTTTTTCATTTCTAGTTGTATGGCATTGTGGTAAAAACAAAAATATTTACTTTTGCGCCCATGTCAAAAAACAAGTTTTACGTTGTCTGGCAAGGTAGCCATCCTGGCATTTACGACCGCTGGGAGGATTGCAAGAAGGAAATCGAAGGTGTGAAAGGTGCCAAATACAAGGGCTTCCCTGACCGTACAAGCGCCGAAATCGCTTTCAAGGAAGGCCCTGATAACTATTGGGGCAAGGAAGTAAGTGCGCCCGTTGTCGACCTCCTGAAGGCAAAGGAACAGCCTGTCAGCCCTGCCGTCGCCGTGGATGCCGCCTGCTCGGGCAACCCTGGCAAGATGGAGTATCAAGGTCTGTTCGTGGATTTCGGCACACAGCCAGCCACGACGGTGCAGCTGTTCAAGAGTCCTGTCTTTGAGAACGGCACGAACAACATCGGTGAGTTTCTTGCCATCGTGCATGCCTTGGCATGGATGAAGCAGAAAAAGGTTCAATATCCCATCTATAGCGACTCGGTCAACGCGCAGCTTTGGGTCAGGCAGAAGAAATGCAAGACCAAGCTGCAGCCTAACGCCAAAAACGAATACCTCTTTGAGCTCATCGCCCGTGCTGAGAAATGGCTCAACGAAAATGCCATCGAGGTGCCGGTTTTGAAGTGGAAGACGGAAATATGGGGTGAAATTCCCGCAGATTTTGGCAGAAAATAATTCCGTTTTCACGGAATGAAGTTTTTTTTCTACTTTTGAGGCCCGTAATACAAGAACAAAATGCTGAAATACGACTCGTTTTATTTCCAATGTCCGCATTGCCAAGCCTGGCTCGAAGGTCGCAACCTGAAGGCCGAGCTGGTCAACGAGGCTATCTTGTATTCGGACGGCAAGGTGCTGAACGACAACCTCATCACCACACCACAGAAGATGATTATGTGCCCATCGTGCGGCCATATTTTCTGGGTGGAGAATCCTGTTGAGCCGTTTATCACCTACGAAAAACCTGATGCAGACGTCTATTCGTGGAACACCTGGCGTTTCTTTGGCATCAGTTTCTCCGACAACAAGGGGAAGATGGCTTTGGTCAACCATTACAAGACCTTCCTGAAGAAGAGCCACTACGAGCCGAAGAAGGAAATCTATCTGCGTCGTTTCTTGTGGTGGGCCTACAACGACCTGCACCGCAACCACCAGCATGTGAGGTTGAAGTATCTGCTCAACGGCTTCATGAGCTTCGGCGTGTGGCATTGCAACAGAAAGATGATTTTGGAAGGGGAGAAGCTGTTCCTCAAAAACCACAAGGACTTCACCGACAACCTACAACGCCTGTTGGCTTTGCTCGAGAAACATCCTGAGGAACAAATCGACCTTGAGTTGCCCGAGATCTATCGTGAGCTGCGTCAGTTCGATAAGGCAAAGGAGCTGCTGGATCAGGTGGGCAGCCGCACGCACTTCACCAATGAGATGCTACGCCATTCCAAGTGGAAAGACCCACGCGTTTTCATGGTGACTGGATAAACAAAAAGGGGCGACCGTCGGTCGCCCCTTTTTCGCATTCATTGAAAAGAATCATTCCTTTTCAAAATCAATCAGGAACAAGTCGTTCACCCAGACCTCGGTGACGGAATGGCGCTGTCCTTTGTCGTCGGTCCATTCGTTGTTTTTGAGGCTGCCGTCGATGGCAATCCGCTTGCCTTTCTTCACGTTCTTCTCGACGCGGTCGGCGACAGCACCCCAGGCGATGATGGGGAACCACTGGGTGTCGTTGACCCATTCTCCGTTGGCGTTCTTCTTGTTTTCCGTTACGGCAAGGCTGAAACGGGCTTTCTTGTTGTTGTTGAAGGTCTTGATTTCAGGTTTTGCACCCGGGCGGCCAATCAGTATGACCGAATTTCTCATTGTACTCATAGTTTTGTGTGTTTAAGTGTTATTAATAGGTTGATTAGTTGTTTTGCTCTTTGCCCCAATCGAGGAGGATGAAGTTGTTCAGGTGGATCTCGGTCGACGTGTGGCGTTGGCCGTTCTTGTCGGTCCATTCGTTGTTGCGCAAGGCGCCGTCGATGGCGATACGCTTGCCTTTCTTCACGGCCAGTGCGACGCGCTCTGCCGTCTTGTCCCATGCCACCACGGTGAACCACTGCGTGTCTTTCACCTGTTCGTGGTTGGCGTTGCGACGCGTCTCGTTCACGGCGAGGTTGAAGCGCGTGACGACGCGGTTGTCGTTGAAGGTTCTCGTTTCAGGTTCTGCACCCGGGCGGCCAATCAGCATGACCGAATTTCTCATTGTACTCATGGTTGTGTGTGTTTAGTAATTAATGTATAAGTTTGATTTGTCGTGTCGCCCTCTTGGCAAGTTGGTTAGTGAGCTTGTCGAACTATGCCCTATCAATCGGTTTGACGATGCAAAGTAACAACACTTGTCAAGACTAAGCCGTTGATTAAACGTTTGTAGTCGACTGTAGTCGTTTGTTGTCGTTTGCTGTCGGATATATTATTTATAATCAATATATTAAGTTTTTCCTATTTTTCGACTACTTTTTATTATTTTTGCGTCAAAATTGAAAAACAAAGGTAAATGGCAAAGGATTTGAAGCCTCATATCGGCATTTTCGGTCGCAGAAATTGCGGCAAAAGCAGCCTCATCAACCTATTGACGGGACAAAACATCGCCATCGTGAGCGACACGGCGGGTACCACCACCGACCCGGTCAAGAAAAGCATGGAGATTTTCGGCATTGGGCCTTGTGTGCTCATCGATACGGCCGGCACCGATGATGTGGGCGCGTTGGGACAGCAGCGAGTGGAGAAGACGATGAAGGTGCTGGAAGAAATTGATTGCGCCATCCTCGTCGTCACGGGAAACAACTTCGCCGAGCCTGAGAAGCAGCTGATTGCCCGAATGAAAGAATTGGCGGTGCCGTTTTTCATCGTCCACAACAAGGCCGACGAAGAGCCGCTGCTTGCCGTCGTGAAGGCGGTGATGGAGCAGCAAACGGGCGCTACCGTGTTGGATTTCAGCGTGTCAAGAAATGACGACATCGCTCCGTTGGTCGAAGCCTTGAAAAAAGCCATTCCTGAGAGCGCCTATCAAAAGGTGTCGCTGTTGGGTGGCATCATTCAGCCGAACGAGGTGGTGGTTTTGGTATGCCCGGTCGACTCGGAAGCCCCCGAAGGCCGGTTGATTCTGCCGCAAGTGATGGCCATCCGCGATGTGCTCGACAACGAATGCATCTGTGTGGTGCTGAAAGAGACGCACTTGCAGCAATATCTCGACACCATGCCCAAGCCCGCTTTGATTGTCACCGACAGCCAAGTGTTTGGTTTTGTAAGTAAAATTGTCCCTGCCGACATTCCTTTGACCAGCTTCAGCATCGTCATGGCGCGTTTGCGTGGCGACTTCGACAACTACGTGAAAGGGACGCCGCATCTCTCACAACTGAAAGACGGCGACACGGTATTGCTGCTAGAGTCGTGCACCCATCATAGCACCTGTGTGGACATCGGCCGCGTGAAGCTGCCCCGCATGATCCTGAAATACACAGGGAAAGACATTCATTTTGAATATGTGGCGGGCCTGTCGCCCATCGAGCATCCCGAAAAATACGCCATGGCCATCCAATGCGGTGGCTGTATGAGCACACGCAAGCAACTGCTCAACCGCACCAACCTGTTTGTCAACCAGGGCATCCCGATTAGCAACTACGGCATGGCGTTGGCTTATATGAATGGGATTTTTGAGCGGGTGATGGAACCATTCCGTAAATAAGGCTTTTATTCTTCTCCCATCCGTGCCTTCATGTTTTCAAGAAAAGCCGCAGTATAATATTGGAAAAAGTTGAAATTCATGGCCAAAGAGATGCAAAGCAGCAGTTCGCCATCCAACGAAGGCTTGCGGAACACCTTATAAAGATGGTTGCGCGAGCAGCCAATCTCGCGTGCCAGCCAACTTGCGCTGCGTTGGTCGGCCTTTAGTTGAGTTTGAATAAGGAGGCCGATGTGGATGTCGCTCGATGGCTTTTTCATTGCTTATTTTTGATTGAGTGAAACAAAAGTACATGATTAGATTAGGTGTAGTTTCGTCCATTTCATCCATTTGCTTTTTCTTTTGATTTTCAAATTGACTAAATGCTTATTTTTGCACAAAATAATTGGAATTATGTTATCCTTACCCATCATTGAAAAGATCAAGAAAAAATCGGGGCTCGACTTCAATAACGCCAAGGACTTTGAAGTGCTTTCGGAATCGTTTCCAGCTAGCGACCGTCTGGGCGTGAATACCCTGAAACGGCTGATGGGTTACGCCAAGTCACCTATTGCGCCCCGTAAAGCCACCCTTGATGCATTGGCGCATTATCTTGGTTCGTCTTCATGGGAAGTCTTGACAGGCACTCAGCCTGTGGAGAGCGATTGGATGGAAAAAGCTTTTTTCGCCGACGAGATTCGTGAAGGGACATCGGTGGAAGCCTCGTGGCTACCCAACCGGCACCTTGTTTTGCTGTGCATTGGTGAAAACTCCTTCCGCGTGACACAAAGTCTGAACGGCAAGCTTCAAGTCAACGACGAGGTGACTATCTTCAATTTCCGTTTGGAATATCCCCTACAGGTGTTCCAAGTCGTTCGTAATGGTGAGATTGTGCGCGATGCCGCTGGCAACGAATTAGGTTATGTGGCGGGACGGCAGAACGGGTTGACCGAACTATTCATCAAGGAGGCGTCAGCATGAGCAATTCTGATTTCATCACCCCTGCACAGCACGAACAGGAGGAGGTACTTTTTGATAGTGGCGGCACCTGCGATTGCTATCGCCTCGTCAAAGACAACCGCGTGTATTGCATCAAACGGCCCAAGAAGGACATGCGCACTTCGGAAGCCTACATGAGCTTGTTTCGCAAAGAGTTTGAGCTTGGCATAGAGTTGGAACATCCCAATATTGTGCGTTACTTTGCCTACGACGAAGACGAACAAGGCCCTTATATTCGTATGGACTATATCGATGGTGACAGCCTAGAGGCTTTTGTGGCCAAGCATCCCGACTATTTCAAGGAAAAAAGACACAAGAAACAGTTTTGCGATGAGTTATTTTCAGCCTTGGCCTACCTCCACGACAAGAAGATGCTGCATCTTGACCTCAAGCCTACAAACATTCTCATCACCAACAAAGGACATCATGTAAAGCTCATCGACTTGGGCTTTGGCTGGAGTGAGAGTTATCTGCATGACCTTGGTTTTACCCGTGAGTACTGCGCCCCCGAACAACAAGCCACTAAAACTGAATTGTTCAGCCCTGCCACCGATATTTATGCCTTGGGCAAAATCCTGCAACATTTTGGTTTAGCCAAGGATGCTGTGGCGCAACGTTGTTTAAAAGCAGACCCGAAAGATCGTTACCAAAGCATTGGAGAATTGCAAAACGCCATCAAAAGGAACGAGCGCATCCTGACTTGCTCAAGAATTGGATTGGGCATAGCCGTCGTGTTGTTAATTGGAGCCATCGTTTGGTTAGTAGTCAACAGGGAAGGGTCCTTGCCGCCTCGCCCTGCTGCACCTGAAGGGGCTATCAGTGGTTTGTTCACCATCAATGAAGCGGGCGACCAGGTGTATTTTGCAAAGGGCAATTTGCAATACAAGCCATACACCAACACATGGCGCTTTGCAGAAAACCAATATGAATACATCGGCGGCGACAATGCCAATGGAAATCATGGGGCGAACCATCGAGGCTGGTTTGATTTGTTTGGCTGGAGTTCGAACGGACGTCCACATGGCTCCGTCTGTTACCAGCCTTGGAGCGATAAAGCAGAGGATTGGCAGGGCGGTACTACCACTAGCCAATATAGTGCCTACGGCATTGATACCTGCGACCTTTGTGACCACGACGGACAAGCCGATTGGGGCTACAATGCTATCAGCAATGGTGGTAATGAAGAAAACCTATGGCGTACATTGACCATGGACGAGTGGCTGTATCTTTTGGATAAGCGTACCACCGCTTCGGGCATACGCTTTGTTAAAGCCAATGTAGAGGGGGTGAATGGTCTGCTGCTCCTTCCCGATGATTGGGACGACAACGTTTTTCAACTGAATGATGTCAATAATGACGATGTCAACTATTTGAGCAACATCATTCCTCAGCCTTTTTGGAAGGAGAAGGTTGAGGCGTACGGAGCGGTGTTCTTGCCAGCGGCAGGAATTCGTGACGCAGGCGTTGTGGGATTGATTGGCAAATACGGTTTCTACTGGTCGTCAACCCACCATGATCCCGTATGGGCTAAGGGTATCTATTTTTGCAATTCTTTTTTCGATCACGAGGCCGTAATACCGAAAAGTATGGCAAGAAGTGTGCGATTAGTGAGGGATAAGAAATAGTCATTGTTTTGTCTCCCCCAGCCTCTCCTTCATTCCTTCGTAAAAAGCTGCCGTATAGTATTGGAAGAAGTTGAAATTCATGGCCAAGGAGATGCAGAGCAGCAGATCGCCATCCAATGAAGGCTTGCGGAACACCTTGTAAAGATGGTTGCGTGAGCAGCCAATCTCCCGTGCCAGCCAACTTGCGCTGCGCTGGTCGGCTCTGAGTTGCTCACGGATAAGTTGTCCGATGTGGATGTTGCAGCTGTGTTCCATTGCCTGCTTGTTGCTTGGCTTTGGCTCTTTCCCCTATGGGCAATGAAAAAGCGTGTACTTACGTTGCCGTAGTTCGCCGTAGGCTCTGGAAAAGCCCTGTCAGACCTAAAGAAACGATAAGTTCACGCTAGAAAGCATGAACTCTCGCTCTTAAGTTCCCTTCTGACATAAAGTTTCCAGATTTACGGCGAAAAGAACAAGAGCAAAAGCTCAGTTAGTATTTCAATTGGTTATCTCTTTTCCGTTTTTTGACTTTTAAGATTTAGGCTTCAAAAATACGGAAAATATCCAAAATGGATATAGGTTTTGTGTCGGTAGCCGATAAAAAGGATAGTTTTTATGTCAAAACCCAGCGAAATCTGTCTTTTTTTCGGGATTTCGCCGGGTTCTGACGGGAAAGTTGACGGTCTGAACCGTTTTTCTCAAAAAGAGTTATTTACTTACTTTTTTCAGTATGATTTTTTGATCGAAGTCATAAAAATAGAAAATAACTTTTGCTTTGAGGTCAAGGTAGTATTCAGCGTTGCCATTTACTACGATACTGACATAGTTTTTGTTGTCAAAATCATATTTTGTTGTCTTAATCTCATAGGTTTGCTTAGTCAGTTCCGACCTGTCTGGTTCCATCTCGTCCAACAAAGCGGATTGAACTGCATTGTTAAAGATAATCCCGTCTCTTGAAATGATGGCCAAATCACCTTTCCATTCAACGCCTTTCCACTCTCCAAGTATCCATTCATACTCTTTTTTCAGTCCAATAGCATTGTTGTTCGATTTTCCAGAAAGTTTTTTCAGAGGCCCATTGTCACCGCCTTCAATGTAAAGCTTTTCTTGCATCATGACAAGCCCATCTTGGAAAACACCATTTTTCCCTTCGGGATATATAAAACTATTACTAACATCAATCGAACCTTCGTCAACCACTTTTCCATTAACCGTAAAAATGAATCCTGTTGGAGTAAGTTCAATAACCTCGTTTTTGTCGTATTCCCATTTTCCTATAACCCAGCTGGGAAGTTGAGATTGGCCATAGCAAGAAATGGCGGGTATGCTCAAACCAAGCAGGAGCATTACTGCATACAAAATCTTTTTCATAGAACAATTGATTATAAGTTTGACATTCAGATTTTTCATGACAATCAATATTTTGCACCTTTTCAATAGATAATAGACTTACTTATCCACCTTTTTCAGTTCAATTTGGTCATAGTCTTTGTAGCAGAAAATGCTTCGTTCATTTTCATATATTCTAAGTTCGTTAATTTGAAAAACGCCATTTTCCCCGTGTGGATAAATATAGCTACCTTTAATATCAAGCGGCCCTTTGTCAACAACTTTCCCATTGACCGAATAAACAAACTCGTTTGGTTTGATTTCAATCACATTGTTTCCGTCCCATTGCCATTTTCCAAACACCCACCATTTGAGAACTTGAGCTCCGTTGTCGGATTCAATTTTGGAGTATCGTAACAAATCGCATTCAGCAAAAACGTCTTCAATGTTGAATTTTAAATTTGGATTTTGGATGGTTACAAAAGAGAGGTTGTCACAATAACCAAAAGCATAGTTTCCAATGTTCTTTACACTGCTAGGAATGGTTATTGTGGTAAGACGATCACAGCCTTCAAAAGCATTGTCTTCTATGCTGGTCACGCTGTTTGGAATTGTTACTTCGGCAAGTTTTTTACAATCGTAAAACGAGCCTCCTTCTATACGAGTTACCCCATTGGGGATATTTATTGAAGTTAGACTGCCGCATCCACGGAAAGCTTGGGAACCAATTCTGGTTACGCTATTTGGAATACTTATAGAAACTAAATTATTGCAATCTCTGAAAGCACTTGGACCAATGCTGGTCACACTATTTGGAAGAGACACCGATGCCAAATCATAGTGACGTTGGTTAAAGGCATAATCACAGATGTGGGTCACACCGTCAGGGATACTAATAGCTCCATTGGGTATATTGCCCTTGTATGTATAAATGGCATTACCTATCCTAACCAATCCGTCTGGTTGATTCTCAAGCCACGCTGTGCCTTCAAAAGCATGATAACCGAAGTTAGTTACAGATTTTGGGATTTCTATTGAAGAAATGCCCTTTTTATTGGCGAAAGCCATGTCTCTAATAGTGGTTACAGAATTTGGAATAATGACCGAAGTCCCTTCTGGGGCCTCACCTTTGTATTCGTAAGCCACTGGACCTAAAACTATCAATCCATCAGGTTGACTGTTATACCATTTAGTCCCACGAAATGCATCACCTCCTATGAGTTTTATACTTTGAGGAATCGTGATTGAGGTCAAGTTACTGCAATTATCAAACGCATAAGGATCAATGATTTCTACGCTTTGAGGAATGTTTATCGAAGTCAGTCCTGTGCAATCCTTGAAAGACTCCCCTCCTATTCCAGTCACCCCCTTGGGAATACCTATAGTAGTCAAGCTGGTGCATCCCTCAAATGCTCTTCCTCCAATAGTGATTATACTTTGAGGGATACTCACTGAAGTTAAACTAGTGCACCCCTCAAACATGCACAAACCGATATATTCTACACCTTCCATAAAACAGACCGAAGTCAATTGATGACAATAAGAAAAAGCCATCTGTTCAATATTTTTGACACTGCCAGGAATGGTTATCGAGGTTAGTTTTTCACAATGCTCAAATGCAGACCGACCAATGCGGGTCACCGAATTAGGGATGGACACGGATGTGATTTCTTCACCATCAAATGATTCTGATGCAATGGAAGTGACAGGATAGTCTTTTCCATTGATCTTTACTTTACTTGGAATAGTCACATCCCCAGAATACCTACCTTCGTATGGAGATAATACACTAAGTTTAGAATGCTCAAAAACTTTAAACCACATTTTGGTATTATTTTGAAAGGTAACCATGACTTCTCTAGGCGTATTGTCATCATACTTTTCCAAAACGGATGTGGAAATGATCACGGGTTCTTTATACTTCATTTGTCCATAAGAGCAGGATATAAAGTTCGTCAAAAGAGCCATTGCGATAATGATTTTGTTGAATGTTTTCATAATGAGTTATTAAAAAGTTGTCAAATTCCGATGTTACGTTAGTTTCTGATAAAATGTTTAATAGCCTGTGTATTTGTCGAAAACATGCTTTTTTAATTCGTTAAATTCCTTTTTTGTCAGATAAAAACCATCATACGACATGTATTCATCTCCATATTCTTCAATGAGGTATTCTCGCAATTCTTTGGTTTTTAACGGTTCTTTCTTGTATCCAACAATCGTCTTCTTATTCGGGTCAAGGGTAAGTGTTTTAGTTTTTGGGTCTGGCTCTTCTGGCCATCTTACAAAGTCAACATCGATATTCAATACCAAAGAAGACCCTTGCAGTTTAAACGAGCCTTTGCTTGTATAGCTGCCTTCATTAAACCCACAATTGTATTCCATAAATCCTCCATTGTCAAATATTAGAATGCTTTCAAATTCATTGTATTTCCACCAACCTTCCAACCAATCCATAGTTATACCCTCGTCAATAGCTTCGGTCGGCGTATCCTGAATAAATTTTGAAAGCACATATCCCACAATGCCATTGCAATCAATCTTAGTCCATTCACCATCTGAGTCTAATAAGACTGCACCTTCAGGACCGTTTTTGAATGTGCCAACAATTGAGGCTTTGGCCTCAGGTTTCTCACGAATATTTACAAAACCGTCGAAGGCATTGGCATACACACGGGGGCGGGAGTCGACAGGTTCAGTTTTTTCTTCCTTTGTCGAAGATTCTTGTTGCACCGATGTTTCGGTGTTTTTTGTTTCATTATTCTCTTGCTTGTTGCCACCGCAAGAAGCCATCATGCTCAAACCAAATAGGAGCATTGCTGCGTAGATTAACTTTTTCATTTTCTAAAAATTGATTTGTAATTTTAAAAAGTGTGCAAGTTGAGGTCGTCGCCTCCAATCAAATCGATGATAGTCTTTGGGAGAGGTTCTGTTTCCTCGATGCTTACTGACTTGGATGTCTGGCGTATGAAACGACCGTTCAGCCTAAGTTTGCCATCCGATTTGTCAATTTTATATATGACGGGGTTAGGACATGTCGTGTTTTTTCCGCGTTGAACGATGTTGGTTAAGCGCATGTAATCGCCGACAACCTTATAATCAGCATAATACGTTACTTGGGATAGTTTTATACTATTATTCCAGTTGTCACCATAGTACACTAGATACATAATGCCATCCAAACCATCTTTGCTGTACACAAAGGGGTAAAAAACCATATAATACTGTAACTTCTTATCGTATTCGTACTGTGTGGAGAAATAAACATAGCCGTTTTTGTCAATCTCTTTCGAGAAGGCTCTGTCCATATTGTGTGAGGACGACTTTGCCCTTTCATTTAAGAAATCGTCCGAAGAAGCCCCTAAGTCTACGAAGGACTTGTTTTTTTCTCCACAAGAAGCCATCATGCTCAAACCAAGAAGGAGCATTACTGCATAAATAGTTTTTTTCATAGCAAATCGGCATTATTTGTCGATATAAAACAAAGCACCCATCCAATCCAATTGTGCTTGTCCTAATCGGCCTGCTGTGATTATTCTATCGTTCGTAATCAACAGAGGAATCGCTGTGGATATCTCGTTGGTGACAGGTATAAACTCTTTCCATGTTGTCCCGTTGTCAAAGGAACGATACAACTTGGCTTCTGAAAGGAATTGCATCCCTTCTCTCCATTGACGCTGCCCTGCTGCTACAAGATAATCATTGTTTGACACTATTTCTGAAACGGCAATGTCAGAAGGTAGTCCATTGGCTTTCGACCAGGTGGCACCATTGTCATCCGAATAATAAATGGCACCAAACCAGTCCAATTGGGTCTCTCCCTCTCGGCCTGAGGCGATAATTCTATTCCTTGATATCATCAAAGAATTGGTTGTTGAAAGCTTTGTGGTTATTGTAACAAAAGGCTTCCATGTCGAGCCGTTGTCTTCTGAGACAAACGATTTGGGTTCAGAGAAAAACTGGAATCCCTCGCGCCATTGTTTTAGACCAAAGGCTATGAGTTGTCCTTCCCATTTTTGGATTTTTGTGATAGAAATATCTTGGGGTATGGTTTCAACTTCTTTCCATGTCTTTCCATTATCATCGCTATAGCAAACAGCGCCAATCCAGTCCAATTGGGCATCTCCTTTTCTGCCAGAGGTTAGGATTCGGCCATTCGAGAAAAACAAGGTGTTTGCCGTGGAGTTGCCATTACTAATGTTGATATATTCGTTCCATGTTGAACCATTGTCAGTTGAAACAAAAGACTTTGGTTCTGAGAAGAATTGCTGGCCTTCTCTCCACTGTTTTTGTCCAAAAGCAATTATTTTACCCTCGTATTCTTGTAGGGATGTTATGGAAATGTCCGATGGAATGTTTTGGCCTTGGATCCATTCTTGTGCTGATAAAGAGAGTATATCAGCAAAAAACAATGCCATAAGGATTATGATTCTATTCTTTTTCATTTTTCTGTAATTACGAATTTATTGTTCTCTAAATCAAAAACAAATGATCAAAACCTATCCATAAAATCCCATTTTACCAAATCATTTCTCACATATCCGACTTTACCATCAATGCTGATTTTATACCAATCATCTTCTTTTCCAAGACAAGGAAATGTTTCTGGCAACATGCCTTCTTCGCAGGTAGGCATCTGGGCAACAACAGCACTGCTTGTTGTGGGAGCTTTCCTTACATTGACTTTGGAAAGAAATGTATATATCACGCCTTGGCCATTTTCTGCGCTATAGGTTACTATGCGATGGCCGGCAGTTGGCACTTCAACGTAATCTTCCATATTTACAATGTAATTGTTCCCATCTTTGAAGATAAAGGTGCCTTCTATTTCGCCTTGATTGTCAACCACTATATCCATTTTGTCGACACTCACACCATTTTCTTCAGCCACTTCATCTTCTCCTCTGACAAAATCATCGATTTTTACTTTCCCGTTTTCCGAAGCGAATAAGAACAAAGTCGTTCCTTTCCACCCCATATCTATATAATGTGCTTCATACGCATTACCAACCAAAGGCAAGATGTCATTAATCTTGCTTTCTTCATTATCATCTTTTGAATCTTGTGCACTGGTTCTTAATGCCCATATCGCGTAACATTCAGTCTCACATTCATCTTCAAATTCATTTTCATATTCATTTATCAGTTTTTTCTTTCCGTTTTTTGTGAACAATTCGTCTACTACTTGACCAAATTGATCGATGCGGCCTCCAAACACATACTCATTATATAATCTTCTCAATACTGATTCACAATTCTCTTTTGAGATTACGATGCCTGTCTTTGAAGGGGATGCTTCTTCATTATTCACCACATTGCTTTTGTTATTCTGATTATCACCTCCATTGCATGAGATGGTAGGGATGCTCAAACCAAGCAGGAGCACTGCTGCGTAAATTAACTTTTTCATTTTCTATAATTTAATTTGTGGTTGTTTTTTTGTAATTCAGTATTATGTCATCAAAAAATAATTTGAATATCAATTACCTCCAAATCAGCATCCGACATAACACTAACGGTTTTTCTCTCAATTGCCCCTGGTTTCACATTGTAATAATTTAAGTCTTGTGAACGGCCATCGCAATAAACGGTAACAACAGCTGTGTTGATTGTATGCTTACATATGTTTTTGATTATTACATCTTGACCAATAGCACTACCAGGCTCAATTCTTATATCAATGCATTCACTCCAATCTGAATACAAATCGTAGGGATCTTCTTCAGATTGTTCTGAACGAGAAGAACTATTTTCATTGGAACGAGAGTTTCCTCCTCCACACGATGCGACTACCATGCTCAAACCAAACATGAGCATTACTGCGAATAATAGTTTTTTCATTTCCATTATTTTTTGAACGTATAAGGTATACCGTTTCTCCCATCAATAAACTCACCGTATCTATGATAAAACTTCTTGTGTTTGAAATCAATAATAGTGCGCTCATTGCCCAAATAATAAGTCTGAACATATCCTTGGTCAAAATCCCAAGTCCATTTGATGGATTGGAAATCCGTGAATTGGGTTCTTCCCTTTGAATCTTTGAAAACCAAATTGCTACTATGGTCTTCGCCATATTTTCTCCATTCATTATCACTTTGGGGTAAAAGGGTGATACTAATGGTATTCCCATAATCATCTTTTCCCTCGTATGTTCCGTACAACGAAGAGACATTGCCTCCACCGCCGCAACTGGATAGAATTGTTATAATGGCTACTACTGCCAACCATTTCGTAATGAGTCCAAGGCTCAAAGTGTTTTTTACTTGCGTTTTCATATTACTTGTTATTTAATTGATTGATAAATTTGTAAAATAATGTTCTTATTTAGTGTTTTTATCTCTTATGATAATAATATCCTTCTCCAGCATGCAACCTGTGGCCTGATTGGATTTCGATGGTGGTTGTCACACTTTCACCGTTCAGTTTATAACGCAATTCGTTGTCAACAACACGATAGGTTCCATATTTATAAGATCCATATTGTACTTCGGTACAATCTCCTGAGGTTCCGTTTCCGTCAAATTTCAAGACTACGGTTCCATAGGCTCCCATATCACAGGCCCATGTTCCCACAATCCATGAATAGTCTTCGGAGGTTGTGGCGCTACTTTCATAGGAGGTTTCTTCCTCATATTCAGATTCATCATTTCCGCATGATTTAAAGATATGGAAAGCTATAAATGCTATAGCTACGAGATAAAGGAGGTATTTGCTAAATCCTCTTTTAGCTTCCTCTTGCTGTTCGTTGTTGTTTTGTTCTTCCATGTTTGTAGTGTTTTAATTATTTATCGCAGCAAAAATACAAACATTTCCAATACAAACAAATTAATTATTTGATAATCAATATTTTAATAATCCAAATCGGATGCAGAAACTGTATCCAAAATGGATAATTTGAGATGGAAATGGATGAAGTGGATGGAAAAAGACAGTATGACGACTGGCACTGCTTACAGCAATCGCTCCAAGTCTCCAGTCAAGAAGTCTTCCACGGGGATGCCCTCGCTACCGACGACGAAAGCTTGCATGGGCTGAAACAACTGTTTTGCGCAAAGAATTTTCTAATTGCTTGGTGTTCAACGAATAAATTTAACAAAATTCTCAATTCTTCATTACAAAATTCTCAAAAGTGTATTACAAAATTCTCAAATCTCATTCGCAAAATTCTCAAAAGTCAGGAAAACTGATGCAGTTTTATTACTTCTTCAGATAGGATAAAAGCCCCTTGCATCCCTCCAAAACATCCACCCAAGTGGCTTCAAAATCACCTGTGTACCAAGGGTCGGCTACATCGCTGGGACGATGGGTGTAGTCCATCAACAGGCTGATTTTGTGGTTGGTATCTTTGCCGAATAACCATTTTAGGCCAAGTAGGTTTTCATGGTCCATGGCCACGATATAGTCATAATAATTGTATAGGTCCCTGGTAATAACTCTCGCCCTTTTGCCCTCGCAACCGATGCCATGTTCGGCTAATTTACGCTTCGCTGGAGGATAGACGGGGTTGCCGATTTCTTCGGTCGAAGTGGCTGCCGAGGCAATTTCAAACTGCTCGCTCAAGCCCGCTTCTTCGACGAGGTGTTTCATCACAAACTCGGCCATGGGACTGCGGCAGATGTTGCCGTGACAGATGAAGAGGATTTTTATCATGTTGAAGTGTTGATTGTTGAAGTGTTTAATTGTTGTGCTGACAGTGGGACTTTAGGACATGGTTGGCTTTTTTGTCACAAAACCTACAAAACCGCCAAAACTTTTTTCATGGTGGGAAAGCAGCCAACTGGCCTGCTTTCCAGCGGCGACGCGGTTGCGCGCCGCTCCTGCTTCTCTTTGAGGTTTTGCATGTTTTGAGTGTTTTGTGATTAATGAATTATGCGTGCAAAATTAGCAAAGATTCTCATTTGCAAAGTCGGCAAGTCCATTTCCAATATCTTTGCCGCTGCTTCATAGACCTTTTCAATCTCGATTTCCGCCATGTCGGTTTCAAGGAAGAGATAATCCAAATCGATGAATTTGAATGATTTATGAATTTTTCTTTCGGGATGAAGCAGGTTTTCGCCCACAGAAAGATAAAACCCCTGCCCGATGAGTTGCTTTACATCTTGCTCCGTCCCGCTGAAACCATGCAAAATCCAAGGTTGTTTGGCTTTGTGTTTCTTCCGCAAGGCGATGATTTCGTTATGACTCCTCACATCGTGCAGAATCATAGGTTTTTTCAAGGTTTCCGAAAGTTCGATTTGTCGCTCGAAAAGTTCAATCTGTTTTTCAAAACTCGCCTTGTGCATCTTGTCCAAACCTGCTTCACCGAGGGCTACGACTTTTGGCTGTTGCAAGTTCTCTCTCAGTTTATTCAAGGATTCATCCATCTGAAAATCAGCCTTATCCAATGCCCATGGATGGATGCCGTAACTATAGTAGCCTTGATCAGAGCAGGGGTGGTTCAAGTCCAAATTAACAATTTGGATTAGATTATCGTTGGCTCTTGCAATGTGAGTATGTATGTCAACGAAAGGCGTTTTCATGGCTGCAAAAATAGAAAAAATCACTATCTTTGTCGCATGGAACAGAACCTCCTGCAAACGAATATTGCTTATCTGAAGGGCGTCGGACCGAAGAAGGCCGAAGTCCTGAAGAAGGAGTTGGGCGTGGTCACCTATCAGGACATGCTCAATCAGTTTCCGTTCCGTTACATCGACCGCAGCCAAATCCAAAAGGTGGCTTACATCAACGACGACACGGTGTATTACCAACTTGTCGGCACCATCTCCAATATCAAACTCATTGGGGCACCAAGAGCGACACGCGCCACGGGTCTCTTCAACGACGAGACGGGCAGTATCGAAGTGGTGTGGTTCCGTGGGCTGAAATGGATCAAGGACCGCTTCAAGCCGGGTGTGAAGTATGTGTTGTTCGGCAAGGCCAGCGAGTTCAACCACAACTTCAACTTTGTTCACCCCGAAATCGAGGAGTACGACCCCAAGGACCCGCTCATCGGCGAGGGTTTGCAAGGCGTCTACAACACCACCGAGAAGATGAAGGACCACGGTCTCGGCACTCGTGCCATCGCCAAGATGCAGAAACTCATTTTGCAACAGGTCTATGAATACATCCCCGAAACGCTGCCGAAAGCCCTTATCGAGCAAGAGCAACTGATTCCGCGCCGTTACGCCTACTATCAAATCCACTTGCCTTCTAGCAACATCGAAATTCAACAGGCCACACGCCGACTGAAATATGAGGAGCATTTTTTCTTCCAACTGAAGCTGCTGCGCAACAAAATGCACCGCGAGCAAGCCATCAAAGGTCATGTTTTCAGTGTGGTGGGCGACTATTTCAATAGTTTTTATAAAGACCACCTGCCTTTCCCGCTGACTAACGCCCAGAAGCGTGTCATCAAGGAAATACGAAAAGATTTAGGCTCAGGGCACCAGATGAACCGCCTTCTGCAAGGTGATGTAGGTAGCGGCAAGACCATCGTCGCCCTGATGGTGATGCTCCTGGCCTTGGACAACGGCTTCCAAGCCTGCCTCATGGCACCTACCGAAATCTTGGCTACACAGCATTTTGCCACACTTCAGGAGCAATTGAAGGACATGGACGTTAACTTCGCCCTGCTGACAGGTTCCACCAAAATCGCAGAGCGGAGGAAGATCTATGCTGGTCTGGCCGATGGCACGATGCAAATCGTGGTGGGCACCCATGCGCTGATCGAAAGCAAGGTGGTGTTCAAAAACTTAGGCTTGGCCATCATCGACGAGCAACACCGTTTTGGTGTGGAGCAAAGGGCGAAATTCTACGAAAAAACCGAAATTCCGCCGCACACTTTAGTGATGACCGCCACGCCCATTCCGCGCACCCTCGCCATGACGCAATACGGCGACCTCGATGTCTCCAAAATCGATGAGTTGCCGCCTGGAAGAAAGCCTGTGCAGACTTATCATGTCTATAGCGACGACCGCTACCGCATCATGATGTTCATGAAGCAGCAGATTGCGCTTGGGCGGCAGATTTATGTGGTTTATCCTTGCATCAAGGAGTCGGAAAACACGGATATGATTGCGCTTCAGGAGGGTTATGAGGCCTTGTTGCACGACTTCCCCGAGCCGCAGTATAAACTCTGTGTCTGTCACGGCCGGTTGACTGCCGAGGACAAAGACTTCGAGATGCAACGCTTTATCAATAGGAACGCACAAATCATGGTGGCCACGACGGTCATCGAGGTGGGTGTGAACATCCCCAACGCCACGGTGATGATTATCGAAAACGCCAATCGTTTCGGGTTGTCGCAGCTGCACCAGTTGCGCGGCCGCGTGGGTCGTGGCGCCGACCAATCTTATTGCATCCTCGTCACCGACCACAAGCTCACCCCCGATGGAAAGACCCGCATGAAAACCATGTGCAGCACCAACGACGGCTTCGAAATCGCTGAGGTCGATTTGGAGTTGCGCGGTCCTGGCGAGACGGGTGGTACCAGACAGTCGGGGCAAATCGAAATGCTCATCGGTGACCTTCAAAAAGACGGTCCATTAATTCCGCAAGTCCGCGAGGCCGCCATCAAGCTTTTGGCCGACGACCCGAAGCTCGCCAAACCCGAAAACAGGATGCTTCGCGAGCATTACAAGGAGTTGTTCGCACAAACGTTTGACTGGAGCCAGATTGGATAGTTATTCCGCCTTTTTTTCTTTCTTGAACGAATAAAACTTATTCGTCAAATAGCTGAACGTCACACAGATGACGGAGATGATGACGTAGGAAATGGTCGGCCACCATTGGAACACCTCGACGAAGAGCTTCAGGCCGAAGTAGTTGATGAGAATGTTGCCCACGGTGACGAGGAAATACCTGACAATCTGCGTCCTGCCCCGCAAAGTAGAACCTGAGAAGCTGATATGGCGTGCCATCCAAAAACCCGTCAGGAAAGTGATGGGAAACTTGAACACGAAGGCCGCGATATGGGGCGTGAAGGCAATGAAGCCGAGGTCGAAGACCTGCTTGTGGAAGACGAAATGGTAAAAAACATAGTACAGCACCCATTCCAAAACAAGGTT
Source organism: uncultured Bacteroidia bacterium (assembly GCA_902774365.1). Lineage (GTDB taxonomy): Bacteria > Bacteroidota > Bacteroidia > Bacteroidales > F082 > Limimorpha. Next base: position 34,017 of record CACYHX010000009.1, on the reverse strand, counting down.
CAAACCGCCGCAGGCCGCATAGCGGAACAGCTCAAGGCTCAGAAACTTGCGGAAAGGCGGATAGAAGAAGTCGATGACCGTGGTCAAAGTACGTTCAATCCAGGATTCTATGTTCTTCAAGGCTGACATTCGGGGCGCAAAAATAGCAATTTAGAGCCAAATAACATCAAATCCGCTTCCCATAGATTTCTTCGCCTTTTGGCGGCATGTCATACCGACCGAGGAACGAGGGAGTGTATCTATGCCGTCAAAAGCCTCGAAATGACATGGGAGGCTAAGCAAATCATTGGCTTTTTCCACATCATCCGTGAAGCCCAACACATAACCGCCGCCACCAGAGCCAGAAATCTTTACGCCAAAATTGAAGTCATAATCGGTGGAAAACAAATCCAAGGTATTATCCGTAATCATCGGGCGGAGGAACTCGATTTGGCTTTTTGTGAGTTGTTTCAACGATTTGAAAAACAGCTCTTTATTGCCTTCAATCATCGAATTAATGCAAGAGGTCACACAAGGCACATACTCCGACTGGAAACGATTTAAAAATTCGGGATTCTCGCGTTGCGCTTTGAAGTGGTTGACCAAAGGCTTGGTGTTGCTCTTTATCTTTGTGTCAATCAGGCAAATGTGGATGTCCTTTTTGAGGAAATCATCGGGAAGGATTTGTACTCCTTGGGGCGTGATTTTGAATGGTTTACCCAAATAGCATTGCAAGGGGTCGATGCCGGAGCTGCTGCCGTGGAAGTGGCTCTCCATCTTGCCGAAAAGGGTTTTCAGTTGAAGGTCGTCATCAGTTTTTTGAATAGCGTAACGGTCATATACGGCGGCCACCAAGGTCCCAGAGCTACCTAGGCCATAGCCCGAAGGCACGTTGGAGGCGAGGAAAAGACCTTCATCCAAATCCTTTCTTAAAGTTTGAAAGTCAAATAGATTTGATAACTCTTCGTTTTCAGAAAGATATTGGCAAAACCGCTTCAAGCTTTGGTTGGAGGGTAGCGAGGCGGCTCGGTTAAAACTGAGCGGCAACTGCCATTGTGCCGAGAACCGCTTCAGCGGTATCATCAAGGCGGTGGCATCGAAAATCATCGAATACTCGCCGAAAAGGATGACTTTGCTATAGTAACGGTCTCTCATCACAGCAGTTTTTTCGGTCCGTCGCCTACGCGGTCGGCAATCCAACGTTCCCTGTCACAATAATCCGCCAAGACATTCTTGATGTAATACTCTACCTTATCCGCTTCCTGTTCGGGATAGAGCAGATGCACATTCGGGCCCGCATCCAAAGTGAAACAAAGCGGAATCTTGGTTTCTTTACGGAATTCCCTAATCTCATTGATGAGGTTCAAAGTATTGGGTTTCATCAGGATAAATGATGGATTGGAACACATCATCAAAGCGTGGAGTTGCAAGGCTTCGCTTTCGGTAATATTAATAAAGGTGTCCAAGTCACCCGATCTCAAAGCGGCAAGCAAGTTTTTAATGTTTTCATTGGCTTGTGCATAACGCGCTGGGGCGAAAGGATTTCCTTCCATCAAGGCATGACCTGCACGACTTGAAACGGATTTGGTTTCGCCACTAACAATCAAAATGCTGTCGTGATAAGTCTTGAAAACGGGATGGATGTCATCGGCCAACGAAACGGCATATTCGTCGGAACTGCCTTCGTAGGCCTCCGTTTTGCCCCAAAGTGCCATTGCAGGGAACACCGAGCGTGCCGCACTACCCGAAGCCAATCGCGAGAAATAGGAAGCCTTTTGTGGAACGATAGAGAAATTTCCAGCACGTTGATGTTCAATTCCAGCAAATTGGTATTCAATGTCAAGCAAACACATCACAAATGCACTCATTGACGAAGCCGAGGACGCAATGCCAGAGGAATGAGGGAAGGAGTTGCGGCTCTCGACTTTCAGGTTCAATTGGTTGATGAACGGGAAAAACGCTTGGTTGTCTATCAAAAACTTCTCGATTTTCACACCAAAAGCGGGGTTTTCCTTGCCTTCAAAAAAAAAGCTGAATCCGAATCGGTCGGCTTTTTCAAACTCGACAAAAGTCTCGGTGCAACATTTCGATAAAGTGAAACTAATCGACGGATTCTGAGGAATTTGCTTTCCTTTTTTGCCCCAATATTTCACCAAGGCGATGTTCGATGGACATTGCCAGCCCACGCGACCGTGAAAGTCGGGCACTTCGCCTCTGAAGGCCTCGCTCAACCATTTGTTCTCCATTTTCAATGTATTTGATGCCGCGAAAATACGAAAACTCTTCACAAAACCATCTCTTTGTAGCCGAAAACTACCTCCAAGCCTTTCTTTTTGAAATAGGCTTCCACTTGCCTTTTATCCCATTCTGTTGCGGCAAGGATAAAGTCGCCGCCCCAAGCGCCTAAGGATTTCAAAATGCCCTCGAAGTCGGGGAAACGCTTTTGCACGGGTTCTTGCCCAATACAACGGGCGATGATGCGCTCGTGGCATTGCATCAGCATAGCGAACTCGTCTAAAGTCTGGCATTTCGGCACAGCCTTACTGATTTCCGAAACAGCATTTATATCATTCTGTAAATCAATGGGATTTGTCTTCTCCAAAAATGCCTTGATTTCCTTGGATGAGCTTTGCTTTTGACCTTGGTAGACGAAAAACAGGTGGTCAGCAAAAGGCGGGTTGAAGTCTATGGTTTCAACTTGCGGTTTGTCGTCAATCAATTGATAAAAAATCGGTTTTTCAGCCGTGGCGCAGGCGATATCATACCCCGAGCCGCCAAAGGTCATTTTCAGCAATTCGTAAGGATTCACGTTGGCCCATCGTGCGAGGTTGGCAATCAAGGTGGAGCTGCTGCCGAGGCCCCAGTTCGGGTTGAAGTCCAAACGGGTTTCAAAATGCAAGCCGTCTTTAAACGCAGTGGGATTCAGTTGTTTTATAGCCTTTAGAATCTGTGTCAGTTTCTCGGCTTTGGGTTGATCGTCAGAATTGATGATTTCGAGGTTTTCAGGGTTCAATGTGACGGAAAACCAAGGGCCATCGGGTTGGTGGGCATCCCATTGTAGAGACGCGCCATGGCACGTCTCTACCGACAATGACTGCCCCAGTTTCAACGGTATTGCCAATGCCAAAGCCCCTTTCAGGACGAGGTACTCACCTGTCAATAGGAATTTTCCGTGGGCTTGGAATTGGCTCATTTTTTCAAGGAATCAAGGTATTGTTCAACGCCTGCAAACGACACCGTCTTGTCCTTGAAGTATTCCCTCGCCTTTTTCTTGTCTTCCTCGCTGGCATTGAGTTGGTTGAGGATGTTGTTGAGGTGCATCTTCATGTGGCCGGCTTGGATGCCTTTAGTGGTCAGCGAACGCACGGCGGAGAAGTTGTTGGCCAGACCCATCGTGGCGGCAATCATCATCAGCTCCTTGGCGGTGGGGTTGCCCAAGAGCTCAAGGGTCTTTTTAGCCAATGGGTGTAGGCTTGTCAGTCCGCCCACGGTACCCAAGGCCATCGGCACCTCCAACTCGAAGTGGAAGATGCCGTTTTCAAGGGTCACGTTCGAAAGGCTCTCATATCTCCCATTGCGCGAGGCGAAGGTGTGTCCCGCCGCTTCCACAGCGCGGAAGTCGTTGCCCGTGGCAATGACCACCGCATCGATGCCGTTGTAGATGCCCTTGTTGTGCGTCGTGGCGCGGTCGACGTCGATATGTGCGATGTCGACAGCCTTCTTGAATTTCTTGGCGTATTCGGCACCCGAGAGGTGTTCGTCGATGCCATCCAGCTGCTCTACAGGACACTCCACCCATACCTTCACGCGGCAGTCGGGCGTGTTGTTCGACAGGATGGTCATGATGATCTCTACCTTGCGGAGGTCTTCGGAAAGGTCGTTTTGCTCGGCGAAGAAGTCCTGTAAGCTGTGACCGAACTGCTCCAAGACGGAGTTGATAAAGTTGGCGCCCATGGCATCGCCAGTGCCGAACTCGACGCGGATCTGGTAATAGTCGGGGATCTGTGCGCTGTAGTCGATGAGGCGCATCCCAAGGATGCCCCCGCCGCGTTTGCGCATCTTCTCGGTCATGGCATCGGTGTCGGCCAGCAGTCGCTTTTCGATTTCGGGGAACAGTTCAAGGAGTTTTCCCTTGTCGCCGCCCCAGCCGAAATGCACCTGTCCGACCTTACGAACATCAATGACTTCAGCATGGAAACCGCCGCGCTCGCCCCAGAACTTGGCCGCCGCGGAGGCGGCAGCTACGACGGAACTCTCCTCGATGACCATGGGCACGATGTAGTCCTTGCCGTTGATGGTTACGTTGGGTGAGATGCCGTAAGGGATATAGAAGTTGGTGATGGTGTTCTCGCTGAACTCGTCAAACAATTGCTGCTGCTTCGAGTCGGGATGCCAATAGCTTTTCAGCAGGTTGACGACCTCACCTGGATTCTCGAAATAGTTGGCAATGAGTTTCAGCTTCTCTTCCTTGAGAAGTTTCGAAAAACCTTTTTTTATGCGTTCGCGAGTGGCCATAGCCTAGTTTACCATTCTTCCTCTTCAAAGACTTTTTCAGGAACGAGGCTCTTCTCGAATTGTTGTCCCCAGTCCTCAGCAAAGGCAGCGATTTGGTCCAGATACCTGTCCCAGATAGGATTGTACAACGGGTCTTCCTTGTTCATCCATTCCTCGCAGGGGTGGGTGCTTTGGGTCTTCTGCATGAAGTCGGTGAGCGTGTAGCGCACACGGCCGGGACGCACCTCGATGGTGAAATAGTAGGTGACCCAGGGCCATTTCGACTTCACGGCATCGCCGTTGTCGAGTTGGAACTGATGCTTGCCCTTCATGGTGCGACCATCGTTTTGCTGAAGGATGGTCGAAGGACTCTTGTAGTAGGAGTTCATGAACTGGCTGTAGATGCGGTTGTACACCTCTTCTTCAGAGCCAACGGTTTGGATGACCTTGCGGAAGGTAATCTGTTCCGTCTTTGGGTCAATGGGTAGTTTGGATTGGTCTTCGGATTGGGCAAAGGTGGCTGTCGCAAATAAGACGGCGACAAGTAACAGGGTGAATCTTTTCATTGTGATTAAATTTTTGACAAAATTAGTAATAATTCAGTTGCTTCGATGCAACGAGGGATGAAATTAGCAAAATTCAGGCCAAAATCAGATGGGCCTGAGGAAAGAACCGTCGCTGCAGTCGACTTGCAGCTGCGGATGGCCTTTATAATATAAGGTTGAAGCGTCTCTCACCCAGCCTTCCAAAAGGCCGTCGACCCACACCGTGGCTTCGGAGCCGTCGGTAATCTCGACATGCATTTCGTTGACTAAAGTCTCCACGATGTTCAAGCGGCTGGCATCACGCACTTTGATGTTGGCCAAGGCGGTCTCACCACCTTTGTTGACGAAGCGCGAGGCGTCGTCCAACTCAACGTCAAGCTGCTCGGTGACCTTAATCACGCCGTTGAATTGAGAGGCGTCTGTCAATTCGGCTTTACATGAGCTTCCATCAAACTGGAAGCCGGTAAACACAGAGGCGTCTTCCATCTTGATGTCACATGTTTGGCCTGTAAAGACCAAATTATTGCATTGTGCGGCATCGCTGAGCTTAATTAGCAGGTTATCGCCTGTATACTCACCATCGCATTGCACTTTTGCGGCATCGTCGGCCTCTATTTTTTCAATGTGCGCGACATGCACGGTAGCACGATATGCGGAGCCGATGACGGGGTAGGTATGGTCCTTGAAGCCGATTTGGAGTTCGTTGCCTTCCATCTGCACTCTAAGGCTTTCCTCAAGATAGGCGGAATAATCCAATTCAACGTAGGTGCTGGTGTCGGCAACCACGGTCACACTCCAGGCATCGCTGGCTTTGATTTGGGTGATGCTGGCGTTTTCGAAAACGGTTTTTTGCACCAGCGTCATGTCGACTTTTTTGCACGAAGTGACGAAACAAAGCGTCACGCAAAGAATGAGGATGGATTTAATTGTTTTCATATTTTTCTGTTTTGGGAATGAACGAAGAATGATCGGATTTATTATTGGTGATGATAAGGTTCGCCTTTCAGGATGGTGAAGGCACGGTAGAGTTGCTCGACGAAAATCAAGCGTACCATCTGGTGGCTGAAGGTCATGGGCGAGAGCGATATTTTGGCGTTGGCGCGGTCGTAAACCTCTTGCGCGAAGCCGTAAGGTCCGCCCACGATGAAGACCAGCCTCTTGGCGCCCGATGCCATCTGTTTTTCAAGGCTTTCTGCAAACTGAACCGAGGTGTATTGTTTGCCGTTTTCGTCCAAAAGGATGACCTGGTCGCCGGGTTGCAGCTGTTGCAAAAGCAAGAAACTCTCGGCCTTCTTCTGCTGGTCTTCGCTGAGGGTCTTGCGGTTGCGCGGGTCAGGGATCTCCTTCATCTCAAACGAGGCATAATGCCCGATGCGGCCCACATATTTCTTGATGCCGGTGATGAGGTAGTCCTCATCCGTCTTGCCGATAACCAATAGCAGAATCTTCATTTTTTTTTCGTCACAAAACCGACAAAACTGTCAAAACTTTATTCTTGGTAGCGGAAAGCGGCCAACTGGCTCGCTTTCCAGCGGCAAGCGGTTGCGTGCCGCCCAACTTAAATGTGGTTTTGTGGGTTTTGTTTGTTTTGTGATTATATTATAAATTTATGTTTTCCAGTAGTTTATAAGCGTTATTTCGGTCTTTTTCCAATTGAGTTTTCAAATCGTCCAGTCCGTCGAATTTCTCTTCATCTCTGATGCGGTCGATGAAGCGGACATGGATCTGCTTGCCGTAGAGGTCGCCGTCGAAGTCGAAGAGGTTGACCTCCACGATGGGGCTGTTCTCGTCGCGATCGCCGATGGTGGGGCGGTGCCCTATGTTGGCCATGGCCTTGTAGGTCTGGCCTTCGTAGTCGACGAGGCAGGCATACACGCCTCGGTTGCTGATGAGCATGTATTCTCTCGGCAGCTCGAGGTTGGCGGTGGGGAAGCCCAAGGTCCTACCAATCTTGTTGCCCACCACGACTTCGGCAGTGATGGAATAGGTATAGCCTAACAGCTGGTTGGCGCCTTTCACGTTGCCCGTGGCAAGGGCGTTTCGTATCTTCGTGGAACTGACGGCGATGTTTTCCACATCTTGTGCTTCAACACGTTTCACCTTGAAGTTGTATTTGTGCATCAGCTTGCTGAGTAAGTCGAAGTCGCCCATGCGGTTCTTCCCGAAGTGATGGTCGTAGCCTACCACGATATAGGCAGGCTTGATGTTGTCGATGATGTAGTCTTTGATGAATACCTCGGAAGGCGTGCGCGAGAATTCCTTGGTGAAGTTGATGACCACCACGTTGTCGATGCCGAACTCCTCGAATTTCTTGAGTTTTTCCTCAGGCGTGCAAAGGAAGCGCAGGTTGGAGCTGTCGATGTTGAGCACCTGACGGGGATGAGGCTCAAAGGTGACCACAACAGTCTCTCCTCCAATGCCATGCGCCAATTCCTTCATTTTGTTGAATATGGCCTGGTGGCCGAGGTGTACACCATCGAAGGTGCCGATGGTGACCACGGCGTTGTGAATGTTGCGGGCTTCTATGATGTTGCGGTAGACGTTCATTTATTAAAATACTGACGAATAAGATATTGGGCTATCTGCACGGCATTGGTGGCAGCGCCTTTGCGGAGGTTGTCGGCCACGCACCAGAAATTGAGGCCGTTCTCCACCGAGAAGTCGCGGCGGATGCGCCCCACGAAGACTTCATCCTTGCCTTCGGCATAGAGAGGCATCGGATAAATGTTGTTGGTCGGGTCGTCTTGAACCACCACGCCAGGCATGGCAGCCATCAATCTGCGGATATCGTCGATTTCAAAGGGCTTCTCTGTCTCCACGTTGACGGATTCACTATGGCCGCCCCACACGGGCACACGAACCGTGGTGGATGACACGGCGATGTGTTCGTTGCGGAGGATTTTACGCGTTTCGTTGACCATCTTCATCTCCTCTTTGGTATAGCCGTTGTCGAGGAAGGTATCGATGTGGGGTAGGATGTTAAGGTCAATCGGATGGGGATAGCAAGTCGTGCCACTCGCGCCAGTGCGCTCGGCCTTCAGTTGGTTGACACCTTTTTGGCCGCTGCCCGAGACGCTTTGGTAGGTGCTGACGACGATGCGTTTGATGCCGTAGGCCTTATGGATGGGTGCCAAAGCCATGACCATCTGGATGGTGGAGCAGTTGGGGTTGGCAATGATGTGGGTGTCGGGCGTGATAGTGTCGGCGTTGATTTCGGGGACGACCAGAGGCACGCCTTTTTCCATGCGCCAAGCCGAGCTGTTGTCGACGACAAAAGTGCCTTGTTCGGCAAATCTTGGTGCATATTGCCGCGATGCCGTGGCTCCTGCCGAGAAGATGGCGATGTCGGGCCTTGCGGCGATGGCCGCGTCAGCGCTGACGACGCTATAGGTCTTGCCTTGAAAAACAATTTCCTTGCCCACGGAACGCTCCGAGGCGGCCACAATCAGTTCGTCGATGTGAACCTTCTGTTCGTCAAGCACTTGAAGCATCTTCGAGCCGACCAGTCCGGTGGCTCCCACCACTGCGATTTTCATTTTCTTGTCCTCTATAGGTTTAACTTCGTTGAAATCTTCGATTTGGGTGCAAAAATAGCAAAAATGTTTCATACCTTTGCAGAGGTAATCACAAAGGTTATGGCAAAGGAAATCGAAAGAAAGTTCTTAGTCCGTGGCGACTTCAAGGCGGAGGCATTTCAAGCTACGCATATCATCCAAGGTTATCTCAGCCACAAGCCTTCGGTGCGGGTGCGCATCAGGGGGGATAAAGGCTACCTCACTATCAAAGGACCCGTGAGTGAGTCCGGATTGTCACGCTTCGAGTGGGAGAAGGAAATCGCTGTGGACGAGGCTCTTGCTCTACTTGAATTGGCTGAGCCTGGACGTATCGACAAGACCCGCTATCTCGTCAAAAACACTGACGGCAAGCATACGTGGGAGGTGGACGAGTTTCATGGCGACAATGAAGGTCTCGTCATGGCCGAAATCGAACTGGGTGACGAAACTGACACTTTCGACCGTCCCGATTGGTTGGGAGAAGAGGTCACAGGAGACGCTCGATACTACAATTCCAGGCTGAAGGACCATCCTTTCAAGACATGGAAATGAACTTTTTTTCCTATGAGGTCAAAAAAACACTATCTTTGTCCTTTCCTAAATCAACATGCTATGAAAAAGACACTGGTGTTCCTGTTGTTGCTTCCCTTGTCGCTATGGGCGCAGGTTACCGACGACTTCTCCGATGGTGACTTCACCCACAATCCCACTTGGTTGGGGACGACAGCCCAATATATCGTCAATGGCAACGGCCAGCTCCAACTCAATGCCGAGGGAGAAGGCACGGCTTATCTCTCCTTGCCCATCACCGAGTACGAGACCATGGAATGGCAATTTTGGATCCGTGAGGCATTTGCCCCGTCTGGAAACAACTATTCCGACGTGTGGCTCAGTGCCGACAACGCCGACTTGACACAAGCAACACAGGGCTATTTCCTCCGCTTCGGCGAGGGCGGCAGCCATGATGCCATAGAGTTGTTCCGCAAGGATGCCGATGGGCAACAAAGCATCTGCCGATGCACCGACGACGCCATCGCCGCTTCGTTTGCCGTGTTTGTCAAGGTGAACTGCGACCGTGAAGGCAACTGGATAATACAAACGTGCTACGACAACTCAGGCATTTATATCATTGAAGCACAAGGCGTTGATGATACCTATGGCCGTGGTGGCTTCTTTGGCTTTTGGTCCAAGTTCACTTCAAGCAATGCCAAGAAGTTCTATTTCGACGACGTCTATGTCGGGCCGCGCATCGCCGACCACGAGCCGCCCGTCTTGCTCTCTTGCGGAGTGCTCGACTTGACTCATCTCCAGCTTTCGTTCAACGAAGCCCTCGATGAAACCACGGCATTGAATCCTGCCAATTATTCCATCGATCACAGCATGGGGCAGCCGGCTTCTGTTGCCTTTGGCGCAAATCCCGCCACGGTGGCCTTGACGCTTGACCGCGAAATCGGCAATGGCATCAACTACACGCTGAGCATCAGTGGCATCAAAGACCTTTGGAACAACATGATGGAGCCTACGGCCACCGCGTTTTCTATCTACGAAGCCTCGGAATACGACATCGTCATCAACGAAATCATGGCCGACCCCAATCCCGTGGTAGGCCTTCCAGAATGGGAGTATGTGGAGCTTTACAACACCACGGAGTTCGGCATCGACTTGAAGGACTGGAGAATAGAAATCGGCTCCAACGACAATACCTTTGGCAATTATGTCCTTGCCCCGCATGGCTATGTCATCCTTTGTCACAACGATGCCGTGGCCGAGTTACGCGAGTATGGCGACTGCATCGGCTTCGGCAGTTTCTCGGTGGGCAACAGCTCTTCGGCCATGTTCCTCTACAGCAAGGAAGGCCTGATGATTTCGCGTGTCAACTTCAGCAACACCTGGTACCACGACCCCGACAAGAACAACGGCGGCTGGTCGGTGGAGCAGATCGACCCGCTGAACCCCTGTGCTGCTGCCTCCAACTGGTCGGCATCCGTCGACGTTTCGGGCGGTACCCCTGGCCGGCTCAACTCGGTGAACGGCGAGAACAACGTGGCACCACAAGTGGAACGCGTGAGCATGTTCTCCAACTTCATCGTCCAACTGTGGTTCGACCAGCAGATGGATGCAGCTAGTTTGATGGACTTGCAGCATTTCCTCGTGGAAGAGTTGGATGAACATCCTGACCAGATAGAGACCAATCCCATCGACCCCAGTTATGTTGGTCTGGTCTTCGACCACGGCTTCGAAGTGGGTAGGGTTTATACATTAATAATAAATAATGTCACCAACTGTGTGGGCACGGCCATTGGAACTGACACCCGCATACACTTCGGCATCCCCAACGAGATTGCCGAAGGCGACATCCTGATCAATGAAATCCTCTTTGACCCCATCACGCCAGGCGTGGATTATGTGGAGCTTTACAACAACACCGACAAGACCTTCGACCTCAGCCTGTTGATGCTTGGCGCTGTCAAACAAACCTTCCCGAATCCTGCCGACACCACACTGAAGGAGATTACAGCCGACAGCCGTTTGTTCCTGCCTTGCACCTATGTCTTGCTCTCCACCAACAGTGAGATTGTAGGCATGCAATACGACTGCCCGACCGACAACTATGTGCAGATGGCCTCGTTCCCGAGCTTTGCCAACGCCGGTGGCACGGCCATCCTCATGAGCAAGGACGGCACCATGGTCGATGCCATGTATTATTCCGAGAAGATGCACTATCCGCTGCTGAAGGTCACCAAGGGCGTGTCGCTGGAGCGTGTGGCTTTCGACCAGCCTTCAATGAGCACCGACAACTGGCATTCTGCCGCTGAGCAGGCGCATTTCGGCACCCCGGGTCAGCCCAACTCGATGATGCAGGCTCCCGAGCCTTCGGAAGATGCCATCTCCATCAGCCCCGATGTCTTCTCACCCGACGGCGATGGTTACGACGACGCTTGCTTCATCAACTACCACTTCGACGAGGCGGGTTACACGATGAACGTCTACATTTTCAATGTGGGGGGACAGCAGATCCGCCATTTGGCCAAAGGCGAGCTGGTGGGACAGGATGGCAGTGTTATCTGGAATGGCCTCGACGACAACGGCAACCGCGTCCCGATAGGCATCTATGTCGTCGTCACCGAGGTGTTCAATTTCGATGGAAAGGTAAAGAAGTTCAAGAATGCCGCGGTGGTCGGCACCCGCTAAATCACATGTCCATATTGGATTGTGCCACGATTTCTTTTTTGTCAGGGTCGAAGGCGGTGAGGTTGCCTAATCCCGGCTGGTCAGCCACATAGACGCCGTTGTCCAGGACGATGAAGTCGTGGTTTTGGTTGTTGTCGATGACATGGTTGATGAAGCTGTAGTCGACGGGGATATGTCCGTGGATGATTTTCTTGCCGTGCGACTTGCTGTAGTCGACCTTAAAGCGCCGCGTCCACATCATGCTGCTTTCGTCTTTGAAAGGGTCAGCGATATTGAAGTTCATGCCGGCATGGACGAGGATGTATTCCTCCAACTCGATGTAAGGCACGCAATCGTTCATCCAGTCGATGTACTTCTGGGGTATCTCGCGCGGATGCTTCACTCCGAAGCTCGCCAAGGTGGCCTTGGCGCCCACGGCCTCCCATTCTTTCTGCTCGGGATGTTTGCCGAAAAGACGTTTCTTTTGGTCGGCATCAAAGGCCTTCACGCACATGTCCTCGTGGTTGCCTTTGATGAAATGCACTTCATACTCCTCCTCCTTCAGGTGCATCAGGTAGTCGATGACACCCTTGCTGTCGGGACCACGGTCGATGTAGTCGCCAAGGAAATAGAGCTGGTCGTGCTTCGTGACCTTAAGCATGTTTTCGAGCAGCACCTTCAAGGTTTTGGCGCAGCCGTGAATATCGGGGATGATCCAGCGTCGTGACATCAGAATAGGTTGTTGAGGTTGAGTGATTCGTATTGTTTTCTTAGTTTGGTCTTGAAGGTCCAACGCACGTCGGAGATCCAGCGACGACACAGCTCGCAGTAGTCCACGAAGAGCATGTAGGAGAAAAAGAGCAGCACCGTGCCGCCCAAGGCCCACATCCACGGAAGGTTACAGAATAGCAGGATGGTACCCACGATGAAAATGATGGGGAACAGCACAAACTCCACACCGAAGCTGACGGTGTTACTGAAGGCTTTGTCTTTTAACTTTCCCTTGATAATCAAAGTGGTAAGCCATATTGGAAGGGTGACTGCAGCTGAAGCCACGAAGCAAGGAAGACCCAAGAGCAGGACAATCAACCTCCAGATGAAATTAATCAAAGGATATTTCCTTGCAGTCGACATCACGGAGATCTTTTGCTTAACACGTTCTTTGGTGAAGTCATTTACGCGTTCGAAGAGGTTCTTGGCTTCTTCAGGGTGTTCTTCCTTGTATTTCAGCACCTTTTCGACGGTGGCGCGGTTGCGGAGCATCTTCTTGTAAAGGCCTCCGGCGCGTTTTTCGTTTTTCATCTTCACGATTTCCCAGATGGCGTCGTAGTCCTCGTCGTCAGGGATATAGGTGAAGAGCTTCGAAATCTCGTTGTGGAGCCTGTCTTTCAGCAGGTTGATGTTGACGGCCTCGTTTTCCTCAGTGGTGTTTTTGAGGAACTCGGTCACGTTGATAGGCTCGCCGAAGTTGATCATCGCCGTGCTGCGGTAGCGGAAGTAGTCGCCATATTCGATGGCAGTGGGGATGATGTAAACGGGATGTTGGTCGCCAAACTGCTTGCTGGCGTCGATGGCGATGTGGAACAGGCCTTTGCCCATGCGCATCAACGAGTGTTTGGTGCGATGCGTGCCTTCAGGGAAGAGGTAGAGGTCGACACCGTCGTGGACGACATCCACAGCCTTGTTGAGTGAGTCGTCGTTGTTGCGGACGGCTGCCACCCCATTGCGGATGCGGAAGATAGGCAAGATGCGCAAGAAGTTCAGCACCTTCGCGACCATCGGGTTTTTGAAGATGTCGCCGCGCGCGATGAAGACCTTGCGGATGTTGTTCGACGACAATAGCACCAAGGCATCCATCAGCGTATTGCTATGGTTGACACCAAAAATCAGCCCTCCGTCTTTCGGCAGGTGTTCCTTTCCATGCACTTCAAAACGACGATACGAGTGACGTGTATGCCAATTGACATAAGGCAGCAAAACGGAATATAGATAGTCCGGATCTTGAATTTTCTTGGCCATTTCAGTAGCTGAATAAGGGTACAAAAGTACAGTTTTATCCCAAACGTGCCCTCATTTTTCTTTCAAACCATAAAAATTACTACTTTTACCGCCTCAAAAAGCGACAAAATGAAGATAAATACACCTTTCATCCTTGGATTGTTGTTCTTTTGTTGGGCTTTGACTTCATGCCAAGACAAGCCTCAAAATCCCGACGGTGAGTCCGTTGCAGACACTCTTACCATGTTGCAGCATGTGCAGGAAAGAGGCGTGCTGAGGGCTGTAACCAATTGTGAGATAATCAACTATAACACTGAGAAGCCGACACCTTCAGGCTTTGAATTTGAGTTGCTGAGCGATTTCTGCAAAGACAACGGCTTGGAGCTGGAGATGGTTGTCAACGAGAACCTCGACTCCTGCTTTATGCTGCTCGATTCGTGTAAGGTCGACATAGTGGCAGTGGGTGTAGGCTCCAACAAAGATATGAAACGCCGTTATCTGCTGACCAACCCCATCCTCATGCAACGTAGCGTGCTTGTGCAACGCCTTCCGAAAGACTGGAACAAGATGTCGACGGCCAACGAAGTGGAGAACCAACTGCTTCGTTCTTCGGTCGACTTGGCGGGCCAGACCATACACCTGCCTCAAGGCAGCCATGTGGTGAAGCTGTTGGAGCACCTCTCCGACCAAATAGGCGACACCATCTATATCGTGGAATGCGACAGTCTCAACAGCGTCGATTTGGTGAAAGCTGTTGCCTCGGGACAAATTGACTATACCGTGGTGGAGGAGTATGTGGCACGTATGGCGTCCATCGGATTGAAAGGCCTCGACACCAAACTCAATGTCAGCGTCGAACAGCCACTGGGATGGGCCATCCGCAACCACGAGGGCGACTCGTCGCTCCTCTATGCCCTCAACAGCTGGGTTGACGGCTTCGAGCAGCGCAACGTCAACCGCATCCTGGCCAAATATGTCAACAAAGGCAATGTCTTCATGACGCGTAAACCCACTAGTGGAGCGCTTTCGGAGTTCGACGACATCATCAAGAAAACGGCGAAAAACATCGGCTGGGACTGGCGTCTGTTGGCGTCGCTCATCTATCAGGAATCGCGCTTTAGGCAGGACCTCGAGAGCGAGAAGGGCGCATTCGGCCTCATGCAGCTTATGCCTGTGGTGATGGAGAAATACGGTATCGACTATGACGCCACGCCCGAAGAACAGCTCAATGCCGGCGGACAGCTCATCAGTTTCCTCGACGACTGCCTCTCAAACAAGGTGACCGACAGCACGGAGAGGGTGAAGTTCGTGTTGGCCGCCTACAACTCCGGCCTCGGCCATGTGTATGATGCCCAACGCCTTGCGTCGAAATACGGCAAGTACCCTAACGTCTGGGACAACAACGTGGACTACTTCATCCTCAACAAGTCGAAGAAGCAATATTACAACGACACCTGCTGCCATGCGGGCTATCTGCGCGGCACCGAGACCTACCGCTTCGTGGAAGAGGTCCTCGACAGGTTTTACCAGTATCAAGCCATATACAACTAATTTCTTATGAAGAGATTATTTATTGTACTCATTGCCGTTTTTGCCTTGTTGGGCAAGGCACAAGCCCAAAGCTTCAACGCCGGTGTCATCGCTGGAGCCACTTTTTGTCAGGTGGATGGTGAAGAATATGCCGGGTTCCATCAACTGGGTTTCACGGTTGGCACCTATGCCAACCTGCCTTTTGGGAGGTATTTGTCTGGTCAGATGGAATTGAAATACTCGCTTCTTGGGGCACATTCGTCTCACAAGGAGGTGAGCGAATACGGCTATCTTCCTTATAGCCTCCGCATACATTATGTCGAGATTCCTTTGATGCTACAAGGAAATTTTGGCATTTTTACCATCGAAGCTGGTGCCAGTATCGATGTCCTGATGAGAGCCACGGAGGATGTGAATGGTGATTATCAAGTAACCACAAGACGGTGGAGTCGTATTTCGGCAACGGCCAATGCAGGCGTGCATTTCGACATCACAAAGCATTTTGGTCTTGGGGCGCGTTTCATGTACTCGGTGGCGCCATGCCGATTCACGGGCAACCCGGGGTGGTTCTACAACCAGTATTACAACAAGGTCATCCAGATTACTGCGACCTACAACATCAACTCTCCGTTGAGGTGAGAACTAGCCTCCCATGTCATTCCAACAGAGGTAAGTGGGATGGCAGGGAATCTATGGGAGGCGGCTCCGGAAAGCATAGATCCCATGCCTTTGCCCACCAGCCTGCGTAGGGATGACATGCTTTCTGAAGCCTTTAGTCTTCGGAGATAAACTTGATATTTCTTTTCAATCCCTCAAATCCGGCGCGTTGCACGGCGGAATGTTTGAACAATTCGTCAAATTCTTCCTTTGTAAGGTTCTTCCAATCGTCTTCACGCATGGCGACAAGCCGTTCCGAAGGCTGGAACTCAGGCTCCATGTTGGGCAGCGCAAAGCGGTTGTAGGGACACGCATCCTGGCAGATGTCGCAGCCATACATCCAACCATGGAAGGTCTTCGGGTCATGGTCTTCAAG
Source organism: uncultured Bacteroidia bacterium (assembly GCA_902774365.1). Taxonomy (GTDB): domain Bacteria; phylum Bacteroidota; class Bacteroidia; order Bacteroidales; family F082; genus Limimorpha. The sequence continues at coordinate 17,713 of CACYHX010000009.1, read as the reverse complement.
GCTGCCTTTGTATTCGATGGTCAGGTAGGAGATGCATTTGCGCGCGTCGATATGGAATGGCGCTTCCAAGGCACCTGTGGGACAGGCGTCGATGCATTTCGTGCAGCGTCCGCAACGGTTGTTCAAGGGTTGGCTGGTGGCCTCCAATTCCAAAGGCAAGAATAGGTGCCCGATAAAGAAAAATGAGCCTTTCTTAGGGTGAATCAAGGTGGTGTTTTTCCCGATGAAGCCCAAACCGCAACGCACAGCCCAGGCACGGTCGAGCACGGGTGCCGAGTCGACGAAGACACGTGTGCCTACCAGCTTGCCAGTTTGACTCTCGATGTGTTCCAGAAGCTGCCGCATCTTGCGTTTCAGCACCTCATGGTAGTCGGCACCAAAGGCGTATTTGGCGATTTTGTAATGCTCGCCGTCGCCGATTTGTTGTTTGGGATAATAGTTGTAAAGTACTGTGACGATGCTCTTGGTGCCTTCCACGAGCAGACGTGGGTCGTAGCGTTTTTCCTTGTTGCGCGTCAGGTAGCCCATCTCGCCCTCGCGCCCTTCTTCGAGCCATTGCTCCACATGAGCCGACTCTTCATCCAATGCCGTAGCATGGGCGATGCCACAGGCATCGAAGCCCATCCTTTCGGCTGCTTCAACAATCCATTCGGAAGTCATCAGAACGGCGAGAACGACACACCCACCGTCAGCGGATGGAACGTGGGGCCTTCGTGACCCGTGGAAAACACCTGGTTGAACTGGTAGGCGGCATAAACACTCACCCACTTCCAGCCGATGCGCACAGTGGCGGAATAGGCCATGCGCTCCACGTTGCTGATGTAGCATTGCTTCTCGTGGATGGTGACGCCGCTGTCATCCGTAAGCGTGAGGGTGTTTTCATCGTTGGTGATGGTGACCACATCGTCGGGGCCGACGAACTTGGTCTTCGCGGCGACTCTCACACCCACTTTAAAGCCAAGGCCCACCTTCACTTGGTCCTTGATACGGAAGCGCAGCTCCAACGGCACCTCGACATAGGTCAGGCTGACCTTGTATCGTTTGAAGCCTTCCACGTCACGGTACTGCTTGAGTTCCAGGTTGCCGTTGGTGTAGGGATTCAGGATGCGGCTGTAGGAGAAATAGTTGTGCGATGCCGTACCCGCTCCGATGCTGACAGTGTGTTTTGAGCTTTCGCCCAAGGGGAAGTTGTAGGTGAGGAACCAGCTGAAGCCTTGGTTGAACATGCGTGCATCCCAATTCTCGCTGGGGGCGAGTTGAAAGTCGTTGAACAAATCGAAGCCCAAAGTAAACCTTTTGTCGGTCTTATTGGCGATGAGTTGGGCAAAAGAAGTTGCCGAAATAATCAATGCGATGAGGGTAAGAAGTGCTTTTTTCATTATTATTATTTATTTCATTTCTAGTTCATTGGTGATGGACGTTCGCTCGTCTAGCAGCCGATTGATGTCCTCCTCCGTGAGGCCAGGGTTACGCAACTGCTCGTCGATGGCGGCCAGATGGGCTTCAAGGTTCTCCGTGGTGCCCGGGATGTCGGTCAGCTGTTTCTCCTTGTTGACGGGAGGCTCTTGAGGCGCATTGTTTAAGTTGATGCCAGGCGTCTGTTCTCCTGTGAAGTTATTCAACTGTCCCATGACCATGCCCACCATCTGCTTGGTGAAGGGGTCGAGTTTGTAGATCTCCACCTTCATGTCGTCTTTCAGCTCATCGAAGTCCTCGAGAAACATCTTCAACTGTTCCTTCTGCTCTTCGTTGATGCCTGGGATAGCATCAAGATCCTGATTCTCCATCAGTTTCTTGAACATGTTCAAGAGATTGTCGAGTCCGTTATTGAGGTTGTCGTCTTCCATTGTATTCAGTTTTGCTTGTCCCCATTTGTGCCTGTGACAATTTATGGGGACGGCAGGTCGGTCATCAAAAACCGTTCCGCCTGCAAAGAAACGAATTTTTTGCGGAATGATTGTGACAGATTGGCAATTTTTCACGAATATTGCATTTCAAAACCCGTCATAATAATGGATTTCCAAACCTTAAAAATACAATTAGGTGAAAGCATGGCTTGGGTCAACCTCGACCGACCTGAGGTGCGCAATGCCTTGAACCCCGAGTTGATTCGTGAACTGACAGAGGTCTTCGACTGGCTCAACAGCCGCGACGACATCCGCGTCATCATCCTGAAAGGCAACGGGAAGTGCTTCTGTGCCGGCGCCGATTTGGAATATATGAAAGACATGGCTGGCTATAGCTATAACCAGAATGTCGCCGATGCCGAGAAGCTATCCAAGCTGTTCCAGACCATCTATTTCTGCAACAAGGCCGTCATTGTCGACGTGCATGGCGCCTGCATCGGCGGGGCCAACGGCATCATCGCCGCCGCCGACGTCGTGATTGCCGAAAAAGAGACCAAGTTCGCCTTCTCCGAGGTACGCTTGGGCATCACGCCGGCCACTATTTCGCCTTTTGTGGTGCAGAAAATCGGCAACACCGCCGCCAAGGAACTCATGCTGACGGGCCGTCGCTTCGGTGCCGAAGAAGCAAAGGCCTTCCATTTGGTGAATGTCGTCGTCAGCGAGGCCGAGATGATCGACACTGAGCGCCAATATATCGAGCATTTCATGCACGCCTCGCCCGAGGCCATCGCCGAGTGCAAGAACCTGCTCCGCATGGTGACTTGTACCGACGACCGCTTCAACCCCATTTTTATGCAGACCTCAATGGCCATCGCCAACCAACGCATCTCCAAGGCCGGCCAGGAGGGCATGGCGGCGTTTTTCGAGAAAAGGAAACCTGAATGGGATAAATAATCAAATCAACATATCATGAAAAAATTTGCTGTAATTCTTTCAGGCTGCGGTCATAAGGACGGCAGCGAAATCCACGAAGCCGTTACCTTGTTGCTTTCCATCAGTCAGCATCATTGTGAATACCAATGCTTTGCCCCAAGTCGTTCGCAACACGATGTCGTCAACCACCTGACAGGCGATGCCGTTAAGGAGGAGCGCAACATCCTTGCCGAGGCGGCTCGCATCGCTCGTGGGAATATCTTGCCCATCGAGGACTACAAGGCCGAAGACTATGACGGCCTGCTTTTCAGTGGTGGCTTTGGCGCAGCCAAAAACCTGTGCAATTATGCCTTCAAAGGCGCCGACATGGAGGTGCAGCCCGACGTGGCTCGTGCCATCGTCGAGACGCGCGAGGCTGGCAAGCCACTCGGCGGCATGTGTATCGCTCCGGTGATGTTCGCCAAACTGTTGCCTGGCGTGTGTGTCACCTTAGGCAACGAAGGCACGCCTGATGCCGACAACATCCGCGCCATGGGTGCCTACCATGTGCAGACCGAACATGGCGACGTGTGCGCCGACAATGAATTGTTGGTCTTCACCACGCCTGCCTATATGCTCGACGCAACCATAAAGGATGTGTACGATGGTGCCTACAACATGGTTGGGGCTATCATTGAAACCTTGGATGAAAAACGGGATTGATTTGTAGAGACGTGGCGCGCCGCGTCTCTACCTATTAGATTTTATCGCCATACGCCAAATCGCCCGCATCGCCAAGACCCGGGACGATGTACTTGTGCTCATTTAGGACGGGGTCGATGGCGGCACACCACAGCGTGACATTGTCCAAAGGCTTGAATAATTTCAATAAATTGTCGATGCCGGCTTGTGCGGCGATGACGCAACAAAGGTGCAAATGCCTCGGGATGCCTTTGGTGCAGAGGGCTTGGTAGGCCAGCTCGAGACTACCGCCTGTGGCCAGCATCGGGTCAGCGATGATGAGGGTCTTGTCCGTCAAGTCGGGGGCGGCAAGATACTCCACTTTGATACCTACGTTTTCATGCTTCTCGTCGAGATAATAACGATAGGCCGACACAAAGGCGTTGCCTGCATGGTCGAACACGTCCAAGAAACCTTGATGGAAAGGCAAGCCCGCCCGAAACACGGTGGCGAGCACCACTTCGTCGTCGGGCGTGTTGGCCTTGGCTGCGGCCAGTGGCGTTTGAATTTGCTTTTCCGAGTAGGTCAAGGTCTTGCTCACCTCGTAGGCCATCATCTGGCCGATGCGTTGCAGGTTGTGGCGGAAGGTGTTGCGATCGTTTTGGACATGGATGTCTCTCAGCTCAGCCACATACTGGTTGATGATGCTGTTGCTGTCAGCGAAGTTGATGATTCTCACGGCTTGAAAGTTTTGTCGCAAAGGTAGTAAAAAATTGAGGGCGACCCTAAGGCCGCCCTCGTTTTTATTGTTTTTTTGTCTTATCTGCGTCCGCTGCCCGTGGCTGAGCCTGCTGAGGAACCGCTGCGGCTGTTGCTTGAGGAGCTTGAGCTTCTGGTGGAGCTGGTGCCGCTGCTGCGGGTTGAGCTGCTAGAGCTGTTGGTTCTGGCGCTTGAGTTGTTGCTCGTGCGGCTGCTGGAACCGCTCATGCTGCTGGAGCTGCTGTTGCCACTCGGGCGAGAGGTGCTGCTGCTGGGGCGACTGACGCTGCTGCTTGAGCTGGTGCCGCTTGGACGTGAGTTGCTGCTGTTGCTGCTCGGACGGCTCACATTGCCGTTGGTTGCAGGACGGGTGCTGGAGCCGCTTACGTTGCTTGAGCTGCTGGGGCGCGAGGCGCTTCCGTTGCTGCTGGGGCGGCTGACCGATCCGTTGGCTGAACCGTTGCTGCTGGGGCGGCTGACGCTTCCGCTGCTGCTACCGGCGGGGCGGCTATCGGTGTTCGGGCGGCCGCTGGGGCTTGCTGAGCCTCCGCTGCCTGAGCTCATGCTGCCTACAGGGCCATTCGGTCTCACCGTTGCACTGGGTGCTGCGTTGTTGCTGGGCTTGGGCATCTCGTTGTGGCTGCTCCACTCGGGGTGGGTGGCAGGATAGCCCCCGATGCTGTAGTGGTAGCCGTAGGTGTGGTGCATCGGATCCATCGGAGGAGGCATTCCAGGGCCGTGGGCGTGCATCGGCGGACGGAAGCCGTCGTAGTAGTAGCGGTAGCTGCCCGGACGGTGGTAGTAGCTCGGACGAGGTCCGATGTGGATCACCACCCAAGGTTCGGTGCGCGGCCCGTGCCAGTAGAAGTGGACAGGCTCGAAGTACTCGAAGGTGGTGAAGCTGTAGAGCTCGCGGCCCACTTCGTAGTAAGGCATGATGGTGAACGTGCGGCGCATGTCGAAGCTGTAGGCAGGGATGTCGACAGCGATTCTCTTGATGCGACCAGGATAGACCTTGACGTACTTCTTGGCGTAGTAGTAGCCGAAGTCGGGCTCAAGGAAGATGTAGACGTCACCCCTATAGGTGTAGTCTCCAATGTTCTCCACGTCGTAGTAGACCGTGATTGAGCTGTGGTTGTACACCATCACCGGCTGTGATACCAAGGCGAGTTCAGGTGGATAACCACTTGCTTTTGCTGCGATGGCTCCTACTGCCAGCAGGAGGGTCATCAGGATGTTCTTGGCTTTCATAGTTGCGATTGTTTTAAGGGTTTGACATTTACTTTTAGTGTTCACCCTTCACAACTACCAAAACCGTGCCAAAAATGTTTCTAAATGATTGTAGGGCTGTCGTAATACGGCAGCCCTACAAGTCTTATTCCTAAAGAGAACCTATTATTTCTCGGTCACACGGGAGGTCTTCCCATAATCAATAGTTGGGTAATGCGACAGGTATTCCAGCATCATCTCATTGGAGCTGCGGAAGGTGCTTTGGCCTTCATCCTCGTGTTCATAGTCGAACACGGTCGACATGTAGCTGTTCATCACCACGTTGTATTTGGCGTTGAGGTCCAAAGGCTTGCCGTTTTCAAGTTTCACGTTGATGTCGGTCATCTCGCCATTGTCGTCCACCTTATAAGTATAGGTGCAGCCGGAGCAGTAGATGGGACCTCCGTCGGTGACGAAGCATGACTTCATCAGGTTGAGGATTTCCTGTCCGCTAAGCGAGAAGGCGATGATTTCGTTGTCGAAGGGGTCGAGGGCGAAGATGTCCTTCAGCGTCACGGGACGGGCCGAGAGGGTGTCGAATCGCACACCGCCCGGGTTTTGGAATGCTATGTCGGCACCGCTGATTTTGCGGAAGGCATCGGTCATCAGGCAACCCAATGATTCGTAGCTCTCGATAGGCGTGAGGTTGTTGGTGACCACGGTGCGGAAGTATTCGTTGCTATTGTATTCGTCGACCATGGCTTGCACCTCAGCATTGCGTTTCGGAAACTCTTTGATGGAAAGCAGTTGCATGTCTTTGTCGACCAGCTTGCCATCGAGGAAGGTAAAGGTGCTCAAGGTCACAAACTTAACCTTGGCCTCGGCTTGGGTGACCATCACGCCGTTGACGAGTTGCTTCTCGGCCACGCGGGTGTGGGTATGGCCACCAAAGATGGCTGCCAGCTGCGGGAACTGCTCTGCCGTTTCGCGGTCCGCTTCATAGCCGCAGTGCGAGAGCAGGAAGATGGCGTTGCAGTCGCTCAGTTCGTTGATATATTCGGGCAACACTTCGGTGATGGGCTTAAAATGGGAGCCGACACAGTTTTTCGGGTGCGAGTCGGGCAGGCCGTTGGGTCCCAGTTGTATGCCGCCGATGACGCCCAGCTTCAAGCCATCGCGTTCAAAGATGACATAAGGGTGATGGTTGGGCATCTGCAAGGTGTCGTCGAAGGTGACGTTGGCGCTTACAAAGGGGAAGTTAGCCCAACCTAAGACTTTACGTAGCCCGTCGGGGCCGCCGTCCCATTCGTGGTTGCCGAAAGTGGAGAGGTCGAAGCCTACCTTGTTCATCAGATCATACATGGGTTTGCAAGGCTCGGCATAGCGGTCGTTGATGGGGTTGCCCGAACGGTTGTCGCCTGCGCTGAAGAGCAGCAGGTCAGGGTGGACACTGCGCAGGCTGTCCATCAAGGCGGCAAACTGCGGGAAGTTGTCGATGTTGGCGTGCATGTCGTTGGTCGAAACGATATACAGTTTTTGCTCTTTCGGCTTCGGTTGGCATGCCGTGATGAGCAGGATGGCAGCACAGGCCATCAAGGTTAGTTTGGCGAATGTTTTCATGGCTTTCAAAATTTAACGTAGATTCTTGAATTGGCTCGTAAAGCACCATCGAGGTCGACGATGTTGCCATAGGCGTCTTTCACTGTAATGCCTTCGAGACGGAGAGGCAGGTTGTTGGCTCTGCAATAGGCGAGTACTACAGATTTCACTTTTGCGCCATAATAGGTGCGCACTTCGGTGTCATTGACAAATGCTTTCATATTTGAAGTTATTAATTGTTAGTTATGGTTTCAACGTAGCAAAAGTACGGTTTTTTTGAAAAAATGAATGGTTTTTTACTTTTTTCTCTATTTTTGCATTCAACAATTCTTAAAATCAATTCATCATGAGACTAGAAGGACGTAGAGAAAGTACCAATGTGGAAGACCGCAGAGGGAAGAAAACAGTAGCTGCTGCCGGAGGCATCGGTCTCGGCGGTATCATTATTTATTTATTGATCAGCTTCCTGGGTGGCGACCCAAGTGCCGTTATGGAACAAATGGGTAGCACGCAGGCACAGACGGAATATGTCGACGACGGCACCGACTACAGCGAAGTTGATGTTGAACTGATGACCTTCTGCAAGCGTATCCTCGCCGGCACGGAAGATGTGTGGACCAAAGAGTTCGCGAAGATGGGTCGTACCTACAACGCGCCTAAGATGGTTATCTTCAGCGACGCTGTCAGTTCGGGCTGCGGTAATGCCACGTCTGCCAGTGGACCATTCTATTGCTCTGCCGACGAAACGGTGTATCTCGATTTAGAGTTCTTTAAGAGCATGAAGAAACAAATCGGTGCCGACGGTGACTTTGCTTACGCCTACGTTATCGCTCACGAGGTAGGCCACCACGTGCAGAACGAACTGGGTATCCTGGGCCAGGCGCATCAGCAAATGGCTAAATATGGTCGCGACACCAAACAGTCTAACGAAATCAGTGTGCGTCTCGAGCTTCAGGCTGACTTCTTCGCAGGCGTTTGGGCCTACAACGACAACAAGATGTTTGGCTCGTTGGAGGACGGCGACATCGAAGAGGCGCTCAATGCCGCAGCTAAGATCGGTGACGACTATCTGCAAAAGCAAGCTTACGGCCGTACCATGCCTGAGACCTTCAATCATGGCACCTCGGCCCAGCGTTCACGATGGCTGAAGAAAGGCATCTACACAGGCGATGTCTCGCAAGGCGACACCTTCTCGCCAGCCTATAGCGACCTGTAAAGGACAAAAGAAAAAAGCGTCAAATCAATTTGGCGCTTTTTTCTTTTGCCGTTCATAGTACCAAATTTGCCAGCTGTTGAACAGGTTTTGGAAGACGGAATAGAAGGCTAAATATACCGAAGCCAATGGCAGCAAATAATGGTTGGCCATCCATATGCCCATGGCTGAGTTTTTCTGCCCAAGCAGTTGTCCGCCAGCAATGGTGTCGCCATACTTGTGCCCGATCCACTTGCCCAATCCAAATTGGATGATGCAGAACAGTAGGGCCGAGACGCCCAACCATAGGATACTGTTCCAGTTGCCTTTCCCGTTGAGGAAGATGAAATGTATGGTTTGCCCCAGTGTGAGAAACAAGGCCACAGCCCAAAAGTAAAAGGCTAACCCTTTGTAGCGGCTCAAGGTTTTATTAGCTTTAGGCCACCAAAGCTGTAAGGCGAAGGCGACGACAAAAGGCAGGCCGATGACCGTGCCGATGCGCCTTAGGATTTGCAGAAACGAGGCAAGGAAGGGCATGTCTTGGTTGACGCCGATGAACGAGAAATAAATAGGGGCCACAATGGAGACGACCAGGTTCCCAATTACGGAATAAGAAGTCACGGTGTTGCGGTCGGCCCCCAACATGGTGCTCACCACCGCCACTGAAGCTGCCACAGGGCAGAGGACTCCGATGAGCACACCTTCGGCGATGATTTCGTTGACATTCAAAAGTTTAAGCAAGGCATAACCACCCAAACTAACGCCCACTTGAAACAGAATAATCCAGATAAACAAGGGCTTGAAGCGCAATTCGCGGATGTCGACGGCGGTGAAGGTCAGCAGGAGGATGGTGAAGATGATATAGGGCACCACCACGCTGAAAGCCGCACAGTAGTCGTGCAGCAGCAGTCCCAGCACGATGGCGATGGGCAACACGTAACTTTTGATTTTTTGCATGCAATCCGATTTGGGGCTGCAAAATTGCGAAAAAACTCCGTACCTTTGCCGCCCAAATTGAAGAATCGTTGAATAACCGTTCCATAATCATAGGGCATATCGCTTGTTTTTGTGCCTACTGCATCTTCGGGTTCAACATCATCTGTTGCAAGAATATCTCCAATGCTCAGGTGTTGACGCCCATGGACTTGTTTTGCCTGAGGGCCACGGGTGCTACTGCTTTGTTTTGGCTATTGTCGCTTTTCATGCCCAAAGAGAAGGTGCCGTTGAAAGACTTGTGGCAGATTGCCATAGCCTCGTTTTTTGGGCTTTTCCTCACGCAAGTCAGTTTTTTGAAAGCCGTCACCATGACGACTTCCATCGACTTGAGCATCGCCAATACCTGCACGCCCATCTTGACCATGTTTGTGGCGGCTATTGTCTTGAAGGAGCCTATCACCTTCAAGAAAGCCGGAGGTGTCTTGTTGAGCTTGGCAGGGGTTTTGCTTTTGGTCTTCAATTCGGTGGGATTGGGCGGTGGCGCCTCCGAAACCAAACCTATGGGCATCGTGCTGACCATCGTCAATGCACTCACCTTCGCACTGTATCTCGGCATCTTTCGTCCTTTGATTTCGAGATATAACGTAGTCACCTTCATGAAATGGATGTTTCTCTTTTCCATGTTGATGGCCCTGCCTTTCAACGGACGGCATTTCGTTCAGATCCCTTTCAGTCAAATCGAGAGCAAGGTGTTGTGGCAAGTGGCCTATGTGGTGTTTTTTGCCACTTTTGTCGCCTATTTTTTGATTCCTGTCGGGCAAAAGAGGCTGCGTCCTACCTTGGTGAGTATGTATAATTATGTCCAGCCCACCATTGCCACCATTATCAGCATCGTCATTGGTTTGGACCATCTCACCTGGAAGAAGGTGGTGGCCATGGTGCTGGTGTTTTCCGGCGTTTGGATTGTCAACCAAAGCCGGGCGGCGGCTCCTTCGGTTCCTCAGAAGAACGTATAAAAAATGTAGAGACGTGCTATGGCGCGTCTCTACAATGGTAAATGATGTAGAGACGGTGTGCACACCGTCTCTACAACGTTGAATTAGAATTTCACGAACCTTCTCACTTCGGAGGCATTCTTCGTCGTCATGCGGATGATGTAGGTGCCTGCCGACAGGTCAGTCGTGTTGATTTCCACCTTTTCGGTGAAGCTCTTCTGGCTGAAGACCTTGGCGCCGGTGATGGTGAACACTTCGACCTGCTCGATGTTCTCGGAGGCTTCAATATTCAGCATGTCGCTGACGGGGTTGGGATAGATGCCAAAGGTAATGGCAAGTTCTTCAACGCCGTCGGTATTCTTCAGGTTAGCGACGAGGGTGCGGTTGCCAGTAACGGTGAAGGTGTAGTCTTGGTCATACGACACGATTTGGCCGTCTTCCAACCAATACACGAAGGAGTATTCCGGGCTAAGAATTATGCCAAGGGTAATCTCGGTGCCATATTCGTAGGTGCCCGTTCCGGTGATAGTGCCACCTTCAACAGGATCGGCAGTGGCGGCGATGACATAGCTCTCGATGCTGAAGTTGGCCACGAGGGTGCGGTCGCCAGTGATGGTGAAGCTGTAGCTGGCATCGGTCGACACTTCTTCGTCGTTTTCAGTCCAATTGATGAAGGTATAGCCGGCAGCGGGTGTGGCAGCTACGGTGCAGGTCTGGCCTTCTTGGTAGGTGCCACCACCGACGAGGGTGCCACCTTCGGTAGGATTGGCAATCAAGGTAATGGTATGCATGGGCTGCGGGGCAGTGGTGAAGTTGGCCACCAGGTTGCGGTTGGCTTCAACGGCGAAGGTGAAGGTCAACTCAGAGGAGACGAAGCTGCCGTTTTCGGTCCAGTTGATGAAGGTGTAGCCATCGGCTTCGGTGGCGCTGACGGTGCAGTCGTCGCCATAGGTAAACGTGCCGCCACCAGTGACGGTGCCGCCTTCAGTCGGGTTGGCAGCCACGGTCACGGTGTAGCTGTTGATGGTGAAGTTGGCCACTAAGTTGCGGTTGCCTTCCACCATGAAGTAATAGCTGGCGTCGGTAGAGACCTCGGTGCCATCTTCAGTCCAGTTGACGAAGGTGTAGCCCGGGGCTTCTGTGGCAACAGCGGTGCAGTATTGTCCGTGGTTGTAAGTGCCGCCGCCGGTGAGGGTGCCGCCTTCAGTCGGGTTGGCCGTCAAGGTGATGGTGTAGGATTGGACGGTGAAGTTGGCCACGAGCGTGTGGTTTTCGTTCACGGTAAAGGTGTAGCTGGGATCGGTCGACAGCACAGTGCCGTTTTCGGCCCAGTTGACGAAGGTGTAGCCTTCAGCGGGTGTGGCTGTCACGGTGCAGGAAGCGCCTTCAGCGTAGCTGCCGCCACCAGTGACTTCACCACCAGCAGCTGGGCTGGCCAACACGGTCACATTGTAGGTTGTGGAAGGTTGGTTCGAGAAGTTGGCGAAGAGAGTGCGGTCGCTGGTGACCTCGAAGGTGTAGACGTTGCTGGTCGAAACCTCGCTACCGTTCTCGGTCCAGTTGACGAAGTAGTAACCATCGAAAGGTGTTGCAGTCAGGATGCAGGTCTGGCCTTCTTCTAAGACAGCGCTGACAGTCTCACCCGTTTGACCGCCGCCGCCACCTTCCACGATGGTGATGTCGTCAATATTGAGGTAGAACCAGTCGGTGCAGTTGAAGTGACGGATGGCCACATAACCGGTCTGGCCGGCATAAGCGCTGAGGTCGACAGTGTATTCATAGTAAGCGCCGGAGTCGCGGTTGCCGCCTTGGCGGTTGAAGTCGGTGGGAGCGCCAACGCTCTTAGCCGTCATCGTCCATTCTTGGATGGTGGTGAAGGCAGCGGCGTTGGTGTTGTTGGTCGTAGAGACAGCCACGCCGAAGTGCTCGCTAGGCCATGAGGCATCTTGTGCGCATGCATAGAAGGTGATGCTGCCGCCAAGTTGCACTTGAGGCGAAACGAGATAGTTGTCGGGAGTCAAGGCCACGCCAGAATCATTGTCATAGCTTGCCGAGGTCATGACGCCATCGCCAGAATGTGTGTTGTGGTTACCAGAGCCCGTGTTGATGTGGCTTTCCCAGCAGTAACCGTCGCCATCAGCATCGATGATGGTCCATCCTTGGGCACCGTCTTCAAAGTCGTAAGTCAGTTCGTCTCGGTTTCCTCTGTAGGCAATGGTCACGAAACCACCTTCAAGCGGGTTAGGCGTAGCGGTGATGGTGTAAGTGTTAGTGCTTTGGTCTGAGAAGTTGGCCACGAGGGTGCGGTTGCCCGTCACGGTGAAGCTGTAGACAGCATTGGTGGAGACCACGGTGCCGTTTTCGGTCCAGTTTACGAAATGGTAGCCCGTGAAGGGGATGGCCGTCAGGATGCAGGTCTGACCTTCGAGGAATTCACCAGTGACAGTCTCGCCCGTTTGGCCACCGCTTGAAGTGGTAAGTTCAACATCGTCGACAACGATACGGAACATGTCGGTGCAGTTGAAGTGACGGATGGCGATGTAACCTGTTTGACCGGCGTAGGCGCTCAGGTCAACGGTGTATTGGTACCAACTACCTTGGTCGCGGGTCATGCCGTCGCGGGTGTCGTTGGTGAACACGCCCGAACCGCTCTTTGCGGTCAGTGTCCATTCTTGGATGGTGGTGAAGGCAGCGGCATTGGTGTTGTTGGTTGTCGAAACAGCCACGCCGAAGTGCTCGGCAGCCCAGCTGTTGTCTTGAGCGCAGGCCCAGAAGGAGAACGTGCCGTTGAGAGCCACCTGGGGCGAAACGAGGTAGTTGTCGGGGGTCAGGGCCGAGCCGCTGTAGCTTGCTGAAGTGGCAAAGCCTGCCGAGCCATTGTGTCCCGGAATGTTGTTCGGGTTGTCGTCGATCAGGTCGTACCAGTTTTGACCGTCGCCGTCGGCGTCGATCAACGTCCAGTTGCTGATACCGGTTTCGAAGTCATCGCTGAAGACGACGTCTCTGTTGCCTCTATAGTCGATGGTGATATAACCGCCTTCGAGCGGGTTAGGTGTGGCGGTGATGGTGTAGGTGATAGTGGATTGGTCTGAGAAGTTGGCCACGAGGTTGCGGTTGCTGTCCACGGTGAAGCTATAGACGGCGTTGGTGGAGACCACGGTGCCGTTTTCGGTCCAGTTCACGAAGTGGTAGCCCGTGAAGGGGATGGCCGTCAGGATGCAGGTCTGGCCTTCATTGAATTCGCCGGTGACGGTTTCTCCGGTTTGACCGCCGCTACTGCCTTCGTTGATGGTGATGTCGTCAACATTGAGGTAGAATTGGTCGGTGCAGTCGAAGTGGCGGATGGCCACATAACCAGTCTGGCCGGCATAGGCGCTGAGGTCGACAGTGTATTCATAGTAAGCGCCAGAGTCGCGGGTGCCACCCATGCGGTTGAAGTCGGTAGGAGCGCCAACACTCTTGGCCGTCAGTGTCCATTCTTGGATGGTGGTGAAGGCAGAGGCGTTGGTATTGCTGGTCGTAGAGACAGCCACGCCGAAGTGCTCAGCAGCATAGCCGGCGTCTTGAGCGCAAGCATAGAAAGTGATGCTTCCGCCAAGTTGCACTTGAGGTGAAACGAGATAGTTGTCAGGGGTAAGGGCGCCTATATCATTGATATAGCTTGCCGAGGTCATGAGACCGTCGCCAGCATGTGCGGTGTGGTTACCAGTGCCCGTGTTGATGTGGCTATCCCAACCGTAACCATCGCCATCAGCATCGATGCTCGTCCAGCCTTGGGCACCGTCTTCAAAGTCGTAAGACTGGCGGTCTCTATCGTCTCTGTAGGCGATGGTGATGTAACCACCTTCGAGCGGGTTGGGCGTAGCGGTGATGGTGTAGGTCTGGGTGCTGCTACCGCCGCCTTCCACGATGGTGATATCGTCGATGTCAAGGATGAACTGGTCGGAGATGTTGAAGTGACGGATGGCGATGTAACCTGTCTGACCGGCATAAGCGCTCAGGTCGACAGTGAAATGATACCAAGTGCCTTGGTCACGGTTGCCGCGGGGACCTTCATAACGCGTTCCCTTGGCCGTCAGCGTCCATTGTTGGAGGACGGTGAAAGCGGAGGGATTGGTGTTGTTGGTCGTCGAAACAGCCACGCCGAAGTGTTCGGCAGCATAGCTGGCATCCTGGCCGCAGGCCCAGAAGTCGATGCTGCCGCCGAGGGCCACTTGAGGCGATACGAGGTAGTTGTCGGGAGTGAGCACTTCACCACCGCCTTCATCAAGATTTCTATAGGAGCCAGAGCACATCAAATCGTTGGATGCGTTATGACCCGAGCCAGCCAGAGAGGCACCATTAATGAGATAGATGCCACCGATGGCAGAGCCAAGCACCCAGTTATAACCGTCGCCATCGGCGTCGATGGCGGTCCAGCCTTGGGTGGTGCTGTTTTCGAAGTCATAGATGATGCTTTCGCCACCGCCGCCGCCACTGCCAGCGCCAACGAAGGTGACATCGTCGACACCGAAGAAGTCGCCTGTCGGGTTCACGCTGTTGTCCTTTTTGTAGGTCCAAGTGAATGTGTGGGAGCCAGCGCTCACTTCGTAGCTCACGAGTTCCCAACTTTGGTGAGCACCATAGTCGAACATAAGCTCACCGTCGATGTAGAATCTGCACTTGTCCCAATCATAGGTGTCGCTGCTGCCTTCGCCCCAGCAACCAGCAAGGAAGCTGATGGAGCCGTTTTGCACGAAGTTCACAGTGGCTTCCATGCTTGAAGTGGAATTGCCAACGCCGGTGTTGCCGCTCATCATGCAGTAACTGCCGTGATAGCCAGGATAGCTGGTAGGCGAAGCGACAACCCAAGGATAGGTGGCATCGTTGTTCCAGCTGGAAGGAATTTGTTGGTCCTCAAAGGTGATAGTGCCTTCCGGAGTGGGACCGCCGCCGCTGCCAGCCTCAATGGTGATATCGTCCACGTTGAGGATGAACTGGTCGGTGCAGTTGAAGTGACGGATGGCTACATAACCTTGGCCGCTGTAGGCGCTCAGGTCAACGGTGTACTCATACCAGGTGTTCGTCGTGCGGTTGCCGCTACGGGTTTTGTGGTTACCAATAATTCCAGTGTTGCCCTTCGCAGTCATCGTCCATTCTTGGATGGTGGTGAAGGCCGAAGCGTTAGTGGCACTCGTGGTGGAGACGGCCACGCCGAAATGCTCAGCAGCATAACTCGGATCCTGTGCCTGGGCCCAGAAGCTGATAGTTCCACCGAGGGTCACTTGAGGCGACACGAGGAAGTTGTTCGGCGACAAAGCAGTCCCCGAATCATTGTCGTAACTCGCTGAATTGAAGTAGTACGATGATCCATCGTGCCCCACGTCACTGGTGTAGGTGGCATCGGGGGCATGCAGGCCCCAGTTGAAGCCGTCGCCATCGGCATCGATGGCGGTCCAGCCTTGCGTGGTGCCGTCTTCAAAGTCGTAGAGTGTACGACCATTCTGCGCCATGGCGAATGTGACACTCATGGCCAGAATCAAGAGAAAGTAAAGTTTTTTCATCTTTTTGAATTTTAATTAATAATATTGTGATTAGTTGTGAGATAATAATTACATATTTGAGCGCAAAAATAAAGTTTTTGTGAAATAAATCAACATAAAAAACCATAAAAATGCAAAAAAAAACGAAAAAATGTAGAGACGTGCCTTGGCGCGTCTCTACATAGGTTAAATTACATTGTAGAGACGCAGCGCACTACGTCTCTACATTATTAAATTTTTATTTCTTCACGAACCTTCTCACCTCGGAGGTACCCTGCGTCGTCATGCGGATGACGTAGGTGCCGGCAGGAATGTAGGTCGTGTTGATTTCCACCTTCTCGGTGCAGTTCTTCTGGCTGAAGACCATGGCACCAGCGATGTTGAACACCTCAATGTGGTCGATGGCTTCGCTAGCCTCGATGGTCAGTTTGTCGCTGACGGGGTTGGGATAGATGTCGAAGCTTACGCCAGCATGTTCTTCGATGCCTTCGACGTGTTGTACGTTGGCAACGAGAGTGCGGTTGTTGGTGACGGTGAAGGCGTAGTTTTGGTCATACGACACGATGAGGCCATTCTCGGTCCAATACAAGAAGGTGTAGCTGTCGTTAAGGACAACCTTCAAAGTGATTTCGCTACCATAGGCAAAGGTGCCTGCACCTTCAATGATACCACCCTCGGCAGGGTCAATGGAAGCGCTGATGACATAGTCAATGGCAGTAAAGTTGGCGTTGAGGTTACGGTTGCCTGTGACGACGAAGGTATAACGGGAGTCGGTCGACACAACAGTGCCATTCTCGGTCCAGTTAGTGAAAGTGTAACCGGGAGCAGGCGTGGCAACTACGGCGCACGACTGGCCTTCTTGATAGGTGCCGCCACCGGAGACGGTGCCACCCTCAGCGGGTTTAGGCGTCACGGTGATGGTGTACATGGGCAACGGGTTCTCGGTGAAGTGAGCCACGATGTTGGCGTTGCCGGTTACGGTGAAGGTGAGCGTGGCGTTGGAAGACACGAAACTTCCGTTCTCGGTCCAATTGATGAAAGTGAAACCGCTATTGGCCGTAGCAGTGAGGGTGCAGCTTTGTCCGTAGGTGAATGTGCCGCCGCCAGTGACGATGCCGCCGTTGGTCGGGCTGGCCGACACGGTGATGGTGTAAGTGTTGGCGGTGAAGTGGGCCACGAGGTTACGGTTGGCGTTCACGGTAAAGGTATAGTGGGCATTGGTGGAGACCACAGTGCCGTTTTCAGTCCAGTTGGTGAAGGTATAACCTGTAGCAGCAGTGGCGTTTACAGTGCAGCTTTG
This sequence comes from uncultured Bacteroidia bacterium, assembly GCA_902774365.1. Lineage (GTDB taxonomy): Bacteria > Bacteroidota > Bacteroidia > Bacteroidales > F082 > Limimorpha. The sequence continues at coordinate 761 of CACYHX010000009.1, read as the reverse complement.
TCCAAAGGTGAAGGTGCCGCCACCACTGACAGTGCCGCCAGCAGTCGGGTTGGCCGACACGGTGACGGTGTAGGTGTTAGCGGTAAAGTGAGCCACGAGAGTGCGGTTGGCGTTCACGGTGAAGGTGTATTGGGCGTTGGTGGCGCCACCCGTGACGGTGCCTCCGTTAGTCGGGTTGGCCGACACGGCGACGGTGTAGGTCGGGGGAGTGTAGGTGAAGTTGGCGACCAAAGTGCGGTTGCTCGTGACGTTGAAGGTGTAATTGGCGTTGGTGGAGACCACGGAGCCGTTCTCAGTCCAGTTGGTGAAGGTGTAGCCCGTGTTGGCTGTGGCGCTCACGGTGCAGGACTGGCCTTGGCTGAAGGTGCCGCCTCCGGTGACGGTGCCGCCGTTGGTCGGGTTGGCCGACACGGCGACGGTGTAGCTCTGCGTCTGGTTCGTGAAGTGGGCCACAAGGTCGCGGTTGCTGGTCACGGTGAAGGAGTAGGAGGGGCTCGACGAGACGGCGGTGCCGTTCTCGGTCCAGTTCACGAATTGGTAGCCGCTGTTAGGCGTGGCGGTCACAGTGCAGGTCTGGCCGTAATTGAAGGTGCCGCTGTCGGTGCCGGGGTCTTCGCCTTCCACGATGGTGATGTCGTCGACCAGCAACGAGGCTTGGTCGACGTTGGCGGTGTGGCGGATGGCTACATAGCCCATGCCGGAATAGCTGCCCAGGTTGACGTTGACCACGGTGTAGTTGGTGGAAGTCACACGGGTCGCAG
>CACYHX010000008.1 GCA_902774365.1 uncultured Bacteroidia bacterium | reverse complement strand
TTACCGCTTCCTTCATCTGTTCGTCAGACAAAACGGGAGTTAAAATGAAAACGGTTTCGTACTGATTCATAACTGTTTGATTGTTAAATGATTAAATTGTAATTAGTCTTTGCTTGTTTAGCGGGTGCAAAAGTACGACTTTTTTCTTAATCTACAACACTTTACATGAAAAAAAGTCTTTTAATGCCGAATCGCCACCTTCTTGACGGCGATACCATGGCTCCCTGCGACCTTCACGAAATAGATTCCCGATGGTAAATCATAGACCGGTATCTCATGGCGACAGCCATGCATCTTGCTGTTGTAACAAGCCCTTCCTTGAAGGTCATACAAGGTCAGTTCGGCATCGTCTAAAGCCTCGTTGACGGTAATGGTGATGTGTGTTGTGGCTGGATTCGGCGCTATGCTCAGCGCGACCTCGTTGGATTCCGCGACATAATCCGGCATCGCAGGCAACTCGGTGTACCAAATGCCACCGGCCATCGGCGAGGCGTAGAGGCGCTCCCCGTCGATGCAGATGTCGAGGATGGGGCCGACGACGGGGATGTCGTCCATCCGTTGCCATTCGTCGCTATGGTCGTATTTCACGTAAATCGAGCCGTCTTCGCAGCCCACGGCGACGATGGTGTCGGTAGTGGTGATGCGTCGGATGGTGGCGTCGCCAGGCAAGGCGTCGATGTTTTGCCAGGTTGCGCCCATGTCGTCGGAGAAATGAAGACCGTGCTTGCGTGTGCCTAAATATAATCCGTTGCCATGGTGACGCAATGCGGTGTAGTTGACATCCTCGAAAGGAGAGTTGAGGACCTGCCAGTTGGAGCCTAGCTCGCTGCTGTAGCGCAACACGCCATCGTATGAGACATGATACATGTTGCTGCCGTCCCATGTGAGGTCGACGACATCGATTTCGTATGGCAGGCAGGTGGGCACGTACCATTGTTCGCCCAGACCGAAGGAGACGTACATCCTGTCCTTGCTTCCTGCAACGATTCGTGAATCGCAGCGCACCAGGCTCTGGAGCCATTGGGCTTCGGGCAGTCCGCTTCCTGCCGAGTTGAACGAGGTGCCACGGTTGGTGGAGAGGAAACTGCCCAACATGTCGGTGCCGATGAAGACGTTGTTGCCTTCCACCATCATGCCTCGTATCTCTACCGTCCCGATGTTGGTGCTCTGTGTCCAGGTGCTGCCATTGTCGGTGTAGAACATGTCGGAGCCGTGGGTGGCGGCCAGCACTCTCCCGCCGCTGACGCCGATGTTGCCCACGGTGGCGAGGAATGAAGGCGTGTTAGTGCGAATCCAGCCGGTGCCGTCGCTGTTGCCACGGTAGATGCGGCCTTCGGTGTCGCCGACGAAGAGGTGACCGTCGTGCGCGTCCATGCACCAAAGGTTCTTCGACGCCAGGTTAGTGTTGAAGTCGTGCCAGGTGACGCCGTTGTCGAAGGAGGCGAAGACGCCTTGTCCGATGCAGGCGGCGTAGAGCGTGTCGCCGAGGTGGGCATAGCCTTTGGCTTGCTTGTTGAGGCCGCTGCTCGTCCAGGTGTCACCGTTGTTGCTGCTCGCCATGACGCCTTGGCCGAGGACGGTGGCGAAGACCTTCCCGTTGTGGCAGTAAATGCCGAGGACGTCGCTGTTCAGACCGTTGTTGCACGGCTCCCACGAGGCTCCGTTGTTAAAAGAACGATAGACGCCGCGCCTATAGGTGGCGATGAACATGGCTTCTTCGTTGTCGGCCATGAAATAAGGGTATCGCACGTCGCTGGGGAAAACGCCCGTGAGGTATTCGCCTTGGGTGCCTTCGGTGGATTGGTAGACGCCTTGGATGTAGGTCGAGGCGAGGAGCGAGCCGTTGTGAACCAGTATGTGCTTGATGTAATGGTTGTGCAGATAACGGTCGGGTGTCCAGCTGAGACCGCCGTCGACGGTGCGGAAGATGTTTTCGTCGGTGGCGAGGAAGACGGTGTCGTTATACGCGACAAGGCATTTGGTGTCGCACGAGGTGAGGCCGTTGTTGCGAAACTCCCAGTTGAGGCCCTGGTCGCTGCTGACCAAAACGCCACCGCCGGTAGCGGCATAATACAGGCTGTCGGTGCAGAGGATGCTCCTGACGTAGCGCCCTTGTGGGCCGTCCATGGAGTGCCATTGCGCTTTCGCCCCGCTGAAGAGTAGCGTGAGCGCTATTACAAGAGATTGGGTAATGCGTTTCATCGTTTAGTTGTTTGCGTTTGTGAGTAGCATTTGCTCCAGCATAAACTCCGCCGCATGGCCGTCGCCAAAAATCTCGGGGAACACGGTAGGCGGGTTGTCTTTGAAGTGTTGCCAAGCCTCCATGATGCGGCTTTCGTCGGCGTCGGCGAGGATGGCATTACCAGTTTCCACAATCTCCACCCATTCTGTCTCGGGCCGCAGGATGATGCCTGGCTTTTTGAAGAAGTAAGCCTCTTTCTGCACGCCGCCCGAGTCGGTCATGACGAGTTGTGCATGGCGCTCCAAGGCGATCATCTCCAAAAACGATACAGGCGGAATGAGTTTGATGTTTGGGCAGCTGAAGATTTGCTTTTGCAATGCTTCTTCGAGGTTGGTCTTTAGGAGTTTGGCTGTCCTTGGGTGTAGTGGCAGCACGACTTGACATTCCTCGGAGAGTTTGATGATGCTTCTGAAGATGGCACTGAGCCTTTCGGGATAGTCGGTGTTGGTGTCACGATGGATGGTGGCCAGGATGTAAGGCTTGGCAACCAGCTCCAAACGCTGTATGACGTCGGTCTTCTCTTCTGCGATGTTGGCAAAATGCAGGCTGTTGTCGTACATGATGTCGCCGCAATGATAGACTTTCGGGTTGTCGATGGTTGGTTTAGCGGTCCCTGAGCCCTGAGCCTGTCGAAGGGTCGAAGGGCCGCTTTCTTCGACAGGAAAACCTTCACGTTTGAGGTTCTCGATGCCGGCATGCGTGGGGGAGAAGAGTAGCGTGGAGCAATGGTCGCACACGATGCGGTTGATCTCTTCGGGCATGGCTTTGTTGAACGAACGCAGCCCCGCTTCGATGTGGACGATAGGTACATGGATCTTGGCGGCGGCAACGGCACCAGCCAACGTCGAGTTGGTGTCGCCATACAATACGATGAAGTCAGGTTGCTCCTTTATTAATAAGGCCTCAATGCCCTCGGTCATGCGGGCGGTCTGCACGCCATGCGAGGCCGAGCCGACGTGGAGGTTGTAGTCGGGACGTGGGATCTGCAGCTCGTCGAAGAAAATCTGCGACATGTTGTCGTCGTAGTGCTGTCCCGTATGGACAATGACTTCCTGGATGCGGTCGGCATAGTGGTTGTGGATGGCACGACTCAGTGCGGCGGCCTTGATGATTTGGGGCCTTGCCCCGATGATAGTGACGATTTTCATGGGTTGAAGGATGTCTTAAAAGGTCATTTCTCCGTGATCGCGGAAGCTGTAGTAGCGTTCGTTCCCAATGATGATATGGTCGATGACGTTGATGTCTAAGAGTTTGCCGGCGGCGACTAGTTTTTTCGTCAGCTGACGGTCTTCTTCGCTGGGGCGCGGGTTGCCCGAAGGATGGTTGTGACCCAAAACGATGCAGGTGGCATTAAGGGCTAGCGCGTTTTTGAAGATGACTTTGGGATCGGCGATGACGTTGGTGGTGCCGCCGTTGCTGACGCATTCCACCTTCAGCATGTGGTTGCCTTGGTTGAGGTACATGACCAGGAAATGTTCCTGCCTTGGGTTTTCGATATAGGGTAGGAATCGCTCAAAGGAGTCCTTCGAGTCTTTCACTTCGGTGGGCAGGTTGGCCTCAGCGGCGCGACGACGTTTGCCGAGCTCGAGGGCCGCCATGATGGCGATGGCTTTAGCCTCTCCGATGCCGTCGTGTTGGGTCAGGTCGCTGATGTTGAGGTTGGAAAGCTTGATGAGGTCGTTGTCGACACTGTCGAGGAGGGCGCGTGCCACATCCACTGCCGACATGCCTTCCTTGCCGATGCGCAAAAGTATGGCTAGCAATTCAGCATTGCTGAGAGCAGTCTTGCCCTTGGCAATCATCTTTTCACGCGGCTGGTCGTCGGGCGCCCATTCCTTGATGGATTTCTTGTTTGTCATGACGGTGGGTTGTTATTGGGCGGTAAAGATAGGCATTTTTGGCTTATCTACAACCAAAAAAGCCTCTTCCACTAGGTAGAAGAGGCACCAACATGTATGAATAAAACTTCCAATTATGCCAATTTAGCCGTATACTTCGTCAGCTTCGACTTCAGGTTGGCGGCTTTGTTCTTGTGGATGATACCGCGCTTGGCGACCTTGTCGATGATGGAATACAACTTCGAGAGTTGACCTTCGGCTTCCGACTTGTTGGTCAAGGCTCTGAACTTCTTCACTTCGTTACGCATGTTCTTGGCGTAGTAACGGTTGTGCAAACGTCTCTTTTCTGTCTGACGGATTCTCTTGATTGACGATTTGTGATTTGCCATATCTCTTATTCCTTATGCTTGTTTAATTCCTTTTATTTTGGGCTGCAAAATTACAACTTTTCTCCGAATTGACATTCAAAAACTTGAAAAATTTTATTTTTATCCTTTAAGTTGTTGGTTTTCCGATAAATGAAAGTTTTTCTTCGTTACCACGATTGACGATTTCTTCGAGCTTTATATTAATAAAGGTGTTCTTTTCGGCGTTGCAGCTGCTGAGCAGGACGGGGATGTAGTTCTCACCATAGCCTCTTGCGATGCCTTTGCTGTCGATGCGCTCTACAAGCATCCTTTGCGTTTGGCCTTGCATCATCTCGAAATACTTGGTTTTGTTTTCCAACGAAAACTGTCGCATCACCTCGCTGCGTTCTGTCTTGATAGGTTCTGGCACCTGGTCGGGCATGGCGGCGGCTTTGGTGCCTGTGCGCTTCGAGTATTTGAAGGTGTGGATATGGCTGAAGCCGATCTCCTTGGCGAAGTCGCAGCTTTCGTTGAAGGTCTGCTCGGTCTCGCCCGGGAAGCCCACGATGATGTCGGTGGTGAGGTTGAAGTCGGGGCGGAAGGCCTTGATGCGCTGGCACATGTCGCGGAACTGGGCCACGGTATAGAATCGGTGCATCCGTTTCAAGGTGTCGTCGGAGCCGCTCTGCAGGCAGATGTGCATGTGGGGCGCGAGTTTTTCGTGCTGGAAGAGAGCAAGAAACCTATCGCTGAACTGGTCCGGCTCGATGGAGGAGACGCGTACGCGGAAGTCGCCTTCGATGTTGAGGATGTTTTCCACAAGTTGCTCGAAGTTGGTGCCCTCATATTGGTAACGCCCCATGTTGACGCCCGTCAGCACGACTTCCTTGAAGCCGTGGGCGACGACCTCGCGCACGTTTTTATAGATGTCCTCTGCGGGACGGCTCGTAGAGCGTCCTCTCACCATCGGGATGATGCAGTAGGAGCAGAAGTTGTTGCAGCCGTCGTGTATCTTGATGAGGCTGCGGGTGTGGAAGGTGTCGAAGGCGGGCTGGTAGCTGAACAGGTCGCGGTCGTAGCCTTCGGGGTCGCTGTGGCCGGTCTTGAAATGCTCGTCGATGATGTCGAACAGGGCGGCCTTGCGCTCGTTGTCGATGACATAGTCGGCGATGCCCGATTGCAGCAGCTCCTCTTTCCTATGGTTGACCATGCAGCCAGTGACGGCAATCAATGCTTCAGGGTGTTTCCGCCGTATCTGATGGATGGCCTGTCGACATTTCTGGTCGCTGGTGTTGGTGACCGTGCAGGTGTTGACGACGAAGACGTCGGCGCTGCTATCGCTATCCGCAATCTCGTACCCCGCCGCCTTGAACCGCGAAGCCAAGGCATCGGTCTCATAGAGGTTGACGCGACACCCCAAAGTCTTGAACGCAACTTTCTTCATCGTCTCTAAACTCTAAACTCTAAACTCTAAACTCTAAACTAACTCCCCTTCAATCGACAACGGCGAAGCCGAAGTCACCCTGACATTCACAATTTGTCCAATAAGACCTGTGTCTTTTGACGCGAAGCGGATGACGATCTTACCCTCCGTGTGGCCGGTGAGGTAGCCGTTTTTGCGGTCGTGGCTCTCCACCAGCATTTTGACGGTCTTGCCGATGAGGCCTTGGTTGTAGACGAGGCTGTGCTTCATCAGTTCCTCGGTGAGACGGTGGTAACGCTCGCGTTTCACTTCCTTCGGCACGTCGTCGTCCCACTCCGAAGCCACGGCGCCTGGACGCACGCTATACTGGGCGATGAACGCCATGTTGTACTTGAACTCCTCCATGGCCTTGCGTGTGTTCTCAAACTCCTCTTCGGTCTCGTGCGTGAAGCCCACGATGATGTCGGTGAAGATGGTGGCGGTGGGTAGTTTCTCGCGGATGGTCTGGATGATATGACGGTAGGTGGCCAAGTCGTGGTGGCGGTTCATGCGTTGCAGCATGTTCTCGTCGCCACTCTGGATGGGGATGTGGATCTGCTTGCCGAGGCAGTCATATTGCGCCATCACCTCGATGACGTCGTCTTTCATGTCGCGGGGATGCGGCGCAGTGTAATACACCCAAAACTCCTTACCCGAGGCCTTGCCGAACTCACCCACGCGGCGCAACAGCTCCGCAAAGTCAATCTCTTCACCTTTCTTGTCGAGGCCGTAGGAGTTGACGTTTTGTCCCAATAATGTGATGCTCTTATAGCCTTTTTCTACCAAATCTTTCAGCTCGGCCAAAATCTCTTCCGAAGGTCTTGACACCTCGCGGCCACGGGTGTAAGGCACGGCACAATAGGTGCAGAACTTGTTGCAGCCGTTCTGGATCGGGATGAAGGCCTCGAAACTGGAGGTCTGTGTGGGCGTGATGGCCCAGAACTTGTCCATGTTGGCCGACGGGTTGATTTTGTCGTCTTTGTGGAACAACGGTGCTAAAGGCTTGACCACAGGTTGAAATTCAATCTCTTCTCCGTAGCGCAATGAAGCCGGCGTGACGATGCCGTATTGGCGAATCATCTCAGGCAGGTTGGGCAGTTCGTTCATGGCGAAGACCAGGTCGAAGAGCTTGAGGAAACGCAGGCGGTCGGCGGGCAGGATGCAGCCCGACACGAAGGTGATGACGCTCTGGCGGTTCTTCATGGCGTTCCATTTCTCGATGCGGCCATACACCTTGTCGATGCCTTTCTGGCGCACCGAGCAGGCGATGATGCCGAGGATGGTGGCCTCGTCTTCGTTTTCGGTTTGGACGAATCCCATGCCGTTGAGCATCGTGCGCACGCGTTCCGTGTCGCTGAGGTTCATCTGGCAGCCGAGAGGTAAGAGGTAGTATTTCATTTAATTTTAATTGATAATTTACAATTGATAATTGAAAATTGGGTTGCAAAGGTACGCTTTTTTGTTCAGCCGTAGATTAAATGGATGATGTCGTGGATGATTTCGTTGCTTGAATCGTACTGGGGTGCTGACTTGGTGCTAGCGCCTTGCAGCAATTGTTCGGCCTGTTGGATGGTCTCAGGTTCAAGACAATCCGATGCGATTTGGATGTCTTTGATGATGGCATGGGCCTCGTCAACTTGCAAGGCGATCTCCACGCCACCCCAAGGAAATCGGGCTTTTTTCGTGGTCTTGAAGTGCTCCCAGCGGCCAAAGAGGAAGTCGTGTCCTGAGATTTGGTCTTTGATGGCTTGCACTTCGGGTTTATTAATTAAGGTGTCGAAATCCAGCCAGTTGGCATTGCCACCATAAATCTTCTCAAACGAGGCGATCAAAGGTTGTTTGATGTTCTCTGAGGTCAGCTCTGGGACGAGTTCGCTGAGGTTGATGACACGCGAGGCCACGCTCTTCACGCCGTTTTTCATCAGCTTGGCCTTGTCGACGATGAGGTAACGCTGCATCATCGCGCCGTCGGTCTTGATGAGGAGGGTGCCGTGATGCAGTTTGTTGCGTTGCCCTTTGGCAAAGGCATTGCCACTGAACTTGCGTCCCTCGCAGGTGAGGTCGTTGCGGCCTGAGATTTCGGTCTGCAAGCCGTAGGAGAGGAGCGCGTCTTGAATCACGGAGAGCTGCTTCCGAACATCATACAATTTCTTGTCGGCGATGAACGAGAAGTTGATGTTGCCCAAGTCGTGATAGACCGCTCCACCCCCAGTGCCCCGCCTCATGAGGTGACCGCCTTCGTTGAGGAGCAACTTGACGTTGCACTCCGAATAGGGGTTCTGGTTGTATCCGATGACGACAGTCCGCTGGTTTTTCCATAGGTACATGGTGACCGTGCCTTCCTCCTGATTGTCGGTGAGGTACTGCTCCACGGCACGGTTGAGGAAGGGGTCGTATTGTTTGCTGACGACGACTTGTAGTTTGTTCATAGCGCAAAGAGTTGACAATAAAAAAGCCCGCTGTTTTGGCGGGGCGGGCTTGGTTGGTAGTCTCTCCGGGATTTGAACCCGAGTTACCAGGATGAAAACCTGACGTCCTGACCAGACTAGACGAAGAGACCACTTCGTGTCGTTTTTGACGGTGCAAAAGTAGATAAAATTTCGTTACCTACAAGGATTTCAATGAAAAAAATATCAACAATTTTGTAAATTATTGATATTTAATTGTTTGTATTGGTATTATTTATTCCACGATGAGTGAGACCTGGAACAATTTGTTGCGCAATTTGTCGATGGGAGCGGTGTAAATGAAAGCGGGTTGTTTGATGATGTCGAGGAATCCGTAGCTCATCTTGACCTCAATACCCAGCTTGAACCATTGGTTGTAGATGTCGAAGCCAACACCTGCCTCAGCAGCGCAGTCGAAGCGCTTGGTGACCAGGTTGTTGATGAATTCATGGCCTTCAATGTCGGTTTCCTTGTTGTCTTTCTGTGACGCAAGGTCAAGTTTCGGGTTGACACCGCCAAAGATGTAGGCACCGATGTTGTTGTAGCGCTTCGAGCGGTACTTGATGTTCAGCGGGAACTCAACGAAGGTGGTTCCGATGGATTTGGTGATGGTCTGCATGTCGATACTGCCGTCAATGCCTTTGATGGCGATGTCGTAGACCATCTTTCGCTCACTGAAACTCAGCGAGGGGATGAAACGCAGGTCGAAATACCTGCCGAGGCGTTTGGTGCCGAGGATACCCACGGTGAAGCCGGGCGTCTGACGGGTCTCTACGTTGTAGACATACATGCATTCCGTGTTGGGGATACTGTAGGTGCCGTTGGGCCACGAGTCGTTGGGCTGAGGAATGCTCTGGTAATCCTCCACGGTCTTGATGGTGTACATCATCTGGTTGTAGGCCAACAAGAAACCGAAATGATAAGGCTCGTTCTCGTAGTTGGGCAGGTATCTGATGGTCCTTCTTTGGGCTTGTACCGGTGCCACGGCAGCCACGATGAGAAGGGCGACAAACATTATTTTCAGTGCTTTTTTCAAGGTAGATGGCTTTTAATATGACTTGTAACGCAACTGGTTGGTTTTTATTGCGCAAATGCGGCGGCAAAATTAGGAAAAAATAGGTTACGATTATGCCTTGATGGCGACATAAAGTGTTGCAATGCCCAAAGAGAGCCGTTTGATGTGTTGGGTTTTCAGGCCGAACGAAGTCAACATGTCGCTGAAAACAGCAGGTTTGGGGAACTTTTCCACGGAAGCGGGCAGGTAGGAATAGGCGCCGTCGTCTTTCGAAAGCCATTTCCCGATTTTTGGCATGACACGCTTGAAGTAGAGGCGATAGAGCTGCTTCACGGGAAACGTCTCCGGCATTGAGAACTCCAGGATGCAGACTTGTCCGTTGGTTTTCAACACATGACTGATTTCTGCCAGACCCTTGCTTAGGTTTTCAAAGTTACGCACGCCAAACGCCACCGTGACGGCATCGAAAGCGCCCTCTTCGAATGGCAGTGATGCAGCGTCGCCGAGACGGAGTTCTATCTGGCTTTCAAGGTTTTGCTGCGCCACTTTCGCTTTGCCGATTTCCAACATCTTCTCCGAGATGTCCATGCCGATGATGTGTGCCTGGGAATTGCGTTTCGCCATGGCGATAGCCAGGTCGGCCGTGCCTGTGGCCAGGTCTAAAATGGCTTTGGGGTGGCTTTTGGAAACGGTTTTAGCGGTTTTTCTGCGCCACACCTTGTCTATATTAAGCGAGAACAAGTGGTTGAGCGCATCGTACTTGGGCGAGATGCGGTCGAACATGGCGGCGATGGGGGAATCACTCATGGCCGACCAGTTTTTCGGTGATTTGACTGGGAGTGGTGCCATTCATGCAGGCATAGTCACCACGCAGACAGGGTTTGTTGCCGTACACCGAGCAGGGACGGCAGGGTAAATCCAATTGGATGCAGTCGTTTGGGTTTTGGTTCCAACCTAAGAATCCGGCGTAGGGATGCGTCCCGCCCCAAATGGAGACCACCCGCGTGCCGACCAGCGAAGCCAAGTGCATGTTGGCGGAGTCCATCGAAAGCATCACATCGAGTTGACCCATTAAGGCCAATTCGCCTTTCAAGCCCTGCTGGCTTTGGGCGGCTTTCACGTTTGGATATTTTGCACAAAGTTCCGCAATCTTCTGCTTTTCCTCTTCGCCACCGCCGAAAAGGAAAACGGTTGTGTTTTTCCTCTCGCTCAGGGTTTTGATGACTTGCTCCATCTTCTCCAAAGGATAGACTTTGGCGGGATGTTTGGCGAAGGGCGCAATGCCGCTCCAAGTCTCGTGGCCTGCTTTCTGCGTTTCGCAAAAAGCTGAATAATCGAGTTTGGTGAATTGTGGTTTAATCGGGAAGCCCAACTGTTCCAGCACTTTGGCATAACGCTCAAAAGAAGTGGCCTGCTGGACAAGGACCTTGTCTTTCTGTCGAGTTAACGCCTTTTTTCCTTTGCGTCCCTTGTCGATTTTGGCGACTTTTTTACAGTGCAGACACCCTTCGGCGCGCAGCCACCAAGTACGCAGCACGTCGTGGAAATCGGCGATGTATTCGAAGTCGTTTAGGTGGGCATCGCGCCAAAGCCGACACAGTCCAAGCAGGCCTTTGTGCCGTCCTTTCAGGTCAGCGGCAAGGAAATGCACGTTGCTCGGCATCCGCTCAAACAACGGCCTCGCCATCTCGCGACTGAGCATGGTAATCTCCAAATCAGGATATTGTACGGCCAAGTCGTAGATGACAGGCGCTGTCATGGCAATGTCGCCGAGGGCGGAGAAACGTATGATGAGAAGCTTTTTCGTCATAATGCGTAAGTGAATCCCTTTGACGCTGCAAAATTATTGAAAAGCGATGGAAAAAATAGTTTTTTTTGTTTGTGTTTCTGCTTTTTTTATTTTTGCAAAAAAATAAAGTCATGAAAAGGTTTCTATTGTTCCTATTGTTTTTTTTACCACATTGTATGGTATAGGCCAACCTACAATTATATCTCCTACATTCCCGAGTTCAGTAGGGCTTTTTGATTTGTTTGAAGTTTCATTTACGATGGGAGATACCTATTCTAATTTCTTTATTTTTAATTGATAATAATCCTTCCAACTAATCAAAATATTGTTTGTCCAAAACTATCTGCTATGAAAAAGTCATTGCTAACAATAATCATTTGCGCTTTGACTACAAGTATTGTCAAGGCTCAAATTGCTGAGGAATCCTTTCTTCAGCCCGCCCATGTTGTAGGTAGAAAAATCAATGCCGATGGTGTAATCACCAAGGAACTTGCCTCAGATTTCAGCTATAGGGAAGATGGCAAACTTTACCGTTATGATTTTCCTGAATATGCTATAATAGGACAATTTTTCTATACTGATGACTACATAAGTCATGAACGCATTTTCCATCAAGGTTTGCATCCATTTACCGAAAGTAATGATTATTCCTATGAGAATGGACAAATTAAAACCGTTGTGCACATTAATCCGAGGGGTGAGAGTCTGGATAGGCTATACGATTATTATGAGGATGGCCGGTTGAAAAGAATGGATCAAAAGGATGAACCTGAAGATGATTATCACCAGCATTGGATTTATGAATATGAAGATGATGGTAAAAGAGTTGTTATGTCCTATTGGACCTCGTGGGTACCTCAAGGCTTGTTGCTTAGGCAGAGGACCACGTCTCAATACGATGACGATTATGTGCTGCTCTCGTCGCTTGATGAGTTTTATAATGTGGCTGGAGAACTGACATCCATCAAAAAGACGACCTATTCCTATACTTCAAGTGGCTTGGCGGAGAATGAAACCACACAAACCCTCAACGATGGGGAATGGGTGAACTCCACTATTGTCCACTATGATTATGATGATGGCAATCGCCTTGTCGAGAGATTTGAAGGCACTTGGAATGCTGAACTCGGTGAATGGGACGGCTCGAAAAAAATCACTTTTGAATACACAGATTCTGAGGACGAACATCTTTACACGGTTTCTTTTTACAAGATGGCGGATGGGGAATGGCAGTGGGATGATTTTGCTTGTCAGACCATATTGTTTGAACCAGAGATGAGGTCGCAGCAAATGATGTTGGGTTATATGTCGTATGACGATCTGAACGGACTTGGCCATGTCAACCAAATTGAGATTACTCTTGTCGAAACGTATAGGCCTGTCTATATGGGTGAGGAAGAATATCACCAGTTGTCTTATGGCGTTTTTCCCAATCCTGGTCGCGACAAGTTGAGTGTCGTGTCTCCCATAGAGAACAGCATCATTCGCATATACAGTTTGCAAGGCCAACTGATTAAGGCTTGCCCGTTCGATTATAGTTTGGAAATCAGTACTGAGAAATTGCCCTCGGGTATCTACCTTTGGGAAATTTGGAATGGAAGCCAGAAGGGAGCCTCAGGTAAGTGGGTGAAAGAATAAGGTTAGTTATTGTTTCTGCCCGTAAAGCACTGGATTCAACGCCGGGTCGTTATACATCTTCATCTGCTTGTAGACCTTCATCACCTTTTCGCCCGTCTTGTAGCACTCCATCAGCTGGTCAATGGCGGTGCAGAGGTCGGCGTTCTGCTCCAATAGCACTTTCAGCTTTTCCTCACACTTGGTTTTGTGTTCCTCGCTGACGTCGGCACGTTCCACCTCGGCTTTCATGTGGTAGATCTTCAGTTGCAGGATGGAAAGCCTGTCGATGGCCCATGCGGGGCTTTCTGTGTTGAGGGTGGCGTTGGGTAGTGGATCCACTTTTTGGAAGAGCATAACAAAATACCCGTCAATCATCTCCACGAGGTCCGTGCGGTCTTGGTTCGACTTGTCGATGCGGCGCTTCAAGGCCAAGGCCTCCACGGGGTCGATGTTCGGGTCGCGGATGAGGTCTTCTAGATGCCACTGCACCGTATCGATCCACACTTTGTTATAAAGGTACCATTCGATGGTCAGCCTTTCGTAAGGGTTTTCACAAGGATGGTCCACGTCGTCGTGCTTGTGGTAGTCGGCGATGGCTTGGTTGAAGATAGGGAGGATAGGGGCGGTGGAGAGGATAATCATGATGGCTAACTATACAATAATAACTGATGCTTTGTAACTATAGAATTGTGATAGAACCGTTTACCGTCATTGCGGGCTTGACCCGCAATCTCCCAAACGTAAGGTGTTGTCTTTATGTTCGGGAGATGGCGGATGTTCCTCCGCCATGACGGTAAAGGCTTAGTATTCGTTGTTTTCAGTCGGTTTTTAGTGCAGTTTCGCCAAAGCAGCCTTGATGCGCTTCACGGCCTCGATGAGTTTGTCCTCGCTCGTGGCATACGACAGACGGATGCAGTCATCGTTGCCGAAGGCGTTACCAGCGACGCAGGCCACGTGGGCGTTGTAAAGCAGCCACATGCAGAGGTCGTCGCTGCCCTTGATGACGGTCTCGCCGTCGGTCTTGCCGTAGAACGACTTCATCTCGGGGAACACATAGAAGGCGCCGGCGGGGGTGTTGCACTTCACGCCTGGGATTTCGTTCAGCAGCTTCACGAAGGTGTCGCGGCGGTGACGGAAGGCCTTCAGCATGTCTTGGATTTCGGTCGAGTTCTCGGGGCTGAGTTCCATGGCCTTGGCAGCAGCGGCTTGGGCGATGGTGCAGATGCCAGAGGTGATTTGGCCTTGGATCTTGTTGGTGGCCTTCACGATGGCTTGCGGAGCGGCGATGTAGCCGATGCGCCAACCCGTCATGGCATAGCCCTTGGCCACACCGTTGACGAGGACGAGGCGGTCCTTCAGGAACTCGAACTGGCCCATGCTCTCGTGCTTCTGCTCGTATTGGATGAACTCGTAGATCTCGTCGGAGATGATGATGATGTTCGGGTATTTCTTCAGCACCTCGGCGATGGCGGTCAGCTCGGCCTTGGTGAACACGCTACCGCTGGGGTTGCAAGGCGTGTTGATCATGAAGACCTTGGTCTTGGGCGTGATGGCCTTTTCGAGTTGCTCTGCAGTAATCTTGAAGTCGTGGGCGATGTCGCTCTTCACGATGACGGGCACGCCGCCAGCCAGCTTCACCATCTCGGGGTAGGACACCCAGAACGGGGCGGGGATGATGACCTCGTCGCCGTCGTTGACGACAGCCAGAAGCACGTTGTTGATGGCTTGCTTGGCACCGTTGGAGACCAGGATGTCGGTGTCTTTGTAATCCAAGCCGTTGTCGCGTTTCAGCTTGTTGGCAATGGCCTTACGCAGTGCGGGCGTGCCAGGCACGGGCGGGTAATGCGTGTCGTTGTTGTTGATGGCGTCCACACCGGCTTGTTTGGCCGATTCGGGTGTGTTGAAGTCGGGTTCGCCGATGCTCAGGCTGATGACGTCGATGCCCTGGGCTTTCAGTTCGCGGCTCTTGTTGGTCATGGCCAGCGTTGCCGACTCAGCCATGTTCAAAACTCTGTTGGAAAGGATGATTTCGCTCATGATATGTTGAAATGTTGATTGTTTATTTGTTTAATCGTTGGATTCCGCTGGCAGCGTCATTGCGGGTCTTCGCCCGCAATGACGCTGCCAGCGGCTACAAAGGTAGGCCTTTTTTTGATAGGAAAGGCAGAATGTGTTGAAAAATTGATTATTGACGGAAAAACCGTACCTTTGCGCCAAAATTCACAACAATGAATAACTCGATTATCATTATCGCATTGATGGCGGCGGGTCTTTTGCTGATGGTCGCGGCCATGATCATTTTGCTTCGCCTGACGAAGATGAAAGACGCCGAACTCCGCAACAGCGGCAGAAGGGAGCTCAAGGTGCAGGCCATGAAGATCGTCTTGCCGCTGAGGGTGCAGGCCTACGAGCGTTTCCTGCTGTATCTCGAGCGCGTGCAGCTGCCTCAGTTGGTGAAACGCATCTATACGCCTGGCATGGAGAAAGGCGAGTTGCATCTGCTCCTGCTCCAAAACGTCCGCGAGGAGTTCGAACACAACCTGGCGCAGCAGATGTATGTGGCTGGTACCACATGGAGCGCCGTGATGAACGCCAAGGAGGAGCTCGTCAACCAGATCAACGAGACCTTCGAACAATTGAAAGACGAAGAGGATGCCTCCATCATCGCCCAGAGTCTTGTGGCCTTGCCCAACCCCTTGGTCGACCAGGCCATCGCCGTCTTGAAACGCGATTTTGAAAGATTACTATAAACTTATTAGACTAATGAAATTCACCGCTACCCAAATCGCCGCCATCATTGAAGGCAAGGTGGAAGGCAACCCCAATGCCGAGGTCTGGAACGTGGCCAAAATTGAAGAAGGCGCCCCCGGCATGATCAGCTTCCTGGCAAACCCGAAATACACACATTATATCTACGAAACCCAGTCGAGCATCGTCATCGTGAACGATGACTTCGTGGCGACGGCACCTATCCAAGCCACCTTGATTCGTGTGCCCGATGCCTATGCCTGCTTCGCCAAACTGCTGGCTTTCTATGACCAGATGACGCAGAACAAGCAGGGCGTCTCGTCGTTGGCTTTCGTTTCTTCTACGGCGCAATGCGGTGAGAATCTGTATCTTGGAGAGTTTGTATTTGTCGGCGAGAACGCTAAAATCGGTAACAACGTGAAGCTCTATCCCCAGGTGTATGTCGGCGACGGTTGCGTCATCGGCGACAACACGGTGCTATATCCGGGCGTGAAGCTCTATCGCAACACGGTGGTGGGCAAGAACTGCATTCTCCATGCGGGAGCAGTGCTCGGCGCAGATGGCTTTGGCTTCGCTCCGCAACCTGACGGCCATTACGAGAAGATTCCACAGGTGGGTAATGTGGTCATCGACGACAACGTGGAAATCGGGGCCAATACCACCATCGACCGCTCCACGATGGGCTCGACGCATGTCCACAAGGGCGTGAAACTGGATAATCTTATCCATCTGGCCCACAATGTGGAGATAGGCGAGAACTCCGCTTTGGCGGCACAAGTGGGCGTGAGCGGCTCGACGCATCTCGGCAAGAACTGCGTGGTGGGCGGACAGTCCGGCTTCGTCGGTCACATCACCATCGCCGACGGCTCCCAGTTTGGCGGTCAGAGTGGCATCATGGGCAGCATCAAGGAAGAAAACCAAGCCTTTATGGGCACGCCGATACAGCCTTTGCGTAAGTATCTGGTCGCCAACGCCCGTTTCCGCCATATCGACGAAATGGCCCGCACCATTGAGGAATTGAAAAAGGAGATAGAAGCCCTTAAATCCAACCTTTGATTTTATAATACGCAAGAGCGCAGTATTCCCTCAAACAAGTGATCTCCAATTTCAAGTAATTGAAGAAGGTGTACCGCATCTTGACGCTTTCCACGGAAGGAATGGCTTCGTTTCCGCCGAGTTTTTGTTTTTTCAGCGACAGGTCGAAGTCAACGGTGGCGGGGTAGGCCGCTTTGCCGATGGTGTTTTGGAATCCCACTTTGTTGAGACATTTCACCGTTCGTCTGACATGCTCGGGCGAAGTGACGACAATGAGTTCCTTCTCGGATAGCTCTGGGTAGGTGTTCATCAGCTCCACCGCCTGCGAGCGTGTGTTGGCCCCTTCGGTCATGTAGAGGATGCTGTCGATGCCGCCCTGGCGCAAAATCCGGGTCATCTCGGATTGACAGAGCGAGTCCTCGGGATGCACCAATAGGACGGGAACGTCAAAATGCCGTGCCAAAGCCGCAGTGTGGTAAAGCCTCATCAGATTGTCCTCGGAAGGCATCCCGGCCCCGCCGAACATCATTACCAGTTGGGGATTTGATACCTCAACATCGTCATTGGGGTCCTGACCAAGGCGGTAGTGCATATAAAACGGAGCGGAGGTGAAAGCCAAGACCAGCATCGTAAAAAACAAGATGCCGAAGACAAAAAAAGTGATGATTATGGATTTTGTTAAGCGCTTCATTTTGTGTGCTTTATGTTGAAAACTTGTCGTAAAAGCTCTCAAAGGTACGGTTTTTTTTGGCTTATGTAGAATATTTTCCTATTTTTGCCCGTTTTTTGTGGGCAGGTTCCACATAACTTAGTATCTATGCAAGAGAAACAGCGTACGCTCAAAAATAGAGTCAGTGTCAAAGGAGCAGGGCTCCACACGCGTCAGTGCGGCACCCTTACCTTCAACCCGGCTCCTATAAATTCCGGAATTCGTTTTCGTAGAATTGACCTTGAAAACCAACCTATCATCGAAGCCGATGTCGACAATGTGATCGACACCGCTCGTGGTACGACACTCGGCAAGGGTGGCGTGAAGATTTACACTGTTGAACATGTTTTGGCCTCGTTGCGCGGCATGGGCATCGACAATGTGCTCATCGACATCGACGTGGAAGAAACGCCCATCATGGACGGCAGTGGCAAGTTTTTCGTCGAGGCCATCCACAAGGCTGGCATCGTCGAGCAGAACGCCCCTCGCAACTATCTCGTCATCGAAGAGCCAATTTCCTACAAGAACGAGGTTTTGGGCATTGAGCTGAGCATCGAGCCTTGCGACAAGTTTGAAATCGATGTCAAGGTGAAGTACAACACCCGCGTGCTTGATGAGCAACATGCCTCGTTGCACGATATCAAGGACTTTGAAAACGAGATTGCTCCTTGTCGTACCTTCGTTTTCCTGCATGAGTTGGAGACCCTCATCAGCCGTAACCTCATCAAAGGCGGCGACTTGACCAACGCCATCGTGTTTGTCAACCGCAACGTCTCCGCCGAGGAGCTTGACCACATCGCCGCATTCTTCAAGAAGCCGAAAGTCACGGTGAAAGAGTGTGGTATCCTCAACAACGTGGAGCTGTATTTCGACAACGAGCCCGCCCGCCACAAGCTGCTGGACGTCATCGGCGACCTCACCCTGGTCGGTCGTCCCATCAAGGGCAAGGTGACGGCTGTGAAGCCTGGCCATTTCTCCAACACGGCTTTTGCAAGAAAGATTAAGCACACCTTATTATACTAATTATGAACCAGCCTTTAGCCTATATCCACCCTAACGCCCGCATCGCGGAAGACGTGAAGATTGAGGCGTTCGCTTGGATTGGCGAAGACGTGGAGATTGGTAGCGGCACTTGGATTGGCCCCAATGCTGTCATTATGGATGGTGCCCGCATCGGCAAAAACTGCAAGATTTTCCCTGGAGCGGTCATTTCGGCCATCCCGCAAGACTTGAAATACAAAGGTGAGACCACCTATTGCTATATCGGCGACGGCACCGTGGTGCGCGAGTCGGCGACGGTCAACAAAGGCACTGTGGCTTCGGGCAAGACCGTGGTGGGTAAGGACTGCCTGCTGATGGCGTTCACTCATGTGGCACACGACTGCTACCTCGGCGACCATGTCATCATGGCCAATGCTGCCACGCTGGCCGGTCATATCACTGTCGACGACTGGGCTATCTTTGGCGGTCTGGCCGCGGTGAGTCAGTTCTGCCGCATCGGCGCCCATGTGATGATTTGCGGCGGCGCTATGGTGAACAAGGACATCCCTCCGTTTGTCAAGACGGGAACAGGTCATCCGGTGTGTTATGCTGGCGTTAATTCCATCGGTTTGATGCGTCGTGGCTTCTCGCGCGAGCGTATCAATGCCATCCAGGATGTGTATCGTGTGATCTATAGCGTGGGCATGAACGTCAGCCAGTCGGTGCAATACATCCGTGAGCATCTTCCCGAGTCGGAAGACCGTGATTTCATCCTTGACTTCATTGAAAGTTCCAAGATCGGAATCATGAAGAACGCCGTCGGGAACGAAGACTAAGCTTTTCCCAATACTTTGTTGTATTCCTCGAAGATTTGCCGTCCGATGTTTTGGGCGGCAAAAGTCTCTATGGCATAGTCGCGAATCGCCTTGCGGTCGTATTCGTTAAAGTGGTCAAGCATAGCATTCATTCCCTTCAGCAATGCGTCTTCGTCTCCTTGTGGGATAAGGATGCCTCTCTCATTATTGACAATCTCAGCGATGCCACCCACGGCAGTAGATAGTACGGGGACACCAGAGGCAAAAGCCTCCACGATGACGCAGGGCAGGTTCTCGAAGTTGGAGAACAGCACGAAGAAGTCGGTGTCTTGATAGGCTTGTGCCACCTCGGCAGAGGTCTTTTTGCCATGGAAAATGACGCAGTCAGAAAGGTTGTGTTCCTTGACAAAAGCCTTGAATTCAGGCGCATCATAGTCATGGATGACGTGCAGTTCAAAGTCGTTTCGTTGTTGGCGAAGCCTTTCGATGGTGCGTAAAATGCCGCTGAAGTTCTTGGCCTCGTCACGCAAGGTGGAGATGTGAAGAATGTGTTTTTTATTTTTCGTTTGGGCTTCGCCCAAACGGAAAACATCCGTATTCACCAAATTGTAAATCACCTTGAAACGGTTCTTCACCCCATGTCCCTCCATGCACCGCTGCAAATTCAGGCTTACAGGCATGATGAGCTCGGCGTTGTTGGCAATCTTGACGATCTTTTTCTTCAACTTTCCGACCAAAACGTCTTTGTTTTGTGGCTGATAGATGGTCCAGTGTTCAGTAAGGACGTATTTGTAGCCGAAAAGCTTCTTCCAAAGCAAGGCCACTTGTCCTAATGGGTAGGTGACATGCAAGTGGATGAGGTCAGGCTCGAAGAAGTGTTTTTTGATGTAGTTGAGGCCATATTGGTACATCCGCAGCATCTTGAGTTTGCGGATGGCGTTGACCTTTGGTGGACGTATGTAGATCTGCACATGGGTGTGGTGCTCCCCGGGAATCTCTTTGACCTCGAACGATTGCGTCATGTCCTTGCCGTCACAAACGGAGAGGATGACAGAATGGCAATCCTCGGGCAATGCGTCGATCATGCGGACGCAGAAGTTTCCCAGGGTGGGGTCGTCGGGGCGAGGAAACCAACTTAGCAGGTGCAGGATGTTCATCAGTTGTTCAGTTGTAGGGCTGTCGCACTGCGGCAGCCGTACGGTTATAGTTATATTATATGTGTTTTAATATCAATTTCAAAGTATTTCTTAGGCGTCTCATAAGGCACAAGTTTGTGGGTAGGGAAGTCCTCAGGCAGGTAGACGGCGCACAACGTGTTGGAGACATGATAGATATGCTTGCGTTTCTCGGCAGGAGCACCATCCAAGATAGCCCCCATCACATCCCAGCGGATGGTCTCGGGGTCGAGGCCATAGTCGTGCCACACGATGATGCTGCGTTCGCCTCTCAACAGTTTGAAGGCAGTCTCGGTGTCCTTCTTCACGCTCTCGTAATGGTGGTCGCCATCGACGAAGACCATATCGTACTTGCCAAAGTGAGGACCGAAGTCGAAGGTCTGGGAGTCGCCGTAGAGTTGTTCCACATTGTCCAAATCCTTGCTGAAGAAGCTGTGCAAATCTGCATAGAGTTGATTGCCGGTCAGCTTGACGATGTCTTCTTTTGGTAGGTTGAAGGTGACGCAATGCTCGGCTACATCAGCCAGATTGGCCACACTCTCGCCGCGCCAGGTGCCGATTTCGAAGTAGTCCTTCACTGCATAGCGTTTCGCCAATGCCCTTAACAAGGCAATGTCGATGGGCATGGTGGCGCCCGAGAGATAGGCGTAAGGCTTCGCGATTTCGTGGAAATCAGGGAACAGTTCGTTGATTTCGATGACGGGCAGACCGTTGGCGAGGCCATATTTGCGGATGACGTCTTCCTTGTTGCTGCCTTCGTCTTGAATGACGAGGTTGAGCAAATAAGGATGACGAATGACGCGCCCGAGGGCCTTGGTGAGTTTATGGAGTTTATTCATTGTCTGTAGGTTGTTTCAAGAATTGTTGTTTCAAACCAGCGATGTAGTTCTGTATCTCGCTCTTGGTCAGCAGGAAGTCACGACCTTTGAAGTGCGACTCCTTGACGAAGAACACAAACAGGAACACCGCATTGACCGCATAAGACACTGTCGACGTGATGGCTGCGCCTGTGACGCCATATTTGGGTATCAGCGTGAAGCCACAGACGAAGGTGACGACCAGCCCGCAGAGTGCAGCGAAGGTGTTCATCTGATAACGTCCGATGCCCGAGTAATAGTGTCCGAGGATGAGGAAAATGCAGTAGAGCAGGATGCCTGGAGCCAGGATGCGGATAAGTCCTGCCATCTCGCCGAAGTCCTTGCCGAAGACGAAGACATAGAACTGAGGTGGCAGCAGGCATAGCACTACCACGGCCACTGCCGATATAAGGAGGCAGATTTTGCTCAAATTCAGGGTGAGTTTCTGTGAGTATTCACGGTCGTCGGCATTGGCGATGCGGGCATACTGCACCAGTGCGATGCTGTTGCTGATGATCCAGATGGCTTCGGCCAACGAGACCGATCGCGAAAAGACTCCGACTTGACCTCTTCCTATGTAATTATCTAATAAATAGTAGCTTAGACGAAGGTTGAAGAACTGCACAAAATGTCCTGTCTGGTTGAGGAAACCATATTTGAACAAGTCTTTCAAAACGGGCTTGTATTCTTTGTCTTTGTCGTTGGGCAGGTTGGCATATTCTTCTCGCAACATCCACACACCTAACAGAAACGTGCCTCCGTAGGCGGCATAGAGGCCGATGATATAGCCGTAGATGTCGGTCTTTTTCAGCGCGATGTAATACACTACTAAAGTGATGGTTAGCAGAACCGGTTGAAGCAGCGTGTTGTAGTTGGCCTTCTGGATTTCCTCCTTGCCGACAAGGAAGCGGAAATTGATGTTGCTAAGCGAGGAGATGAACGACAGGATAGCCACGTGAATGACCAAATCGGACTCCAACTTGGGATAGAACATCTTGATACAGAATCCCATGACCAAGGCAATCAAGGCCGACCAAATCACAGATGCGACCAATATCTTCTTGAACGAATGGCGTGGGGCGAGATAGATAATGCTGGCACCGCACACGATTTCGGAGAAGATGAGGATAAACGTGATGGAGGTCAATACCAGAGACTGTGTCCCCGAACCCGTGTCGCCCAAGGTCTGGGAGATGATAATGGCGATGGCGAAGTTAAGGGCTGCCGCCAGTATCTTGGTGCCAAAGGTATTTAGGATTTTCTTGAACACGGTTCCGCGCTTTATTCACCGCAAAAATAACAACTATTCGTTAGATTTCCAAATCCTCCCGCTGCAACTGTCACTCTCAGCTCCAGTTACCGAGGCCAGCACATTGGTCTTTCCCTCCATTCTTAATAATCCGAGGAATGTAAAGACCAAAGCCTCCTTGTAGTCGATGATTTGCTTTTCGGGGACGACCACCTCGTGTTTGGTACGGGCTTGCAGACGCTCGATGAGGAATTTGTTCCTTGCGCCACCGCCGGTGCAGAGTATCTTGCCTTTAGGCAGGAAACTGATAGGCAATGCGATTTGCAATGCGATGTGCTCTACAAAGGTGGCCAGCATATCAGGAACGGAGAGTCCTTGCAAGAGCTGTTTCTGGTTGGCCTCGAAGAACTCACGCCCCAGCGACTTGGGCGGGAACTGTCCATAGAAAGGATGCCTGTTCAATTGTTTCAACAAGGTGATGTCGACTTCGCCACTGCGAGCCATTTCGCCGTCGCGGTCGTAGTCGAGGCCGTTCATGTTTGCGAGATAGTTCAGGGCTTGGTTGGCGATGCATAGGTCGTAGGCAATGCGTTTGCCGTTCTCGTCGTAGGAGAGGTTGGCAATGCCGCCGATGTTGAGGCAAATCTCATAGTCGCTGAAAAGCAACTTGTCGCCGATGGGTACCAGTGGCGCTCCTTGTCCGCCCTTGCTGACATCTTCACTGCGGAAGTCGTTGATGACCGTGAAGCCACAGGCCTTGGCCAGTTCCTTTCCGTCGCCGATTTGCAGGGTATAATGCTCCTCGGGGCGATGGAAGATGGTGTGGCCGTGCGAAGCGACGAAGTTGGGCGTGACATTATGCTTCTTCGCGAAATCCAACACCTGCTCGCCTAAGTATCTGCCGTAGTCCTTGTCCAGCTGCACCAAGTCTTCAGGCTGTTTGTGGAAGGCCTCGGAGAGCATCGCTTTCCAATGCTCAGGATAGGGTAGGGTCTCGGCTTCAAGGATGTGGAAGCGGTAGTTATCTCCCTCTTCCTGAAAGCGTACAAGTGCGATGTCAAGCCCGTCCAGCGAGCTGCCCGACATCATGCCTATGGCGGTGGTTTCTTTCATTGGCGGTGTTATAACGGGGTATAATCCTTGAACTTAAACCGTCATGGCGGAGGAACATCCGCCATCTCCTGAGCGCGAAGACGTATCCTTTCCGCTAAGGAGATTGCGGGTCAAGCCCGCAATGACGGCTTGAGGGTAGGTATTCGTCATAATAATGGTAATACTTTCTCAAGTTGCACACTATGAGATCCTTTAACGAGTATCGTCTTTCCGCTAACTGGATTGCTTTCAAGATACTGACACAGGCACAGGACATTATCGAAGGTTTTCCAATCGACATTCTCGTTGTAGGCGCTGAAGTTCGAACCGACCAACAAAGCCTCCTTGAATTTCAATTCCTTCATCAAGGCAAGGATGTTGCGGTGCTCTTCTTCGGAGGCCTTGCCCAGCTCGCGCATGTCGCCTAATATTAATAGGTGTTGCTCTCCGCAGATGCTGGCGAAGTTGATCAACGCTGCCCGCATGGAGGTGGGGTTGGCGTTGTAGGCATCCATGATGACGCGGTTCTTTTGTGTCTCAACCACCTGCGAGCGGCTGTTGGTGGGCGTGTAGGCCTCCAAGGCCTCGACGATGGCGTTTTCATCCACACCGAAATACTGTCCCACGCCGATGGCGGCTGCTACGTTCTCGAAGTTGTAGCTGCCCACGAGATGGGTCTGGATGAGGTGCTCCCTCCAGCCAACGCTCAAATACGGATTGCAGGCTGCAGGAACCACAGGGCAGAAGGCATCACAATGTTTTCCGTAGGAGATGCGTTCTTGTCCTTCGGATTGCTCCCATAGCAGCGGGTTGCCCTGGTTGACGAACACAGCCTTCCCATGGGCCTTGATGTGCCGATACAATTCCGTCTTGGTTTTAATGACGCCCTCGAAGCTGCCGAAGCCTTCCAGATGCGCTTTTCCAATGTTGGTAATTAAGCCATAGTCGGGGTCGGCGATTTTGCAGAGGAAATCGATCTCTCCAGGGTGGTTGGCACCCATCTCCACGACGGCCATCTCGGTGTCGGGCTTGATGCTCAGCAGGGTGAGCGGCACGCCGATGTGGTTGTTGAGGTTGCCCATGGTGTGGATAAGGCGGTATTTCTTCGAGAGCACTGCAGAGACGAGTTCCTTGGTGGTCGTCTTGCCGTTGGTGCCGGTGATGGAAAGGATGGTCGCCTTGCTCTGCGAGCGGTGATAGGCAGCCAAATCCTGTAAAGCCTTTAAAGCGTCTTCCACAATGATGATGCGCTCATGCTTGGGCAGGTCTTTGCGGTCGGCGACGACGAGGCTGGCTACACCTTGCTCGGCCACCTGCAGGGCGAAGTCGTTGGCGTCGAAGTTCTCGCCTTTGAGGGCGAAGAAAACTGCGTCTTTTTCGATCTTACGGCTGTCGGTGGAGACTTTGTATGCCTCTTGGAATTGCTGATATATTTTCTCTATCATATTGTTGTATCTATCAATGAAAGAAGCCGCCTGACGAGTCAAACGGCTTCTATACTATCATGAAAAAGAATCTAATTTACTTTGCAAAGGAGCTACCCACCTTGTTCATCGCGCAGCGGAAGCCGATGGTGGAGGCGGACTGGTTCTGGTTGAGGTAACGGCGTGTGCCAGGGCTCAGGTAGTAAGGAAGGTCTGCCCATGAGCCGCCTTTGTACACTCTCGATTCGTCGTTGATGAGGGTGGTACCAGGGGTATCGTTGGTGGCATAGTCGTACATCTCTCTTGTGAAGGTGCTTTGGTCTTCTTGCGGGTCGTTCCAGCGGTTACGGATGGCTGACATGTAGTCACCGTCGCCATAGTTGGAGTTAAAGGCAGTGCGGTAGTTCTGACGCTTGGAAGCTTCTTCTTGAGGGATGAGTTCTCTGCGGATACGGCCGAGGGAGTCTTTCTGCAACAGGAAGCCTTCGTCGTCGACGGCCTTGCGGGTAAACACGTTACCACGGAAGGGGCTGTAGTCGGCAACATCTTCATGTGACAGGGGACGATAGACGTCTTGGCACCATTCGGCAACGTTACCAGCCATGTTATACAGGCCGTAGTCGTTGGGCCAGTAAGAACCAACGGGGGCGGGCAGAGCGGCACCATCGTTCAAGTGACCTGCGACACCCATGTAGTCACCAGGACCTTTCTTGAAGTTGCCCATGAAGCTACCCATGTATCTCTTGCTGTCGGTACGCAAGCCTTCACCGCTCCAAGGATACACCTTACGCTCGCTGACGAGTTCGTTGCTGGTGTTACCCACCAGGCCAACAGCAGCATATTCCCATTCGGCTTCCGTGGGGAGACGATAGGAGGGAAGGAGGATGCCATCGTCCATTCTGACGTTACGCATGCCATCGCCACCTTTCGAGAGGTCTTTCTTGCCGTTCTTCACCTTGCCAGTGTACTGACCAGCCAGATAAGCGTCGGTGTTGAAGTTCTCTTCGTCCTGCTGTGAAGGATCCCAATCAAGGATGCCGGCTTCGATAAGCATCAACTCATTGACACGGTCGGTACGCCAAGCGCAGTAGTCTTGGGCTTGCACCCAAGTCACGCCAACCACCGGATAGTCGTTGTATGAAGGATGACGGAAGTAAATCTCCACCATGGGCTCGTTGTAGGACAAACGGTCACGCCAAACCAAGGTGTCGGGAGCGGCATTGCGCACCACCTGAGGATAGTTCTGGCCATAAACGCGATTCAGCCAGTAAATGTACTCGCGGTAGTCCACGTTGCTGACCTCCGTGCGGTCAATCAAGAAAGTAGGCACGGTCACCTTACGAGGTGCATTGTCCCAAGAATAGGTGATGTTGTCGTTGGTAGCACCCATGACGAAGGTGCCGCCTTCGATGGCAATCAAACCAGGACCGATCTGTTGGTCGTTGATTTCTGTGACTTCAAAGCCTCCGTTGTTGGCGTCATTGTAGGCCCAACCCGTTGTACGAGAGGACTTTTTGGAGCACGAAACGGTAAGCAATCCTGCCAAGACGATGATGGCTAATGTCTTAAATCCTTGTTTTCTATACATGTCAATAAAAGTTTGTATCTATAACTCGGTTGTTTTGCGTTTATTGTGCCGCAATCGATATTTTTATCAAAAAATCGGGCAAATATAGTGTCTTTTTTTGAATCATCCACCATTTTTTGAAAAAAAACTTTTTTGTTGGGAAAAAATTCTGGCGACAATAAAAAAGTTGTATTTTCGTTTTCTTTTAGACACCCATATTATTAATAGGTGTGTTTGTTATAATGTATTGATAATTAAAGAATAACGATTTTATGCGCATAAATAAATTCTTGTTATTAGTCGTTTTTGTACTGGGAATGGCCTGCATCTCGATGGCTCAGATTACCAGCTCATATCCCATTCACCTGCAATGGAATGGCCTGATGGAAGAAAGAAACGACTATGACACCTCGTTTTATATCTCTTTGCAGTCGGCGGAATATTTGGGAGCTATGCCTGTGTTCTACCAGTCTTTCCCCATCTTTGACCACCATGTCGACGCTAAAGTGGTGTTGGACAAGATGGTGACGGCTCCGCTGGCACCTGAGGAAATGCAATTGGCGAATGCGTTTTCTGTTGCACAGGATTTTGAGGTGACCGCTATTCCGATTCGCTCACGCGACGAGTCGTTTTTAAGTGTGCGCATCGTGCCTTTCCGTCAGCAAGGGGGTAAGGTTGAGAAATTGGTTTCAGCCACACTTTCCGTGACGTTAGCCGCTGATTTTGAGGCGCAAAAATCTAATCCATCGTTTGCGGACCGCTCTGCGATGGCCTCGGGAGATTGGTACAAAGTCGGTCTTCCCGAAACGGGCATTTACAAGTTGACCTATGCCGATTTGTCGAATTTGGGTGTCGATGTCGCCCATGTCGACCCTCGTCAAATTCGCATCTATCACAACGGTGGAGGAGTGCTGCCCGAGATGAATAGTGAGGCACGCCATGACGACTTGGTGGAGCTTCCTATCTATGTCTATGGCGAGTCGGACGGCAAGTTCGACAATGGTGACTATATCCTGTTCTATGGTCGAGGCCCAGTGTGTTGGAAGTATGATGCCTCTAAGACAGCATATGTCCATGGCCAGAACCCATACGATGATTATGCCTACGCTTTTGTGGTCACTGGGAAGGGACAAGGCAAACGTATCAGCGAGACCAACAACCAGTCACTGACTGCCAATGAAACAGTTTCACAATTCATTGACCATCAGGTGCATGAGTTGGATGAATTCAGCTTGTTCCGCGTGGGACGTACCTATTATGGCGACAAGATGGACCTGACCTCGTCGAAGAATTTTGATTTCAATTTCCCCAATGTGGTGACGACGAAACCCTGCAAGGTTAACACGGCTTTGGCTGGCAGAAACAAGCAAAATGCTTCCTTCGACGTCTTGCTCGACAATGTCAAGAAAGCGACTTATAGCATTCCGGTCTATACCTCGGATTATTACTATGGCTACGACGTGGGCGGCTGGGTGTCGGCAAATCCAACGTCGGAGACGTTGCGTGTCACGCTCAAACACAATGCCTATGGTGCAGGCACATCCGAAGGCTATGTGGATTATATCACGGTCAACGCTTGGCGCAACCTCAAGTTCACGGGCAGCCAGATGATGTTCCGCAATCCTGAAGCCTCTATTAATAACAAGGTGTACCAATACCAATTGTCCAACGCCTCGCAGCAGGTGCAAGTGTGGAACGTCACTGACCCTGTCGCTCCTTCTGTCATGAAAGGACAGCTGAGTGGTAACACATTCAGTTTTAAGGTGAATGGAGATGTTGACAACGAATTTGTTGCCTTCAATGGCAGCTCTTATTGCACGGCTAAGATGTTTGGTCAGGTCGATAACCAGAACCTGCATGGCATCCGCGATGTCGACTTTGTCATTGTGACCTACGACGGATTCATGACCCAGGCCGAGCGTTTGAAAGCCATTCACAACAGCCTCGACCCCGACTTGGACGTATTTATCACCACGCCGGAAATGATTTATAACGAGTTTTCCTGTGGTGCCAAAGACATTTCCGCCATCCGTGACTTCTGCCGTATGCTTTATCTCGACAGCAATCCAGGCCGCAAAATCAAGTACCTCCTGCTGCTCGGCGACTGCTCATACGATTACAAGAACCGCACCGCCGTGGTCGACTTTGTGCCTACGTATGAGTCTGTGAGTTCGCTTTGCATGACGGAGACTTTTGTCACCGACGATTTTTTTGGCTTCATGGACGAGGCAGAAGGCTCCATCGGTAGTTCGTTGGCCGACATTGGCATCGGGCGCTTCCCAGTACAGACCTTGGAACAAGCCACTCAGATGGTGGATAAGATCGAACGTTACATCGTGAAAGACGAAACCACGATGCAGCCTTGGCGCAACGCGGTGACTTTCTTCACCGACGACGAAGCGGGCTTCGTGAATTCGGCCGAGGAAATGGCTGCCATGCTGCCTAGCGTGGGTGGCGAAGGCGTGGTGGTCGACAAGATTTATCTGGATGCCTACGAGCAAGTCAGTGCACCTGGTGGCGAAGTTTGCCCCGAAGTGAATGCCGCCATCAACAGCCGCATGGAGAAGGGTACATTGGTGCTCAACTACACGGGCCATGGTGGCGAGGTGCAGCTGGCGGAGGAGAAAATCCTGCAAAGGAAAGACGTCGACTCGTGGCGCAACGCCCCGATGTATCCTCTGATGATTACAGGTACCTGTGAGTTCAGCCGCTTCGACGACCACTTGCGTACCTCCTTGGGCGAGTATGCTTTCCTCAACCAATATGGGGGAATGATCGCCATGTTCACCACTTCGAGGGTGACGCATGGCAACCATAACCTGGAATTCAACAAGGGTGTCTACAAAAACCTGTTCCGCATCTATGGCGGCGAGCACTACCGTTTGGGCGACGTCTACCGCATGGCCAAGACCAATGGCAGCGTGGTGGAGAAACGCTATGTCTTCTTCGGCGACCCAGCCCTGCGTCTGAACTACCCGAAATGGAAAGTGGAGACGCTGAGCATCAACGGACAATACCCTGGTTATGTCATGGATTCCATCCAAATCAACGACTCGACTTGGCAGGTCAACCCCGTCTACCTCGACACCATCAGCGCTTTGCAGCCCGTCTCCATCGAGGGCGTGGTCAAGGACTTCGCTGGCAATGTGGCGACGAATTTCAACGGTGTTGTGAGTGTGATTGTCTACGACAAGGAAGCCGACCTCTCTACCCGTGGTACAGCAACTGGTGTTATTAACTTTAAGTTACGCAACAGCGTGATTTTCAATGGTAAGACCGATGTCAAGGACGGCAGGTTTACGATGAACTTCATCGTGCCGCGCGACATTTCCTATCGTTTTGGAAGAGGATTAATCAACTATTACGCAACGGATTACGATATCGATGCCAACGGCAACTGCGACAGCTTCATCATCGGAGGCTTTTATGATGAAGCCTTCGAAGACCATGAACCACCCGAAGTACGACTTTTCATCGATGACACCTTGTTTGTGAACGGAGGTCTGACGGGACAAAACCCCTTGCTGCTGGCTTACGTGGAAGACGAAAGTGGCATCAACACGACCGGGGCTGGCATCGGCCACGACATCATCGCCACCTTGACAGGGCCGACACGAAACTCGTATTGCCTTAACTCGTATTTCGTCTCACAAATCGACGAACCCGGCAAGGGCGTCATCACCTATAGGATGCAGGACCTTCCTGATGGCGACTATACCTTGACGCTGAAAGTATGGGACATCTACAATAACTCGGGTACAGCGACGATTGACTTCACCGTGGTCAACAACTCGGGCATACTCATTGAGAACTTGTTTAACGCCCCCAACCCTGTGACCGACGAGACGCATTTCGTCTTCGACCACAACCAGGGCGGCAACAATATGAAAGTCGACATCTATATCTTCGATATCATGGGACGCTGGGTGACCACGCTTTCACAAGTGGTCTCAGGCTCTTCAACGCGCGTCGACCCCATCAGATGGGATGGCCGTAGCGCCCAAGGCTCAGTGCTACGCAATGGTGTCTATGTGTATCGTGTGGTGGCCACCAACGACCAAGGTGAGACGGCCACGATGGTGTCGAAATTGGTATTAAGTAAATGAAGGAAGTATGAAAAATAGCATATCTAAAATCATCCTCGCTGTTGCGCTTGTCTTGTCGTTTAAGGTAGGCACTGCCCAGGACAACACCTATCATTCCGTGTTGAGCGACCACACTTGGTATCGCCTGTCGGTCACTGAAGAAGGCATCTACAAGTTGGATTATTCCACCTTGCAGGCTATGGGCGTCAACATGGGTGCATTGAACCCCAATCAGATCAGGGTTTTTGGTAACCCTTCGGGCGCCTTACCAGAAAAGAACTCGAAAGCCCGTCCCGACGACTTGACCGAGATGGCTATCGTTGTGGAAGGTGCTGAGGACGGAATCTTTGACCG
Source organism: uncultured Bacteroidia bacterium (assembly GCA_902774365.1). Lineage (GTDB taxonomy): Bacteria > Bacteroidota > Bacteroidia > Bacteroidales > F082 > Limimorpha. Next base: position 48,532 of record CACYHX010000008.1, on the reverse strand, counting down.
TCAAGATGTGGTGCTGTTTTATGGACAAGAGCCTACGCGCTGGAAGGCGGCCAATAATATGAACACCTACGTCCGCGAACGTAACTATTACACCGACACCACCTATTATTATCTTTGTGTCGACAGCGGACAGGATGGCTTAAGGGTGGGAGAGAAGGCCACGCTCGATGTGGAAAGCACTACGACGGTGATTTCAGAATATCTTGACTTCGTATGGCACGAAGAGGAGTTGTTCTCGCCTTATAACATAGGCCAGAACTGGTTTGGAGAGACGGTCTCGAAGGAGGATTCCTTGCTGTCGTTGCAGTTTTATATGCCTAATCTGGTGAAGACCGAACCGGTGAAAGTGAAATCCCGTGTTTATGGCCGTCATACCGAGGCCATGAAATATGACGCATGGCTTAATGATGCCCACATCGCCAATGGCGTTACCATTGCGAAACCGGGCGAAAACAACTATGCTAAAGCCTCTGTCATCGACACGCAGGTGGCGGTCGAGTCTGATACCTTGACGTTCAACCTGAGCATCCGCAACAACACCTCGGCAATGCTGTTCCTTGATTATGTGGAGCTTTATGGCTGGCGCCAGTTGAAGCGCGTGGGCCATTTGTTTCCGTTCAGGTTGATGATGAGCCAGTTTGGATATGGAGCGAGTACCATTTGGATTCAAAACTCCAGTGCCGACTTCATATTGTGGGATGTAACGGAGCCCATGAACCCCATAAGACAGGAAGTGGTCGTGACAGGCAGCAACATGATGTTTGCCATCGACGAAATCGTGGAGAAACGCTACATGCTATTCCATCCGTCGGCAGCCCTCGAAGTGGAGCATTGGCAACGTATCGCCAACCAGAATGTCCATGCCATTGCTGAGGCTGACATGCTGATACTGACCTCTTCGGTCTTCAGGGAGCAGGCTCAGGCCTTGGCCGATTATCATGCCGCGTTGGACGGATTGCATAGTGTCGTCGTTGACGTCAACGAGATTTACAATGAGTTCTCAACGGGCGTGCCCGACCCAACTGGCATCCGTGACTTCGTGCGTATGGTGTATCTTCGTAGTGGGGGTAACCTCAAATATCTTACCTTGTTTGGCAGGGCCTCGTTCGATTTCCGAAACATCAAAGGCGTAGGACATAACTTCGTGCCTTGCTATGAGACCTTGGACAAACCAGAATATGAACTGAGCTTTTGCACCGACGACTACTTCGGTCTGATGGACGACAACGAAGGCACCAACAGCGAAGGCATGGTGGATTTGGGCATCGGTAGAATCTCTGTATCGACAGCGGAAGAAGCCGAGACAATATTGGGTAAAATCAAGCATTATAACGACCTCGCAGCCGTCCATGGCGACTGGAAGACTAATCTTCTGTTGTTTGCCGATGACGAACAGTGGTCTTATGTCAAGAACAGCGAGGAGTATTTCAGGATGACGGATACACTGTGCCCCGGATTGACGGCGGAGAAGGTGTATTGCGGTGCTTATCCTGTGGTCAACACCAGCTCGGGTGTGGAGAACCCTGGCGCGCACGATGATGTGATGCAGACCTTTGCCGATGGTGCCTTGGCGATACTCTACACGGGTCATGGCGGCGTGAAGGGCCTGACGGGCGAAAATGTCTTCACCGTTTCCGACATCAACGCGCTGAGAAACTACGACAAGGTGCCATTTGTCTTTACGGCGACTTGTGAGTTCACCAAATATGACAATCCATTGCTGGTATCGGCAGGTGAGCAGCTGTTCCTCAATCCCGAAGGCGGCACGGTGGCCCTGCTTACGGCTTGCCGTCCGACGCAAGGCCCTAATAATGAGAAGTTAGGCAAGGCATTGGTGCGTGTGCTCTACCAAAGGGAAAGAGACGGCCTCCCGATGCGCTTTGGCGACATAGTGAGAATGGCCAAAATCGATCCGGGAAACTACACGGTAGGCACACCTATGGAAAGCAAGAACATCTCGTTTTTGTTCTTGGGCGACCCTGCTTTGCGCTTCGCGATACCCCAAAATGATGTCGCCTTGGTGAGAATCAATGGGGTGGATGCTGAGGCAGGTAGCGTGGAGCTTCATTCCATGAGTATGGTGACTATTGAAGGACAAATCCTGACGCCTAACGGAGAACTCGACGCCTATTTCAACGGAGAGTTGTGGCTGAAGTTCTTCGACAAGAAGACCAAGATGAGAGTGAAGTATTCCACCAATACCACCGATGTCTACTATCATAAGGATGTGCTGTATCATGGAAGGGTAGAGGTGAAAAACGGTAGATTTAATGCCGCATTCCAGGTGCCGAAGGACATCAAGATGGAAGTCGGCAGGCCTCGCTTCAGCTTCTATGCCTACGACTCTATTAGAAACGTCGACGCCATGGGCAAATTCGACCTGCTGAACTTGGGTGGAAATGACCCGGCTGCCGTGGCCGACAACCAAGGCCCCAACATCGATTTCTATTGGAATACGCCTGATTTTGAGAACGGCGACCACGTTGAACGCCAAGGTGGCGTGTTGTGTGCCGACCTTTATGACGCACAAGGCATCTATCACTATGACTATAGTCTAGGCCGCGACATTGTGTTGAGTAGCAATCTTATGGGTTATAGCAGTCTAGTATTGAACGACCGCTTCGAGCCTGCACTCAACGACTTCAGACGTGGTCGCGTCACCATCCCCGTTACTGATCTCGAACCCGGCACATACGAGTTCAAACTCAAGGTCTGGGACACACAAAACAATCCCTCCGAGGCCATGCTGTGGTTTGTCGTCGACGACGACCTGTTCCTCTCGCAGGTGTACAACTATCCCAATCCCTTCGATGATGAGACCCGCATCACCTTGACCCATGTTGGCGAGGATGGTGATTTCGACGTGAACATCGAGATTTTCGACATCATGGGACGAAAGGTGCAAGAGCTGCAGAAAAGAGTAAGCTCCACCAATGGCGTCATCGAACCCATCGTTTGGAATGGATGTAATTCCGGTGGAAGTCCTTTGTTATCAGGTATATATATCTATCGACTCACGCTGACTGATGGGAATGGCTTCTTCCGTACCGTCTGCCAACGCCTGGTCATCTCGCGCTGAATGGATGGCGGTCGCTGAGCCTGTCGAAGCGCCGCAAAAAATAAATTTTTAAGCCTATACAATAAGCTATTTCAATTATCGTTATTTTTGCAATTTCTAACACAAGAACTGGATATGAAAATCAAGAAGCTTCTTTTTGCCGCGCTGATGTTGATTGCGGCCGTGTCGTACGGACAAAACACTCCCAATGTAATTACTACAGCGGTGCCCTTTGTCTCCATCAACCCTGATTCTAGGGGAGGTTCTATGGGTGACTGTGGCGTAGCTACGACGCCTGATGTGTATTCCATGCACTACAATCCCGCCAAATATGTGTTTTTGGAAGAAAAACTAGCAATAGGCTTGGGTTATAGCCCTTGGTTAAGACATCTCGTTTCTGACATGAACCTGGCCTATCTCACTGCAGCATATAAGATCAACGACCGCTCCGCCGTGGCCATGTCGCTGCGCTATTTTAGTGCCGGTAAAATTGACTTTAGAGATGAGCACAACGAGCCCTTGCCTAGCGGCAGTCCGAATGAATGGGCGCTCGACGCCACCTATTCCCGTATGTTGGGCGATTACCTCTCGGGTGCTGTGGCAGCTCGTTTCATTTACTCTAACTTGATTCAAAATGCAGCGGACTATGCTAAGCCAGGTATTTCTGTGGCTGCTGATATCGGCCTTTACTACAAGCGTCCCGTGGAATTCAAGACTGTGGATGCCGATGTCATGTGGGGTGTTTCTATCACCAACATCGGAAGTAAGGTCAACTACAATACTTCCACTGTCCGCCGCGACTTCATCCCGACCACGCTGCGTGTGGGTGCTGGATTGAATTTGGAATTGGATGAATACAACACTTTGGGCTTCACGTTTGACTTGACTAAGCTTTTGGTACCTACACATCCTGTCTATTATAACGACACCATGTACGGTATGGATAACGACGTGGCTGTTGTGACTGGTATTATCCATTCGTTTTATGACGCTCCTGGCGTTTCAATCAATCCTAATACGAACGAGCTTAACCATATCGGCAAGTTCTACGAGGAGTTGTGCGAAATCAATGTCGGTCTGGGCATCGAGTATTGGTACAACAATATCTTTGCCGTGCGTACGGGCTTCTTCAACGAGCCTAATTTGAAGGGTGGCCGTAGATATGTTACCGTAGGCGCCGCATTGAAGTACAATGTGTTTGGCCTTGATGTCTCCTATCTGATTCCTGTGGGAACGGTTTACGGCAGCAACCCCTTGGAAAACACCTTGCGCTTCAACCTCACCTATATGATGGGTAAGAAGAAGAGTTGATGCTGATAGCAAAAAAAAGAGGCGGCATTGCCGCCTCTTTTTTTTGCTAAAAGATCAACGCCAGCAGTACGTATAGCCAGTGTGCTGCGATACCGGCGCAGAGGCCGCCGATGGTGTGTGCCCCGATGGCCTTGCCGATGAGCTTGCGGTAGCCGAGGCTGTCGAGCATGGCAGCGTGGGTGCTGAGGAAACCGCTCCAGCACATGCCGATAGCGGTGAATACGGCGATGGCGTTGTTGTCGATGATGCCTTGGGTGATGAAACGCGGCACCAGACCGATGGCGGCACCCACGGCACCGAGGGCCGTCATGGGGAACGAAATCAAGGCGCCGTCCTTGAATCCGAAGAGCCAGTCGAAGATGAAGTTCACCTTGTTGGCCGCCCAGCTGATGACGGGCACGCCTTCGTAGGCCACGCCGAGGTAAACGCCGTCTTCGCCCGCCGGACCGAAGGTGAGCATCATCACGATGGTGGAGATGCACAGCACGCCCGGGATGATGGCGAAGCCGATGCCTACGCCGTCCTTGCCACCGTCAAGCAACGAGTTGAGGAAACGCATGAACACTCCACCTTCGCTCTTGAAGGTGATCTGCTGCTCGTCGCCGCCAAACTCCTCGTCGACGGGAGCGTCAAGCTCGGGGTAGGTCTTCAACGTGGAACGCTGCATGATTCGGGTGGAGATGATGCTGCCGATGACCGCACCGGCCACGCCCACCAAGGCACCCTTGCCGAAGCCCAAACCCGTCATGAAGGCCACCACCACCAAGCCCATGCCAAAGGCCGTGCCGAAGTTGGTGAGCGAGACGAGTTGGTACTTCTTGAAATAACGGTTGAAGTTCTTGTCGTGCGCCAAAGTGATGATGGCGGGGTTGTCGCTCAAGAAAGTCATCACGGCGCCCAAGGCCGCCACGCCGGGCAGGTTGTAGAGCGGCTTCATCAAGGGACGGAGCAGGTTCTCCAACAGACGTACCACGCCAAACTCGGTGAGCAGTTTGCTGATGGCGCCCATGAGCACGCAGATGGCCATGATGTAGAACACGGTTTCGAGCAGCAGGTGATAGGCCGTCTGCATGAAGGTGTTCAGCATCTTGGGCAAGGTCATCTTGTAGGCGAGCAGCCCGAAGAAGGTGAAGAAGACGATGAGGAATAGGAAAGCCTCGAAGCTGCGCTTGGTGGTGAACTTCAGCGGCTTCTTCAGCGAATCTTCAATCTTCTTGAAGATTTTTTCCACCCTGTCGTGATAGAAGGTGGTGGTCCGTTTGATGGTGTTGTATTTTGTCTTAGCCATGGTAGGTTATTTTTTTATCAGGCGAAGCATATCGACTTTCCAGGTGAGACCGACGTTGCCTTGGAGCTTGCTGATGCCATCCACGCTGGTGTGTGAGCCACAGAGGTGCAGGCGCAGGCTGCGGTCGCCAAGGGGATAGAATTCGAATCCGATACTCTCGAAGTCGACTTTCTTGCCGGGTTCGATGTATGTGTCGTAAGGGTTGGTGGCATTGGGGAGCTGGGCCTTGTTGAAGTCGTAGCCGGCTTTGGCGAAGACGATCCATTTCTTCCCGATGTCGACGCCGATGCCAAAGATGGCGGTGATGTCCTGCCCGAAGAAGTGCTCTTGCTTGAAAGAAGCTCGGTTGGTGATGTCGAGGTACATCTCCACGCCTTTGAACTGCAACTTGTTGCCCAAGGCGATGTAGTTGATGAACTGTCCTTTCTCGTATTCGATCATGTTGACGGAGTAGGCGGTCTTGAATACGCCGAAATTGCCATACCACATGACATTATAGGCATAGATGCTTTGCATGGCTTGGTTGATGAAGGGCGAGTTGCACATTTGGACCAACACATGGTTCTTGCCCGATTTGTCCTTGAAGTTCATGGAGGCGCCCACGGCATAGCAGCACACGGTGTTCCAGAACTCTGTGCCATAGTAGATGTCGATGGGGTTGGTGTCGTATTCCCAGCCTCCGATGGCGACGACCTGCTTACCCGCCGAGAGGAAGAAGTTGTCGGTGAAGTACCAGTTGAGGTAGGCCCAGTCGGTGCCTTGGAAGAAGGTGTTGGCGAAGCTGATGTTGGGGGCGTTGATGCGTTGACGCAAATGGTACGAGAAGCGCTTGCCTATGGTGCCGTCGAGGGCTACCACGAGGTATTTACCTGCAAAACCATGGTCGGTGCTGGGAGCCACCGTGTCGTGCCCAAAATTGTAGTCGAAGGTGAAATCGGCACGGGTGTTCAAATGAAGGTTGTCGAGGGTGATAAACGGCTTCTTGTCTTGCGAGAAGGCCTGCATGCAGGCGAAGAGACCCAAAAAAGTGAGGAGTAACGCTTTTCTCATAGGCTTTCAAATTTGCGACAAAGGTACAAAATAATAGTGTTGGGAAACGCAGAAGGAAAAACAAAAAAAACGGGGCGGATGATTCCGTCCCGTTGTGGGATAGTATTGAAGGCATGTCATACCGAGGCTTTAGCCGAGTGTATCTATGCCTTCGGCGCCTTAGCAAACCTCGATGGTCTGCACGGCCTGCTTCTTCTCTTCAACGGTCACCTTCGGGATGACGATGTCGAGGATGCCGTTATCGACCTTGGCGCTGATCTGCTCTTTGTGGATGTCTTCAGGCAACATCACGGTCTGGCGGAAGTGCTCCACTGAGAACTCGTGACGCAGGTAGCGCATCTCTTCCTTGTTCTCTTTCTTCTCGCTCTTGTTCTCCTTGACCATCTCTACGACGAGGTTGCCTTCGGCGTCGATGCTCAACTTGACATCTTCCTTGGTGAGACCAGGGATGCAGAGTTCGAGCTTGTAGTTGTCTTTCGTCTCCATGATGTTCATGCGAGGCGTTGAATAAGTCGTGTCGTTCCAGTTCATCAGTTCGTTGAACAGAGTAGGCATGAAGTCTTGGTTTCTTCTAGTTACTAACATGGTTTTGATCTCCTATTTTTAATTGTTGATTGTTTATTTGTGTTCGTTTCACTCAGCAGGGACTCACGTCGCCTGCTTAATGTCCTGCCGTCCCTACGGGACTTTGCTCGGACGACTCCACTTAGTCAAATTCTTTGCCAAGGCCAAAAACGGGTTAAAATCGAAGTTTTTAATGACAAAATTTCCGATTTTGCGTAAAAATAGCCAAAATATACTGACAAAATTTCCGAAAATGGGTTGTTTTTGCATCCCATAGGGATGCTCGCTCGGTAAAAACAACCAGAAAAGCCTTAAGCATCCAATAGGGATGTGCCTTTTTTCCGTATTTTTGCCGCCCGAAACGAGCCTTGTATCATGGAAGAAAAACTATTCAATAAGAATTACCTCTGCCTTTGTGCAGCGAACTTCTTGTTTTTCTTCTCGTTCTATCTGTTGCTGCCCGTGTTGCCCTTCTTCATCATGGAGAAATACCAGGCAGGCAATGCGGTGATTGGCACGGTCATCTCGTGTTACACACTCGCCACTTTAGTGGTGCGCCCCTTCTCTGGCTATATGATGGACACCTTCAAGCGCAAGCCCCTGTATCTCTTGGCGTTGTCCATCTTTACAGCTGTGTTTGTGGGTTATCTCTTTGCCGCTACCATCACAATATTAATAATAGTGCGCATCGTGCATGGTCTGGCTTTCGGTCTCACCTCCGTGGGTGGCAACACCTTGGTCATCGACGTGGTGCCGTCGGAGCATAGGGGAGAGGGTATCGGCTATTATGGCGTGGCCAACAACATCGCCATGGCCGTCGGCCCGATGACGGGATTGTTTGTTTACGAGCATTTCAGCTTCAACGCCATCTTCTTGGGCTGCATGGGCTGCAGCTTGTTGGCGGCAATGTTTGCCTCAAGGATTCAGACCAAAGTAAGGCCACCCGTCAAGCGTCCACCCATCTCCTTGGACCGTTTCATCTTGTTGAAAGGCCTGCTGGCGGGCGTCTCATTCACCTTGTTGGCTTTCGCCTATGGACAGATCTCGAATTACATCGCCCTCTATGCCAAAGAGATGGGCCTGACCATCAGCAGTGGACTGTTTTTCACGGTGTATGCCGTCGGCCTCATTGCCTCGCGTCTGTTTGCGGGCAAGATGGTGGACAAGGGCAAGGTGACGCAGACCATCGCCTTGGGTCTGGGCATCGTCGTGTTGGCCATGTTCGGCTTGGGCATGTGCCATCATTGCAACGCCTTGGGCACGGACTATACGGCTGCGGCGTTCCTGCTGATAGCCTTATGTTGTGGCTTGGGCTTCGGTGCGGCATTCCCGTCGTTCAACGCCCTGTTCATCAACTTGGGCACCAATGCGCAACGTGGCACCGCCACCTCCACCTATCTGACGACATGGGACTTGGGTCTCGGCATCGGCATCTTCTCGGGCGGCATGCTGGCCGAGCATTTCTCGTTCTCGGCGGCCTATCTGGTGGCCTCGGCCTCGGTGCTGGTGTCGCTCGTCTTCTTTGTCGTCGTTGTAACGCCTCATTATCAGAGAAACAAACTACGTTGATGCAACCTGTTTTCCCCATAGTCCAGCTTCGTGATGCCACATCGGAGGATGCCCCTTTCATTGCGCGTGTGGTTTTGGCAGGCATTGAAATGCTTGACATGGATGCGGCTCTTCCCGATAACCAACGTGTTCTCTACGAGCATTTGGTTGGGATTTGTCGCATGGACGACACCTTGTATAGTTACCGCAACACACGCATTGCAGAGGTTGATGGCTGTGCGGTGGGTGGATTGGTGGCCTATGATGGCGCCCGTTATGCGAAGATGCGCGAAAAGACCTTCGGCCTCGTGCAGCAAACCTCTGGCATGGATTTGAACCACAACGCAATGGAAACTGGTCCGGGCGAATTTTATTTGGATAGCATGGCGATTCTATCCGATTATAGGGGCGTTGGCATCGGTAAGATGCTGATGCACGACCGCGTTGATTTTGCTTTAAACAATGGTTTTCAAAAGGTTACACTGCTTGTCGACAAAGACAAACCGCGTCTGCAAAGGTATTATGAATGTGAGGGTTTTGCCTTCAGCGAGGAGATGTTTGTGTTTGGGGCGTGGTATAATAAAATGGTTTGTTCTCTTTTGTAGAGACGCATTGAATGCGTCTCTACACGGCAATGGTTGATGATATTTTATACGTTATTAATTTGTTTAATTATTGTAAATCATCGTTATCTGAGACGCATTCAATGCGTCTCTACAGATTAATCCGTCTAATAATATCACTATGAATTGAAATAACACCTATATTTGGGGTCAGAAAATAGCTGTGAATTATGGACGAAACAAAATACAAAGGCCGTTATCGCATTCCATCTGCACGTGCTTGGTGGCACCAATACAATGGTGGTACTTATTTTGTGACAATTTGCACGAAGAATCGTGAGCATTTCTTTGGTGAGATAAAAGATGGCGTTGTGACCTTGTCGACGGTTGGAGAATATCTGAATCAGCAGATTCTATCAACTCCACAGGTGAGGCCTGATATGAACCTTGAGATTCCTACATTCACGATTATGCCTAATCATGTACATTTGTTGGTCGTCATCGGTGATAATGTTTATAACACGCCTGTAGATTATGTGAGCGAACAGAAATGTATGGATAGCATTGATGCATCCGAGAATGCGTTTTCTCCTCAAAGGAAGAATTTGGCTTCTGTTATTAGAGGTATCAAAACGGCAACGACTTCATTCGCTCTGAAAAATGACATTTGGTTTGGTTGGCAAGCCCGTTATCATGACCATATTGTTCGCAACATTGAAGAATTGAATGCAATTGCCTGTTATATTGAGAATAACGTTGCCAAATGGACAGAGGATGAATTCTATGACGCGAAATAATCCTGCATTCTTGTTCCTTTTGTAGAGACGCATTGAATGCGTCTCTACATGAAAATGATTGATTATGATAGAGACGCATTGAATGCGTCTCTACACGGCAATGATTGATGATATTCGAGACGCAATCAGTTGCGTCTCTATATTGTGTTTTTTTCAGGAGATTAAAAATCATACACATTATTTTTTTATTTTTGTCCCAATAAATTAATATTCCTATGAAAAAACTCTTCCTCATTGCCCTCATCGTAGTGGCATCCCTACAACTCTCCGCCCAAGATATGTTGGTCGGCTCCTACAACATCCGTTACAAGAACAGGAACGACAGCGTGCAAGGCGAACAATGGGCCAAGCGCTGCCAGGTTATCTGCGACCAGGTGAACTTCATGGCTCCCGACATCTTCGGCACGCAAGAGGTGCTTTATGAACAACTTGGCGACATGAAGAACGCCCTCGATGGCTACGATTATATCGGTGTTGGGCGCGAAGATGGCGTGCATGGCGGTGAACACGAGGCCATTTTCTACAAGAAAGACAAAATCAAACTCCTCGACCATGGCGACTTCTGGCTCAGCGAAACACCCGACAAGCCCGGATTGGGCTGGGATGCCGTCTGTGTCCGCGTCTGCACTTGGGGTAAGTTCGGGGTGATGGCGCCTCCAATGCGTCATGGCCTCTTCAACAAAAGGAAGTCGAAGCCTATACGGGAATTCTATTATTTCAACCTCCACATGGACCATATCGGCGTGGTGGCACGTCGCGAGGCGGCCAAACTCGTCATGGCCCGCATCAACGAGATTGCGCAGGGGCATCCTGTCATCCTCACGGGCGACTTCAACGTGGACCAAAACAATGAAATCTACACCATCTTCACGCAATCGGGAATGTTGAAAGACTCTTACAGAACGGCACGTATCCGCTTTGCGGAAAACGGCACTTTCAACAATTTCAAGACGGATTTGTACTCAACGAGCCGCATCGATCATGTGTTTGTGTCGAAGGCCATTCAGGTGGAGGCCTACGGCGTGCTTACCGACAGCTATTGGACACCTGATGATACCGAAGAGGTGCTAAAAGGCAACGATGCGCCACAGGAGATCATCTTCGATAAATACATCCGCCATAATCCATCGGACCATTATCCAGTGTTCGTGAAAATCAAGTTATGACCTTGCGTCTTCTAATCTCGCTCCAAGTCTGCAACACCACCGAGATGATAATCAAGGCGATGCCGATGCAGAACGAGAAATTCAACTCCTTGTACTCACTGAAGATGAACATGGAGAGGATGATGCTATACACCGGCTCCAAATTGTAGGTCAGATTGACGGTGAAGGCCGGAATCCTTTGCAATACAATGATTTGCAAGAGGCAGAGGCCGATGGTGCACACCACCACCATAAAAGCCAGATAGGCATAGTCCATCCCGACAGGATAAAGTCGCCCGACGGGGATGAACATATTATATAAAGGTAAGAGGCAGGTCAGCCCGATGAGACCGCCTACCATCTCCCAAAGCAACATGTTTTTGGCTTCGTAGTGCTTGCCAACTCTCTGATTGGTGATGGCAAACAAGGCATACAAGGCAGACGAGACCACGCCCAAGACGATGCCCAAGCGATAGCGTGCGTCGAATTGGAAGATCAGATAGATGCCTAAGATAGTGAGCAGGCTGAATAGGAATTCCCTGCCCGAGAATTTGTGCCTGTTGATGATGGGTTCAAACAAGGCCGTGAAAAACCCGACCAGCGAGAAACACACCACGCCGATGCTGACGTTGGAGGCCTTGATGGAGGCGTAGAAAAACACCCAATGCAGGCACAACAACATGCCCACACCGCCCATCTGCAAAACGTCCTTGAATGTGAACCTTTGTAGGGACGCATCGCATGCGTCCGCGCCACGCCGTGTTGTTATTCGCAAATACAGGAACATAATCACCGCTGCCGCCGCCATGCGCCACCACACCAAGATGGCGGAGTCCAAGGTGATGAGTCGCCCCAGCACGCCGGTGAAACCGGCGATGAAGACGGAGAGATGCAGCAGGAAATAGTCCTTTTTCATGGTTTTCTGCGTTGCCGCACGGCCTCAAAGGTGACGATGGCGGTAGTCACCGACACGTTGAGCGAGTCGGCGATGCCGTTCATGGGGATGATGATGTTTTGGTCAGCAGCCTCGACCCAAGCGTCGGAGATGCCGGTGGCCTCGGTGCCCATGACGAGGGCAGAAGCCTTGCGGAAATCGGCGTCGAGATAGTCGATGGAGGCCTTGAGGTAGGTGCAATAGATGGTGATGCCGTTCTTTTTCAGCCATTGAATACATTCCTCGGTGGAACAGGCATACACCGGCACGCTGAAGATACAGCCAATGCTAGCGCGGATGGCGTTGGGGTTGAAGAGGTCGGTGGCGGGGTCGGCCACGATGACGGCATCCACGCCCGCCGCGTCGGCGGTACGCATCACGGCACCGAGGTTGCCGGGCTTTTCCACGGTCTCTAAAACGATGATTAAAGCATCTTTCTTTGGCTTGAACTCGCTGAGGCTCTTATATTTAGGTATGGCCACAGCCAAAAGCCCGTCGCTGCCCTCACGATAGGCGATTTTGTCGAACACCTCTTCCGTGACGGTCTCAGTGAATGCAGCCTTCACTTTGACGGGCTCGCGCAGCAAGGGTTCGCACACGTACAGTTGTTCAATCTCGAAACCACAGGCCTGGGCGCGCTCAATCTCGCGTTGTCCCTCGATGAGGATGCGGTTCTGCTCGCGGCGCTCGGAAGCCTTTTGTAGCTTGACGAGGTTTTTTATCTTTGGGTTTGTTTTGCTTGTAATCATTGTCAATTGGGAGTTGTTCAGTTGTTCAGTTGTTCAGTTAAGGTCCCTGATCCTGTCGAAGGGCCGTTTTTTGATTTCATTTGCGACAGCACCAGTCCTACCACGACCACGACAATGCCGATGATTTTGAACACCGTCATTTCTTCCATGGCCAAAAGGTAGCTGAAGATCGCCGTGAAGACGGGTATCAGGTTGCTGTAGACATTGGCACGTGAGGCTCCGAGCTTGCTATAAGCAAAGGCCCATAGGGCATAGGCAACTGCACTGCAAAACACACCGAGACAGACCAACGGAACGATGTAACTGCCCACATTGGCAAAGTTGGATGGCTGAAACCGTTCCATGATGAGGACTAAAGGAATGAAATACAACATTCCAATGATGTTTTGCATCCAGGTGATTGTCAGAGGCTTGTATAGCTTCGTTAGTTTGATGAGCGCAATGGAATAGCCCACAGCCACGATAACGGCGCCGCTGAGGAATAGGATGCCTCTGGGTGAGGCGGTGAATTCCAGGTCTTTGTTGAGGAGCAATACGATGACACCGACAAAGGAGACGATGAATCCCACGATGTTCATGGGCGTCAGCCGTTCCTTGAGGAAGATGCGTGCCGCGATGGGCGTCACCAGGGGGATCATGGCGATGATGGCGGAGCCAATGACGGGAGAGGTGTTCTTCAGTCCATAGCCTTCGAAGATAAAATAAAGGAACGGCTCGAACATGGCCGCAAGGGCGAAGAGTCCAAGGTGCTCCTTCTTGATTTTTTCGTTCAAGTGGAAAGCAAATAGTATCGCGGTAAAGAAGATGGTGGCTACCACGAGACGCAGGAAAATCGTTGCCGTGGGGTTGAGGCTTTGGTAGACTTGTGTCGACCAAACGAACGACATGCCCCAGAAAACCATGGCGACCACGCCGGCCAGATGAACGATGTAGTTTTTGTTTTTCATGCTGCAAAATTACAGTTTTTTGAGATTGTCTATTCAGATTCGAGCATTTCGGCAAGATTTTTGTATGTTTGCAACGTGAATGTGAATTAAATCTATAGTCTAATAATTAAATCCTATCGAAATGAAAAAGTTAAGTTTGATCTGCATGACAGTCCTGGCCATCTCGTTCTTGACCTCATGCCGTGGTCCCCAAGGTCCTGCTGGCCCTGCCGGACATGACGGAAACGCCAATGTGGCTTCTTCGACACTAACCATCCACGATTACGATTGGAAGTGGAATTGCTACTATACCGATGCCGATGGTAATGAGAGGGGTCAACACTATGTTACTATTGATTATCCCGCCATCAACAATAATGTGTTCAACTATGGCGCGGTCCTCGTCTACATGGATGTTAAGGGGACGTGGTCGCAAGTTCCTCTTACCTATTACTATGCCGAAGATGGTAACTTGTTTGAAGCCTCAGTTGAAGTCGCCACGCTTAGCGATGGAGGTCTGAACCTCTTCTGGACCGAGAGCGACTTGTGGAAGGTGTGCCCTCAAACCCACGACTTCAAGATTGTGGCCATCGAAGCCACTGTCTACAAAGACCGCAGCGATGTCGACTACAGCAACTACGAGGCTGTGAAGAAAGCCTTCCAGTTGGCTGACTGATTGATGGATATTTGGAATTGAATCTAGTAGAGACGCAATATTTTGCGTCTCTACATTTTTTTTATTGCATGGCCAACGAGAACCACATAAACCCTACATAGCCCAAGGTCAATAAAGCACCTTCCCAACGAGCAATCTTTCGGCCTTTGCCTATGAAGACAAACAAGAACATCAGGACGTTGGCGGCAAAGAGAATCATCAACTGCTTATTCATCATTGGATCAAACGGCAGGGGGGTGATGAGAGCACTGACACCCAATACCATGAAGATGTTCAAAATATTGGAACCTAATACATTACCTATGGCTATGCCTGAGTTTTTCTTCAGCGCAGCCACGATGGAGGTGATGAGCTCGGGCAGCGAGGTGGCGGTGGCCACCACGGTGAGGCCGATGGTGCTCTCGCTCATGCCCCAGTTTTTGGCCAAGATCTGCGCGTTGCGCGAGACAAGTTCACCGCCGACATACAGCCCGACGATGCCTGCCACGATGGCTAGGATGGTCTTGCCCCATGGCATGGCAGCTTGGAGGTCTTCGACTTCTTCCTGAGGATTGTTTTTCAGCATGGTCAATAGGAGGTAGGCAAAGCCCATCAGTAGTAAGGCGATGCCTTCAATCCAATTGATGGTGCAGGCCTCTTTCGTGAAGAAATAGTTGGCCATTAGGGTGATGGCTAGGGTGGCGACAAAGCCTACTGGGATGTCGCGGCGGATGGAGACACGGCTCACGTCGATGGGCCATATCATCGAACTCACGCCCAAGATGAGCAGGATGTTCATCGTGTTGCTGCCGATGATGTTGCCGATGGCCAGGCCGGGACTACCTTTGGCGCACGAGAATATGTTGACGATCATCTCAGGCAACGAGGTGCCGAAGGCTACGATGGTCAGGCCGATGATGAGTGGCGACAGCTTGGCACGGATGCCCACACTGCTTGCCCCGTTGACGAGCCAGTTGGCACCCAAGATCAAGGCGACGAAGCCGACAGCCAATAATATTATAGGTAATAGGGATTCCATTTAAACATTGTAATTTCTTGCCCCAAAAATCTTGCTACCGACACGAACTAAAGTAGCACCTTCCTCAACGGCGATCGGGTAGTCGTCCGACATACCCATTGAAATCTCCTTGAACTGCGACTGATTCGCAAAATACTCGTTTTTCAAAGTGCCGAAAATCTCTTTCAGGTGCTTGAATTCCTTACGAACCTCATTCATGTCTTCTGTGAAGGTGGCCATGCCCATCACACCGCAGATACGTATATTTTCCATTGCCTTGAAGTCCTCTGAACCAAGCAGTTGCTTGGCTTCTTCCATGTCGAGGCCGAACTTAGTCTGCTCTTGGGCGATATGGAACTGCAGCAGGCAATCCACAACGCGGTCGTGCTTCTTGGCTTCCTTGTTGACGGCTTCAAGCAGGTTGGCCGAGTCGATGCTGTGGATGAGCGTGACGAAGGGGATGATGTATTTTATCTTATTGGTCTGCAGGTGGCCGATGAAGTGCCATTGTATGTCTTTCGGCAAGGCTTCGTGCTTGTCGCGCATCTCGAGGGCGTGGTTTTCGCCAAAGATACGCTGTCCGGCGTCGTAGGCTTCCTGCAAGTCGCTGACGGGCTTGGTCTTGCTGACAGCCACCAAAGTCACCGACTTGGGTAGCGTCGCCCTGATTTTTTCCAGGTTTTCCTTGATCATGGTTACAAGAATTAAAAAACGTGCAAAATTACTGAAAATCTTTTTGTCATTATCCATTCCAACAATTAAACAGTTCAACATTTCAACAATTCAACAATAATTCCTATCTTTGCACCCAAATTTTGAAAAACTATGTTTGAAGGTTTAAGCGAAAAACTGGAACGTTCGTTCAAGGTCCTTAGAGGACAGGCATATATCACTGAGGTGAACATTGCCGACACGATGAAAGAGATCCGTCGCGCCTTATTGGATGCCGACGTCAGCTATAAGATTGCCAAGGATGTCACCAACAACATCAAGGAAAAGGCGCTCGGTCAGGAGATTCTGACCTCGGTGAAGCCGGGTGAGATGATGGTCAAGATCGTTCACGACGAGTTGGCCGAACTCATGGGCGGCGATGCTGTCGACATCAACCTGAAAGGCAATCCGAGCATCATCCTTATTGCTGGTCTGCAAGGTTCTGGTAAGACCACTTTCTCAGCCAAGCTGGCCTCATATCTGAAGCGCAAGCGCAGCAAGCAAGTGCTGTTGGTGGCTGGCGACGTGTATCGTCCCGCAGCTATCGAGCAGTTGAAGGTGCTGGGTCAACAGGTTGAAGTTGAGGTGTATAGCGAGGAAGGCAACAAGAATCCTGTGCAGATTGCGCAGAATGCTATCAAGCACGCCCAGGCTCAAGGCAAGAACGTCGTCATCATCGATACCGCCGGTCGTCTGGCCGTCGACGAGGAGATGATGAACGAGATAGCGGCCATCAAGGAAGCCGTGAATCCGCATGAGACCTTGTTTGTGGTCGACTCGATGACGGGTCAAGATGCCGTCAACACGGCGAAGGCTTTTAATGACCGCCTCGACTTCGACGGCGTAGTGCTCACCAAGCTTGACGGCGACACACGTGGCGGTGCTGCTCTCACCATCCGCACGGTGGTGGAGAAGCCTATCAAGTTTGTCGGTATCGGCGAGAAGATGGACGCTCTCGATGTGTTCCACCCCAAGCGTATGGCCGACCGTATCCTCGGCATGGGCGACATCGTCTCCCTCGTGGAACGCGCTCAGGAACAGTTCGACGAAGAGGAAGCCCGTAAGCTGCAGAAGAAACTGGCCAAGAACGAGTTCAACTACAACGACTTCCTGAAACAGATCCAGCAAATCAAGAAGATGGGTAACCTCAAGGACCTCGCTAGCATGATTCCTGGCATGGACAAGGCCATGAAAGGTGAGGAAATCGACGACGACGCCTTCAAGAGCATCGAAGCCATCATCTATTCGATGACGCCTCAAGAGCGTGAGAACCCGAAACTGCTCAACGGCACGCGCCGCAAGCGCATCGCCGACGGAAGTGGCACCAGCATCGTCGAGGTCAACCGCCTCGTCAAACAGTTCGAGGAGACCTCCAAGATGATGCGGATGATGACCACCGGCGGCGGCAAGAAGCTCATGCGCATGGCTGGAGCAATGAAAAGAAGATAAACACCAACATTATGGATAATAAGATTATTGACGGAAAACTGATTTCCGACCAGATTAAAAAAGAAATCGCGGCCGAAGTGGCCGATATGATTGATAAAGGCATCGCCGCCCCGCATCTCGCTGCGGTCATCGTTGGCGACGACGGCGCCAGTAAGACCTATGTGGCCTCGAAGGAAAAAGCCTGTCATTCTGTGGGCATGACCTCGTCGGTGTATCGCCTTCCTGCCAGCACGACAGAAAAGGAGATGCTTGACTTGGTGGCTTTCCTTAATAACGACCCCGAAATCGATGGTTACATCATCCAACTGCCTTTGCCCAAGCATATCGACGAAGACAAAGTCATCAGCGCCATCGACCCCAAGAAGGACGTTGACGGCTTCACCAGCGTCAACGCAGGACGTATGCAGCTGGGCCAGCCTTGCTACATCCCTGCCACGCCTAATGGCATCATGGAACTGATCAAACGTTCCGGCATTGAGACTGTGGGCAAGAATGTGGTCGTGTTGGGCCGCTCCAACATTGTTGGTACTCCCATGGCCATCCTGATGTCGCGCAAGGGCATCGACTCTACCGTGACGTTGTGCCACAGCCGCACGAAGAACCTGCCCGAGATCTGCCGCAACGCCGACATCCTCGTGGCCGCCATCGGCAAACAGGGCTTTGTGACTGCCGACATGGTGAAACCTGGTGCCGTGGTCATCGATGTGGGTATCCATCGCATCGAAGATGCCACCAGCCCCAAGGGTTACAAAATCATGGGCGATGTCGACTACGATGAGGTATACAAGGTGGCTTCAAAGATTACACCCGTACCTGGTGGCGTTGGCCCCATGACCATCGTCTCGCTGTTACAAAACACGCTGAAAGCAGCCAAAGGCGAGGTGTATCCGAAATAAAACCTACCATGCAAATAAAACGGGATTGCCAACTTGTGGCAACCCCGTTTTTTTTAACCATAATCCGATAAAAATGCTTAGTTTTGCATTTTATTAGCAACATTTCCATGAAAAAAGGATGGGCTTTCATAGTGATTCTTCTCGTTTCCTTCCTTTCTGTCCATGCGCAGGGAAGGGACGGGGCAGGCTTCTCTCCCCTATACAACCCTGTGTTTAAAGGTGAGCTACCTGCTGAAGTGAGTGAGACCTCGGGCCTTTTTTTTCATAATGGTCGCCTTTGGACGCATAACGACAGCGGAGGTAAGCCGGTTTTGTATGCTCTCGACACGACTACGTTTGAGGTGGTGCAAAGACTGACCCTGATGAATGTGAAAAACAAAGACTGGGAAGATGTTTGCACAGACGGCGAGACGGTGTTTGTCGGGAATATCGGCAACAATAATGGCAAACGTAAAGGATTGAAGATTTTTACTTTTCCCTTGTCCTCCATCCCTGCCGAAGGCGATGCCATGATTGCAGTCGACTCCATCTTGTTCCGCTTTGCTGACCAAACCAATTTCGAGAAACGTAAGGTTCACGACTTCGACTGCGAGGCCATGTTTGCCACCGACGACAATCTCTACCTTTTCAGCAAAGGCTGGGCCACGGGAACGACGCGGTTGTATCGCCTCCCCAAAACGCCAGGACAATATGTGGCCGAAGTGGTCAACAGTTTTGACTCCCGAGGACTGGTCACAGGTGCCGACTACGACCGGGGGAGCCGCACCTTAGTGCTTGTAGGATATGCCAATAAGAAGGTTTGGGAGCCGTTTGTCTATTTGATTTTCGATTTTGACGAGCATGGCAATCAGATGGCCAACCATAGGTTCGAGCTAGCCAACTATCATGGCATGCAAACCGAAGGCATCACCTTCTTCGACGATGGCCGTTGCTATGTGTCGGCCGAGTCCAACAAAGTCTTCACGGCTCGTGTCTTTGAGCTGGACTTCAGGAAATGGATGGATGAAAAACGTAAAAGTGGCAAAAAATGACTATGATTAGATCCTTGGTTTTGTTCGTCATGCTGACGCTTTCGTCGGCCGTTTTCGCCCAGCATCCCAAGAAAGCAGTCAAGGCTTTCGAGGCTGCGGAGGAGGCGTTTATGAAGCGCGATTACAACAAGGCACAGCAACAGGTGCTGAAGGCCGTGGTGGAAGACCCCAACTACGCCGAGGCCTGGCTCCTTGAAGGTGAGATAGGGATGGAGACGAAAGACTACGACCTCGCCATTTTGGGTTATGAAAACGCACTCCGTTCCGACTCGATGGCGTTTCCGCCTGCCGCCATCACTTTGGCAAGGCTGTATGACGGGCAAAAGGCATACAAAAAGGAAAAAACAGTGCTTCAATGGTACCAGTCTAGAGCTGGAGGCCATGCCATCAACGATGCGGTGGTCGCCGAGATGCTAGCATTGGCAGCTTTTCGCGACGATGCAATCTGCCATCCTGTCGCCTTTTTCCCGGAGAGCCTTGGAGACCAGGTCAACATGAACGCCGACGAATATGTGAACATGCTTTCTTTTGATGGCAGCCAACTGCTGTTTACGCGTAAAATGGCAATGGGCAACGGCTTTCAGAAGGAGTTTCTCTATACCAGCCTTTGGGATGGTGTGCAATGGACTGAGCCTCAACTGTTAGCCTTCTCCGATTTTCCCGATGATGTTGACCCTGGTGCGGCATTTATCTCTGCCGACGGCAAAAAGCTGTATCTGACGGGTTGTGGCTGGTCGCGCGACAGCAGCTGCGACATTTATGTCTCGGAATGGAACGACGGTGCATGGGCGATGCCTAAAAGGCTGAATGGTAATGTCAACACCAACAGCTGGGAATCGCAGCCTTGTGTTAGTAGCGACGGACGTGAGTTGTATTTCGTTTCACGACGCACTGGCAATGCCGACATCTATCGCTGCCTTCGCAATGCCGACGGCACTTGGGGGGAGCCGCAGAATCTTGGTGAACCCATCAATACCAAAGGCACCGAGATGGCACCATTCCTTCATCCCGACGGGCGGACGCTTTATTTTTCTTCCGACAAACACATCGGCATGGGAGGCTTCGACCTCTTCATGAGCCGTAGGGGAGAAGATGGCAAATGGCAAAAGCCTGTCAACTTGGGCTTTCCTATCAACACACAAGGCGACGAAATCAACTTCTTCGTGGCGGCTGATGGCAAGACGGCTTTCATATCCTCGCAACGTGACGGTGGAAGGGGAGGATACGATATCTATGCTTTCGAGCTGCCCGATCAGCTTCGCTCCGACTCGGCCAATTATTTGGCAACAGTGGATGTGGTGGAACTCGCACCAGGTGATGCCGTGATATTGCAGAACATCCAATTCGAATACAACAGCTCCGCCTTGACGGAGGACTCACAATCGGGAATTCAGATGCTGACAGATTTCCTGAAACGCAATCCTGACTTGAAGGTGGAATTGGCTGGCCATACCGACAATGTGGGCAGCGAGAGCTATAACCAGAAACTCTCTGCCGACCGTGCCAATGTGGTGCGCAAGGCGTTGGTTGACAATGGTATAGATGAAATAAGATTGATGGCAAAAGGCTATGGCTCCACCAAGCCGTTGGCACCCAACGACAACGAGGAACACCGTGCCATGAACCGCAGAACCGAAATGATTGTAATTAACTGAATATGAAACGATTATTACTAGTTTTATCAATTGTTGCCATGATGACATCATGCGTAAAGACTCCTATTCAACCCCAAGACATCCGTTTTTCCATCTTGGGTGATAGTTATTCAACTTATGAAGGCTATGTCGACCCTGAGACAAACGATGTTTGGCACTACGATATGATTGGTGTGACGGATGTCTCGCAGATGTGGTGGCATAAGGTGGCTAACAAGATGGAATGGTCCATGGAGCGAAACAACTCATTTTCAGGTTCTCTGATATGCAATTTCGGTGATTTTGAGGGCGGAGACTTCTATGAGCGTCATTCCTTCCTCAAACGTATGGATGACTTGGGAAATCCTGATGTGATTTTCATCCTTGGCGGTACCAACGACGTGTGGCAGGATGCCCCTTTCGGCGACTTCGTGTATGCTGATTGGACCGAAGAGCAATTGTGTTCCTTCCGCCCGGCCCTAGCCTGTCTTTTGGACAATGTGAAAAGGCAGCATCCTAACGCCAAGATTTATTTCCTTCTTGAGACTTCGCCGTGTCCTGGCGGCATCACCGAGGAAACGCGGCTGAATCTTGTCGAGTCGACTCATCGCATCTCCCAACATTATGGTGTGGAGTGTATCGACCTGGATATCCACAAAGACTGGTGGCATCCCGATGTGCAAGGGCAAGATGACATCGCGCGTCAGGTGTTGGAGGGAATCGAGGCCGACTTCAATGTCTGATGCGGTATTGCACCGTCAACTCGTCGTTTGATGGGGTGGGGATGTCCCAATAAGGCTTTTCGTCTGGCGCTGAGCCGGTCGAGTCATGGTCATCATCCTCATCGTCTTCATCTTCATCCCAGTGATGGACTTCTTTTTGCGGGCCTTCTTTCCTAAGTGAAAAGGCAAGTAATATCCCAATCAAGGCGCCGCTGAGGTGACCTTCCCAAGAGATGTTTTGTGGGATGGCCAACGAGGGTATCATTCCCCAGATGAAGCTGCCGTAAAGGAATACCATGATGAGTGAAATGACGATGAGCATTCGGTTGCCACGGATGAAGCCGCTGAAGATGAGGAAGAGGTTCAAACCATAGACGAGTGCGCTTGCGCCGATGTGGACCGAGTCAGGATTGCCAATGCACCAGGTGAGCAGCCCACTGCCGAGCCAAGTGATGAGCAGCACACGGTTGGCAAGGGTGGGGTAGCAGTAATATAAAGCTGTGCCAAGGACAAGGATAGGGACTGTGTTTGACAGCAGATGTTCCCAACTGCCATGCAGAAAAGGCAAGGTGAGAATGCCGAGAAGTCCATGGGTGGTATGCGGAGTGATGCCCCAGCGTCCAAGGTTGACCCCCAACGACACCTCTATGATTTTCACTAGCCACATCAATGCTACTATGAGGAGTGGGATGATGAGGCTGCCAAGGAATTTGCGTCTTTCTGCTTTGTCGTCCATACCGGTAGTTTTATCTAGAATCGTTCCTCAGTAAAGTGCTGAAAAATTGGCAGTTTTAATTGATGACAACGAATTTTCGGGTTGTCTCACCAATCCTAAGGGTGTAAATGCCTGATGGTAAGTGAATGGGCAGAATAAGTTCGTATTGCCCCGCACCAAAGGTGTGCTCAAGACTCATGTGTACTCTTCCTTTGAGGTCGATGATTTGAACATAGGTGAGAGCGGTCTTGTCAAAATTCGTCTGAATATGAATCTCATTTTGAGCGGGAGTTGGGAACAGGCCATCAATGCTATAGCTGTAGTCGTCAGCAAAGAAACGCTCTTGCATTTGCGCTACGACATAGCGTTCCCTGAGTGATAGGAATGCATCGATGCCCTCCATGTGTTGCTCCCAGAGTTGCAAACTGTCAGGGTTGTGGAAACGAGCTACTTGGTTGGGGATTTCTCCCTCCAGTTTCTCAAAGGCCTTGTCTTTTAATGGCTTTGTCGTCTCGTAGGCAAATGCTGAATGAAGGAGTTGGTTAAAACGATTGAGGAGTGTCACCTTAAACGATTCGTTTTCTAGCAGTTTCCTGAGGAAGAGGGTTGAAGCAGAGCTAGCCGGATAGGTGCTCGGCCCGTCATAGGTGGCATTGGCGAAGGCATCGTATTCTTTGGTGATCAGCCCGATGTCGCCGTCGAAGAAGATCCAACGCCAAGGTCCGTTCCCTGCTTGCCAGCAACGCATGTTGTTGGCAGGCCAGTCGAGGTTGGCAGAGAATATCTCAAAAATTTGATAGTCAATGAAATTGCTTATGTCTATATGGTTTGCCACATACGAATAGGCATCAGCATTGCTCAGGTCGTTGTTGGCGACGAAGTCATAGAGTACGAGGAAGTTGCCATTGCTTCCAGCCTCGCAGGTCCCATCCCAGTCTTCGATGAGGTTGATGTCATTGATGTCGACATGGCAATGGTCTTCAAGGTAGTTTTCGTCAGGCCTTTCGTGGATGTAATAGATACCCCAATATTCTCCGTTGAGATAGAGCGCTACAGGCCTTGAGGCCAAAGTCTCCAAGTCCAGTCGTGAGGCGATTTGGTTGCTGACATAGTCGTTGATTCCCGACTGCGTCCAAGAGGATGTGAAAGGCTTGAGTATCAGATGTTTGAAGCTACTGTCGGAGATGGTCTCGAAAAACGGGTGATTGAAGCGTTTTTTGCCGTATTCCTCACGGGCATAGATTTTCACGCATTTTTGTTGTAACTTGCGTCCGTTGCCTCCGTGGGTCCTTAATCCGGCTTGTTGGTTGACGCCTCTGTTGTCCGTTTCATAGAACTCGAAATTCATGGGCCTTTCCCATTCTCTTCCTGACTGATAGTAATTGCCAGTGCCTTCGGGGTTTGAAGGGTCTTGGTATGCTCCTGGAACGAAGATGCCCCGATCGTAATCAAATAAATCCAACGAGTCGGCGCAAATCGAGACCGCTGGCAATCCGTGTGTGTCGCAGCCGAGCGATTTGATGAGGTAGGTGTTGGTGGTTACTTTCCCACTTGGGCTGCCATTTTCATCGAATGCTGCCGCCCTGATGATGATGCACTTTTGCACTGTTTCGGGGAGAAACCACATTGTTTCGGGGCAGTTGAGGATGGTATAGATATCGGAGTGGGAGTAGAGGCTTTCGTCCAAAAGCAACGGCGAACGATAGACAGGGTCGCTGGCTGAGGGCGTGTTGCCGTTGGTGGTATAATGAATGACCTTGTCCCGCTGGTTGCAGGACAAGGTCAGTTCAAAGGGGTTGTCGTAAAACCCGCCAGGGGTCGAAAACGTCACCTCCTGTGCGTTTGCAGAGGCAATGCATAGCAACAAGGTTGCTGTCAGGAGATGACAGAGACGCATCATGGCAGGAACGGCATCTTGACCACGACGGCCTTGATGAGTTTGTTACGAATCTTGATGAAGATTTCGGTGTCCTTCTTGCTGAAGGCCTTCTTCACCAAGGCGGTGCCGATGTTCTTGCCAGTCGAGGGCGACGGGCTGCCAGAGCGCACCATGCCGATGACGTTGCCTTCGGCGTCGCACACCTCGTAGCCGTTGCGCGGAATGCCACGGTCAATCATCTCGAAGCCGACAATCTTCTGGCTCACGCCATTGGCCTTCTGTGCGGCGAAGATTTCGCGGTTGAGGAAGTCGTTGCCGTCGACGAACTTGGTGATCCAGCCCAAGCCAGCCTCGATGGGGCTGATGGTGTCGTCGATTTCGTGACCGTAGAGGCAGAAGCCTTTCTCCAGACGGAGGGTGTCGCGGCAGCCCAAGCCAGCGGGCATGATGCCGAACTCCTTGCCAGCCTCAAACACGGCGTCCCAAACTTGCTTGGCGTAAGCAACGGGGATGTAGATCTCGCAGCCACCCGAGCCGGTGTAACCCGTGGTCGAGAAGATGATGTTGTCGACACCAGCGAAGTTGATGATTTGGAAGGTGTAGTATTCCATGTCAACCACATTGGCCTTGGTGAGCTTCTGCATGGCTTTCAGGGCGTTGGGGCCTTGTACGGCCAGCTGAGCCCATTCTTCGCTCTCGTTCTTGAAGTCTTCACCGAGCGTCATGCCGAACTTCTCGGCAATCTGGCTCATCCAAGCCCAGTCCTTGTCGATGTTGGCAGCGTTGGGCACCATGAAATAATGGTCGTCGGCGATGCGGTAGACAAGCATGTCGTCCACGATACCACCCTTGCCGTTAGGCAGGCAGGTGTATTGCACCTTGCCGTCGCTCAGAGCGGCGACGTCGTTGACGGTGCAGTATTGCATGAATTGCTTGGCCATGGGGCCTTTGGCGCGGAACTCGCCCATGTGACTCACGTCGAACACGCCGACGTTGTTACGGACGTTGTTGTGTTCCTCGACAAGGCCGGTGTATTGGATCGGCATGTCGTAACCGGCAAATTCAGCCATCTTGGCACCCAAATCGTGATGGATTTGGTTGTAAGGGGTTTTCTTCAATTCGATGTTTTCCATGTTATGGGATTTAAGATTTAATATTTAAAGATTTAAAATTCAAAGATTCAAAGATTCAAAGATTCAAAGATTCAAAGATTCAAAATTCCATACCTCCTACTTGAACAACTGCTGACTTATCTCGAAATATCGTGCAATCCTTTCTTGAAGCTGGGGCCGAAATACAGGCGTGTGTATTTGAGGTCGTAAACAGTCACTATTTTGGCAGGGTCGGTGTTAATTTGGCGTTTCAGCGTGCAGCCGTTGGCAGGGTCCACCCAGTATTGGATGACGGTGCCGTCCTCGAAGTCGACGAAGAACTTCCAGCACTCGATGTTCATGGGTTTGTCTGCACCACCGACCGTGAGCGTTTCGGTGCCGACATAGTAGTTGGAGAGGTTATCCTTGTTCACCTCGTTTGCGAAGGAGTTGATGATGGGGAAACTCTCACCGAGAGGTTCGAACTCCCAGTCGACGTCATCGGTCCAGCCTTGTGCATCGGGACGGTAGTACCAGTTCTTGCCGGTCTTCACGTTCCAGAAGCGGTCTATGCCTTGGCCGTCGTTGAAGGCCTCGTCGTCGCCATGTTTCATGTAGGTCTCGTTGAATCCGGTACCCGTGTTGTTGATGGTGATAAAGTAGTTGTTGGTGGGTGGGGTGAATTTATACGTGCCGGTGAAAGGCATGGTGGCAGGCTTTTCCAGCTTCTCGGCAACAACAGGGACGTCGTTCGGGTCGAAGATGATGAAGTTGGCCGTAGCCGTGGTGTCGTTATCCTGGCAGGTGGCTACGATGCTGCTCTTGCCGATTTTCTTGGCAATGATTTCAATCTTTTCTCCAAAGTGGACGGGCTTGAAACTGATTACTTTAGGCCCTTTGATGTTGTAGCCGATCATGTTGCAGCCGGCAAAAGGCGTCCAAACGACGGTGTCGCCGAGAGCCATCTTGAATTCCGTTTCATTGGCTTCTTGGGCCATGATGAGACCTCCGAAGCATAGGAACAATAGGGTGATAAGAACTTTCTTCATTTTGATGAGGTTTTAGGATTGCAAAAATACAAATTTTCTTTATTCGGCTAACATGCTTGCAATTATTATGCCGTACTGCTGCTGGAAGTGAGTTTTGTGAAGGCTTGCTCAAACGCCTCTTTCAGAGCCTTTTCATCGCGGATGACTTTTCGCAACTCCTCTAAACGCGCAGCGTTGTCCGATTCTGGAATCCAAAGACGGAGGTAGCCCGTGTCGGAGTATTTCTCCAACAAATGTGCCTTGAAGCGCTGGAATTGCCCTTCTTGGTCAAGTTCCGGGTTGTGATTGAGGCCGAACTGTATGGTGCGTCGGATGACTTTCTCGGGTGAGATGAGACGGTCGGCTTCGGCTACAATCTTCCCGTAGATTGTGCGCGGCTCATGCCCTGATGAAGCACGATGGTCTTCGGCGGCCTGCGCCATGGTCTCGATTTGGTCTTCATTGAACCATTCACGCAACTTCTTGTCCTCTCGGATGATGCGTCCTGAAACAAGATGATGAGTGTCGCGGCCTTCGCAAAGTCCCGTGTCGTGGTAGGCGGCAATAGCATACACCATGTTGACGTCGACCTCGTAATGCTCAGCCAAGGCTAAGCTACGTTCGATGACTTCTTCGGCATGGTTGCGCTGATGCGCAGCGTCGAATTGCTCGTAACGAGGAAGGATTTCTTGGTCGATATAGTGTACGAGATGTGTATCGATTGCACTTTGCATGGCCATCAGATTATTCCACCACCAGCTTCTGGGTCTTCACATCGCTGCCATTGATGAGGCGCAAAACATAAACACCTGACGTCATGCTGCTTGTGGAAATGCTACCAGAAAGGTCTCCGGTTTTTGAGACGACGATTCGCCCCGTCATGTCGATAACCTGCAGCGAAGCACCATGGTATGTCTTTGACAGACGGATTTCGCCGTTGCCGATGAAAGCAAATGGCCCTTCCGCTTCATATTCTGTCACATGGTCTGTGGGCTCGTCCATCCCTTCGGGGTCGAATACGACCAGGAACCTGTCCTCGAATTCTGTATCCAAAACATTGAAGGTGTAATAAGGTGTTTCAAGCAAATCCACATCTGTATCCGTGAGGTTGTCGATGAGATGCAGGTATTCGAAAGTGAGGCCTTCTTTATCAAAGTAGAGCATATAGATGTTCCCGCCCTCCACCTTGAGGTTTAAAGGCATCACAGCGAGGGTGTCGGCGAAGGCCACTGCATAGTCTTTGCCTTCCAATGGGATATAGAGTTTGTCGTGGTTTGCGTTGAGTTGGAGCTTCTCAAGGCCGAGGCCTTCGCCTAAGCGGATGCGGGCTCTGTCGCACAAGGCACCATTGCCAAGGGAGAGCTTGATGGTAAGCGCGGGGTCGTTACTTTGCTCTGTTGTGGTGAAGGTGACGCTTCCTTCCGATGTCGCCTGCAACAACACGCCTTGCATCGGGGCAAGCATTGCGTTGGTGGCAATCACAATTTCATCTCCATCGTCATTGAGGACATAGAAGTCATGGACGTCAGTGATGTAGGCATTGCAGCAATAAGGATTGCCGACCAGGTTGAAACCAGCAAGGCTGGCTTCGGCATCATAGGCAAGGCCCACAGTGACATCGGTGGTAGCTGGGTTAAGCTCGCCGTGGAAAGCTATATCCGACTCTTCCGCATTGGAATAGAGGTAACCGCTGCCGTTGACCAGGTTGAAGGTGTCTTGGCTGTATTCTCTCCATTCTGGATCTTCGGATTGGTCGAAATAATAGAGGTTGTAATCGCCATTTGTCATTCCCACGGCAACAGGGTCTTGCTCGTCTATCACAGGGCTGGCAAGGAGATATTGGCAGCTGCATTGTTCGAAGCCAACGATGCTTTTCTCCACAGTGGCCACCACACCTGCGTTGTTATGTACCAGCTGTCCTCCGTCCTTGATGGTGAGCGAACCTCCACAGAAGGTAATCTCGTTGGCTTTAGCCAGATATCCTTCAGGGATGACTGCATCGGCTACGATGAGCACGTTTTTGTCAAGCGATTGGGGTATAACGCCGGTGTTCCAGTTGCTTGCCTCGTTCCAGTCGCCATCGTCGAAAAAGACGACATCGAAATTATAGTTATGGGCGTCGAGGATTTCGATATGGTTGAAATAGCCCCAACCATCGGGTGTGGTCCAGCCTAGGTCAGGGTTGGTGTAATTCGTGGTGCGATAGAGCTTCAAGCCACACGCTGGCACGTAAAGTGTCACTTGGTCGGTGTGATATGAATGGCTGTCGCCGATGCCGTCTACATGGAAGCAAAACACATCGTTATACTCCCATGTCGGTGGTGTCGTGGCATAGCAGTCGATGCGCTGCAATGCTGGAAGGTCGATGAATGCGCCTGTGCCTATGGCGGTCAGCGTAGAAGGCAAGCTGACTTTATTCAAATCATGGCAACCTGCAAACGCAAAGTCACCGATGCGCATGATGCTCTCAGGTAGGGTGACTTCAGTCACATGCCAACACCTCCTAAAAGCAAAGGTGGAAATCTCGGTGACAGGATAGGTGAATCCGTCGACGATGATGTAGTAAGGCACCACTACCTTGCCGAACGAGTATTGGGAGATGCATGCATTGTAGCCGGAGCCTAGCCTGGCAGTGCTGCCGCTGATATAGTATTCTGCTTCAATGGTTTGACCATCGAGGGTCACGGTGCCTCGTACCAAGCCGTCGGCAAAGGTTGCTAAGGGAAGCAACCATACGAGACTTAATATGATATAGATATGCTTTTTCATGGTGTTAGGTTTTAGTCCAGTTCGCTGCTCGAGAAATTGCTTCTCAGGTTGATGGCGTCTTGTATGGTTTGATGGATGGGGGCACCTGCCAAAGCCTCAATGGCCTTTCCTTCGTTGGTGCCCATGAAAAACTGTATGCCCGAGCCTATATGGTCAAACTGCATGTCGCCGATGCTGGCGTGCAGTTTGATGACCCAACTGCCGAAGATATAGGCAGCGCATTCGCGGTTGATCTCAGGCACCACGTTGTCTTCATAACTGTGATACATAAAGATGGCATGGCTTGGGTTCCATCCTTGGGTCAGGTTGTTGCTCTCCAAGGCATAGTGTAGGTCTTCAATCACGCCGCGGTGTGTAGGCGGCGTGATGGTCATGTAGTTGATGTTGTTGTAATAAAGGCTGTGGATGTAGTTGTAGGCCGTCGGTGTCAAAATATAGTTCAAAGGCAGATTTAGTTTCCCGGAACTCACGTATGGCGTCGAAGAGTAGTAATTCACCAATGCATCGTTGATGTCGTCTGTGGTCATCTCTTTGCTTTCCAGCCATCCGATGATGCCGCTGGCCAAGAAAGGCTGACTGAGATAGTCCGAGACTTGATGGTTTCTCATGTAGGGGTCGGCTGCACAAAAACCTTGCATGATGAGGGCCATCAATACAGGCATCTGCAGCGGGTCGCCGTTGCTGCATTGTTGTGCGTAGAAGTGAAGCGTGGCAATGGGACTGTAGGGTCCAGCGCCACACACCGAGCCAGCGAAATGCAGCTCATCAGTGAGGCCGTTCTGTTCAATGAAACGATGGGTGGCCAGGGCCACGCCGCCACCTTGCGAATAGCCGACGCTCATGCTGCGCCAGTTGCTGCGGAAGGGGTGACGTATGCTGCTGACGACGGAGGAGGTGTTGTAAAGGTTGATGCCATAACGCACGGCATCCACCACCTGACGGGCGGTGAGCTCTTCACAGAGGTAGGGCTGGGTGCGGCTGCGGGTGATGCCGAATCCTTCGTAGTCGGGTAGGATAACCAGGTTGTAGTTGGTTTGGCTGCTCTGGGGGGCATGAAGCGCCGTTCCACTGCCGGCAAGGTTCATCAACAAACTGACATCAGAAGTGGCGCTGCCTGAATTGTTGTACTCCGAAGGGCATTGGCCGTTCTTCGCAAGGGTGATATGGCAAGCGATGATGACATTGTTGATGTAGTCGCAGTCTTCGTCAGGCATGCATGCCATGGCGCTGAGCATCACAGGCTCGCCATTTGTGGTGACGGAGGTATAGGTATAGGTGTACCAATAAATGTCGTACCACCAATTGTTCCCTTCATCGTAAAAATCTGAACGTAGTGGGTTGCCGCGTTCTGACATGCGGCGCTTGGCCGTACCTTTTTCGGTGTTCCATTCGATGTTTTTCACCGAGCGTAGGGTGTCCATCTTTTGGGTGACTGGGTCGGTGACGATTTTCATTTCCACTGTCATCGTGGCGTGTCCGAATTTGGTGATGGTGGCGTCGTTGGGGTCAATCTTCTCAGGAAGGTCGCCATACGATGTCTGTGCCCAGGCGCCCGTGCCAAAGGCTAGCCATAAGGCAAGGAAAAAGAGTCTTATTCTATAGCTCATATAAAGTAAAGTTTTTTTAATTTCTCATATTGTTGAAAGCGACAAAAATATAAAAAATAGGGACACATTGCCATGTGCCCCTATCTTTTTTTAAAATGTATTGCTTAATTTGCGGTAAAGCTGAAGGCTTGTGTCGATGCCGACGAGGTTCCGCCTAGGTAGATACCGTGGAACGACGTGGTCGGGTTGTTGGGGGCGTTGTTGCCGTATTTGACATAATAGGTGCCACCGCTTACCATACCGGTCGCCGTGATGAGGGAGAGGGTGCTCGAGCAGTTGGCCTCGAAGCTGAACGTCACAAGGTTGGTGCCGCTTGAGTTCGACAAGGTGTAGTATCTTCCCGCTTGGTAGGAGACACTGCTGGTGTGGAAGTGATAGCCTTGTACCGCGCCAGTGATGGTGTTACCACCGCCGCCAGGCCAGCCACCGCCGCCGCCTTGCGAGCCCCCTGCACTGATGCCGATGCCCGTGCCAGTGATACGGATGTAGCTGTTGTTGTCGCAGTCGAAGCCTTCCTCAGGGCTGCCCTTGGTCGTATAGGAGAAAACGACGCCGTTGCCAATGGTGATGGCACCTGCCGTGCCTGCATTCGAGTCGATGGCGTCGTTGCCGTAGCCGTAGCAAACGGTGATGCCGCCGTTGAAGAAGATCTTGCCGGCCGAGTTGATGCAGTCGTCATAGCAATGGAAGTAATGCTGGCCGCCTTCAAAGTTGATTTGCGTCTTCGATTCCAGACCTTCGGCTTTGTTCTTGGTCGTGGTAACCGTTGTGGTACCTCCGTAGATGGTAGCCAAGCCACCCACTTTGATGCCTTTGGCCGAGGCGTGTGCCGATGAGGAGCCACCGCCTCCTGGAGGCCAGCCACCGCCACCACCACCCGAGCTGCCTACTTCGGAGCCTGTCGTGGAAACGGTAAGTGTGGGGCCAGTGCCACCGCTGACACCTTGTGTATAGGTGCCAGTGTAGGTGTTGCCATTCTTTGTGCCCACCTTGATGCCTTTGCCGCCAGCGCCGCTGCTGGTGAGGGTGATGTTGCCGCTTTGGATGCTCATGTTGCCTTCGCTGCGGAGGCAGGAGCTGGAATAGGCATCGGTGCCCGACGAGGCCGTGTAGGTGGCGCCGTCGCCGTGGGTGTCAATATTGATGGTGTTGTTGCCGCTGATAGTCATGTTGCCGGCACACTTGATGCCCTTGCCGCCCTTGTTGGCAGTCGGGAGCGTGATGGTGATGTTGCCACCGCTGATGTTCACGTTGGCGTCGCCTTTGATGGCCGTGCAATACGACGGGTCGTAATTGGTGACGACGGTGGTGCCGTTCGAGTTGATGACGATGGTGCCACCGCTGATGTTGATGTCGCCGTCGGAAGAGAGACCTTTCGACGTGTTGCCCGAATGGGTGATGTTGATGGATCCACCGGTGACGTTCAGCGTGCCGTCGCTCTTGATGCCCTTGCCGTCCAACGCCGAAGAGGTAATGGTGATGTCGGCGGTGCCGCTGACGGTGACGTTGGTGTCGGATGAGATGCCGTTGGAATCGTTGCCGCTGACGCTCAGGGTGTGCGTGCCGCCGCTGATGGCGATGGCCTCATTGGCGCTGATGCCCTTGCCGCTTTGGTTGGACGTGGGCAGCGTGATGTGGGAGGTGCCTCCAGAGATGTAGATGTTGGCGTCGCTCTTGACAGCGGTGCAATAAGAGGTGACGGTTTGTCCTTCCACCACTTCCGTGAGCAAGCTGCCCGAAGCGGTGATGGTGATGTCGCCGCCAGTGACGACCACGTCGCCCGTGGCCGAGATGCCCTTGGAGGCGTTGGCCGAGTGGGTGAGATGCATGGTGCCGCCGTTGATGTGTACGGAACCATCGCTCTTGATGCACTTGCCGTCTTGCGATGAGGAGACTACGGTGATGTCGGCATTGCCGCTAACAATGACGTCGGTGTCGGAAGAGATGCCGTGCGAGCCTGTGCCGGAGATTTGCACATCTACCGTGCCGCCGCTGATGCTGATGTTGTCGGCACCTTTGATGCCCTTGCAGTCGTCGCCGTTGATGTTGATATGGAGTGTGCCTCCAGTCATGGAGAACGCCCCTGTCACCTTGATGCTTCTTTGGCTGAGCGTCGTGGTGTTGATGGTCAGGTTGCCGTTGGCGATGGTGACGGTGCCCGTGAAGTCGAGGCCATCGGAACCAGGCGCCACGATGTTAATCGTGCCGTTGTTCCAAACCAGGTTGCTGCTGCCGTGGATGCCGTCGCTGTCGGTGCTGGGGATGTTGATAGTGCCCGAGTTGACCGTCATGACGCCTTCCACCAGGATGCCGTGCTTGGCGTTGCCCGTGACTTGCAGGGTGCCAGTGCCGTTGACGGTGAGGGCTCCTGCGGCATAGAGGGCTCCGTTCACTGCGCTGTTGGCGTTGTCGGCTATCGCTGAGCTACCTCTGAGTTGCATGGTGACGGCGACAGGGCTGGCAATGTTGATGGCCGCGGTGCTGCCGCTGGTCAGCGAGAGGCTGCTCAATGCCATGAAGAACGGATTGCTGCTGTTGAAGGTCAGCGAGCCGTTGGAAGAAGTGCCAGAAACGACGTAAGGCACATTGGCTCTGGTGGCGTTCACCGTGACGTCGGCGTTGCTGTTGGTCACCGTCACGCCGCTGCTGGCAAACGGGTTGATGACGTTTACGTTGTTGCCGTTGTATGTAATATATACGGTGTCGCCCACGGGCTCGGCACCCACCGTCAGATGCAGGTTGACGATGGAGTCACAGCCGTGTATGGTTTGCAACGTGATGGTTTGTGTGCCTTCTTCCGTGAAAGTCACACCTTGCCAAACATAAGGCAACTGGCTTTGAGTCACTGTCAGGTAATCGTCGCTTGTCTCTGTCGGATACACCGAAAGATGAAGTGTGACGATGGAATCGCAACCTTGTGCTGACTGTAGCACGATGGGCTTTACTCCAGCTTCGGTGAAGGTCAGTCCTTGCCAAACATAGGGCAACTCGCTTTCGCAAACCGACATGTAGTCATCACTGTATTGTGTAGGATATACAGTCAGGTGCAATGATACTAGCGAATCGGCGCCTTGAGGCGTCTGGAGCGTCACCACTTGCGTGCCGCCTTCGGTAAAGGTCACGCCCTGCCAGGTGTAAGGCAACTCGCTGTCACAGATGGTCATATAGTCGTTGCCCTGCGTCGGCGGAGTTACTTGGTCGACATAAAAAGTGATGCTGTCGAACGAGGTGATGGGGAAGGAATAGGTTCCCGCCTCATCGTTGATGAGCATCCTTGCCGGGTTGTTGCCTTGGAAATGGATCTCTTCGATGACATTGACGTCACGGTTGTAGATGACCGTCGACGAATTGTGCAGACGGATGTGGTAGTTCTGCGCCTCAAGCCCTATGCAGCATAAGGCCAGCGTGAAAAGCAAAAACAGTTTTCTCATAGCTTTATCATTTTAAGGACACAGGACTTCGTTCTTACTAAATACAAGCCTCGGGCAAGGTCTTCGGTGTTGATGAATTCCTCTCCAGAGGTTTCTAAGGTCTTCATCAGTCGCCCGTCGATGGAGTAGATGCTGACTGTCTCCACGCCATTGAGGTTGTGGAGCATCATGACGTCATGCACAGGGTTAGGGGTGAGGCTGACATTGGCCATCGCGTTTTCGGATTGGCTGCCCAATACTTCCGAACAGCTGATTTTGCGGATGTCGGCCAGCGGAATCACGTCCGTTGCAGTACCTTGTTCGACGATGAGCGAGGTGTTGTTTTCAAAAAAGACGCGGTCGCTTTCAGCCATAGTGAAGCTTTTCTCTGTACCATCGTTCAAGGTTACAATCATTTGGGTGGATTGCGCTGTGATGCTGAACACTAGACCCAAAAGCAGTGTCACGAGCAGCAGCCCACGTTGGAATAATTGTCTCATTTTGATGTAGATTTGGTTTTAATTAAAATTGAAACGACAAAACTACATTTTTTTCTTTTATATATGCTTGCATATCAATTGAAAAAAAGTGCAATTGATACGCAAAACGGAAATTTTGCAAACTCGCATGTTCTTGGGTTACCAACCGTTATGGATGGTGTTTTTTCTCATAAATGGGTTTGACTTATCTGTTAGCGCTTGCTAGATAAGGTCTGGTGACCGACTTTTTGCAATCCAACATCGCTTTCGGCGTGCCCGTGAAAATGACCTTGCCGCCCATGGCACCGCCGCCGGGACCGAGTTCTATCAAGTAGTCGCACTGCTTCAGCATCTCTAAGTTGTGTTCGATGAGGAAGATGGTGTTGCCTGCTTCCACCATGCTGTCGAAGAGGTCGAGGATGCGCTTGATGTCGTTGAGGTGGAGGCCGTCGGAAGGCTCGTCCATGATGAAGATTTTACCCGCGTCGCGGAGGTATGAGGCCAACTTGATGCGCTGTAACTCGCCGCCCGAGAGGGTCGAAAGCGACTGGTTCAAATGGAGGTAGCCCAATCCGACTTTGCGCAAAGGCTCCAGTTTCTCGGAGATGACGGTGCCGGCAAACTCTTCTGAGGCTTTGTTGGCGGTCATGTCCATCACCTCGGCGATGTTCATGCCGTTGACTTTATAAGATAAGACTTCGTTGCTGTAACGCAGTCCGCCACAAGCCTCGCAGGTCGTCTCGATGGCATCCATGAAGGCCATATCGCTGACAATGACGCCCTTGCCTTGACAGACGGGACAGCCGCCCTTGCCGTTGAAGGAGAACAGGTCGGCCTTGGTCTTGTTGGTCTTGGCGAAGAGTTTGCGGATGTCGTCGGCCACATCGAGATAGGTGGCAGGGGTGGAGCGCAGACTGATGCCGATGCTCTTCTGGCTGATGTAGACGATTTCATCGGGTTGCGGATAGGCCTTGCGGAAGCACTCCATCAACGAGCTTTTGCCCGAGCCGGCCACGCCCGCGATGCCGCACATCACGCCCAAGGGCAAGTCCATGGTCAAATCTTTGATATTGTGTAGCGTGGCTTTTTCCAAATGGAAAAATGACTTGGGCTGACGAACTTGTTCCTTTATGGAACTCGTGGCGCTGAGCGAAGTGCCAGTGAGGGTTGGGCTGTGCAATAGTTCATCGTAGCTTCCTTCGAAGACGATTTCGCCACCTTTCATGCCTGCGCCAGGTCCCATGTCGATGATGTGGTCGGCGATTTTGATCATGTCCTTGTGGTGCTCGACGAGGATGACGGTGTTGCCATGGTTTTTCAGCTTCTGCACCGACTTCTGCATGAGTAGAATGTCATGGTTGTGCAGACCCACACTCGGCTCGTCGAGGATGTACATCACATCGGAGAGGGGAGAGTTGATGTATTTGGCGATCTTGCAGCGTTGCGCCTCGCCGCCCGAGAGCGTGCCGATGGCACGGTCGAGGGTGAGGTAGCCAAGACCGATTTCTTCCAATGCGGCCAAACGTTCAATGGTGGCATGCTTGATGTCTTCGGCAAGGGGATTGTCGATAGTCTCCATCCATTGGCGGCAGTCGGCGATGCTCATGGCAGTCACCTCTGCTATGTTGATGCCTTTGATCTTGCAGGAGCGTATCTTCTCGTTGAGGCGGGTGCCGCCGCAGTCGGGACAGGTGCCCATGGTCAGCATGGGGTTGAGCACCGCTGCGTGGAGCAGGCCTTCCTCCGAATTGATGATGCTGCGGTACATGCGCGGGATGAGACCTTCGTATTTGGCGCTTTTCGGCCAGTTCGACGGCGGGTTTTTCAGCTTGATTTGTGGTGAATTGAGGAATAGGTCGAGCTCCTCCGGTGAGTAGTCTTTGATTTTCTTGTCCAAGTCGAAAAGGCCGCTGTGGGCGTAACGGATCCAACGCCAGCCGCCTTTGCCGAAGGCGATGTAGTGTATGGTGTCCTCGTCGTTGAGCGACTTGTCGAAGTCGACGAGCTTATGGATGTCCAACTCTCGGATTTCGCCCAATCCTGCGCAGCGCGGACAACTTCCTGATGGATGGTTGAATGAGAAAGCATCGGAATAGCCCACGAAAGGTTGTCCGATACGCGAGAACAACAGACGCAACAAGGCATATATATCAGTGTAAGTGCCTACCGTAGAACGTGAATTGGAAGTAGGCTTGCGCTGTTCAATGACGATAGCAATGGGCAGATTCTCAATATCGCCGACATGCGGACGTCCGTATTTGGGTAAATATTGTTGCGTGAACGAAGGGAAGGTGTCATTCAACTCTCGGCGCGATTTGGCAGCGATGGTGTCGAGCACCAACGACGACTTTCCCGAACCCGACACGCCCGTCACCACGGTGATTTGTCGTTTCGGAATCTTGACGGTGACGTGTTTCAGGTTGTTCTCGGTCGCGTCTTTGATGAGGATAGAGTCGGAATAATCGGACATGGCACTTTTTTTTGCGTTGCAAAGGTAAAAATTATTATTTTTGCAGCCCTATGAGAAAAGAAAAGAGGACATTGACTGTTCTGGCATGGTTTCTTTCCTTGATTTCACTCGTTTTTGTTGAAGGATGCACAACGGTTTCAAAATCAGTGCGTGGCAATGAAGATATGGTGTTCAAGAAAGACTCTCTTCAACCTGTAGAAACGTTGCAGGCCTTGCGCTTTGACGATTTTTTGCAGGCAAGGGATTCCTCTATGCTTGGTTATTTGAATCCTTTCAGGTATGGTTATGGACAAAACCATACAGTAGCCGATAGCATCATCGATTATGCCATGAGGTTTTTGAGGGTGCCGTATGTGTTTTCCGGGAAAGGCCCCGACGAGTTCGATTGTTCAGGTTTTACTTCCTATGTGTTCCACCGTTTTGGTTATGAGCTGAAACGCACCGCAGATGGCCAGCTAAAGGATGGTTGGATGGAAATCAAGAAGCCAGAGGATTTGAAAAGGGGCGATTTGGTGTTTTATGGAGGGCGTAAGAAAATCAAACAGATAGGACACGTGGCCATCGTGGTTGACAACGATGTCGCTAACCGACGTTTTACCTTCATTCATGCTACAGTGAAATTGGGCGTGACAGTTTCGGCTTCTACCGAAACCTATTATTCCAAACGATACATCACCGCTTGCCGTATCCTTCCAGATCTTTGATTTGAAATGAAAAAACAATTGCTTTGCCTCTTGCTGTTTTCGGTCATGTGGTGTGTCACTGTTGCACAAAATGTGGCTCATCCCGTTTTGGGCAATTCGGTGAAGTCCGAGGATAGTTTGTTTACCATTACTCTAGTGTCGAAAAAGCAGTATTTTGATTCTTCGGACACCTTGACTTTGGACCGTGACATCCGCTCGCCCAAGTCGGTCAACATCCATCCCAACGGAAACAAGTATTATGTCAATTCGTTGGAAGGAGCTAGAACGGTGGTTTATGAGACGGGCACCAACAAAAAGCTAAAGGTCATTAACCACAAGTTTAAGGAGTCGGATTCTACATTGTGGAGCAAGCCATCAGGGCTGTTTGAGTTCACACATTATACTGATTTGCTCAATACTTTTTATGGCAAGCCAGTAGAAAGCACTTTTTCGCATGACGGGCGGTACCTTTGGGTGCCTTATTATCGTCGCAGCTATGACATTAATGCACAAGACCCATCTGCTGTGGCTGTCATTGATACCGAGAAGGATCGCATTATCCGTTTGATGGAGACAGGACCGTTACCAAAAATGATTGCCGTTTCGCCCGACAATAGGTTTGTTGCAATCACCCATTGGGGAGACAATACAGTAGGACTTATCGACATTAGCAGTGACTCTCCTGCCGAATGGCATTATGTGTCATGTGTGGCGGTAGGAAAAAAGCTGACGTTGGACTTTGACCTTGAAACACCAGTCAATCGCGACATCAATAGCGGCCTGTGCTTGCGAGGGACGTCGTTCACTCCTGATAGTCAATATCTTTTGGTTGGATGCATGGGCGGTAGAGGCGGTATCGCGGTGATTGATGTCAACCATTCCACCTATCTTGGAACGGTCTACGGCATGAAATCCAATCTGCGGCATTTGATCATCAGAAACGATTATATCTATTTGAGTATCAATAAAAGTGGTTATGTGCAACGCGCACCATTGGGAGCCTTCATGGATACGGTTTCTTCCATGACTAAGAAAAAAACAAAGTTTACGGATTGGGAGAATTGCAAGGTTGGGTCTGGAGCCCGGACCATTGACATCACCCCCGATGGCCGTTATATTGTGGCGGCTTGCAATTCTGGGAGTTGCCTTACGGTGGTCGACGCATTGACGATGAAGGTTGTCGTTACTATTCCCGCCGACTCTTATCCTGTTGGCCTTGACATCTCAAAAGACGGACGTTTCGTCTATACCACCTCGCAAGGCCGTTCAGGAGAAGGCGGCAATTGTGTCGACATCTTTCGGATGTATTATTGATTCCCCTTATTATAGCAATTACACTATTTAGTGAATGTGGCAGGTCTTAACTTGGGCCATTGGGATTTCATTTTCCGCAACCGTCATGAGGTCTCTGTCGAGGATGACGAAATCAGCGTCTTTCCCAACTTCAATGCTGCCTTTCCGGCTTTCGAGGAAGCAGCCTCTGGCCACCCAAATCGTGATGGAACGCAAGGCTTGCTCGCGGGTGAGGGCGTTCTCCATTTGGAAACCTTCGGTAGGCGTGCCATCCAAGTGCTTGCGTGCTACGGCGGCATAGAAGGTATAAATGGGGCTGATGTCTTCGATGGGGAAGTCGGTGCCGTTGATGACCCATCCGTTTTGCTGCAGCAATTGCTGATAGGCGTATGCGTTCTTGATGCGCTCGCCAAGGCGTTCACCAGCCCAGTCCATGTCGGAGGTGCAGTGTGTGGTTTGGATAGAGGGGATGACAGAGAATTCTCCAAAGCGTTGGAAGTCTGCGTCGGCCACCGTTTGGGAGTGTTCGATGCGCCAGCGGAGGTCGTTTTGGCCTTTCAGGTATTCCGAAAAGATGTCTAAGATATGGTGTACACCACCGTCGCCGATGGCATGACAACAGACTTGATAGCCAGCATCGTAGGCTTTTTGGCAGACGTGACGATAGAACTCGTCGCTTTCCAAAATCAAGCCATCGTTGGTCGGGTCGTCAGAGTAAGGTTCAAGCAGCTTGGCACCGCGTGAGCCTAAGGCACCGTCGGCGTAGATCTTCACGCTGCGGACGGTGAGCCTTTCCTTGTCGATGACACCTTGACGCATGAAGTGGTCCATCGTCTCGTCGTCGGGGTTGACCATGGCGTTGACATGCATCTTGAGTTGTCCCGCCTGTTGCAGGCTGTCGATGAGTTCGATAGTGGCGATGTCTTGTCCCGCATCGGTGACGCTAGTCAGGCCGACCGCCATGCAGTTCTCTTGTGCCTTGAGCAGGGCTTGGATGCTTTGGGTGGTCTCCATCTTAGGCACCAAGGCCTTGGCGGCGTCGGCGAGGTTGTCCAACAGCACACCTGTGCAGCGACCCTCTTTGACGATGGCCATGCCGCCATCCATCTTTGTATTCGCATCAATGTTGGCTAGTGCAAGAACCTCTTTGGAGACCAGCACAGCATGACCATCCACGCGAGTCAACAGGACTTTCTTGTCGGGGAAGGCCTCTGCAAGTTTTTCGTTATCGGGGAACTCGGCCACTTCCCAGAGGTTTTGGTCCCAGCCGCGACCCAAGAGCCATTCGGCAGGGTAGAGGCTGTCGTGTACCTTGAGGCGTTCGATGACTTCGTCGTAGGAACGGCAACCTTTCAAGTCGGCCCAGCGGACGAGGTTCTCGCCGTAGCCTGTGAAGTGGCTATGCCCGTCCATGAAGCCGGGATAGACCGCGTCGCCTTGTGCGTCGATGGTTTCCTTGGCGGCGTATTGGCGCATGATGCTCTCTTCGTCGCCGACGGCGACGAACTTGCCGTCTTTCACGGCAAAGGCTTGGGCTTTCGAGAAGTCGTTGTCGACGGTATAGATGTTGGCATTGTGGACGATAAGGTCAACAGGTGTTTTTTGGTTACAGGCGGTCATAAAGATCAGAATTGCAGCGATGAACGCTAAGGTTATGTGTTTTGTATGTGTTTTCATGGTTTGTTTTTGATGGATTGAGCGGCAAAAATAAGGAAAACTGCGTTATAGCCATTCCACTTTCCCACTTTGGAGGTCATAGAAAGCCGATATCACTTGGGCGTTCAGGTGCTTGACGATGGGGTCGCGCTGTATCCATCTCGCCATTCGAGCTGCATGTCGGCGGGCATTGTCATCGATGCCGTTCGAGGTGTTGATGGAGGGCTTGATGCGCCTGGCGATGGCCATGATATTGTCGGGCAAGGTCTTGCCTAAGTGGGTGGCGGTGACTGCGCCGCAACAAGAATGGCCCATGACCACGACCAAGGAGGTGCCTAGATGCTCAACAGCATATTCTATGGAGCCGAGAACGTGTTTGTTGATGACATTGCCGGCGTTACGGATGACGAAGAGATCGCCGAGCTTTTGGTCGAAGATAATCTCGG
Source organism: uncultured Bacteroidia bacterium (assembly GCA_902774365.1). Lineage (GTDB taxonomy): Bacteria > Bacteroidota > Bacteroidia > Bacteroidales > F082 > Limimorpha. The sequence continues at coordinate 6,957 of CACYHX010000008.1, read as the reverse complement.
GTGCCACACGGCTGTCGGAACAGCATAGTACCACAGCGAAGGGATGCTGACCGGAGCTGAGTTGCTCCCTCAATGTTGCATAGTCGTCTTTTGGTGTCAAATCCCCCGAAACAAAGCGGGCATTACCCTCTTTGAGTAGATCTAAGGCTTGTTGTGAGTTTGGTTTCATAGTCTTATTCGGAATTTTCTGCAAAATTACAGTAAATTCCGAATAGAATTACAAAATCTCGCGAGCAATCCAAGCGCAGGCCTCGGCATCGGCTAAGGCGTTATGGTGGTTGACCAAATCGAAGCCGCAGGCAGCCGCCACGGTATGAAGTTGGTGGTTGGGAAGCTGCTTCCCGAAGTGTTTGCGCGCGGCGCGACAGGTGCAGTAGAACTGATAGTCAGGGTAATCCATCTGGTAGCAGCGCATCACGGCTTTCAGGCAGCCTTCGTCGAAAGGGCTGTTGTGCGCCACGAGAGGTAGACCCTCGATAAGTGGCTCAATCTTTTGCCAGACGTAAGGAAACACAGGCGCATCCTCGGTATCGGCCTTGGTGATGCCGTGGACGAGCGTGTTCCAATAGAGGTAATAATTCGGCTCAGGCTGGATGAGCGAATAGAACGAGTCCACGAATTCGCCTTCTTTTACAATCACCACGCCCACGCTACACACGCTGGTGCGTTCGTTGTTGGCGGTCTCGAAGTCTATGGCGGCAAAGGAATTCATTTCTTGTTGTAATTGTTCCACATCCGTTTCGTAATGCCAGCCATTTCCTTCCGTAGCCAAAGCGGTTCCAGCACTTCAAGTGCATCGCCGTTCCAAAGGAGTTCTTGCTGGAAGTCGAAGGTGGGACGCACCTCAACGGAGAAGATGCTGTATTCTCCCGTGTGGACCAGCTCCTTTTGTGAAGGATGCAAGGGTAGGGAACGCAGGTAGTTGGCTTGGTTGGCGCTCACTTTCAGTTTCACAGTCTCAATGGGGCATTCCTCGTCGCGAATGATGCCGAAACAGCCTTTGAAATAGCTCTCTGGGTTGAATTTTTTGGGATATTTGAAGGTCTCCTCCGAAAGCTGGGCCTCTTGTACGCGGTCCAACGAATAGATGCGAATCTTGTCTTCATAGACGCTGTTACCCACCATGTACCACCGCTGCCGGAACAGCTTCACGCAATATGGTGCCACTCTGAAGGTGTTTTCATGCTCCTTCCAATAACCCTTGTAGGTGATTTCCAGCAAGCGGCTTTTCTTCATGGCTTCCATGACGGTAGCGAGGAAGTCTTGACCCGATGGGATGCTTTCCAACAGGATGCGGTCGCTGAGGGCTTTGTTGTCTAGCAGCGTGTTGTTGACCGACATGGTGCTGAGCAGCCAGCGTTGCAGGCCGTCGTCCTCAAGCACCTCGCGGTTCTCGATATAATAGCGGTCGCCGTCGCTCTTGTCGCACATGATGACGAGGCCGAACATCTCTTCCACCGCATTCTTCCAAGTGTGGAAGGTGCGGCGCGGAATCTCCAGTCCCTCGCTCAAATCGGTATCGAGCCACCTGCGGTTGATTTCCTTCAGGGTGATCTTCTTGGCATGGTAGAGCGTCTCTACGAGCCAGACGTATTTGTTGATTTGGTTTTTGGACATGGCTATTAGTTTTTCTGATTGATAAGGTTCACCACCACCTTCACCATCCTTTTCCCTTCTGTTTGAACTTGTGCATTTTTTGCACAGGTTGCCTCTCGCTCTTCTTCCTCCATGGGGTTAGTTTTATGCGGCAAAGATAACAAAAAGATTGTGCCGAATTATTGCACAGGCAAAACTTTTGTAAGCCAAATTCTTCTTTGAATGGATTGGGCATATCTTGTCAGCTCTTTGCGAAGTTCAGGTTGCAGCGAAGTGTATCGGATGCAGGCGGCAAGCCAATCAAGAATGACTTGACGATAGGCTTTGCCTTTGTATTCGATGTGCGAGAGGGCTTCAGTATGTTCATTATTGAGGGTCAAGCTGAGCCGATTGCGCTTATACTCAACGGCGATGCTTCTTCCTTGGTTGTCAACAATCATCAAGTTGGAGCTTACTTGGGCGGATTCGCAATCGAACGGGAATGGTCGTTTTTGCCGTACCACCTCGTTAAGAAAAGCATACATGAAGACACGCCCCATGCCGTGCTCATCCTCGTGACTGAGCAAGCGGGCGATGGTGGCCGCGTTGAATGTTTTCGATGCCATCATTTTTATTTGCATTTCAGTCTTTTGAAAAACGCCTTTATTCTTGAGGTTTTCTTTGTCGCTTGTTGTGGCTCCTTCATGGCACGGATTAGGCTTTTGGCTACTTCCGCCAACAGGTTATCGGCCTTTGCAAAGGCTTGGTTTATAGGCAAGTCGCAGTATTGTTCTTTGATGTACTGGTTGTTGAGAAGAAAGAGGGCATCTGTGCTTCTTGCCAAGTTTTGAATTCCTTCCGAGGCTTGCAAGAATCTGCGTTCGCCTTCCAATTCGAAAGGCAAGGTTGCGAGGGCAATGGTCGTGATGCCCATCTTTTTTGACTCACGGGCGATTACGGGAGCCGCGCCCGTGCCACATCCGCCTCCAAGACAGGTGACGACAAAGGTCATTGAAGTTCTGTCGTCGAATAGTTTCTTTATTGCATCTGTGTTTTCTTCAGCAGCGATGTTTGCTTTTTCAGGGTTGTTGCCGCTTCCAAGTCCGTCCGTGCCGATTTGCAAGGTCGTGGCAGCTGCTGATTTCTCAAGCACTTTGGCTTCCATGTCGCAGGCCACAAAGGAAACGCTGTCAAAACCGCTTTGGCTCATGTGGTTGACGATATTGTTGCCGCCACAGCCAACGCCGATTACTTTAACGGTTGGATTTGTCGTTGATGTTGCATTTTTGTTCATAGTCGTTGTGTTGTTATGAGATTTCAACATTCAGTTCGATATTAAAGTCGCGCACCCAAAGTAGGTCGAAAATGGCGAATTCCATGTGCTCGAAAAGGTCGTGGAATGGGAGAATAAGATGCATGTCTTTTGTCAGTTTTCCGTCTAAACCCTCGTTCCAATTGTCCGTTTCTTCGCTCAAATATAGCATTTGTTGTTCGGATTCTATTGTTGGGACGGGGGAATGATAGGTGTCAATTCGGAATTGTCCGAATCCGTCACTGTACAAGGGGATAAAGTCATCGATTGTTCCATTTAGTATGTCCCACATCTGTTTGGCGCGTTCGTCTTGAATGGGATGCAAAGGAGGATAGTCGTAGCCGAAATAGCATTTGCCCTCCACTTCGATGGTTCCTGGCAATTCTGCTTTGGCCACCGACTCATAAAGTGCTATTGTGCGTCTACGCATCTCTATCATCTGCTGTTTCATGGCCTCGTTGAAGTCACTGAGCAGTTGCAAATAAATGTCGTCCATCACGAACATTTCGTTCAAGATGGTTTTCCTGATGCTCAAAAGGTTTTGGATGGCTACTCTTCCTGTTTCCATGCCCCACATGCCTTTCTCGCTCTGCCGCTGACAGTCGAGAATCATGTATTCCACCTTCCTGACGGGCTGTGAGTTGTAAATTTCTTGTATGGTCATAATGCGTTACGATTTAACGCTGCAAAGAAAAAGAAAGCCTGTGCCGAATTGAAGCACAGGCTTATGGAAAAGATAGCTAGTATCTAATTTATTTAGGTTGATGGTGTTTTTTCAAAAAAGCTCTGTAATGCCACATTACACCTTCGTAAACATCAACATTCCAAGCACTTGGATGATATGAACATAAAACTATAGTTCCAGTCAGAGGATGGAAACGGATACTATTGTATCCATCTATACATTCGAGTTCCTCTTTCGGGTATTTCTTTAAGATAAAATCATAGATATGTTGATTAGTACAAACGATTATGTTCGGGTTAAGAATATCTATTTCCTGCTTGAGTAAATCTCCGTAGTCACTAAGGTGTTGTTTCAATACATCATCGTTAAGTTGTCCATCCCCTGGCTGTTTCTTGCATTCAACCAACGCAAAAGGTTGTGTGTTGAAATACTCTTTTACTTCATCAAAGTGCATGGTAACTTCATTGTACCACCAATCATTATTTTCATCTGCTTTTGACAACCCCCATAGAATGTATGCGATGTTCTTTAAAAATGTCGAGCCAAGATTACTGGTATTTTCATTGATAGTTAGCCAATCACGAATGTCTTCGTCCCATTTTCCACCTTCTTGGTTCTGGTCTTTGAGCAAAAACAAAATACGTTTTGAAGATGCCATCCAAGTTTCTATTACCTTGGTGTCGGGAATTCCTTTTTTTCGAAGGATGCCATCTTTAGTGAAATTCATATCACCATTCTTTTTCATACGATCCTTCCATTCGTCAAAAAGATTTTCGAGTTTTTCGTCAATTACGTTGCTATTCATAAATATATTGTCGTTTTAAGGTTGAATTATAACAATGATAGTAATTTTAGAGTACCATGTTGTTTTTCAATTCATCTTATTCCACAGATGATACCCACCCGAAGGGCAGTCAAATGCATTGGGCGACTTTGAGGCATACAACAGAATGCCACATTTCTTGCACTGGTGGTTTTTCATAGGCGGCCAAATCGGATTTTGCATTAGGCATAAAGCCAATATGATATTTGCAGCAAAGGTAAACATTTCTATGAAACAAAAAGGGGTTGAAAAAATGTAATTATTTGGCTATCCAATATTCCCTCAACAGCCTTTCGAACTTCTGTTTCCCGTTTCCATTTCTGTGATACCATGAGGCAGGATGGGCAGGATGATTGACGAAATCAATCGGGATAGCATACGATAATCCGTTTGATTCCAAGTACTTCATAAATTCAAAGTGTGCATATTTACTGACGAATATAACTATATCAGGACGGTCAAGGTCGATAATTCCACATAATGCGCTACCTGCCACATCACGGTCCAATTGGGTGCAATCTTTTTTGAATGTTCTATTGTTTTTCCTCACCGTGGCCGGACATAGAAAATAATTATAGAACATGGCCTCCTCATAGACATGTTCACAAAGCGTTTCATTCAACACTTCATTCATGGATTTACACAACCTATCAAAAGTCTTATACCCTTTGTAGTTGCTTACATCTTTCTTCTTTTCTTCTGGTATCAAATGCTGTTTGTCCGCTCCAGAGTACCACGCTTGTGGGTCCTTAAACACACTGTCGACATTATCGTCAAAGTAGATGCTTTCCCCAACTATCAACAGTTTATTATGTTTCTTGCTGTTCCAATAATTCTCCAAAGAAACAGGAACGAGTTCGGGAAATCTTACGAAGATGCCTTCCTCGATAATTGAGCCTTTACCGATGTTTGCATATCTGTTGTTTTCCATATTTTATTGATTTAATGATGTTTATAGTTTGTTATATTTGTCAATTCTATCGTTTTTCGCTGCGAAGAAAACAAAAGCCTGTGCCGAATTGATGCACAAGCTAATGGTTTTTCCCGAAAAAGTGCAATAATCTTTTTGTATCGAAATAAATCTTACTTTTGCATTTGTGTTCTGTCCCTTCCACGGGAATTCCATTCCCGCCGCAAAAGCCCCAAACGAAAATGACTACCAACACCAACATACCTAACGAGACCTCCACTTGGCAGGAGCCTGGTGCATGGCACAAGCCGTGCATCGTGCATGTGACTATGGTGGCCAAAGGGCATGAACCCATTTTCGGCAAACTCACCCACAATGGCACAAGGGCCGAGGTGGAAAAGACCGTCATAGGCTGGGTATTAATCAACCAACAGCAACGGATGCTTGAACTTTGCCCTGAGATAAAAATCCTTGCAGACAAGGTCATGCCCGACCATCATCATATCGTTTTGCAGGTTCGGCGTACCATGACGAGGAGCATCAAAGAAGTGGTGCGAGGCTATATGCAGGGCTGCAAGGCTGAAGCCCGAAAGTTGGGCTTTGAAGGAAATTTATACGATGGCCCACCTTATTATCGTGTGCTCACGCATAAAGGGCAGCTTCAGGCAATGATAAACTATGTTTACGCCAACGACGAGCGGGCATGGCAGCGCAAACAAAACCCCGACCTTTTTCGAATGTACCGGAGGACAGAAACTTGTGGTTTGCTTTTCACCTCAATGGGCAATCATTTCCTTCTCGACTGGCCAGAGCGTCAATTGGTGGAAATGTCGCGCAATGCCACGGACGAGCAAGTCCAAGAAAGGATGAAAGCGGTGTTGCGGTCGGCGCAAAATGGAGCGGTAACCTATACGGCTTCCATTAGCAAGGGTGAGCAACTCATTGCACGGACGCTTCGGACTCAAGGCTTACCTTTGGTCATCCTTCTCAACGAAGGCTTCCCCGAGGAAGGTTCGCCGCATGAGCGGTATTACAAGCCTGGTGGTGTTTATTTTGAGGCGTGCACCCAAGGGAAACTTTTGCTTTTGGAGCCGACGGCAGAGGCATTCAGTGCGCCTTTCATCCGTCAATCTGTCGAGGGAGCTCTTCGCCGCAAGGCTGAGGCCAAACATTTCGAATACACGCCTATTGCAACCGATTCTTTGCGCTATCGTTTTGTAGCGCTTAACGAGATGGGGAGGTCGCTTGTGGAGGGACAAGGGGCGGATGAAATCCGCCTCTAAGGGACGGAACAAGATACAATGTGCTTTTGCCAAATCACTCTCTCTTAATCCTCATATCATCCCCGGCCCTTCAATCAATTTGGCATGGGTGTATTTCCCTTCGTTGAAAGTTTCCTTAATGGTCGTTCCGTCAAGGACATAGTACTCATCGTAATCCGCTCGGTAGACCAAGTATCTCGTATAGTCAAACAATTCCTTGACCGTTTCTTCGGTGAGTTTCACCCATTGGATTCTGGGGTTCCTGTCGGCATACAAGCCTCCCGCAATGAAGGCGTTCACGATGTCGTCCCATTCGTCTTCGGTATGCTCAAAGATGTACCAATTATCGACCTTGCAGGCATGAAATAATTCGTTGTTCCGTGACATAGG
>CACYHX010000007.1 GCA_902774365.1 uncultured Bacteroidia bacterium | reverse complement strand
GGCCATCGCCTGCCACGAGTTCGAATGGTACGGTGAGACCTACACCGAGTCCGGCGACTACGAGCAGACCTTCACCACCGAACAAGGCTGCGACAGCATTGTGACGTTGCATCTGACCATTGGCGACGCCGTCTACACCGACACCACGGTCATCGCCTGCAACGAGTTCGAGTGGTACGGTGAGACCTACACCGAGTCCGGTGACTACGAGCAGACCTTCACAACTGAGCAAGGTTGCGACAGCATTGTCACACTGCACCTGACGATTAGCGATGTGTTGACTTACGAATGGTCTCAGCAAGCATGCATAAGCTACACTTGGAACGATAGCGTGTACGACGCCACTGGCGACTACATCCAGACCTTCACGTCAGAGCAGGGCTGCGACTCCATCGTCACCCTGCACCTCACCATCAGCGATGTCTTGACAACCGAGTGGTGGCTAGAAGCCTGCGAGTTCTTCGAATGGAATGAGATCACCTATGATACTACTGGTGACTACACGCAACAGTTCACTGCAGTGCAAGGCTGTGACTCCATCGTCACCCTCCACCTGACCATCAACCATTGTGTGGATGACGAGTTCTATGAGCAGGTTTGCGAAAGCTACACTTGGAATGACATCACCTACGACGAAACAGGTAACTACATCCAAGAGTTCATTTCGATACATGGCTGCGACTCCATCGTTATGCTGCACCTGACCGTTAACGGAATCTCCCATAACGAATTCTATGAACAGGCTTGCGAAAGCTATACTTGGAACGACATTACCTACACCGCATCGGGCGATTACTCTCAAGTGCTTACCTCACAGCAAGGCTGCGACTCCATCGTCGTTCTGCACTTGACCATTAGTGATGTCATTCACAACGAATGGGAAGCCCAGTCCTGTAACGAGTTCACTTGGAACGACGAAACCTATGATGTGTCTGGCGAATATGTGCAGACCTTCACCAGTGAACAGGGTTGCGACTCCATCGTCACCTTGCACCTTACCATCGCCGATGCCCTCTACACCGATACCACGGCCATTACCTGCAACGCATTCGAATGGTACGGTGAGACCTATGACGAGTCGGGCGACTACACCATGACATTCGCGAGCGAACAAGGCTGCGACAGCATCGTGACCCTGCACCTGACCATCGGAGATGCTATCTATACCGACACCACGGCCGCTGTATGCGAAGGCTTCGAATGGTACGGTGAGACTTACGACGAGTCGGGCGACTACACCATGACGTTCCCAAGCGAACAGGGTTGCGACTCTATTGTCACCTTGCACCTGACCGTTAACTATGGTGATGTCGCCCTGCTGCAACATACCGCTTGTGGTGAATATGAGTGGTATGGCCAAGTCTACAATGAATCGGGCGTTTACGAACATCTCCTGCAAACTGCAGCAGGATGCGACAGCCTCTTGATCCTCACCTTGACTATCAGCGATGTCATTGAAACCGAATGGGAGACTCAAACCTGCAACGAGTTCACATGGAACGATGAAACCTATGATGAGTCTGGTGACTACGTGCAGACCTTCATCAGTGAACAAGGCTGCGACAGTATCGTCACCCTGCATCTGACCATCAGCGCAGCTATCGAGAATGAACTCGAAGATCTGGCATGCGATGAGTATATTTGGAATGACGAGGTCTACACCGAATCCGGCGACTATGAGCAGACCTTCACGACCGAACAAGGCTGCGACTCCATCGTCACCCTGCACTTGACCATCAACATGACCGAATACACTGAATGGAGTGCATCCGAGTATCCTCCGTTCGAATGGAATGGTGAGTCTTACACCGAGTCTGGCGATTATGTCCAGTTCCTGACCTCTCAATACGGCTGCGATAGTATCGTCACGTTGCACTACACTGCCCTCCAGACCATCACTTACGAATGGAGCGAGACGGCTTGCGACACCTATGATTGGAATGGCACCATCTATGATGAGTCTGGCGACTACACGCAAGAGTTCGTCACGCCGGTGGGCTGCGACTCCATCGTCACGTTGCACCTGACCTTGAACTATTCGGTGACTAATGAAATCGAGGTTGAGTCCTGCAGGTTCTACGAATGGAACGGCATCATTTACGATGTCGAAGGCGATTACACTCAGACCTTCACCTCAATCGTGGGCTGCGACTCGATTGTGACCATGCACCTGACCCTCGTTGAGAAGTATGTCACAGAGATCGACACCACCGTTTGCGGTAGTTTCACCATGAATGATATTGAATACACGTCTTCGGGTGTCTACGAGCAAGACATGGTGAGTTTGAATGGCTGCGACTCCGTCGTAATAGTTACGCTCACGGTCAACCCGTATCCTGCTGAGATTCCTGCAATCAACGGTCAGGAGAGTGTCTTTGTGCTGACTAACTTGATGACGGGTACCTATTCCTACACTATCGATCCTGTGGAATATGCCGATTACTATGAATGGGAAATCACGGGCGCGGGTGTGGACTGGATTGTCGAATCAGAAGAAACGACGTGCAAGATAGTGGTCACTACATCTGGCTGGGCCACATTGACCGTCCGTGCATGGAACGGCTGCGGCTATACCGAGCAGTCCATTGTCATCAACGCGGGCTTCTTCGATGTCGACCAGAATGAAGAAAGCCAGATTGCGCTTTACCCGAACCCGACTCCCAACTATGCCTATGTCGAGGCTGACGATATCATTAGGGTGAGATTGTTCTCCTTGAAGGGACAACTCCTGCAAGAAATTCCTGGTAACCATAGTGATAGGGTGCAACTGAATGTCTGGAACCTGCCGGCTGCCGTTTATATGGTTGAGGTGCTGACACCGCATGGCGTGGCCAACTTGAAGTTGGATGTGCACAGATAAGAGTTTTTTGTTACTTTTGCACATTGTAGACTTATGATGCGCTGAAGTAATGGATTTCAAATTAGTTTCTGATTTTAAGCCCACTGGAGACCAACCCGAAGCCATCAAGGAATTGGTGGATGGGTTGAACCGTGGAGAACATGCCCAAACGCTACTTGGCGTGACAGGCTCAGGCAAGACTTTTACCATTGCCAATGTGCTGGCACAACTGAACCGTCCCGCCTTGGTACTCAGCCATAACAAGACCTTGGCGGCACAGCTTTATGGTGAGTTCAAACAGTTTTTCCCTGAAAACGCGGTGGAGTATTTTGTCTCTTATTACGACTACTATCAGCCTGAGGCTTTCATTCCCGCTACCAACACCTATATAGAAAAAGACCTTGCCATCAACTCTGATATCGACAAGATGCGTTTGGCGACAACATCGGCCTTGCTTTCTGGACGCCGTGATATCATCGTGGTCTCGTCGGTGTCATGTCTTTACGGCATTGGCAACCCCGATGACTTCGGCAAGAATGTCATTTATCTCGAATGTGGCATGAAAATCAGCCGTGACGATGTGGCCAAGGCTTTGGTGGGTGCCTTGTATGTGCGCAACGAGATAGAGTTCACGCAGGGCAAGTTTCGGGTGAAAGGGGAGACGATGGACGTGTTTCCTGCCTACGCTGACTATGCCTACCGCATCGTGTTTTGGGACGACGAAATCGATAGTCTCGAAATGCTTAACCCTGTAACGGGACGCCGCATGGAAGACCTCTCCGAGCTGACCATCTTTCCCGCCAACATCTTTGTGACTTCGCAAGCTAAACTCAATTCCGCTATCACCGAAATCCAAGACGACATGTTCAAGCAAGCCGAGTATTTCCGCGAGATAGGAAAAAACCTTGAAGCCAAGCGCTTGGAAGACCGTGTCAACTATGACATTGAGATGATGAAGGAGTTGGGCTATTGTTCGGGTATCGAGAATTACTCGCGCTATTTCGACGGACGCAGTCCGGGTACGAGGCCTTTCTGCCTGCTTGATTATTTCCCCGAAGACTTCATCACCGTCATCGACGAAAGCCATGTCACCATCCCTCAAATCAGGGGAATGCATGGCGGGGACCGCTCGCGCAAGCAGACCTTGGTGGAATATGGATTCCGTCTGCCCTCGGCGTTGGATAACCGTCCCTTGCAATTCGACGAATTTGAGGCACTCACGGGACAGACCATTTATGTCAGCGCTACACCGGCTGACTTTGAGCTGCAACAGAGCGAAGGTGTGTATGTGGAACAAGTCATCCGCCCCACGGGTTTGCTTGATCCGGTGATTGAAGTGAGACCCAGCTTGAACCAGGTCGATGACCTCATTGACGAAATCCATAAGGTGGTGGAAAAGAACCAACGTGTGCTCGTCACCACCTTGACGAAGCGCATGGCAGAAGAACTGAATACTTACCTCAACAACTTGAAAATCAAGACACGTTATATCCATTCCGATGTGGACACCATGGAGCGCGTGGAGATTTTGCAAGGACTTCGCATGGGCGACTTCGACGTGCTGGTTGGTGTGAATCTGCTGCGTGAAGGCCTCGACCTGCCAGAGGTAAGCCTTGTGGCTATCCTCGATGCTGACAAGGAGGGCTTCCTTCGTTCGGAGCGCTCCTTGACGCAGACTGCAGGCCGTGCCGCACGTAACGCCGAGAGCAAGGTCATCATGTATGCCGATACGATTACCGACTCCATGCGCAAAACCATCGACGAGACAGCGCGACGTCGTGCCAAGCAGATGGCCTACAACGAAGCCCACGGCATCGTGCCCAAGACCATCGTCAAGGCCATCGACAACTCCTTGGGCACTTTGAAAGGCCAGCCCACACCGGCCACGTATTCCCAAACTGGCGATACAACGATGGCTGCCGAAGGCCAAACCATATATAGAACAAAAGAGCAGTTGCAAAAGGCCATTGCTCAAGCCAAAAAGAACATGGAGAAGGCCGTCAAGGAGATGGATTTCCTTAGTGCAGCGAAGTTCAGGGATGAGATGCTGCAGTGGCAAATTGAGATCGAGAAACTGCAATAACCATGTCAGCCGTCACCCGTTCCATATTGCAACAATATTGGGGCTATCCCAGTTTCCGTCCACTCCAGGAAGACATCGTGGACTCGGTGATGGCAGGAAAGGACACACTCGCATTGCTGCCCACGGGTGGCGGCAAGAGCATCTGTTTCCAAGTGCCAGGGATGGCGATGGAGGGCCTTTGTCTGGTCATCACACCGCTCATTGCCTTGATGAAGGACCAAGTGGCACATCTCGTGGACAAAGGCATCTCAGCCGCAGCCATCTATTCGGGCATGCATCCCGACGCCTTGGATTTGGCCTATAACCAAGCTGTTTTCGGCCGGCTGAAATTCCTCTATGTATCGCCCGAACGCTTGCAAACCAACACTTTCATCGAGGCAGTGAAGCGGATGAAGGTCTGCCTGTTGGCCGTCGATGAGTCGCATTGCATCTCGCAATGGGGTTACGACTTCCGCCCGCCATATCTGAAGATTGCAGACATTCGTCCCTATATGCCCAAAACACCTGTCTTGGCATTGACTGCCACGGCTACGGCCAAGGTCGTCGATGACATACAACTGCGTCTCGGCTTTAAGGAGAAGAATGTCTTCCAAAGTAGCTTCGAACGAAAAAATGTTACTTACAATGTCTTCCATGAAGCCGACAAATATGGCGTGCTGCGCCGTAAGTTGGAAGCAATGAAAGAAGGGAGCGCCATCGTGTATGTGCGTAACCGCAAACGCACGCAGGTCATCGCCGACTGGCTTAACTCAGTGGGCATCAGCGCCACCTTCTATCATGCTGGCTTGGATGCCAAGACACGCGACGACCGCCAAAACCTTTGGATGAAAGGCAAGGTGAAGGTCATCGCCGCCACCAATGCCTTTGGCATGGGCATCGACAAGCCCGACGTGCGTCTTGTCATCCACATGGACTTGCCCGACAGCATCGAAGCCTATTTTCAAGAGGCGGGGCGCGCTGGCCGTGACTTGAAACCTTCAGAGGCTTTCCTGCTGGTCTCTCCAGCCGACATCCAAAAGCTGAAAGACAATTTGGAACAATCGTTTCCGGAACTTGAGCGAATCAAGTTGATTTATAATGCCTTGGGTAATTATCTCAACATCCCAGTAGGGACAGGGGAGAACGCCTCTCATCCTTTCGTCATCAGTGACTTTGCTAACCGCTATGGTTTTTCCCTCATTGAGGTGTTCCACACTTTGAAGATTCTTGAAAAAGAAGGATTCTTTGTGCTCTCCGACAGCTTCGACGAGCCTTCCAAAGTGATGATTAAGGCCTCGCGTGACGACATCTATGGCTTTCAGGTGAACAATCCACAATACAGTGACCTCGTCAAGCACATGCTCCGCAGTCTGCCAGGCGTGATGAGCGATTTTGTGAAAATCAACGAGGAGATGATGGCCAAGAAGATAGGAATGAAGCCGGAAAAGGTGGTTGAACAGTTGAAGAAACTGGAATCTTACAACTTCCTTTCGTATGCGCAACGTAACGACAAGCCGCAAATCCTGTTCCTCTCCGAGTTTGTCGACACGAAGCACTTTAGCCTTTCAAAAGAAAACTACTATGACCGAAAGAGAGACGCTGAGGAACGCGTGAAGGCCGTCGTGGACTTTGTGAACAACGACGAGGAATGCCGTAGCGTTCAGCTGCTGCGTTATTTCAACGAAAAGACGAAGAAGACCTGCGGACGATGCGACGCGTGCTTGAGAAAGGCAGGTAATAGGTTGCCGTACAATAGGATTGAGGAGAAGGTGCAAAGCGTGATGAGTGAAACGGCCCAGCCGATGCAAGAGGTGCTGGCCCAGTGCTCGGAGTTTGATGAAGCCGAAGTGCTGGATTCCATTCGGTTTCTTGTTGACAACGGCGTGTTGCAACTCGGGATGGATGGTACCGTGAAACGAAAATAAAAAAAAGCCGTCAAACTGACGGCTTTTTACTTTTCTATCCGAAGAATAGATTATTTCAAGATGTTTGCAGCGGGTTTGAATCTTACGACCTTCTTTGCAGCGATCTTAATGGTCTTACCCGTTCTGGGGTTACGGCCTTGTCTAGCAGGACGATTGATGACGCCCATGGTTCCGAAACCGACGAGGGCAATCTTGCCACCCTTCTTCAGTTCTTTCTTAGAAACTTCTAACACGGCATCGATAGCCTTTCTTGCATCGACCTTGGTCATGCCAGCCTCTTCGGCAACGGCAGCGATTAATTCAATTTTATTCATAATTAGTAGTTATTAGTGGTTAAACTTTTCAGCGACAAAGATAAAGCATTTTTGAATAATGCAAGCGTTTTGCGAAAAAAAAATGAGTTTTTTGCGAAAAAAAACGTGAAAAACTTAAAAAAAGGCGTTTTTTATCATTTTGTCTCGGCTTTCCATGCCCCCAAGAGTTGAGTGCCCCTCAAGAAATCAGCAATCGGCATGGCTTTCTTTCCGGCTTGTTGCACCTGGGTCAGGTGGATAAAGCCGTCTTTCAAGGCGATCTTCAGGTATTTTTTGTTGTCCGTGACGACACTGCCTATAGGCACTTCGGGCAGGCAATGTTCAATGACTGAACTAAAGATTTTTAATTCGATGACCTCGCCGTTTTCCGACAGGATACTGGTGTGTGCGGCAGGGTAGGGCGATAAGCCTCTGATGTGGTTGTAGACCGTTTGACAGTCTTGGCTCCAGTCTACATTGCAGAACTCTTTCGAGATCTTGGGAGCGGGTCTTAAGGGTTGGCCTTCGGCCATTTCATCTTGCGGCAAGGCACAGACTTCACCTTTTTCAATCTTCTTGATGGTTTCAACGACCACCTGGTTGCCCAAAGTCATCAACACGTCGTGAAGCTCTCCGGCAGTTTCGTCGGGGCGAATGGCAACTTGTTCGCGCATGATGACGGCGCCCATGTCAATCTCCTCGTTAAGGAAGAAGGTGGTGAGTCCGGTCTCAGTCTCTCCGTTGATGATGGCGAAGTTGATGGGCGCTGCCCCACGGTATTGGGGTAGGAGTGAGGCATGGAGGTTGAAGGTGCCCAACTCGGGCATCTGCCACACCACGGCGGGCAGCATCCTGAAAGCCACGACGATGAACAGATTGGCTTGGAATGAGGCCAACTGCTCAAGAAACATCGGGTCCTTGAGTTTTTCGGGTTGAAGCAGAGGCAGGTTGTGCTCCAAGGCTGTCTTCTTTACATCGGAATACTGAATCTTCCGTCCACGTCCAGCCGGCTTGTCGGGCATGGTGACGACCACGGCCACCTCGTAGCCAGCCTTGAGTATGGCCTCAAGCTGCGAAGCGGCGAACTCCGGGGTGCCGAAATAGGCGATTCTGATTTTTTTCTCCATGGGCTGTCAAAAAAAATCCTGACCCTCAGGCCAGGATTAAATTATGAAAACAAAACTAAATTCTTATTTCATCTTCTGTTCGAGGTTGGCAATGTTCTTGCTGATCTCGAAGGCTTCGTTGCTCTGAGGATAGTCCTTCTTCAAGGTCTTGTAGGCCTCCAAAGCCTTGGCGTTGTTGCCCATGATTTCATAGGTCATGCCCAGCTTGACCAGGAACATCGGGGTGGTGAACTCGTTGGGGCTCTTCTTGGTAGCTTTCTCGTAGTAGCTCACAGCATTCTGTTGGTCTCCGAGTTGGAGGTAGCAGTCACCGATGAGACCCAATGACATGGGGGCCAATATCTTGTCGTCGTTGGTGTACTTCTTCAGGTAGGTGATAGCGTTGTTGTAGTCACCTTGCTTCAGGTAGCTGAGGCCAGCATAGTAGGCGGCCAGTTTGCCCGACTTGGTGGAACCATATTTGTCAACGATATCGAGGAGACCGAGATGCTCTTCGTCACCGTTCAAAGCAGCGGCGTAGTTCTCGTTTTCCACATAATATGAGGCGAAGTCAACGGCTTGGGCAGCCTGCTCTTCGAAGCTGATTTCCTGGGGGAAAATCTGGTTCATGGCTTCTTGGTTACGCTTTTGGTTGTACTTGGTGATGCCAAAGATGCCAAAGGCAATGACCAACAGGACAATGAGGATAATCCACAGGGTCTTCTGGTTGTTTTCAATCCAAAGTTCGGTTTTGCTTAATGCTTCTTCAACGTTTTCGAGTCTTTCGTCTCCTTGTTTTGTGTTTTGCTTTGCCATAACGATTCAAAATTTTGCGTGCAAAAGTACGCTTTTTAGGTTTACCCTCAACCATTTTTCACGAATTTTTTCTTTTTTCGTATTTTTGCAGCGCTTTTAAATAGGAATAAGCCAATGAAGAAATCCATTGTGTTTGACGGGCGTGAGTTGCAGGACGTTGAAATGCAGGAAAATGCAGCGCGTGACGCGGCCATGTTGAGTTTTTTGGGCCAGTTCATCACTGATGAGCGCCGGCAGCGTTTTGAGGAGGTGCTCGACTACCGCACACGCCACATCACCGTTGTTCTCGAAGATATCTTCCAACCCCATAATGCCAGCGCCGTGTTGCGCACTTGTGACCTACGTGGCATCCAGGATATCCATATCGTGGAAAATACCAACCACTATGACGTGAACCCCGACGTAGTGCTGGGTAGCACCAAGTGGCTTAACTTGAATTATTACGAGGATAAGGAGTTCAACACGCCTACGGCCTTTGAACAACTTCGTGCAAAAGGCTATAAGATTGTGGCCACTTGCCCGCATCGTGACGATTTCACGCCCGACACCTTGCCTTTGGACCGCCCCATCGCCTTGGTCTTCGGCACGGAGAAACTGGGCCTTTCTGACTATGCCGTTGAGAATGCCGATATGCATGTCCGTATTCCAATGTACGGATTCACTGAGAGTTACAATATCAGTGTTTCGGCAGCTTTGCTGCTGTATTCGTTGACGAACCGCCTTCATGCCTCCTCCGACATCAAGTGGCATCTCACGGAGGAGGAACGCAATGCCTTGCGCCTCGTGTGGACACGCCGTTCGCTTAGCCGTATTCGTCAGTATGAACGGAAATTCAAGGAGTTACATCCTGAGTTTTATGTTGGGGAGTAAGCGCAAAATGAAAAATGTTCTTTGTTTTTGTCTCTGTTACGGCAAAAAGTTGTAATTTTGCAGTATAATACCATTTGAAATGAAAAAGCTTTTGATTGTTATTCTCGCTGTGGCCATCGTGGTCCTGCCTTCGTGCAAGAAGACGCGCTACTGCAAGTGCACGACCTTCCAAAACCAAGAAGTCGTTGACTTGGGCGAAGATTATTATTCCATCGAGGATGGCTCCTCCTGCGCCGACAAGTCCAAGGAAATCGTCGGCTGGGGACAGGTCATCTGCACCGAAGTGTCGGAATATGAAGTGACAGGCGAAGAACACCATTGGTGGAACGACATCTTTGGCGGCGGAAACAATAACAACGGCGGGAACAATAACAATGGTGGAGGCAACGGAGGACATTGATTATACACTAACTTAAAATACCAAAGAAAATGAAGAAGTTATTATTGGCTATTGCCGTCGTCACGCTTGTCATCGGCGCAAGCTCATGCAACAAACAGAAGAAGTGCCAGTGCACATGGAAAACTGGTGGCATTACTGTTGAGGGTGATGTTTTCCTCACTGAAGAAGGTAAGACCTGCAGCGATTATGAGGCTACCTACAACTATTCTGAGATCGATTGCCACAGAGTCTATTGATGACATCCGTCAACTAACAAAGGCACATGCCCAAGCGTGTGCCTTTTTCTTTTTATGAACAAAGTCTTTGGCATAGTACCCATCGTGATGAAAGTCCTGCTCGGACTTGTCTTTATCGCTTCTGCCATCCTGAAGATTGTAGATTTGGACCAGTTCGAGATCTATGTCTATAGTTACCATTTCTTTAGCCTCAACACTTCATTCTTGGTGGCACGCGCTGCCATTATCATCGAATTGGTGCTGGGCATTGGTCTGGTCTCCAATACCTTGCATAAGCTCTATTGGTGGGGGAGCATGGCCATGCTGGTGGGCTACACCTTATTATTATTGTATGCGCTCCACATGGGCCGCACCGATAATTGCCACTGCTTTGGCGACTTCCTGCAGTTCGACCCCAAGCAGAGCCTCGTCAAAAACGGCGTGCTGATGCTGCTTTTCCTGCCACTTTACTGGATGGGAGAGTGGAAGACACCGTTCCGCTGGCTGATACTGTGTGTCTCTGTCGTCGTCTCGACGGTTGCCGTTTTCCTCGTCTCGCCGCCCGACAACTATACCAATGCCTATACAGCGGAGCAAAACCTTCAATTGGAGCTTTTCGATGAGATGCTCGACGATGCCCCTTTGGACAGCCTGAATCTTCGCGAGGGCAAACAAATCGTTTGCTTTTTCTCGACGGGATGCGAGTTCTGCCAACTCTCGGCACATAAGCTCTCGCTAATGCAGCAATACTACGGCTTCCCAGCCGACCAAGTCACCTATGTCTTCATGGGCACCGAAGGCGGCATTGACAAGTTCTACGAGAAGTCGGAATCGGCACAGTATCGCAACGTGCTGTATCGCGATGTGGTGCGTATGCTGACGGCCATCGATGGTGAGTTTCCCACCATCGTTTTCCTGAATAATGGGGTGGTGACCCAAGTCTACGGCCTCCGCAACATGAAAGAGGAGGAAATTAAGGCGTTCATGGCCTCCTGAATCTGTCTCCCGTCTCGTCAATCACCGCTTTTTTCCACGAATCCGGATAGCCGGGCTGTTTCGGCCGGGCGGAATAACCGTGCCCGTTGCGCTTGAACTGCCCGTTCTCTTCCTGCTTGACGTTGCTGTCCAAATACTTTACCAATAAGTAGTTATCCAGTTCTTTCCAAGTGGCCACGGTGTTGTGACCAGCCTGGTTGGAGAAGTCGGTGAGGTAGGCAATGGCCAGCTTTGGGTCTTGGGCAAAGAGGCTTAGGGCTTGGTTGTCGACGTAGTTGACCTGTTCCTGGTAGCCGCTCTCCAGTTCGCTCTGCACGGCTTGGATGTCGCCGATGACCCTATTATAAAATAGGTATTTGAAATGTGCCAATCTGTTGAAGACCCAGAATGCGGCGTTGTCGCTGTAGGTCAGCATGTCGCCGTTGCCCGAGCGGTATTCTATCGGCACCTCGTTGATGGAGCAGTAGAAGGGTGTGTAGACGGTCGAGTTGGTGTCGTCCACACCGAACCAGATGATGCCTCCGATGGGGTTGGGCAGCCAGTTGCGGCTCTGCGCGATGAACGAGAATCCCGTCTGCACCACTTCGATGCTACGCTCGTTAAAGTAAGGTTGACCTTCGTATTCCCAATACAGCGGGTTGAAGCGGAACGGCGAGCCGAAGGGACCCGCGCCCGGGTCGAGGGTCTTGTCCAACTCGGTGCCTTGGAAGTGGTCGCGCTGGAACGCCATCATGTCGCTGAGGCTGACTTTGCGGTTCGGCTTGACATACAACGGCATGCGATGTGTGAGGTCCTTGCCCGTGACATAGTCCCAGTATTCGTCCATGCCGTCGCAAACCTTGTTGAACATGGTCCACACGCGCAGGTCGCAGATGCGTGCGGCGCTGAAGTCGACGGGAGCATAAGCCGCGCTGAAGTCGAAGTCTTTGTCCTTGCCGGTGAAGTAGCCCTTGCGCCTAGCAAAGTCGATGACGTCGTGCTTGTAGATGACCTCAACATCTTTGTTGTAAAGCTTTTTCCAGTCCTTGTCGGTGATGGAGGTCTTGCCGTCGCGCAAGGCAAAGGTGGTGATACGTGCTGCGTTGGCGTGACCGCTCACGTAGCCGTCGGGGATGCGGATGGCCACCCACACCGCGCCACGGTCGGCGTTGATGGTGTCGCCGGTTGGGGTCACCTGTGGCGTGTAGCCCTTCGGCATGATTTCCATGTACCACACCTCGTTGGCGTCGCTGATGCTAAACGACTCGCCGTCAGAGCCGTAGCCAAAAGTCTCCACAAGGTCGGCCATGATTTGGATGGCCTCGCGCGCCGACCTGCTGCGTTCCAAGGCGATGAACATGAGGCTGCCGTAGTCGACGATGCCCGTCGGGTCCATCAGCTCCTCGCGACCACCGAAGGTGGTCTCACCGAGGGCCACTTGATTTTCATTGATATAGCCTACCACCTGGTAAGTGTGAGGCGGCTGCGGCACGCTGCCACGTGGCGCGTTGGTGCCGCGGTCGTAGCAGACGCGCATGCTGCCCGCTGGCCAGTCGGCGGCAGGGGTGAAGTAGAGCTCGCCATAACGGATATGCGAGTCGGCGCAGTAACTGATGAAGTTGGAGCCATCCACGCTGGCGCCTTTGGTGATCAGGAAGTTGGTGCAGGCCTCTGCGATGCTATAAGAGGCTAGCATCATAATAAGGATGATGTAGCGAGTTTTGGACATTTTTATTAGGAATAAATTGTTTTGCAAAACTAATAAAATGTAAGGTATTGTTTGAAAAAAAATGTCGGAATTATGAAACTGAATGTAAAAATTGTTATTTTTGCAATCAAGAAAGAGCAGCGACTTTCAAAAAGAACAAACGGGCGATAATCCTGAAAAGCCATACGAGTAAGGAACATTAAAACAAACTTTTATGAAAAAGACAGCTTATCTTATCATTGGTGCAATGTTGATGATTCTTTCTTCATGCACGAAATCAACAACTTTTGAAGTCTATAATGGGACTTCGGGCTATGGTATGTATGATGTAAAAGCTTACGAGTATTCAGGCTCAACCATGATTGGTTTGTATGATGTCGGATATCTTGCGGCTGATGCGTCCAGCGGCAGTATTGAGGCCGAAAAAGATGCCAAGCAGGTGAAAATCGCTTTCAAGTTTGCCCCTGGAGGCGAAGTCTATAGTACTGCGGATTATTATACGCTGACTCAAGGCGGTCACACGATGATCCTTATTGAAGATGAAACCCAAGTAATTGGTGGTTCAAAAGTTCAAGCCAAGGTAAGCGAAGTCGTCAGGAAGTAATATTCCCGATCCGCCGATTCTAATCCCTGTCAATAAAGATGGGGATTTTTTTTCGGCATAGCAGTTTTTTTTTTTGAATAAAGAATAGTGATGCAATCCTCCATCCCATTAGCGGAGCGCCTGCGTCCAACCACTTTGGACGACTACATCGGCCAGAAACACATCATCGGTGAGCATGCTGTGCTTCGCCGTGCCATCGAGTCGGGGCGTGTGCCTTCCATGATTTTCTGGGGACCTCCCGGCGTGGGCAAGACCACCTTGGCCTTTATCATCTCTAAGCAGGTCAAGCGGCAGTTCTTCCAGCTGAGCGCCGTCAGCAGCGGCGTGAAGGAAGTGCGCGAGGTCATCGACCGGGCACGCATGGCCCCCGAGGCACCTATTTTATTTATAGACGAAATCCATCGTTTCAGCAAGTCGCAGCAGGACTCGCTGCTCGGTGCGGTGGAGCGAGGCCTGGTCACCCTCATCGGTGCCACGACCGAGAATCCCTCGTTTGAGGTCATCTCGCCTTTGCTGTCACGTTGTCAGGTGTATGTGCTCAAGTCTTTGGAGAAAGAGGACCTTGAAATCCTGTTGGACAAGGCGGTGAAGGCGTTGGAATACGACTTCGGTAAGAAAATCACCGTCAAGGAGCCTGAGGCGTTGATGCAAATCAGCGGTGGCGACGGCCGCAAACTGCTCAATGCTGTCGAGCTGGTCGTCACTTCGTTAAATGACTTGGATATTGCGGCAGAAGAGTTGGTCATCACCAACGACTTCACGACCGACTGCATCCAGAGCAACCTCGTGAAATACGACAAGCAGGGTGAGATGCACTACGACATCATCTCGGCCTTCATCAAGTCAATGCGCGGTAGCGACCCCAACGCGGCCTTGTATTACCTCGCACGCATGATTGAGGCAGGGGAGGATCCGCTTTTCATCGCCCGCCGTATGCTGATTCTCTCATCAGAGGACATCGGCAACGCCAACCCAAATGCCTTGCTGTTGGCAAACGCTTGCTTCGATGCCGTCAACAAAATTGGTTGGCCTGAGAGCCGTATCATCTTGGCGCAGACGGTCACTTATCTGGCCTCGTCGCCCAAGAGCAACGCGGCTGTGTCCGCCATCGACGCGGCACAGGCTCTGGTGCGTGAGACGGGCGATCTGCCCGTGCCGTTGCATCTCCGTAATGCCCCGACGAAGCTGATGAAAGACCTGGGCTATTCCGATGGTTACAAGTACGCCCATGCCTATCAGGGCAATTTCGTGGAGCAAGAATTTCTGCCAACTGAAATTTCTGGCACGGTTTTGTATGAGCCACAAGATAACCCCCGTGAGCGCGAGTTGCGGAAAAACCTGCGGGAGAAATGGAAAGAGAAATACGGGTATTAGTTTAGAGTTTAGAGTTGTAGGGCTGTCACACCGTGGCAGCCGCATGTAAATAGAGTTGTAGGGCTGCCACGTCGTGGTGTCTGCCCAGCGTAGGACCTAAAGCGGGCGGTTTCAACCCCTGCTTTTAAACAGAGAATAGACATGGCCGAAGAAAACCAAGAAAAAAGCGTCACCCTGTGGAACAAGGTGTTGCAAACCAGCTTGAAGCTGCCGTTCGTGAATGTGAACCGTGATGAGTTCCTGACCAAGGAGCTATCGAAGTTCTGTACCCCGATGGAGGTGATGACGGCGTTGGACGACACACCGCTGAAGGTGTTGAGCAAGAAGGAGATAGATAAGCTAGCCAATCAATGCATCAGCTACCATCTGACCATGGTGTGCGGCACCTCGGCGTTGATGGGCTTGCCGGGTGGCTGGTGGATGGCGGGCACCATCCCTACCGACTTGGCACAGTTTTACGGTCACATCCTATCGTTGCTACAGAAGCTCCTGTATCTATATGGCTGGCCGCCATTGACTGACGCCAAGAATCAGTTGGACGAAGGGTCGCTCAACATCATGACCCTGTTTGTGGGTGTGGCGATGGGCAACAAGTTGGCAGTCGAGGCCTTGACCAAAGTCGTAGGCCAGGTGTCGAAAAATGCGGGAATAAAGATTTCGGAGACCATTATGGCGCAATACGCCATTAAGATCGCGCAATGGATTGGCATCAACATGACGAAGGAAGGCTTTGCCAAAGGAGTAGGGAAGGTGCTACCTCTGGTGGGTGCGCCGATTTCTGCCACGATAACCTATTACACCTTCCGTCCCATGGCCCGTCGGCTCAAAAAGCATCTCGACGAGCTGTATGACATGCGGCACGAGGGCTTTAATGCTTGAACTCGGCGTCGAAAATGTCGTGTAGCTTGTTGTCGGGCGTCTGTAAGATAGCCTTATAGTTCAGTTTCTTTTCCGTCATCAGCCAGTCGATATACTCATCGTTGAAGCTCTTGATTCCAGATTGGTTCATCTTGATATAGAGCAAGTTGAGTTTGGCCTTGGCATCGGTTTCGTTGAGGCCGTCGTTGGTCATAATCATCTCGGTGAGTTTGTCCATTGCTTTTTCCATGGTCTAGCATTTTTAGTTTTCAGAATGCAAACATAAGAAAAAAATCCTTTTCTGTCAAGACGCAGGATAAAAAATGGAAATTTTTGGTGGCATTTGTTGACAAATTTCCTCGTTTCCTCGAAAATTTATAAATTTTTATCTAATAATCATTGCGTATTAAACAAAAATAAGTATTTTTGCAGCGGTTCTTATCATAAAGACCTGTAGCCATGAGAATTGGCTGCAAGTAAAAGGTTTCATAAATTTTGGTTTTTGGTTCTTGAAAATCCTGGCTTCGGTCGGGATTTTCTTGCTTTTGGGAAGTGGTAAAAAATATGAATGGTGAAACCACGTTTTAAGAAACAGATTCAAGTATTTAGAATGCCCAAAATGAAGAAAACACTAAAACGATCCCTATGGGTCATAATGGCGATAATGGTAGCAGGGCTTGCAGTTGTCGCGGGATGCGAGCTTGCCGTGTACAGCGCTTCAAAAGGGCGCGTGTATTCTGATGTGGATGAAATCCCTCACCGGGAGGTAGGTCTGCTTTTGGGAACCAACCCCAAGGGCCGCAGGGGAGGTGCCAACATGTTCTATAACTATCGCATTGATGCGGCGGTGGAACTGTATGAGGCTGGAAAAGTCGACCGCATCCTCATCAGTGGGGCAAAGAAAGGGTCTGATTATGACGAGCCTCAAGCGATGCGCGAGGCGTTGGTCGTCAGAGGGGTGCCCGACAGCATTCTTATCCTTGACGGACAAGGGTTCCATACCATTGAATCCATTGTGAGGGCAAAAGAGGTTTATGAAGTGGATTCGTTGACCGTCATCTCACAAGAGTTCCACAACAGACGTTCCCTCTATATGGCCAAACACAACGGCTTGGACGCCATCGCCTTCAATGCGGCCAACACCACCGTCCTCAGATGGCGAGTCATCATGTTCCTGCGCGAGCGGGCCTCGCGTGTGAAGGCTGTGCTGTTTTGCAGGCGGCAGGCTCCGTGAGGGCGGAAGAGATTGAAAGGAAGGTGCAAATCTGGTGCAAAAGAAAAATCCGCAGCTTGATTTTGAACAAGTTGCGGATTGTTTTTGTAGCCCATAGCGGAATCGAACCGCTGTTTTAAGTGTGAGAAACTTACGACCTAACCGCTAGTCGAATGGGCCAAAAAAAGGTTCTTTTTGCGGAACCTTCATGTGAACTAGGCGGGAGTCGAACCCACAACCGCCTGATCCGTAGTCAGGGACTCTATCCAATTGAGCTACTAGTCCAGTCGTTTTTGACACTGCAAAAGTACAGCTTTTTTCATTTACGCAAGCAAAAAAACAGGAAAATTTTTATTGATTTTTGCAAGTATTTGATTATCAAACCGATAATTTTCAACAAAAGACGGAGATTTCCGATCCGTCTTGTGCCGACAATCGCTTTTTTGCTATCTTTGCACCATCGTTAATCCAATACTTTATATCATGAGATTATTACTGATAAGCAATTCGACCAATTTCGGCGAAAACTATCTGGCTTGGGCCACGACCCAAATCGAGATGTTCTGCATGCAGAACCATATTAATAAGGAGAGCCGCATCATCTTTATCCCCTTTGCAGGCGTCAACATCGGGGGCATGGCTTATCCCGAGAGCTACGATGCCTACGAGTCGAAGGTGAGGAACGTGTTCCGCACCAAGTTCGGACTGGAGAACTTCACCTCCGTGCATCATTTCGACGACAAGGTGAAGGCCGTCAATGAGGCCGACTGCATCGTCGTGGGCGGCGGCAACACCTTCCACCTCGTGGCTGAGATGCACCGCTACGGCCTGATGGACGCCATCCGCGACCGCGCCCTCGCCGGCGTGCCTTACATGGGCTGGAGCGCTGGCTCCAACGTGGCCTGCCCGACGCTGTGCACCACCAACGACATGCCCATCGTGCAACCTGCTTCGTTCAAGTGCCTCAACCTGGTGCCCTTCCAAATCAACCCGCATTACCTCGACCCGCACCCCGAAATCGACAAGATGATCAAGCACGGCGGCGAGACACGTCAGGACCGTATCAACGAGTATCTGGCGGTCAACCAGGAGATGACCGTGGTGGGCCTGCGTGAGGCTACGGCCCTGTGGGTCACTGACGGCAACATGATGCTGAAGGGTGGCAAGAAGATGATTGTCATGCGCTACGGCAAGGAGTCGGTGGAGATTGAGCCCAACTCCGATGTCACCTTCCTTTTGGGCGGACAGAACGCATAATTTATTTTTGTAGAGACGCGATTAATCGCGTCTCTACTATTCAAACGCCTCCCGGTCTTCGAAGACCACGAGGCGGCGGTCAAGGTGGATGATCTTTCGTCCACCTTTTTCGCCTTTGATGAGGTAGATGTTGGCGTCGTCGCCCAAGATGTCGCGGAAGGCCTTGCGGATGCGCGAGAGGTTGGCGTTCATGGTCGAGCCAATGAAGTCGGTGAGGTTGTCGATGGCCTTCGTGAGCAGCGCCTCGTCGCCGTAGGTGGAGATGCAACGATATATCTTATACAACTCATCCCTGTAGTCGTTGAGATAGTTCAGCGACATCCCTTCTTCGTGAAGCAAGTAGAAGATGTAAAGGGCCTTGCATAACGCTGGCATCTTGACCTCGGTGTTGTTGAGGTCGGTGAGGAAGATGTCGCCCCGTCGGCTGATGAACAGCCTGCTGACTTCGTGCAAGCCGTTGTATTTCAAAAGGATGTCAAGGATGATCTTGTGGAATCCCGTATAATCCAACTCGTCTTTGTGCTTCGTCGCGGGTTTCAACGCCAGTTTTTTGATGAAGGCCTCTTCTTTCGCATTACCTAGGGGCGGATTGATTTTCATGATGTTGGCATTGAGTTGCACGAAACGCTCCAAGGTCAGCAAGGGATGAGCACCGGTCTCTAAGATGAGGAAGTCTTGGTACGTGCCAGGCTTCATGTTACCGATTTTGAGGAAGAACGATGGCTTGCTTATCTTCAATCCGTTGGCATTGAGGTAGTTGAGAAATATTTCCTTGGAGAGAAATACACTGTCCAATTGGGGAAGCTGTGCGTCGATGTGGTCAAGCTGCTCCTCCGTGAGGGTAGGCTCGATGTAGCTGAGCGCGTTGCGGAAGGTCTTTTTCTTGTTTTTCAGCTCGTTGACGACTTTGGGCAGGAAGAAGAACTCGCGTTGCGACCTGCGCAGCAGCTGGCAGATGGCATCGTAGTCGCGGTTGATGCAGGCGTTGGTCTTTTTGTCGTAGGTTGGCTCGACGTAAAGCACTGCATTGCGCGTGTCGAAGCTGAGGTCAGGGATGGAGACGAAAGTGGCGTTTAGATCTTGTGTTTCAGGTAGTTCAATCCCAATGGACAAGATGAGCGAGGTGATCAGCAACGATTCGGTGGGGTCGAGTGAGTCGTCGGACAAGGATAGACTTTGGAACATCTTCAAGATGGCCACTTTTTCCGGGTTGCCGAGGCTCTTCAGGATGTCGACAGCATCCGAAAGGCTGATGTTGGTGGCTTTTTTCCGGCTGGTGAGTGTGATGTTGAAAAGCGTGTAAACCCTATGCATGAAGTCGATTTCGCCTTGGTTGACGATGCCATCGCATTGTACGAGGTCGGAGAGCACTTTTGCTAAGGCAGTTTTATGTTGTTCTTTGAATTTCATGGAGTTATCATCTCAATTTTTGGGTTGTAACCTTGCAACCTCATTGTCGTTTGCTGGGAGAATGTAATTTTGCCACAATTTTTTCATGCAAAGATAGTTATAAAAGTTGATAAACGAGTAAAATTGCTATAAAATGGCAAGAGATTTTAGGAATGGACTGACGGATGCAGAAGTGGAAAGAAGTCGCAAAAAGCATGGCGACAATGTGCTTACTCCGCCAGAGAAAGACTCGATTTGGAAGCAGTTTTTGGAGAAATTCTCCGACCCCATCATACGTATCCTGCTGATAGCGTTGCTGTTGTCGGTGGCGGTTTCATTGTATCAATTGTTTACTGGTGCCGAAGGACTCTCGGTGCTTTTGGAGCCTTTGGGTATCTTCGTGGCTGTGATGTTGGCCACCACCGTGGGCTTTGTCTTTGAGTTGAGCGCCAACAAGAAATTCGACATCTTGAACCAGGCGGAAGACGAAAAGCTTGTGACGGTGTTCCGTAACGGGTTGATTCATCGTATCGAACGTAAGGACGTGGTGGTGGGCGATACCGTGGTGCTGAACACTGGTGACGAGGTGCCTGCCGACGGCACGCTGCGAGAGGCTATCTCGTTGCGAGTGAATGAGTCGGACCTGACCGGCGAGCCTTCGTGTTCAAAGACGACGGACAAGGCGGAGTTCAAGGACGATGCGACCTATCCCTCGAATTATGTGTGCCGCGGCAGTTCCGTGATGGAAGGCCACGGCATTTTTGTTGTCGAGAAGGTAGGCGACGCCACGGAATGGGGCAAGGTGTACAGAGGCGCACAAATCGACAATAAGATAAAAACGCCGCTCAACGAACAACTCGACAAGTTGGGCAAAGGCATCACCATCGCGAGCTATGTAATCGCCGACATCATCGTGGTGCTGCGCATCCTGATGTATTTCCTCTATCCCGATGGGCCTTTCAACTGGATGGACTTCGCGCGTTATTTCCTTAACACGCTGATGATTGCCGTCACTTTGATTGTGGTGGCCGTGCCTGAGGGTCTGCCCATGAGCGTCACGCTGAGTCTAGCACTGAGCATGAAGAGGATGCTGGAAACCAATAACTTGGTGCGTAAGATGCATGCCTGCGAGACTATGGGCGCAGCCACGGTGATCTGTTCCGACAAAACCGGCACCCTCACAAAAAACCGCATGAGCTTAGGCGACAGTCTCATCTATGGCTTGAAGGACGGCCAACTCGACGAAACGGAGGTGTCGCGCCTGATGATAGAAGGCATCTCCGTCAACTCTACGGCATTTCTTGACTATAGCGACCAACAAAAAGCGAAGGTGATCGGCAACCCCACCGAAGGTGCGTTGCTGCTTTGGCTTTTCGACAACAACGTGGACTTCGTCAAGGTTCGCGACGACATGAAGATCGTCAAGCAGTTGCCGTTCACGACGAAATACAAGTACATGGCCACGGTGGCCCATAACCCGTTCACGGGCGAGTATATGCTGTATGTGAAAGGCGCTCCCGAGATTTTGATCAAACGTTGCGCGACGGTGTTGAAACGCGATGGCGAGGCGGGTATCCATTGGGTGCGTAGCGAGGTGGAGGAAAAACTGCTGGAATACCAAAACAAGGCCATGCGTACCTTGGGCTTTGCCTTCAAACGTATCTCGAAGTCGGAGGTGGACACCGTGTTCGCCAACGGCAAACTGCAGGTCGAAGACTTGTGCTTCTTGGGCATCGTAGGCATCATCGACCCCATCCGCGACGACGTGGCCGATTCCGTCAAAGACTGCCTCAATGCGGGTATCAGTATCAAGATTGTGACGGGCGACACGCCCGGCACGGCACGTGAGATTGGCCGTCAGGTGGGATTGTGGACTGACGCCGACGACCCCGAACGACAGATGATTACCGGCAAGGAGTTTAACCTGATGACAGACGACGAACTGCGTGAGCGTGTCGGCGACTTGAAGATCATGTCGCGCGCGCGTCCTTCCGATAAAGAACGCCTCGTGCGCCTGCTGCAGGAGAGGGGAGATGTGGTGGCCGTCACCGGCGACGGCACCAACGACGCCCCGGCCTTGAACCAAGCCCAAATCGGTCTCTCGATGGGCGATGGCACCTCGGTGGCCAAGGAAGCCAGCGACATCACCATCCTTGACAACTCGTTCAAGAGCATCGCCCGCGCCGTGATGTGGGGCCGCTCGCTCTATCTCAACATCCAGCGGTTTATCCTGTTCCAAATGACCATCAACGTGGCGGCCTGCCTCATCGTGTTGCTGGGCGCCGTGATGGGCACCGAGTCACCGCTTACTGTGACCCAGATGCTGTGGATCAACCTCATCATGGATACCTTCGCCGCCATGGCCTTGGCGTCGTTGCCGCCCGACCATAGCGTGCTGAAGGACAAGCCGCGTTCACGCGCCGCCTTTATCATCACCAAAGAGATGGTCGTCCGCATCTTCGGCGTGGGACTGTTCTTTGTGGCGGTGCTGTTTGGCTTCATCCAGTATTTCATGCACTATGGCGTGGATTCCATGGCCGAGTTTTCTCTCCGTGATTATTTCGCCAGCTATTTCTGCTTCCATCATATAGGAGGCCATTTCACGCCTAAGGAGTTGTCGTTGCTCTTTACTATCTTCGTCTTCATGCAGTTCTGGAACATCTTCAACGCCAAGGCCTACCATACCGGCCAGTCTGCCTTGAAAGGCCTGCTCGACAAAGACGTAAGACGCGGCTTTGGCGCTACCTTATTGATTATCGCCCTCGGACAGGTGTTTATCGTGACCTTCGGTGGCGAGATGTTTAACGTCGTCCCGCTGCCTTGGATGGATTGGCTTATCATCATCGCCGGCACCTCTATTATCCTTTGGATCGGGGAACTGGAGCGATTGATAATCAAACGAAAATAAACCGGGTTTCAATAACCAAAAAATAAAAGCCATGAAAAGGATAGCTACCCTTATTCTACTGACATTGATTTGCGTCATGGGTTATGCCCAAACCATCGACATGGCCTTGGAGAAGGAGATGGGGCAGAGGATGGATGATGAGAAAATCAATGTGTTTGTCATCATGAAACAACAGTATGACCAGGAGAAACTTAGCCGCCGTGTCGACGGTTTCACGACTCGTGCCGAACGGCGAGAGTTCGTGGTGAACGAGTTGAAGCAGTTCGCAGAAGCCTCCCAATACGACATTAGGCAAAGCCTTGCCGAGATGGAACAGAACGACATGGTGAGCACGCCGAGAGTGCTCTGGATGGCCAACGCCCTCTGCTTTTCAGCCAACAAACAAGCCATCCAAGCATTGGCCCAACGTAAGGATGTCGAAACCATCGGCTTTGACAAGAGGGTGCGTATGATTCCTGAAGACGAGACCTCGAGACCCGCCAAGACCACACGCGACATCACGCCCAATGTCACCCAAGTGCAGGCCGACCAGGTTTGGAACCTGGGCTATACGGGCCAAGGCATAGTGGTGGCCGTCATCGATGGCGGTGTCAACTACAACCATTTGGACCTTAAGGACCATCTTTGGGACGGCGGCGAGGCCTTCCCGAATCATGGCTGGGATTTTGATGCCAACGATAACGACCCCATGGATTATGATGGCCATGGCACACATTGTTCCGGGACGGTATGTGGCGATGGTAGTGGAGGCCGACAAACTGGTATGGCTCCCGATGCCACTTTGATGTGCTTGAAAGTCTTGGACGACGAAGGCTATGGTGAGATAACCAATGCTTGTGCTGGTGTGCAGTTTGCCACGGAACATGGCGCCGACATATTCACCATGTCGCTGGGCTGGCGTGACCAAAGCGCCGCAGATGTGACTTTGACGCGCAACACCTGTGTGGCAGCAATGAATGCTGGCGTGATTGGGGCTGTCGCAGCAGGAAACGAGGGGAACAAACTCAACACATATCCGATTCCGAATAATGTCCGCCTTCCTGGGTGCTGCCCGCCACCTTATATGGACCCCGTTCAGCAAGCCAATCCGGGCGGCCTCTCATGCGTGGTGTGCGTGGGTAACGTCGATAATATGGACGTGGCCAACGCGACAACCTCGCAAGGCCCTGTCACTTGGGCGAATACGAGCTTTGCCGACTATCCTTACGTTGCTGGAAGCAGCACCCAGTTTGGCCTCATCCGTCCCGATGTGTGTGGACCTGGAACGGAGATCGTTTCAGCGGATTACCTCAACACATCCGGCTATGGCACGAAGACAGGCACTTCCATGGCCACCCCATGTGTGGCGGGATGTATGGCGCTCATGTTGAGCAAAAACCCTAACCTCACCCCATCCGACATCTGCCGCATCTTGGAAGAAACCGCTGTGCCGCTTGCCGAGGGCAAGAGCAACATCTATGGCTTTGGACGTGTCAATGCCTTGGCCGCCGTCAATGCCGTCCCAGCTCCGGTATTATCGCTTGAATCCTATGTCATCAACGATGAACATGGCAACAATGACCAACACGCCAACGCAGGTGAATCGATTATAATGGATTTGGATCTGCGCTGTGGGTCAGAGGCCATCAATGGCGCCTTGCTGGAGATTACAACCACGTCGAGCTATGTCAGCATCACCAACGGAAGCCTTGTCGTGCCTGCTTTGGCCTCAGGAGAGACGCAAACTGTGGGAGGCTTGGCCTTTACTTTGGCTGACAATGCTCCTACAAAAGGCAAGATTGACTTTGTCGCACAAATCATGGTCGGCGGCGAATCCATTGGATACCTCCGTTTCGCTATCGCGGTCTACGGAAAAGTCATGGAATACCTCGGTGCAACCATTGTAAACGACGACAACGGCAATGGCTTGCTTGAGCCTGGCGAGACCGCCGACTTGCGTGTCGTCATCGGCAACGATGGCAACTTGTTGGCCCCCATGGTAATAGGCACACTCTCTTCGCCATCCGAATATCTCACCATCAACGGCACGGCATCCGTTGGCAACGTGGAGGCATTCGGTAAAGCCTATGCCGATTTCAGCGTCACCCTCGCCGGCAATGCCACGAACGCATTCCCGATGCCTGTCACGCTGAGCATAGTGGATGCGGCTAACGAGACCCACCAATTCGGCTTCAACCTCTGCTCCGTCACTGCCGAGAGCAATATGGACGAAGCCGGTACGATAAATGGAACCGGAACCTACGGCACGGGTACCAAGGTCGCTTTGACCACCAACACCAACGATAACTATGCTTTCATCCGTTGGGAGAAAGAAGGGGCGGGAACTTATTATACCGACCCTACTTTTGATGCTTCAACAAATGCACACTATCTCGCGGTTTTCGAATCCATGGACGGTAGCATCCCGGTAGGACATGCCACAGTATCCTATACGAAACTGCCTAGCCATTCCTATTACAAATATGGTTTCACTGAGCAAATCTATACTTCAGAGGAATTGGGCGGGCCACGTGAATTGACCAGCATTTCGTTCTTCAATAGCGGTCAAACCAAAACACGCAATTATTCGATTTATCTGAAGCAAACCGACAAAACCGGGTTCCACAGCAATACGGACTGGGTGCCCGTAATGCCTATGAATAAGTATTTTGAAGGTTCGGTGACCATGAATGCTAACGCATGGACTACGATCCAATTCGAAAGGACATTCTACTACGACGGGACAAGCAATCTGGTCGTGGCTTTTGACGACAATACGGGTAGCTATTCAAACGGCATGTCATGCCGGGCGTTCCCTACTGATGATTACCACTCGCTTTGGATAATCAGCGACGACACCAACTACAACGTATATGTTGTTACTACCTATTACGGTTATCCTGTGAGAATGAAAAACCAGATTCTTTTCGGGTCTCCTACGGATGACATAAAAGAAAACACAACGGAATCTTTCTGCTTTGTTAAAGATAAGATGCTGTATGTCAATACGGAGAGTAATAGCGCCCAGTTGGATGTCGTCGATGTCTTGGGCCGCATGGTGAAGTCGATGGAACTTACGGGAAATGCTTGCTCGCTCGCTGAGCTAAAGGCAGGGCTGTACCTCATCCGACTTTATGATGGTGCAACGGTCCGTGTGCAGAAAATTGTCATTATGGATTGATAGTGAAAAATAATTCTTTGGAAATGCTTTGTTTAAGGAAATAATCCCTACCTTTGCCGCTCCAAATCAAAGAAGAGAAAGAAATGAATAAACGTTTGATTATTATTGCTTTATGCGGAATGATGGGACTCGTCTTTGCCTCATGCTCGCGTCCCTCCATCGTCGGAACCTGGGTCGAACCTGCTGCCGAAGGCAGTTTGCTGGGCGAAGTGGGCTTCACTTTGCTTGACAACGGCGAAGTGGTGAACATCAACACTGGTTTCAGGGAGTATAAGACTTGGGAGAGAAACGGCGACTTGCTGATTCTCCATGGCGAAACCAACGGCTATTCCCACGAGAAATTCTCAGACACCAACAACATTATTTCTCTCGACGAGAAGAACCTGGTGATTGGACAAGATGGATATTCCGTCACTTATTTGAGGAAGTAATTCTGAATTGACAATTGATAATTGATAATTGATAATTAAGAGTTGTAGGGCTGTCACATCGTGGCAGCCGACAAATCACGGTTGAATCCTGAAATTTTAAATCTTTGAATCCTTAAATCTTAAATTCCGAATAATGAAGAAATTAGCAGTCATCGCCTTTGGCGGAAACGCACTTTTGAGAGGCGGTCAAAAAGGAACGTACAAGGAACAGATGGAGAACGTCACCGAGACGTGCCAATCGTTGCTTCCCTTCCTGAAAAACGATTATAATCTGGTCATCGGCCATGGCAACGGTCCTCAGGTGGGCAATGTCATGCTTCAGCATGAGGCTGGCAGCCATCAGTTTGGCGTGCCGGGCATGCCTATTGACTTCTGCGTGGCAGAGACCCAAGGCCTGATCGGCTTTATGATTGAGATGGGCCTGGGCAAGACCTTCGCCAAGCATGGCCTGAAGCGTAACGTGGTCACTTTGGTGACGCAAGTCGTCGTCGACAAGAACGACCCCATGTTCCAGAACCCCACCAAACCCGTCGGCCCTTACTACAGCAAGGAAGAAGCCGAGAAGTATGCTGCCGAGACGGGTGCCGTCTATAAGGAAGACCCCAAAGGCCGCGGCTGGCGTAAGGTGGTGGCTTCGCCGAAGCCCATCGCCATCCAGAACGTGGAGCTGGTGAAGCAGCTTGCCGAACAGGGCAACGTCGTCATCACTGTGGGCGGCGGTGGCATCCCTGTCATCGAGAAGCCCGACGGCAGCCTTGGCGGCGTTGAAGCTGTCATCGACAAGGACTTGGCATCGGCCATGACCGCCATCAACATCCACGCCGATGAGTTCTACATCCTCACCGACGTGCCGAAGGTCTACATCAACTTCCGCAAGGAGAACGAGCAGGCGCTCGACACCATCACGGTGGCCGAGGCCAAGAAACACCTCGCCGACGGTCAGTTCACCGAGGGCAGCATGGCTCCCAAGGTACGCGCCGCCATCCTGTTCGTGGAAGCCACAGGCCACGAGGCCATCATCACCGAGGCCACGCGTCTTGGCGACCCGACCTGCGGGACGAGAATCATCGCCTAATAAGGCAAATGATTGTGAACAAAA
Source organism: uncultured Bacteroidia bacterium (assembly GCA_902774365.1). Classification (GTDB taxonomy): domain Bacteria; phylum Bacteroidota; class Bacteroidia; order Bacteroidales; family F082; genus Limimorpha. The sequence goes on along the minus strand of CACYHX010000007.1, from coordinate 104,018 downwards.
AGGACTGCAGTCGCAGTCCTTTTTTTATTGCGTGTAGGCTATGCTCCAAGCATAGTGTTTTTCTCGGTCGACGTGCGTCTCAAGCCGATAGTCGCTGCCGTCAAGCACATGATGCAGGTCATCTACGATGCCCGTGCCACGCAGCTTCAACACGGCTTCTTTCTTGGTCCAAAACTGGGTGAAGGTCTCGACAGGGGCCGACGAGGCGCGAATCCATTCGGCTTCGGCGGCGTTCATCGTTCTTTTGACAAGGGCGATGTTGTCCTTCCTGAAGCTCTCAATGTCGATGCCGACAGGGGAGGAGTCGACCACCACGGCGATGCCGTTTTTGCAGTGGCTGAGGTTGAAATGCACCTCTGGATGATGGACAAGGGAAGGCTTGCCGAGTTCGTTACGATCCATTTTCAAGTCGTTGACACCCAGTGTTTTCAGCAGGTCTTTCAGCATTAGCCACGACTTCAGGCAGGCGAACTGGCCGAACAAAAACCTGTAACGCAAGGCCTCGTTGCGGCGTTGCTCGTCCACTAAAGGTAGCATCCGCTGTACCTCGGCTTCGGTGACTTGGTTCATGTCGTCGAAAATGGAAACCATAAGCCTATTTTTGGCGCAAAAATAAACATTCTTTTTGAATGTTCTTCATTGAAAAAAAGCCCTATTTGGTTCATAAAAAAGCCTTTTGTTTGGATAAAAAATTGGTTTTATCAAATAAAGCACTATCTTCGCATCAATTTTCGGAACCATGGATAAGAAAACTAACAATAAGAAAACCGTTCAGGCCTATCCTGATATCCCATCCCGCACCTTCGACTTGCTGCCGAGGTTTGTGGAGAAGTATGGCAAAAAGAAAGTGATGTTTGCCAGTAAGGTAGACGGTTCTTGGAAAAAATACATCAGCCGTGACTTTGTGAAGATGACCGATGTGATTAGCCAAGGACTGATTGGCTTGGGCGTGGGTAAAGGTGACCGCGTCGCCTTGGCCTCCAACAATTGTCCCCAATGGAATATGGTGGATTTTGCTGTCCAGCAGATTGGTGCCATCTTGGTTCCTGTCTATCCTACGGCACGCCAGAGCGACTACGAGCATATCCTCAACCATGCCGACCCCAAAGTGGTCTTCGTGGAAGGCTCTCTTATCCATAAGAAGGTGAAAAGCGTTCTCGACAAGATGCCCGTGCGGCCTAAGGAGTTCGCTTTCAACCCCGTGGAAGGAATGATGACTTTGCGCGGTCTAATGGTCTCCGTCAAGATCGACAAGAAGAGCCAAACCGCCTTGCAGGCCCATAAGGACGCCGTCGACCCAGAAGACGTGGCCACCATCATATATACCTCGGGTACGCTGGGCACGCCCAAAGGCGTCATGCTGACGCATAACAACCTGATGAGCTGCGTGGCCTACTATGGACCGCATTATCCGGTGCCGAGTTCGCATAAAGTGGTGAGTTTCTTGCCTTTGTCGCATATCTACGAGCGTTCGGTGTTGTACACCCACCTTTATCTTGGCAATGCCACCTATTATGTGGAGAACTTCGGCACCATCATGCGCGACATCGCCGATGTGAAGCCCGAGCATTTCACCACCGTGCCTCGTATCGTCGAGAAGGTCTATAATGGCTTTATGCGCAAAGGGGACAAACTGACAGGCATGAAAAAACGCATCTTCCTCTGGGCTTTCAAGTTGGCGGAACGCTATGATGAGACGGAGAAGAAACCTCAACGGGCTTATCGCTTCAAGTTGTATATAGCCAACAGACTGGTCTTTAAGGATGTGCGCAAGGCTTTCGGCGGACATCTGGAGTTCATCATCTCCGGTGGCGCCAGCTTGCAACCTCGCTTGGTGCGACTGTTTGCCGCCATGGACATCCCCATCGTGGAAGGCTACGGCTTGACCGAGACCTCGCCGGTGATTGCCACCAATAGCTTGGCTTTGGGCATCATCAAGGCCGGGACGGTGGGTGTGCCTTGCGAGAGTGTACACATCAAGATAGATCCTGAATCGGGCGAGATCCTCGTGAAAGGCTCGCCGGTGATGAAGGGCTATTACAAGAACGAGGAAGCCACCCGCGACGCCATCGATGTGGAAGGCTACTTCCACACAGGTGACATCGGCGAGTTCGACGAGGACGGCTTGCTGAAGATTACGGGTCGCATGAAGGAAATCTTCAAGGACTCGATGGGTAAGTACATCTCGCCGGCGCTGATTGAAGGCAAGTTCACCGAGTCGCCGCTCATCAGCATGATGATGGTGGTGGGTGAGAACCAGAAGTTTGCCGCAGCCCTCATCGTGCCCAACTTCGAGAGCCTCAAGACATGGTGTGAGGAGAACCACATCCCATATACCACCAACACGGAGATGATCAAGGCGAAGGCCGTCAACGACCGTTTCCGCAAGGAGGTGGAGAGCTACAACAAGTTCTTCGGCGACTACGAAAAGATCAAGCGTTTCGAGCTGATCGACCGTGAGTGGACCATCGAAGAGGGCGAGATCACGCCGAGCCTCAAGCTGCGCCGCAAAATCGTCGCCGAGCACTACAAGGACTTGATTGACGGGATGTTTGCGGAATAAATTGAAAGCGGTTTCTAAGGAAGCCGCTTTTTTTGTATCTTTGCCCCACAAAGAAATCAATTTATGGAATCCTTACCCGCCCTATTTTCCGATCTCGCCCTGATTCTGGTTACGGCAGGCATCACCACAGTGATTTTCAAGTGGTTGAAGCAGCCTGTCGTGCTGGGCTATATCATCGCAGGGTTCTTGATCGGACCCAATTTTGAATGGTTCCCTGTCGTCAACGACCACACGAGCGTGGAGACCTGGAGCGAAATCGGCATGGTGTTCATGCTGTTCGGCATCGGCTTGGAGTTCAGCTTCAAGAAGTTGAAGAAAGTAGGAGGGACGGTGGGCATCACCGCCCTGACCGAGTTGGTGACGATGTGTGTCGTAGGCTTCTCGCTCGGCAAGCTGCTAGGCTGGTCGCAGATGGACAGCATCTTCCTCGGCGCCATGCTCTCCATCTCGTCCACCACGATTATTGCCAAAGCCTTCGACGACATGAAGTTGCATCGCGAGAAGTTCAGCGGCAACGTTATCGGTGAGTTGGTGGTGGAAGACCTGGAGGCCGTCTTGCTGATGGTCATCCTCTCAACTTTGGCGGTGAGCAAGACCTTCGATGGCATGCAGCTGGTTACCAGTATGTTGAAACTCGGTTTCTTCCTGCTGATATGGTTCATCGGCGGCATCTTCTTGGTGCCGACGGTGTTGCGCTGGGCGCGTAAGTTCATGACGGAGGAGACCCTGACGGTGTTTTCGGTAGGCCTTTGTTTCCTGATGGTGGTGCTGGCCAACTTGGCGGGATTCTCGTCCGCCTTGGGCGCTTTCATCATGGGCTCTATCTTGGCCGAGACCCTTGAGGCCGAGATGATTCACAAAGTCACGACGCCTATCAAGAACCTGTTTGGCGCGGTATTCTTCGTCTCGGTGGGTATGATGGTCGACCCGCAGATTTTGGTGAATTACTGGTGGCAGATTTTGGTCGTGACCTTAGTGTTGGTCATCTTCAAACCGTTGAGTAACGTCGGCGGACGCCTGCTGGCGGGTCTGGGCCTGAAGCAGTCCATACAAGGCGGTTTCTGTTTCTGCCAGATTGGTGAGTTCTCGTTCATCATTGCGTCGTTGGGCCTCAGTTATGGTGTCATCGACGAGTTCCTGTATCCCATCATTGTCTCGGTGTCCATCATCACGACCTTCCTCACGCCTTACTTCATCAAGGCGGCCAATCCCACGTATCGATGGGTAAGCACTCACGTGTCTGACAAATGGCTTAACCATCTGGAAAACAGCGACCGAGGCATCAAGGTGAAGAGCGGCAAGAAAGTGAGCATGGCCAGTTTCATCGGGCGACAGTTCAAGTACATCGTCATCTATATCGCCATCGTCATCGCGTTGATTTTCATCTGTTTCTGGGTGGGTAGTCTGGTTATGATTTATGTGCCGGGCTTGTGGGGCAACGCCATCGCTGCGGCCATTACTTTGGCGCTGCTTTCGCCCTTCCTTTGGGCTATCGGTTTCAGGCACACCTTGGTTGGGACCACCCATAAGCTGATGGAACAGAGCCGTTTCAACAAGACCGCCATTCTTCTGATTTTCATCCTACGTTTCTTCATTGTATGGGTAGTGTCCACTTCGGTGTTGAGGCATTTCTTCAACGAGGCTTTCTGGCTGCATTTGGGCATCGGAGCACCGTATTTCCGTTTGCTCAACATCGCCATGGCCCTGGGCTTTACCATCATGCTGCGCGTGCTGAGTCCGGCGATGAAGTTCTACAAACGCATCGAGAACAACTTCTTGGACAACCTCAACAAGCGCCAGCAGGTGCAGGTGTTTGAAATCCCCGAGATTTTGCAGGAAAACTGCCATTTGCAGAAGATGACGCTGAGTCCCGACAGCCCTTATGCTGGACGGCTCATCAAGGAGACGGACTTCCGCGACAACTATAATGTGAGTGTGGTCAGTGTGGAACGTGGCAAACAACTTTTTGAATTGCCCAAGTCTGATTTTCAGCTGTTTCCGTTCGATAAGATTACCTTTGTGGGGCACGAGGACCATCTGAGGTTGCTCTTGCCGAGGGTGGAGCTCTTTGACGAGCGGCTGATTCAAGAACATGAGGAGAGCGAGGTGGATCTGTATAAGGTGGAAGTCGAGCATGACAGCCCTATCATCGGCATCGCCTTGATGGATTCTGGTCTGGCTGACAAATATGACGCTATGGTGATTGCCATCGAGCGAGAGGGACATTTCATCCTGAACCCGTCGGCACGCATCACCTTCCAACCCGCCGACTTGGTGTGGTTTGTAGCCCAAAAAGACAAAGCCGAGTTCCTGATGAAGGTGAAGGCCGCCGACCTGAAAACAGAATTCCAAACAGAATAACCGTCTACTGCCAACTGAATAACTGCTAACTCCCAACTATACCTCTAGATTGCTTCGTTCCTCGCAAATCGTAGATTCGACGATGCGAAGCGAGTCAATGACGCGAAGCGACAACTGAACAACTGAATAACTGAACAACTGCCAACTGCAATGATCGTCTGTATCGCCGAAAAACCAAGCGTCGCTCGCGACATCGCCAAAGTGCTGGGAGCCAACACTTCCCATGAAGGTTACATGGAAGGTAACGGCTACCAGGTGACGTGGACTTTCGGCCATCTCTGCACCTTGAAGGAGCCGCACGACTACACCGACCAATGGAAGTCATGGGCCTTGAGCCGCCTGCCGATGATACCGCCGCGTTTTGGTATCAAGTTGATTGCCGACAAAGGTGTGGAGAAGCAGTTTAAGGTCATCGAGTCGTTGTTCCAGAAGGCCGACGAAATCGTGAACTGCGGCGATGCTGGGCAGGAAGGAGAGCTCATCCAGCGCTGGGTGATGCAGAAGGCCGCCGTGCATTGTCCTGTGAAGCGCCTTTGGATTTCGTCCCTGACCGAGGAGTCCATCCGTGAGGGCTTCAAGACATTGAAGGACCAGGCTGACTATCAGTCGCTTTATGAGGCAGGCCTCTCGCGTGCCATCGGTGACTGGCTGCTGGGCATGAACGCCACACGACTCTACACCTTGAAATACGGGCAAAACCGACAGGTACTGTCCATTGGCAGGGTGCAGACCCCAACTTTGGCCTTGATTGTCAACCGTTACCACGAAATTGTGAACTTCAAGCCCGAGGCTTATTGGGTGCTGTCGACCATTTATAGGGATACGACATTCACTGCCACCAAGGGCAAGTATGGTTCCGTGGAAGACGGCCAAAAAGACCTGCAAAGCGTTGAAGGGAAAGAGTTTACTGTGACCGACATCACCACCAAGAAAGGCACGGAAGCCCCGCCGAGGCTCTACGACTTGACTTCGTTGCAGGTGGAATGCAACAAGAAATACAACATGTCGGCCGACCAGACCTTGCAAACCATCCAAAGCCTCTACGAGAAGAAATACACCACCTATCCGCGTGTGGATACCACCTATCTGAGTGACGACATCTATCCCAAGTGCCCTGGCATCTTGGCGAAGCTGACCAACTACGCCGAATACACCGCGCCTTTGGCGGGCAAGAAGCTGCCCAAGAGCAAGAAGGTGTTCGACAACAGCAAGGTCACCGACCACCATGCCATCATCCCGACGGGTGTGGTGCCGCAGGGCTTGTCGTTTGCCGAGCAGCAGGTCTACGACGAGGTATGTCGCCATTTCATCGCCGTGTTCTATCCCGACTGCCAATTTGCCACGACTACGGTTTTAGGCAAGGTGGAGGACGTGGAGTTCAAGACTTCGGGCAAGCAGATTCTTGTCCCTGGTTGGCGCGAGGTCATCAAGCCTCAGAAGCAACAAGACGAGGAGAACCCTTCGTCAAGCTCAGGGACCAAGGAAGGGCAGGAGGACGAGGAGAGGACCTTGCCCATCTTCGCTAAGGGCGAGCACGGACCGCACCAGCCCCAGCTGGCCGAGAAGTGGACCGCACCGCCGAAGCCTTACACTGAGGCCACTTTGCTCCGTGCCATGGAGACGGCGGGCAAGTTGGTTGACGACGAGTCGTTGCGCGAGGTGATGAAAGAAAACGGTATCGGACGGCCTTCCACGCGTGCGGCCATCATCGAGACCTTGTTCAAGCGCAACTATATTAAAAAGGTGCGCAAGAGCTTGGAACCCACGCCCACGGGCATCGAGCTTATCGGCCTCATCCATGAGGACCTGCTGAAGAGCGCCGAGTTGACGGGCATCTGGGAGAAGAAACTCCGTGAGATTGAGCAACACAAATACGAGGCAAGGCAGTTCCTCGATGAATTGAAGCAAATGGTGACGGAGATTGTCACCACGGTGATGCTGGATAACAGCAACCGACGGGTGGCAGCGGCAGTGGAGGAGAAACCGAAGAAGTTGGCGACGAAAAAGATGGCTGCCAAGAAATCATCAGCGCAAACCCCTAAGACAGTTTCGTCCAAATCTACAACAAAAAAAACTATTCCTAGGGAGACTGTAAGTAAAATACTACAGGCAGCTCGTATTGAAGAGGTTGTTGGCGAATTTGTTACGCTTAAGAGGCATGGAGATAATTTGAATGGATTTTGTCCTTTTCATGATGATAAGTCAGGAACTTTTAATGTGAATCCTGCACGAAACATATTTAAATGTTTCAGTTGTGGTAAAGGAGGTGATTCTGCTAAGTTTCTCATGGAACATGAACATATAACATACACCGAAGCATTGCGTTCCTTAGCAAAGAAATATGGTATTCAAATTGAGATGATAGAGGTGAATCCTGCGAGTTCGGAAGAGCATCCTGTATCAAATAATTTTGATAATCCTGATGCCATCATCGGTCAGCCCTGCCCGTTGTGTGGCAAAGGACATATAATAAAAGGTAAGACGGCTTATGGCTGCTCCGAGTGGCGGAACGGCTGCGGGTGGAGACAGCTGTTTTGATTATCGGAAAAGTGTTATTTTTGCATCTAAATACGATAGCCTATATGAAGCGCTCTTTACTCATAATCACAATGCTCTCGTTCGTGCTGATGGCTTGCACTCCTAAGCACCGTCATGACGTGGACTTCTATTACTGGAAGTCGAAATGCGCAATAGGTGAAACTGAGCGTGAGTATTTCAACCAATTGGAGAGCCGACGACTTTTCATTAGGCTCTTTGATGTGGCCATTGAAAATGGTGTAACTGTTCCTGTGGGGCCTATCCAAGGATTTGAGAAGAATGTTCTCCCGAGCGACAGCACCGAGGTCATCCCTGTGGTTTTCATCACCAACGAGACGTTCTATGCTTATACTGACAGCGAAGCCCTGGTGCAACTGGCCTCCAATGTCTGTAACGGCATTGCGCATTATATGGGCAAAGCGGATGTCATATACGATGAGATTCAGATCGATTGCGACTGGACGGAACGAACACGCAGTGCCTATTTCCGTTTCCTTGAGGCGCTGGCTGAGAAGTCGCATTGTGACATCAGCTGTACGCTGCGTCTGCATCAGATTCGAGACCGCGAGAAGACAGGAGTGCCCCCGGTCAGTAGGGGTAGCTTGATGTGCTATGCCACCTCCAGCCCAATGGAAGGCGACACACGCAACTCCATACTTGATATGGAACTGCTGAAGGCTTACACCGTCAACATCAACGACTACCCACTTGACTTCGATGTCATCCTTCCTATCTATTCATGGGGCATCGTTACCAACCATCTTGGGCAGGTGAAACTCGTCAACGGTCTTACTGATGCCGATCTTCAGACACTGATGTTCGAGAAACAAGACAACAACCTCTATCTCGTGAAAGAAGACGGCTTCGTGCAAGGTTTGTATGTCAACAGTGGCTTCACCATCAAGGTCGAGGCCATCACCCCCGAGTTACTCGCCGAGGCGAAACAATACCTTGACCGACAAATCGACCGCGACTTTCCGTGGGTCTATTTCCATCTAAGCCAAGGCTTTTTGAACCGATTCAACATTGAAGATTTAAAATAAAATATCATGAATATGTGTAGAAAACTCTTACTCGTGGCCGTCATGCTGACGGCGTTGTGGGGCAAGTCGTTTGCCTGTGGCTGGGACGAAGGGGATTGGTATTACTACAACCTCTTCAATCAGGAAATCATGAGCGATGAGCGCTACCGGCCTTTCCTGCTGGTTTACGGCAGTCGCTATTACACCAACGACACGCTCCGAAATGGCAACATCGAGGAATGGAGCCAGTATCTCGGATTGAATTATGACGAAACGAAGTATCTGGTCTTTAAGGCTTCGCGTAGCGACCTTCAAAACCTCTCCAAGGGCAAGAGAGCGGTCGACGAAAACCTCTCGTTTGTCTCGACTGACTTCATGAAGAACCACAAGCAGGCATTGCTCTATCTGGCCTATGCCAAATATCTGGAGCCTTACATGCGCATCATCCCTGGCGAAGATACCGATTTCTATTGGGACTTGCCTGAATATTCGTATAACGCCGGCGACTTGGACTACGAAAAAGTGAAGACCGTGCTTACCAAGAGCTGGAACGCCGAGAGTGACAATGAACTGAAACTGCGGTATGGTTATCAACTGGTGCGTCTGGCTCATTACACCCGCCGCTATCAAGAGGCCGTGCAACTCTTCAACCAGTATGTGGAACCTTTGAAAATGCGCACTGAGTTGTATTACTACGCCTTGGCTCAGAAAGCCGGCGCACTGCGCGGCATAGGCGAGAACCAACAAGCCAACCGCGATTTCATTCGTGTTTTCGCCAATTCTTATGACCTTAAGACTATGGCTTACACATCGCTGACCATGGGTTGGGATAATGAAATCGACTTCGCCGACTTCGTGGCCGGTGCCACCGACAACAACGAGCGTAACGACATCTTCTTCATGATGGGCTACAGCGACTTCAATAACCCCGTCAACGAGATTGAGAAGATCGTGGTCACCGACCCCAATGCCATCCAAGCCAAGGTGCTGATGGTGCGTGCCATCAACATGCTTGAACGTCGCATGCTTCTCTCTTATGTTCCATGGGGAGAAGGTGACGACAGTTCTCGATATCCTTACCTGGGTCAGGACGATACTGAAGGTAGGACTTTTTTCAACCAAGCCCTTAGGGTGAGCGATATGCAGCGCGACAAGGCTTCGGACAAGAACTTCTGGAATCTCGCCTCGTCCTACCTGCATTTCCTGAACAAGGACTTTGAACTCGCTAACAACTGCCTAGGCAATGTGAAGTCGACCGATGCCGACTATATGGCTATGGTGAAAAACCTGACTGCCTATATCGACATCTGCCGTCAACCCCAAATCGATGCCAATACTGAACGTTATCTCTTTGACAATTACGCCAAAATGATCAAAGGAGAGGAGAGCTATAGCCTCAACATGGCCGATAACTCCTTCATTGGCATGGTGCTTTCCAACCGTTATGGACTGCAAGGCGAGAAGGCCAAGTCGTTCTTGACGCTTCGTCATGTGAAAACCATTGAAGACAACCCTGACGAGAGTTTGCTCGACGACATCCAGTCGTTCCTGAACAAGAAGAATAAAACCCAGTTAGAGGAATACATAGCCGCTACTAGCACGGTAGAGATGGACAACCCCAACAACTATCTTGCCTATGTGAGAGGTGTGTTGCGCCTGACCGAGGGCAACTTCAAGACGGCGAAGAGCCTCTTCGAGAAGCAGACCCGTCTCAAGATGTCGCGAAGCATCTTCGGTCATAACATCAAAGTGTATTACAGTGGAGAAGAAAGCGATATCATGCGCAATGACTACATTTCCGAATTCCCTTTCATCCACGACGATATGACAGAACTTGAAGTGACAGACGCACTCATTCAGCTGCAAAGAATCGGTGACAAAAAAGGCGACGAGGCTGCGAAAGCTAACTATTTGATTGCCAATTTCTTCTATAATGTCAGCGTTACAGGTTATTATCGTCATTATCTGCGTTTCGACAACAACAATGGCTTCTGCTACAACAAGTATGGCTCATACGGCGATAAACCATATAAGAATACTTTGCAGCTCTCAAACACCTATCTGGAAAAGGCCATGAAAACCGTTAGCGATAATGAACTGAAGGCACATATCGTGTTTGCCCAGGCTAAGAATGCGCAACAGGTGATGGAAGCAGAGAATGAGCCAATTTGGGGATTTGAGAGAGTGATTCCGCATGCACAGTTTGATGTTTTGGACCAGTTTAAAGGTACGTTATATCAAAAAGAGGTGTATTCCAATTGCTTGTATTATAGCGATTACCACAATTAATCCATAGACCAACCAAATAATGGAAAAGCAGGCAACCTCAAGGCTGCCTGCTTTTTTCTCTCAACTCCAATGAAAACTCTCAACTAATCTCCAGCGTCTTCTTGCAAATCTCAATCTCCTCAGGGTCGCCGGTGTACTTGCCGAGGTCGTCGCTGAGCTTGACCACCTTCTTCCAAGTACGTTTCTCGGTGATCTTGGCGGCGGTGAGCTTCACCACGATGTTCATGGCCTTCACGTTGTCGACGTCGCAGGTGAGGTGGGTGCCGATGCCGAATGAGTCTTGCATGCGGCCGGCGACCGCCTCGTGGATGGCGATGGCCTCGTCGACGTTCAAGCCGTTGCTGAAGATGATGGACTTCTGGGCCGGGTCGATGCCGAGTTCCTTGTATTTCTCGATGATTTCTTCCAAAGCCTCGTAGTTGTCGCCGCTGTCGACGCGCAGACCGTCAAACAACTTGGCGTGCAGCTGGGTGAAGTTTTGGAAGAAGGCCTTGCGCGTGTAGGTGTCGTAGAGGAACACACCCAAGCTGCCGGCATACACTTCCTGCCAATAGTCCATGGCGAGGTAGTTGGCCTCGTTGTAACCATAGAGCGAACAGGTCTCGATGAACTGGTGGCTCATGGTGCCGATGGGGGTGAGGTCGTATTTCATGGCCAACAGCACGTTGGAGGTACCCACGAAACAAGTCTTGGTGAACTGCTTCTGTGCCTCGATGAAGCTGCGGATGACGAGGTCTTGGTGCTCGAATGAGAAACGACGGCGTGTGCCGAAGTCGCTGAATTTGACGCCATTGCCGATGAGACGGATACCCTTGGCGTACGACTTCTGGTATTCCTTCTCGGCGTCGTAAGCCTCAAACTCGCCTTTCAGCTCGTGCATGAGCTCGGAGACGGTGGCTAGGATGGGCATCTCCCAAAAGACGGTACGCCACAGCAGGCCTGTCACTTGAATATGCAGATGGCCTTCCTCATCTTGGCTTATCTCGACCTCGGAGGGACGCATGTGGAAGCCTTTCAGGAAGGTGAAGAACCATAGTGGGAAATAGTAGCATTTCCGTTTCATGAAACGCACCTCGTCGTCGGTGATCTTGATGTTGCCATAGAGGTCGAACTGCTCGCGAAGCTTCTCGGCGAAGCCTTTGGGGTAGACCGTGTTGTTGCGGTCGACGAAGGTGTATTGACCCATGGCACGGGGGAACTTCTGAAGGTAGGCGTAGCACACGCTGAAGGTGTAGAGGTCGTTGTCTAACAGGCTGGTGATGATTTGTCTCATGGCTTATAGTTTGCTTATTATACTCCTAATCTTATCCGATATATACTTCACTGAGTTGGTCGTGTTTTCAAGCACCTGCACCATGTCCTTGCGCTTGATGATCTCGGTGAGGCTGTAGTCTTGTTGGAACAGCTTGCTGATGTATCTGCCGTAAAGCACGTCGTTTTCGTTTTCCAAGGTCTTGATGCCATGGCAGAGACGGGCAATCTCCTTTTGTTTGTCGTACATCACGGGCAGGTCGCTGATGATGTTGTTGAGGTTTTCGGCGGCAAACATGATGTTCTCCGCCATGGTGTTGAGGTCTTCATCCACGGCCAGGAAACGGCGGGTGAGGACGATGTTGGCCGAGTCGTCGATGTGGTCGAGGAAGGTGTCCATCATCTCGGCGAGTTCGTGCACGTCGTCACGGTCGAAGGGGGTGAGCACGGTGTTGAAGAGCTGGCTGTAGAATTCGCGGAGAACGTCGTCGCCTTTGGTCTCACAGTCCTTGATGTCTTTTCTCAAGGCTTCGAGCTGTTCAAGATTGGTTTCCAAGAGCATCTGCCTCAAAAGTGTGGCAGCCTTGTCGATGTAGGCTGCCTGCTTCTGGTAGAGCGGGTAGAACTTCTTTTCCTTGGGGACGAAAAACTGGAAGAAACTATTGAGGCTCATGGCATTCAGATGGGTAAGAGGTGGAACAACAGGTTAAGCAGGCCGGCGATGACGAGCGGCACAGGGATGGTGAGGATCCACGAAAGGACGATGCGTTTGGCGGTGACCCATTTCACCGACTTCATGCCGTCGGTGAGTCCCACGCCGATGACGCCACCGGTGATGGTGTGCGTCGTGCTGACAGGGATACCGAGGAACGAGGTGGCAATCAGCGTTGTGGCACCGGCAAACTCAGCCGAGAAGCCTCTGACGGGCGTGATCTTGGCCAAGCCGCCGCCCATGGTCTTGATGACGTTTTTGCCGCCAATCAAGATGCCCAACGACATGATGATATAGCACACGACGGCAAGGGTGTCGGGGATGTGGAAGGCTTGGCTGCTGTCGTAGAAGTGGCTGATGAAATCACGCATCTCGGGGCTGACGCCTTGTGTGGTGAACACGCTGGCCATCAGCACGGCGATGATACCCATGGTCTTGGGTGCGTCGTTGGAGCCGTGGCCCACGCAGAAGGCCGCCGTCGAGAAGTGCTGCAGCACCTTGAAGATCTTGTCGACGCGTTTGCGGGGGCTGTTCTTGAAGATTCTCAAGAAGATACACTCGAGGAAGAAACCCAGGAACAGGCCGATGAGCGGCGACAACACGATGAAGGCCAGGGTGATGAGGATGGGCGCCATGTGGAGCACCGCGCTGCCGTTGACAAACCATGCCGCGCCGATGATGCCGCCGATGAGGGCGTGCGAGGTGGAGATGGGCATGCCGTTTTTGGTGCAGACCCACACCCAGATGGCGGCGCCGACGAGGGCCGACAGGATGAGGTAGGGGTCGATGACGTTCTGGTCGGCGAAGTTGGCCATGGTGTTACCCACGGCGAAGGTCTTGTCGAGCACCAGTCGGATGATGATAAAGGCGGCGAACTCCCAAAACGAAGCCCAGAGGATGGCCTGCAGCGGCGTCATCACCTTGGTGGCGATGATGGTCGAAATGGAGTTGGCCGCGTCGTTCATGCCGTTCAGGAAGGTGAAGACGAAGGCAAGGACGATGGAGAGGATGATGGCTATGGTCAGGAGGTTCATCACGATTCTTTTATGATCAAACTTTTGACGGTGCTGGTCACCTCTTTGGCGCGGTCGGTGGTGTCTTCCACGACTTGGGCTATCTCTTTGTATTTCAGCAGCTCGATCTCGTCCTTCTCGTTCTCGAAGAGGTAGGAGATGTAGTCGCCGTAGATGTCGTCGACAGCATGTTCGATGAGGGTGACCTTTTGGCACAAGTCGTTGATTTGCTGGTGGTTCTTCCCGAGGTCTTCGAGCATGCCGAACACCTCCATGATGGTGGTGGCGTCTTCGTGGATGTTGTCCACGATCTCCTTGATTTGCTTGTCGATTTTCTTGGGGTTATACATCAGGATGGTCTTGGCCGAGTGGTTGATGAAGTCGAGGAACATGTCGAGTTTCATGGCCAGGGCGTTCATGTCCTCGCGGTCGAAGGGCGTGACGAAGGCGCCGTTGAGTTCGATGTAGAACTCGCGCAGCAGCTCGTCGCCGGTGGTCTCCTGTTTCTTAATCATGCGGGTGAGGAGCTTGCGTTCTTCGGGGTCGTCGCTCTTGACCAGCTCCTTGAGGTATTTGGCGGCAATCTGTGCCGTCTCCGCCTGTTTGGCGTAGGTGGGGAAGAAGTGCTTCTCGCGGCTGCTTCCCCGGGTGAAAAGGTTGTTCAGTGCCATTGGGCAATGTTTTTTAATTTGGGGCAAAGATAAAGAAAAATGTTTTGTGTTGAAAAAGATTGGGGAAAAGAAACCGTCATGGAGCTGTTTTTTGTATCTTTGCGTTTCACTAATCCGATAGAAAGATGACCGACAAACCGACATTTGTTTCCCGTGACATGATGACGGCCGACGAAGGCTATGTGCAATGGATGGCTGACATCAAACAGCGTTTCCGCCAAAGCCAATTGAAAGCGGCGGTGCGTGTGAACACCGCCATGCTTGAGTTTTATTGGAGCCTGGGAAGAGACATTGTTGAACTGCGGGCAGAAAGCAAATGGGGCAGCGGCTTCTTCAATCAGTTAAGCCTTGATTTGAGGACGGCATTCCCCGACGAGACAGGTTTCTCCGTGACCAACCTGAAATACATGAAGCGTTGGTATTCCTTTTATAGTGAAGGAATTACAAATCGTCAACAGGCTGTTGACGAATTTAATGTTGCAAATCGTCAACAAGCTGTTGACGAATTTGAAGAGGATAAAAAAGGCCAACAGGTTGTTGGCCAATTGCAATTCCCTGATACATTTGGCCTTATCCCATGGGGAAGTCATATTTTGATTATCTCCAAATGCCAATCTCTCGATGAAGCTTTGTTCTATATCAACCGAGTAGCAGAAGAAGGTTGGAGCCGCAGCAGACTTGAAGATCAAATAGCAACTAATCTATACGGCAGTCAAGGTGCGGCGGTCACTAACTTCTCGAACACATTACCTGCTCCGCAAAGCCAACTGGCGAAAGAGATTCTGAAAGACCCATATCACTTCGATTTCCTTTCGATGAATGAGGAATACGAGGAGAAGGATTTGGAAGAAGCACTTGTGGCAAAGGTCACACAATTTCTGATAGAATTAGGGAAAGGTTTCTCATACGTTGGCCGTCAGATGGAGCTACAAATGCCTGGTGGGCAGACCTTCTTCCCCGATTTGCTGTTCTATCACATACCGCAGCACCGCTATGTCGTCATCGAGTTGAAGGTGGTGAAGTACATCCCCGAGTTCGCTGGCAAACTGAATTTCTATGTCACTGCCGTTGACGAGTTGCTGCGTGGTGAGGGCGACAACCCCACCGTGGGACTGATTATCTGCAAATCGACCGACAAGACCGTTGTGGAATGGTCATTGAAGGACATCAACAAGCCGCTTGGCGTATCCACATACCAACTTGAGCAGGTGGTGGAACGCACGGTGAAAGAATTGGAGCAGAAAAAAGAGGATGCACGGAAATAGAGAACGCATACACTTCATTGATACTGCTCCAAAGCCTTTTTCAGGCTCTCTTTATGCTCCTCCACCAGCGACTGAGGCTCAAGGATGGTGATGTAAGGGGCATAGGATAGCAAGGTACGAGTCAATTCAAAGTTGATTTTTACGGTGAGTGTGACATCCAAGGTATTGTCATCAAGCCAGGTGTGGTGCTGCGAACCGTGTAGCGGCTTTGTGTATAGATAATGTGCAGTCTTACCATGAACAAGGATGTGAATCTTTTCCACAGGAGCGTTGTCAAGGTTGGTTACACCGATGATGTCGTCAAAATACTCATTCCAGTTTACATCTAGTTTGATATAGGTGTAGTCTTTTGTTGAGGCTAAACTCTCGATTCTGTCCAAGGCAAGGTTCCATATCTGGTCTTGATGGTTCTGTTCTACACCGAAGATGTACCAGCGGTTGCTGTATTGTTTGAGGAATTGTGGATGAAACACCAAATCCATGGCTTCTTCATCGAAAGGCTTGTAGCTGATTTTCAGCACATTATTATATTGTATCGCGTTAAATAAAGGCGTTAGATAAGAGAGGCCGCCGACATATTCATTGTGGTCGAGGCCAAAGCAGGGCTTTGCTTCCGTGTTCAAGGCTGTCAGTCCCAACTTGGCAAGGCTGTCTTGCAGGCCTTCGAACTGAGGCAGGCCTTCAAAACTGTTCAACACATCAACGGCACCTTGGATTTGTTTCAGTTGTGCTTCAGACAACGGGACTTTGTCAATAGAAAAGTCTGGATCTGTGTAGTGGTAATAGCGACGGTTTCCGTCCTTGATAGGTTCGATAGGTGCATTCCAGCCATCGTTGCTTTTCATGAAATCAATGTCGTAGTAGATAGTGCGGCGACTGATATTCATATTGAGTTCTTCCTCACAAGCATCTATAAGGTCTTGAATTTGGTAAAGTTTAGGGCTTCGGAAGCATTTGTCCAAGATGCGACAACGAATGAATGAAAATTTTGTTGTAGGCATAATTAGCTGGAATTTAGTTGTTTGTAGCGCTGTTTTCGGTGTTTTTATGATGCAAAGATACCACTTTTTTCTTTGTGCAAATTGATTGCACAGACGTATTATACTTTTGCCGCCGAAAACAAATGAAAAACGGATGCTCATAATGCTGCATGATTGATAAAAAATGCAGAAAGTGAAATAAATAAATCGTATTTTTGCAATCGTTCTTTGAAAAGGTGTTACAGACAATCTTAGTTTGAGTTCGCCATCTGTTATCGGATGGTTTTGTGGTAATGTTAGCTCGTCATTCTTTCGTGTGACGGTTATCGTGTATATTTATGTAGTTATGTTATGTGATTATATGAATAATGTAGCGGTAGCATATCTTAAGAAATGCGAAAGTCTGTAGCACCTTTGATGAGAACAAAAAGAAAAGGCAATGCAGGATTCTGAACTGAAGATAGAAAATGAAACCAAGCTTGAACTCTTGAGAAAACTCAATGAGATGAAAAAGAAGCTTTATGGAAATAAGAGTCATTCCATTACCATGAAGCAGCTTAATTATCATGCCTATCCTAAAAACAATCCTAATCGATATGTTCAGTTCCAAATACCCAAAAAGAAAAAAGGAGAGTTCCGTACTATCACTGCACCCAATGCCGGGTTGAAGTCTATACAACGTTGTGTCAATGCTCTTCTTTTGGAATTGTATGATGCCCATCCAGCGGCCAATGGCTTTGTGCCGGGTAAGTCAATTGTAGATAATGCGAAAATCCATCTGGGTCAAAAGTACATCTATAATATTGATTTGAAAGACTTTTTTCCGAGCGTAACCGCTGGTCGTGTTTTTGCCTGCTTGCAGTTGCCTCCGTTTTCTTTTGATAAACAAACGGCAAGTCTCATCGCGGATCTGTGTTGTCATGAAGGAGTTTTGCCACAAGGAGCTCCGACCTCTCCAACTTTGACAAATGTAGTTTGCTCCCGGTTGGATTGGAGATTAAGTAAGCTGGCGCGACGTTATGACTTGCGTTATTCACGTTATGCTGATGACATTACCTTTAGTGGAATGACCAATCTTTTTCATGAGGATGGTGATTTTGTGAAAGAGCTTCGTCTTTATATTGAAAAAGAGGGATTTCAAATCAATGAATCCAAGACTAGAACAAATAGTTATTATCAGCGGCAAGAGGTAACAGGGTTGATCATTAATGAGAAACCTAATGTCACTCAGAGATATGTCAAACAGATTCGTACCATGTTGCATAATTGGGAGGTTAGTGGGTACGAGGCTGCTCAAATTAAATTCCTTGAGTATTACCATCCTTCAAAGAACGTTCCTGGAGAACATCATATTGAGAATATCATTTGTGGCAAACTGGATTATCTGAAAATGGTGAAGGGACAGAGCGATTCCACATACTTGAAGCTAAGAGAAAGATTAGACAGATTAGTTGAGCTTAATCAATCAAAAGTAGCTACATCTCAAAGCATAGAGATACATGATGTTGATATATCTATGTTTGAGAAGGATGATCTTAATGACATAACATTGTTGAACCCCGAAGAAGAGAAAACAGTTGTGCAAAACTCATTAGATGATATGCTTCAACGATTGTGCGACTCTGGTTTTGATTTAACCATATTATAAAAGTTAAGCTTATGGGACAAAACAAAGAACACCTGAATAAACTGCTTGATTTCATAGAGGCACTTGCCAAGGACAAGGATAATGCTTGGTTTGTGAAGAGATTGAGGGAGCAATATGGGCTCAGATATGATGGGAAGATTGATGATATTTACGAGTATTGTATTGAACAAGTTATCAAAGAACAGGCAGAGCAGTTTTATAAGGATTTCCCGATAAAGGAGTTGGTACCGGGATTGATGGAGGATTTTGAGATGATGGAGTCCTTCCATCGGAAAAATGACTTCGATAATTTTTCGATGGCCGTTTACCAACAGATTGAGAGGATAACCAATTGGGTCTGCCAAAACCAAAGACTGAATGAAGCAGCAAAAAAACTTATGGGTCACCCGGCATATATAATGAGTATTCAACAAAGTGATGGGAAATGGGTGGAAGCAAAGATTTCTGACAGAAACACAACCTCCAGTTATCAGATTGCGAAATTGCTATTTGGTAAAGAAGCATCCGATAAAGCTAGAAGTGAGCTTGCTGCACATTGGGCCGTAGATAAAATATTATGTGTGTTGTATTTTGTTTGTTATCGAGCTAAACTTAAAAGTCAGGAATACAATCAGTTTATTGAATATAAGAATCTCTATTCGGCTATATACTTATTCCGCTGTTTGAATCATAGAGGTTCTGAACTCAAAGAGTATCAGAAAAAGGTAATAGATGATATTAGACCTCAGCAAGGAGTTTATTATTACAAATTTATGCAAGCACTTTTGTTTTATGTTGAAGGTGTTGGGAATGGTATGGCTAAGTTGGATGAATTATACAACTACGCGGCTTCGCAAGACCCGATTAGCGTTAAACTTGATGGTCCAAAAGTGTTGGGGAAGATAGAACTGCCTGAAAGTAATAAAAAGCGAAAATAACATCGTCCGATTTGAGATATTAGTTTTATGGAAATCAACAAAGAGCTAAATGTGGGATATGTACTATCCCTTCAATTAGATAACGGCAAACTAGTCGTTAAGCAAATTCCAGTCGATTATCCTGACGACATAGTTAATGTGATGAACAAACTTGATGAGTTTGGTGAGCATGACCAAATTTACAATGTGTTTGACGTTGAAAGGTTTGTGAAACAATGTAACTTTGAAAAAGACGGTAATTATGGATATTGTTGGCCTAATGAGTATAATGCCGCTTTCATTTCAAGAGCCCAATTACATGAAATAGACAAGGAAAAATATAATCAAGACCTTGAAGAAATAAAAAAGCGTATAATTGAAGAATACGACAATAAAATACGTGAACGTCGCTGGGTTGTTGATCATTACGAATACCTAAGTCTTGATGAAAAGGAACGACTTAAAAGGGTGAGGGATGAAATAATTGAGAATGAGCAAACAAAATACAAACGTCTAAGACTCAATAGTTATATAAGCGAAGTAAAAAGATACATCTATGCACTTCACTATGATAAAGCATTACAAAACATAAAAAGCAATAGCCTAATGTATTCCAGTGATACTATAGGCTGGTATAAACCATATTTTAATATCACGGGAAATGCAAGGATTGGTTTGCGATCGAACTTTTGTTATGGAAGGTCGGCCTATTTTGATGTTCTGCTTAACTATAAAGGGATTAATATTCTGCCATACAGCGACTTGGTGAATTATTATTGGTCGAATATGATGGACAATTTACGTTGCACCAGATCTTATAGCCCTTATCGGTCTAATTGGAACGAAGTTTTGAAATTTGTAGAAGAAATCTGTAATTGGATTGAGAGAGACAGCGATTCCTTTGAGAAAAAATGGATCATAGGAGAAGTCGAAAACATGATGGAAGGGTTAAAGACTATCAATAATAACATTGAATCCTATTACAAAAAGCTTGTTGATGATAAAGAAGAACACAAGCGAATAAAAGAGTCAACGAACTTGCCACAGATAGTCAGATACCGTTGGATTGATGACAGGACTACAAATCAGTTTAAAACATACCCCCACGAAACATTGCTAATAATACAAGTGGACAAGCTATCTGCAGCTTTGTCGTTGCTTGAGGATTTGGTATCTCTTAAGAATATATACACGCCTGTTTTAACACATATTCATACAATTCTGCAATTTAACAAGGAGATTCTTCCGGCAATTAGAATTGAGTGTGAGAATCTTTCCAGAGAAATAGAAGCTAAACAAAATGAGCTCAAGCAAATTGAAAAGGATATTGAAACGGATGAAGAACAATTGTTGATTAGAAAAAATGAAATCAGCGCAACACTTGATGTGTCAAATGAAGAATACAGACAGTCTTCAGTAAGCGATAGACAAACGATTCTCACTAATATATGCGTAAAAGACACTGAGTATAAAGCATTAGAGGGCAGAATAGCTAATTTGCGTCGTCAGTCGTACGTTACCAGACAGTTTATTATGGATAAAGAATCGTTTAAATCAATCCTTGAGGTTAGAAGAGATTTTATTCTGGAACGCATAAGACATTGGGAAAAGGAAAACCATTGATTCATACACATATTATTGCAACAGGTAAAAAACATGGGAATATGAACTATAAAAACAAACATGTCGTTTGTGAATGCGCCATTAGTAGCCTTGTTTAAAACCTGACTTTTTATATTCCAAAAGCAAATTGTATGAAGACCAGTTTGTGCAATTCCCTTGCACAGACGTGTCTTATTTTTGTCGCTGAAACAACAAAAACATATTGATAAAACAAAAACTTAAAGATTATGAAAACAACAATCATTATTGCGGTTTACTGGGTTGTAGCAATTGCAGCAGTATATACCATTAGATGGCACAACAGCAAGAAGAATCGACTGTTGAAAATGGCCCTTAAAGGATTCGGCGAGAAAGAATCCATTTGGAAACGAATCGGCACTCATGCTTTCATTATTCTTCTTTTACCTCCACTGATGCCTGTTGTCATCCTGGTCCTTATAATTGACAAATGCCTAAAACACAATAAAATGGAAAAGAAAACGAAAAAAGAAGAGCCGCAAGATGAAAAGAAGCACTCGGCTAAGATGGAAGAGAATCTTCCTAATGACATTTACACCCAAGTCTCAAAGACTATGATGGATGCTTTGATTTTTGGAGTATTTGATGACTTTGAAGAAATGCTTGACGATGCTGTAGAGACCGTGTTGTATCGATACAAAACTATACGAGGGAAAGCCGAAGTGCGAGCTTATTGGTGGGATTGGAGGATAAGGTTTGTGCTGACTAAGAAAGTGACCAACATTGAAGTCGTATTGAGTCGGTACTATTCCCATGCATGTGTAAAGGTAGAGTCTGACCAACTTATCATGTTTGAGATTGAAGACGGGAAAATTTTCAAGATTGTATCACTGCCCCTGCGTTTGACATCGATCTACTCAAACGACAACATGTTAAACTATCCCCTAAAGTATGCACGGATAAAGCGATACCTGGCTCCATTGGAAGAGTCCGTTGACAAAGACGGAAATCCGATGCCGTTGACGGACCGAATGCCGTGCTTGGATTGTGGCATGGAGTCACAAGATTTGAAATGGTATAGTATCAGGATTCCAGATTGGTTTTATAATAGATGGCAAATCGGCCAGGTGTCGATTTGTCCCCAATGTGGCCGGATTGTCGAATTCAAAGAGGTAAAAACTGTGGAATCAGAGGATGACAAGAACCTTCCGATAGAGGGCTCATCGTATTCTAAGAAAGGCAATGCCTTATCCGACTGTGCGGATCGAATCTTCCCCGAAGACAGTGATGAGGGTGTGAACGCCGACAATTTGGAAGCCTTTGTTTCGCGACTCTTAAACGAGTTGACCGATGTAAAAGTGGAGCAAGGTTGCAGGCTTGTAATGAGACTTCCCGAAGAAACAGGCAGTGGCGACAGAACGCATATCTTGGTTGTT
Organism: uncultured Bacteroidia bacterium; assembly: GCA_902774365.1. GTDB lineage: Bacteria > Bacteroidota > Bacteroidia > Bacteroidales > F082 > Limimorpha. The sequence continues at coordinate 81,792 of CACYHX010000007.1, read as the reverse complement.
GACAGTGAAGGCGATGAGACCGAGGAGATTGCCGCACACCTGGAGATTGCACCGACTGAGATGGGCGTATGGCAATTGTATCTGCTTGAAAGATTGCACACGGTGTTGCCTCTGTGGTGGCACGGTGGGTACAACAGGCGGAAATTCATCTTGAGGGAATCAGACATTGACGAGATAATCCCGTTGAAATTCCATGATCTTTCCGAATTGAATAGACAGGATAAGCTGATGCCTTGTGTAACGGTTGGCTCCGATGAGCATTCGTTGGTTGTCAACTGCTGCTATTGGAACGACTGGGAGGGACTTGTCAGACAAAGTGTTGAGTACAAGCTGGAAAACGGCCATGTTATTTCAGATGAAGACAGCAGGGAGGTCTTGTATCAGTTCCATTGTGGAATGTGGTTTTGATTCGTAACAACAATGCTGTTGGGAAAAAGTTATCAACATCACTTGCGGGGCACGGATTTTCAGCATTAACTTTGCAATGTCGCAAGACAAACGAATAAGACGAACATCGTTCGGCTTGCTGAATGCTCAGCGTATTAACGTACTAGGGAACAACTCTAAAAATATTGGAAACAAGAATTATGGCAAACAATACTGAACAATTTAATGACATTGCCAAAACGCTTATAGATGAACTTTCACTTATTAGTGATGATTATCAAAGAATAAGAGAGCTAGAATTATCTAAAGCACTAAACAAAAGGATTGATGAGATTGAACTTGACGAACAGGATTATATCATTATGGATGAGCTTTGCATCCTAAGATACCTACCCGATTCGTTAGTTCATCAAGAATTTGGCACAGATAGTTTGAACGCCCAAAAGTTCTATAGCTTATATGAGGAAAACCCGACACGTGCCATTCATATCTTGAACAAGTTGCTAAAAAGCGAGCCTGAGTTTGGTGAAAAAGACAACATTGAAGCACATGAAAATGAGAAATGTCCAATTAAATATCTGATGGACAAATTACAATCGAAAAACAAAGAGGAAAGAGACGATGCCTCTGACTTTCTCGAAATGCGTTTTTGGGGGCAATCCTTGCCATGTCAAATCCAAATCATGAAGGCTATCCTATTAGCAGAAGTATCAGACAGGGAACTTTGGTTTTATACATTACAAAAAGGTTGGTGGGATGATGCCATAATGCCTGATGTTGAGAAAGCATGGCTGGCTTATGGCGAACCTGAATGTGCAAAGGTTATCATTAACAGATTCCCACTGGAATATGTCCTGATACATCAAGAAGAGTTGGGGAAGGCCGATTACCAATTCCTTTGTATACGCCTTGCCAAAGAAGAGGGCTTCATCATCGACAAAAGCCGATTGACTCAAAAACAGTACTATCAAATATTGGCAAACCAACACATGCATCTTGATGACGACGAAGCTGAAAGCCTCTTGTTCGGACATGTCAAACATCTTTTGGATCGCAATTATAAGCCCTGGATATATGCAGTAGACAACTATTATTGTTGTAGTCAAATCGCATTTGACTGTGCTGATTTTTATAACAACCCTGATAAATACTTAAAGCTGTTGCTCAACTACAAACCCTCGTTGTTTTTCCTGTCGGATTTGAAAGGACGTATTCAATTGCTTATACAAGCCGGAAACACAAATACTGTGGTTAAATTCATTGCTTGGAACAAATATCTTCAACAAAATATTCCTTCCTTTTTATCGGATGAATCCAACCAAACGATTGCCTTGCAACAATTTGACGACCGTTTCAGAGAATATCGAAACCGAAGTTGGGAACGCTTAATGGATCTTGCCATAGAAACGTTCCCAGTGGAAATAAAGGCAGAAGCCAAAGGGTTTCTTGATGATGATGCTGATAACATGTGGGATGATTTCAAACCATATTTAAGCTGACCTTCCCCGCCATCTCCATCCCTTTCTCCGTCGCCATCTTCTCCTGGTCAGGCGTGATGCCCACGCGGCCCAAATCCAAGCGGTCGGCGTCGAAGCAGGCATACATTGTGGAAATGAAAAAAGGCAGTTGCAACCTTACAACCTTATTCCGTTTCGTTGAAACAACATAAATTTGCGGCATAATAACATTTCAAAACAGCGAAACATGGATGACGGATGGAAAGGATATCTTGCAGGGAGCGCGGCAATGGGAAGCATGGTTTCCGATATGCGTAGGGTTCGGTTAGACTATCAAAGACGGTCGGCACATCAAATGAAGGAAGAGGTTTTGTCGGAGACAGTGGCGAAATTTCTTCTTAAAGATGACAAAGAAGCAGCCTTGGAATACCTGAACACCTGTTTCATGGATGAGGTGGCTGATGATTGTCAGCACCAATCCGACCGCAACTATTCATTAGAGACCATCTTGGTGAAGCGGAAAGCCAAGTATGCACCATTCTACGAGAGGATTGGCAAGCCTATGCCTGATAAACTTGCTAATCTTACGGCCGATGAATTATGCGCTCAACTGGGAGTAAAAAACCTACATGTCAAAGATAGTAGAAGAAACAAGGATATCATACCCTACAAAGCGAAAAATAAGAGCTTCGGAGATTGGTTGCTGGATTGGTGGCAGGTAGTGATTTTCGTGTTGTTCGTGATTGGATTCGTGATTTACATGAAATATATCTATTAAATCCGTAATCTGCCTTTTTGCAATTATTATCGTTACACCAAGAAAAACAGCGCCACCCCCACCATCGTGATCAACGTGCCAATCACTTCCTTGAAGGATATCTTCTGCTTGTGGATGAGGGCGTAGGGCACGATGATGAGCACGGGCGTGAGGGCCATCAGGGTGGAGGCGATGCCGGCCTTGGCGTATTGCACGGCCATCAGCGAGAGCGACACGCCGAGGAAAGGCCCGAAGAAGGTGGTCAAGGCGGCGAAGGTCATGCCTTTGCGGTCGTGGAGGCCCTTGCCGACCAGATGCAGCTGCTTCGTTAGCGCCAAGATAAGGAAGAAACCGACGAAACCCGCCACGGCGCGGATGTAAGTGCCGGCGAAAGGCATCATCTTGACGACGGCTTGCGGAGCTTCGGCAGGGATGGAAAGGGCGTAATGGTCCAATCCTATCTTACTGAGTACCAACCCGACACCTTGTCCAACTCCTGCGCCGATGCCGAAAAGCACGCCTTTCAAAGGCAGTTTGAGTGTGAGTTTGTGCTGCTCGCCACCACGGGCCAAGATGGAGATGGCGATGCCTGTCAAGGTGACCAGCATGGCCAACCAGGAATGCCACGACATCGACTCGCCTAACATGAGCCAGCCCGAGATGCCCGCCATAGGTGGCGCCAACGTCATGAAGAGCTGCCCGTAGCGTGAGCCGAAGACGATGTAGGAGTTAAAGAGACACCAGTCGCCAAAGACGTAGCCCACCAAGCCCGACAAGGCCAGCCAAAACCAAGCCTTGCCGCTGGCATGCATAGGGTAGGGCGCGCCGGTCACAATCCAGAGTATGACCGAGAGGAAAGCCCATGAGAGCACCATTCGGATGAGGTTGAGCGGCAACGAGCCTAATCGTTTGCTGGCAGTCTCGGCAAACAAGGCCGTGGCCGTCCACGAAAAGGCTACGATGAGGGCGATGATCTCGCCAAAATAAGGGGTGCTCATGGTGTGTCTTAGTCTACGCTGTGCATAGATTCGCTTCAGATTTTGTCAGCATGTCATACCGAACCTTTAGGTGAGTGTATCTATGCTGACAAAATCTTCGGAATGACATGCACGGCGTCTTGATGATTGGTTATTTCGACGCCACCCCACACAGATGGAACAGCACCCGTGCCCCGACGTTGCCGTCCCACTCTCCGCTTTCGGGCGCGGGCGACACCTCGCAGAGGTCGAAGCCGATGATGTCCCTGCCCGCCTCACGGATGCGGTTGAGCAGGTACATCAGCTCCTCGTATTCCAAGCCGCCCGGCACGGGCGTGCCCGTGTTGGGACAGAGCTTCGGGTCGAGGGCGTCGATGTCGATGGAGAGGTAGACCTTTTGTGGCAAGGCGGCAACCATCTCGTCCACAATGGCTTTCCATGTGGCGCCTTCGTACATGCGGCGACGGCAGTCGCGGTCGAAGAAGACCTTGGTTCTGTTGGGCTGGCTTTCCACCAAAGCCTTCTCCTGGTGGCAGTAGTCGCGGATGCCGACTTGCACGAGCTTCTTCACGTTGCTGAATTGCAGCGTGTTGTAGAAGATGGAGGCATGCGAGTATTTGAAGCCCTCAAAGGCCTCGCGCAGGTCGCAGTGGGCGTCGGCGTGCAGGATGCCGTATTCCACACCTATACTATTAAGGTATTGGTGGTAGGCGAGGGGACAGCTGTGGTCGCCGCCCAAGAGGCCGACCACCTTGCCTTGTGCCCTCCAGTAGGCGATGCGCCCGCGTAGCCAGGCGTTCTTCCGCTCGGTGGCGTCTTCGATCATCTCATACATCATGGCGTAGGCCTTCGGGTCGTCGTCGATGGTGCCTTCATACAACGCGTTGATGATGTCGTCGCTGATGGGCGCCATCTTGTCGTGCAGTTCCCTGAGTTCCGCGGGGAATTCGTCCATCCAGATGCCTTTCTGCCAGAGGTCGGGGTAGTCGTGATGGCAGAGGTCGACCTGCAGAGAGGCTTCCATGATGGTAGAAGGGCCGTCGACGGTGCCACGGTTGTAACTCGTGGTGAGTTCCCATTCGACGGGTATGATGATGATTTGCGCTTCCTCGGCGGTGCAAGGCAGGCCGTAGATGCCGGAATCGGCAACAGCGGCGGCATTGGGGTCAAAAGTGTTGTCCATGGTTGATGATTTTTGATGGACAAAAATAAGGAAAAAACAATTTAATGTTTACTTTTGCCGCAAATTTGACTCAGAATGGATCTTTTCTCCTGTCTTTCGCCTTTTGTCTTCTGCAGCTTCGCCTCGGGCAGCAGCGGCAACTGCTATTATGTCGGCAAGCAGGACGAAGGCATCTTGGTGGATGTGGGTATCACCGCACAGCAGATACTGAAAAACCTGGCGCAGAACGACTTGTCGATGTTCAACGTCAAAGCCGTCCTCATCACCCACGACCATATCGACCATGTGAAGGGCTTGGAGGTGCTGATGAAAAACCATCCTGTGCCGATCTATGCCCATGCCGATTGCCTTCAAGGCCTTGCGGAGGGCAGCGCCACGAAAAAAGTGGATTCGGCCTTGTTTCGCGAGGTGGAGACTTCGCAGCCTTTTGGGCTTTGCGGCATCACCATCGAGGCCTTCCCCGTGATGCACGATGGGAGAGGGGCGGTAGGCTATCATTTTGATTATGAAGGCCATACTTTGACCATCGCCACCGACATCGGGATGCTCGACAAGGTGGTGAAGGAACAGATCCGTCGTGCCGACAACCTCGTCATCGAGGCCAACTACGACGTGGAGATGCTGGAGAAAGGCTCTTATCCTTATATATTAAAGCAACGCATCGCCGGACCTTTCGGTCATCTGAGCAACGACGAGTCGGCGAAGTTCGTGGCCGAAATCTATCGCCCCGAAATGAAAAACATCATGCTGTGCCATCTGAGCGAGAACAACAACAGTCCTGAGCGCGCCTTGCAATGCCTCTACCAGCAGTTCCGCAGGAAGCACGTCCATCCCGACGTGAACACCACGATATTCCCCTTGCCGCGCCACAAAAGCACCGGATTTGTGTATTTGTAGAATCCCCAAATTTCCACATATTGCGCAAATATTTTGTGGTTTCCACAATTTTCCACAATTTGTGTATCGCTGAAATTTTGTTGTAAGCTATTGATAAATAGATTATTGCAAAGAAAAATGATTTGTGGCATAAATTGTGCTAAAAATTAACAAGGTATATCAAAACAGAATTATGATGCAACACAAATTGACATGGGTTTCATTGCTGTTTGTCGGCTTGATGGCCGCCTCGTGCAATGTGGAACGCTCGGATAAGTACCAAGCCCTTTTGGCGGAGCGTGACTCCCTTTATACCGAAGCCGTGGCTGCCAAAGGCGGCTTCGACCAAGCCTTGAACACCATCAACGAGATTGAGAACGCCCTTGAGTCGGTGCGCGCCCAGGAGAACATCATCATGATGGACAACCAGGAAGGCAACACCAACAAGGCCGTCACCGAAATCAACGCCATCCAACAGACCCTTCAGGAAAACCGTAATAAGATCAACAACCTTGAGAAGCAACTGGCTGAGCAAGGTGCCACTTCAAAGGCTTTGCAGCAGACCGTGAGCCGCTTGAAGAAGCAGCTGGAAGAGAAGGATGTGTTTATCAACAACTTGAAGGATGAACTGCAGCAAAGCCAACAGCAGATTGCCGAGCTGAACGAACAGGTCACCAACCTGAACGAGAACATCAACGAACTGAATACCAACATCGACGTGATGACGGTGCAGAGCGCGGCGCAGCAGGCCACCATTGAAAGCCAGGATGCCATGTTGAATACGGTGTGGATTTGCATCGGCACGCAGGATGTGCTGGTAGAGAAGGGTGTCATCAGCAAGGGCGGTCTGTTCCAGCCTAAGGAGATTTCCAAACAAGGCTTTGACAAGAGCCAGTTCATGCAAGGCAACAAGCGCGACTTGGATATGATTCCATTGAACACCAAGAAGCCCAAAATCATGACCAACCACCCGGAAAGCAGCTACGAAATCACCGAGACCGAGGACGGCAACAAGGTCCTCGAGATCCGCGACAAGGACGCCTTCTGGAGTATGTCGAATTATTTGGTAGTATCCATCAAATAAAAAATCCGTTTTATTACGGAACTGCTCGTTTTCAATTTTTTTAAATTGCCTCACATTTCCCCAATGTGAGGCTTTTTTTTGTGTGTATTTTTGTGGAATCTACGGTTTTTTGTTACCTTTGCGGCATGAAATGTAGAATTCTAGTTGTGGAAGACGATGCCTCCTTCGGCATGATGATTCAGACCTGGCTGAAGAAGAACGGCTATGAGGCTGTGCTGGCATCGCGTTACGAACAGGCAAAAATCGAAATCACGAACGGCGATTTCGGCTTGATCCTTACCGATTTGCGCTTGCCCGACGGCGACGGCATCATCTTGATGACCTGGGTGCGCGAGAAACTGAAGAGCAAGGTGCCCATCATCGTGATGACGGGCTATGCCGAGGTGCAGACCGCCGTGTCGGCCATGAAACTCGGTGCCTTCGACTACCTCAAGAAACCCATCAACCCGAGCGTGCTGGAAGAGAAGATCGCCGCGGCCTTGGCGTCGACCGACGAAGAAGTGGAGGAGACCTTCATCCCCGCCAACAAGCAATGGGTGAGGGGCGAAAGCCCAGCCATGCAACGGCTCTACAAGCATGTGGAGCTGGTGGCGCCCACCAAGTTCTCGGTGCTCATCCTCGGCGAGAGCGGCACGGGCAAGGAATACATCGCCCGCATGATCCACGACAAGAGTCTGGTCAAAGACGGGCCTTTCATCCCCGTCGACTGTGGAAGCCTCTCCAAGGAGCTGGCGCCCAGTGAGTTGTTTGGCCACCTGAAAGGCTCGTTCACCTCCGCCATCGCCGACAAGAAGGGCGTCTTCGAGCAGGCCAAGGGTGGCACGGTGTTTCTCGACGAGGTGGGCAACCTGCCCTACGAGGTGCAGATGCAGCTGCTCCGCGCCTTGCAAGAGCAGAAGGTGAGGCCGGTAGGCTCAGCCACCGACATCCATGTGGACGTGCGCATCCTCGCCGCCACCAACGAGAACTTGGAACATGCCATCGAGGAAGGGCGTTTCCGTCAGGATCTGTTTCACCGTATCAACGAGTTCGCCATCGAGGTGCCGCCGTTGCGCGACCGCTTGGAGGACTTCGACGAGCTGACCTATTTCTTCATACATCAGGCCAACGAGGAGCTGGGCAAGAACGTGAAGGGCATCTCGCCCGACGCCTTGCAGCGGATGAAAGAACAGCGTTGGAATGGCAACCTGCGCGAGTTGCGCAATGTGGTGCGCCGCTGCGTGCTGTTTGCCGAAGGCGAGAACATCGAGATGGACGACCTGCCGGTGTTCAGTGCGCCCAACAAGAAGACCGTCATCGCCACCGATGAGGACGACTGGGCCTTGCGTCCCGAGCACGAGAAGGAGCAGATCGAAGCCGCCTTGCAGAAGGCGAGGGGCAACAAGACCGTCGCGGCCAAGCTGCTGCAAATCGACCGCAAGACCTTGTATAATAAGATGCATCTTTATGGGATAGAGCTGTAGAACTATCCAATCCCATACCTCTCCGCCAGCAAATCCATCAGTTCGTCGGTCTGCGACATGAATTGGGCAGCGTCGTCTTTCCAAGTGGGATAGTCTTCTTCCGTCTCGCCCTTGCCCCGCATGTCGTTCATCCTGGAGAGGAAGGTGGTGTCGCGCTCCAGCTGCTTGAACATGGGTAGCATCTTGTGGCAAAGACTCTGCATCTCAACGAAATCCGATTGTTCAATTAAAGTGTTCATTGAGACCAAGTCATCGGCCGTCGACTGCACGAAGACGCGTAGGATTTCGGTCATGGCTTCCATGTCGTTGCCCATCATCTCGCTGAAAGCAGGGAAGTCGGGGAAGGCGGTTTCCGCCTCGCTTTCACTTGAAGCAACGCTTCCAAAGAGGTTTTCTAACTGCTTTAGGTTGAATGGCTTTTGTAAGAACCCGTCAAAGCCTTCTTTCTTGGCCATCTCGTTGGTGTATTCCATCCTGGCGGTCATCAGGATGACGGGCTTCATCGGGTCGGCCTCTTTGACAAGGTGGAGGATGTCGTTGCCGGTGACGGCACCCATCTCGCGGTCGGTGAGGATGTAGTCATACTCCTGGATTTGCTGCAAGGCGTTGTCCATGTCGCTCATCGAACGGCAGGGTATGGACTGGTGCCCGAGGCGGTGCAGCATGGTGTCGATGACGGATAACAAGGTGTTGTCGTCGTCAAACACTAAGATGTTGAGGCTTTTAGTTTTATCATCCGTTACTTCATTCTTTTCTTCAGGTTTGGAATCCACCTCGCCGACGGGTATTCTGACCTCGACGTGGGTGCCTTTGCCCACCTCTGAGTCGATGTGGATCTCGCCGCCCAGCAGGTCGACGAGACCTTTGACGACCGACATGCCATAGCCGCTGCCCTCGGCAAACTGGTTGTAGGTCTCGATGCGGACAAAGGGCTTGAACACCTCTTCCAGCTTGTCTTGCGGGATGCCCACGCCCGTGTCGATGATGTCGAACACCACCAGGCCACGCCCCATGCGCGGCTTGAAGGTGACGCTGCCTTCCAAGGTGTATTTGATGCCATTGGATATCAGATTGCTGAGTATCTGCTTGATTTTCAGTCGGTCGGAGAGGATGGTGCATCCGTCTTCTATGGAAGGCTCGTAGTTGAATTGCAGGTTTTTGTGGCGGGCTATGGACTCGAACATCTCTGTCGTCTCGTCGCACAGTTGCTTGAAGTTAAAAGCCTCGTAGCTGACTTTCAGCTTGCCTTGCTCGAGGCTCGAGAACTCAAGCAGGTTGTTCAGCAGGTTGAGGATGTGGTCGGCGGACTGCTGTATCGAGTTGATTTCCTTTTCGTTACCTGTCTTGTCGAGCACTTCCACATAGCCGAGGATGGAGCTCAACGGCGTCTTGATGTCGTGTGAGACCGAAAGCAGCAGCTTGTGACGGCTTTCCATGATTTCCTCGGTGCGTTTCTTGGCTTCTTCGGCAGCGCGACGGGCACGGTATCCTTTGTTTACGTCGCTGATAATCAGTATGATGAAGATGATAATCAGCGCTAAGGTCGCTGCACCTATGAGAATGGACGTGTGCGTGTTCTCATTGATGATGGCCTCGCTCTTCTCGATTTCGCTGATGGTGGAGTTGAGGATTTCCTGGTTGAGGCGTATCAGCAAGCTGGAGATCTGCTCCGAGAGTTGGTTGTCGGCCTTCACCAGTTCCTGCGTCTTCTTCTCATACTCCTTGATTTTGTCCCAGTATTCTTTCTTGGCCCTGTCGGAAAGCACGCGCAGGTCGGCCAGAATGTTCACTGAATCAGGCTGTTGCCGTTTGATGTGTAAGGTGTCGGTGCGCTCAATGGAGATGTGGACCAGACTGTCGGCGGTTTCTTCGGTGGGGTTGAACACCTTGCCGACGCGTTGCCAGAAGCCTTTCTTCTCGGCCTTCTTCGGCACGTGGATGACGGTGTCTTTCGACACGGTGGTGACCACGATTTCGTCTTCCGTCTTCGGGGGCCTGTAGTCGTCGATGGTGCGGTCGAACTCTGCCAAGGGATTGAAGTCATGGAACTGTTTCGACAGCTCGTTGCTGATTCTACCTTTACTTCTAATGAGGCCTCCTATCTCACTTACCATCAATTTGTTGTCTTCGCTTATTTCGAATGTCATCAGCGAGTCGGTTTGGGCCTTGATGGCATCGCGGTAGGTGTTGAACTCGCTTTTGTATTTGGCTTGTTCGGTGAAGGCATAGAGGTTGGCTGCGTTTTGCGCGGCGTGCACGTTTTTGGTGAACTCGTTGACCCAGTTCAGCGCATCGTGTTGCGCGTCGATGTTGGAACGTTGGTTCTCGATGCTGTTGCGCAGGTTGAAGATGTAGTAGAACAAAGCCGAACAAAGGGCCAGGACGAACAGGTAGGTGACCACGACCTTCCAACTCGTCCGGCTCCCGCTGGGGTAATCGTTATGGCTTTTTTTCGACATTGTGCCGCAAAGGTAAAACTTTTTCCTAAATTTGCAGCATATTCAAAACTTTGACACATGAATAAAAAGAAGATGCTTTTGATGCTCGCCTTGGTGGCTGTGGTGTTGTTTCTCGTGCTTCGCAACCAGAACTCTGAATCCAACGAAGGCATGGACTCGTCCGTGACCAAAGAGGCTCCGGCGGATGCTACGGAGGCCGAAATCGTCATCCTGTCGGTCAACGACATGCACTCCAACATCGACTTGTTCCCCAAGTTTGCCACCTTGGTCGACAGCCTGAGGGCGATTTATCCCGATATGCTGCTGTTTTCGGCGGGCGACAACCGCACAGGCAACCCCGTCAATGACCAGTACAACCCCGTCAATTACCCCATGATCACGCTGATGAACACGGTGGGCTTCGACCTCTCGGCGGTGGGCAACCACGAATGGGACGGTAACATCGTGAACCTTCAGTACGACATCGAAAGGGCCGATTTCCCCTTCATCTGCGCCAATGTCTTCATCCCCAAGGATGTCGACCTCGACATCTTGCCAATGCAGCATTTTGAGCAGCAAGGCGTGAAGATAGGTGTGGTTGGCCTGATCGAGGTGCGTCATGGCGACATCCCGGGCGCGCATCCCGACAACCTGAAGCAGGTGAGCTTCAAACGTCCTGAGGTGGTTCTCCCTGACTATAAATACCTTAGAAACGAGAACGACGTGGTGCTGCTGCTCTCGCATTGCGGCTTTGAGGACGACGTGGAGCTGGCACAAGCCAACCCGTGGCTCGATGCCATCATCGGCGGCCATTCCCACACCTTGGTGGATCACCCTTCCGAGACCAATGGCGTCGTGATTACCCAGTCAGGCTCGCATCTTAAATATGCCACCTTACTGAAAATCAAGGTGAAAGACCATAAGGTGGTGGGCAAGGAAACTGTCGTGTTGAACGTCAATGCGAGGCGTGAGGAAAAGCCTGAAGTCAAGGCGATGTTGGATGAATTCAACGATGCGCCAGCCTTGAACGAGGCCCTTGCCGTGGCGACGACCAAGTTCGAGAACCCCGAAGAACTTGGGAGCATGCTCTGCGACGCCCTGTGCGAAATCAGTGGCGCCGACTTCGCCTTCCAGAACACAGGCGGCATCCGCGTCACCCATCTCAAGAAAGGCCCCATCACCGTCAAGGATGTCTATAGCATCGACCCGTTCAACAACGAAGTGGTTGTGTATCAGATGACAGGCGAGCAGGTGAAGAAGTTCATCCTCAACAACTATCGGAAAAACGGCGGCTATCCCTCGTACGTCTCGGGGATGACCTACAAGGTGAGCGACGACGGCAGGAATGTGTGGGTGAATGGTGACGGCTTCTCGACCAATAAAGTCTATAAGGTGGCCTTCAATAGTTTCATCGCTTCAACGGTGAACATCGAGAGCGTGGACGAAGGCGAGAGTATGTTCATGACGTCGGAGGAAATGCTGATAGAGTTCTTGAAACGCCATAAAACCGTTGACTATCAAGGCGTAGTGAGAACGAATTAGGTCGCTGGGCCCGTCGAAATAAAATAGTGTTTGCACACTTTAAAGAGAATTTGTATTTTTGCGGCTCGATTTTTGAAGATTTTGTAATCAGAAAAAGATGAAAAAAGCATTATTTATTTTTGCAATTGCCTTATTGTTAGTCGGTTGCAACCCCAAGAAAGAAGTGAAACTGATTCCTGCCGAGAATTTCAACAAGGTCGTGGAAGGGAAGCAGGTCTCTCTCTATACTTTACACAATGGCTTTTTGACGATGCAGGTCACCAACTATGGCGGTCGCGTCGTCGCCCTTTGGATGCCCGACAACCGTGGCAGCTATGAGGATATCGTTTTGGGTTACGACCATATCGACAAGTATCTGAACAACTCGGGCGAACGTTATCTGGGCGCTGTGGTGGGCCGTTGCGCCAACCGCATCTCCAATGGCACTTTTACCTTGAATGGCATTGAATACCAGCTGACTAAGAACGACGGCGAGAACACCCTCCATGGCGGTCTCATCGGAGCCGACAAGCGCGTGTGGGACGTGGTCTCGGCCAACGACAGCGTGATACAGATGCACACCGTGTTTGCCAACGGCGAAGACGGCTTCCCTGGCAACCTCGACGTGACGATGAACTACACCCTGACGCACGACAACCAGTTCCAGATCCGTTATTCTGCCACCACCGACGAGGCCACGCTGTGCAACTTCTCGCATCATTCCTTCTTCAACCTGAAGGGCGAGGGCAACGGCACCATCCTCGACCACGAGCTGCAAATCAACTCGCGCTACATGACCACCATCGACGACCAGATCCTGACGACGGGCAAGTTCTCCGGCGTGACGAATACGCCTTTCGACTTCCGCGAGAAGCATCGCATCGGCGACAATATCGAAGCCGACGACGAACAGCTGAAGAACGCCATGGGTTACGACCACAACTGGATTGCCGACAAGAGCGACCCGAAGGCATACGCCTGCAACGCCATCTTGACCGAGCCTGTCAGCGGCCGTGAGATGCAGGTGTGGAGCGACCAGGTGGGCCTGCAGTTCTATAGCGGTAACTTCTTCGACGGCAAGGGAATCGGCAAATGTGGCAAGCCTTTGAACTATCGTGAAGGCCTGGCCCTCGAGACCCAGTATTTCCCCGATGCCATCAACCATGAGACGCTGGCACCCAAGCCGATACTGAAGCCTGGCGACGAGTACCACCAGCTCTGCATCTACAAGTTTGCCGTGCTGCCCAAAATGAAGAAATAAAGCGTCTTTAGATAAAAAATGAAGCCTCGTGTCAGCCGATACGAGGCTTTTTTTATCTTTGCAGTATCAAAACCTAATGCTATGTTACAATTCAAATGCCCGCTGCTGGCGGTTACCGACATGAAAAAAGCTGTCGCTTTCTATGAAGAGGTGATAGGCGACCGTGTCGTCATGAACTTCGGTGAGAACGTGCAGTTTTCTGGTGGCTTCGCTCTGCAAGAGATGAAGAAATGGAAGGAGATGATCCATACTGATGAGGTCCGTAGTAAGTCAAACGACGCCGAGCTGTATTTTGAGGAGAAGGACTTTGATGATTTCCTGGAATACCTGAAGGATTTCCCTGAAATCGAGTATGTCCATCCCGTTGAGGAAGCCCCATGGGGACAGCGCATCGTCCGCTTCTATGACCCTGACTTCCATATCATCGAAGTCGGCGAGCCGATGGATGCCGTCATCAAGAGGCTGTTTGAGTCGGGCATGACGGTGGAGCAGGTCTCGGAGAAGTCGCAGTATCCCATTGAATACGTCAAGCATTTCGCGAAATGAACTATCTGTCGGTCAACGGCATATCCAAGTCCTACGGCATCAAGACCTTGTTTGCCGATGTCACCTTTGGCATCGAGAAGGGCGACAAGACGGCGCTGATTGCCACCAACGGCTCGGGCAAGTCGACAATGCTGAAGATTCTGGTAGGGCAGGAGTCGCCCGACACGGGGACCATCACCTATGCCAACGACATCAAAATCGGCTACCTTGAGCAGCTGCCCGTGTATCCGGCCGGGACGCGTATCTCGGATTTGTTGGCCGACCTCAACGATGAACAACACCTCAAGGCGAGGCAATATCTGACCCGCTTCGCCATCACCAACCTGGAACAGTCGGTCGACGAACTCTCGGGCGGTCAGGTGAAACGTCTGGCTTTGGCTTTGGTGCTGTTGCATGAGCCTGACTTCCTGATACTTGACGAGCCTACCAACCACCTCGACGTGGAGATGGTGGAGTGGCTGGAGAAGTTCCTCACCCAGTCGAGCATGACGCTGCTCATGGTCACCCACGACCGTTATTTCCTTGATCGTGTGTGCAATAAGATCTTTGAACTCTATCAAGGCGTGATGTACACCCACAACGGCAACTTCGACTATTACGTGCAGAAGAGCCGTGAGCGTGAGGAGGTGAAACGTGCCACGGCGGAGCGCAACAGCCAGCTGCTGAAATACGAGTTGGAATGGATGCGCAGCACGCCGCAGGCCCGCACGAGCAAGTCGAAGAGCCGTATCGACGCCTTCTATGACCTGAAGGAACGCAGCAGATACCAAGAGCAGGACGAACGTCTGGAGTTTGGCCTGCAGATGCAGCGCTTGGGTGGCAAGATACTGGAACTCAGCAATGTGTCGAAGTCGTTTGGTGACTTGACGGTGCTTAAGGATTTCGACTACGTCTTCAAGCGTGGCGAGCGCATCGGGTTGATAGGCAAAAATGGAGTGGGGAAGTCCACCTTCCTGAACCTCATCACCGGCGCGATGCAGCCCGACAAGGGAAGGGTGAAGACGGGCGAGACTGTGACCTACGGCTATTACCGACAGGAAGGCATAAAGTTCGACGAGAGCAAGACGGTGATCAGCACCGTGCGCGACATCGCCGAGGTGATGACCTATGGCAAGGACAAGGTCTACACGGCCGACCAGCTGTTGGCGCATTTCATGTTCCCCTACAAGATGCATCGCCAGCCCGTGGCCTTGCTCAGCGGAGGCGAGAAACGACGTCTCTACCTGCTGACCATCCTGGTGCAGAATCCCAACTTCCTCATCCTCGACGAGCCTACCAACGACTTGGACCTGTTGACGTTACAGAAATTAGAGGACTTTCTACAAGGCTACAAAGGCTGCCTCTTGGTGGTCTCGCACGACCGTTTCTTCATGGACCAGGTCGTCGACCAGCTCTTCGTCTTCCAAGGCGACGGCATGGTGAAAGGCTTCATGGGCAATTACAGCCAATATAAGGACTATCTTGACGCCAAGCAACGCGAGGAACGTAAGGAGAAGTCGGCGCAGAAGAAGGAAGAGCCAAAGCCCGTGAAGCAGCGCGACAAGGTGAAGCGTTCCTTCAAGGAACAGCGTGAATACGAGACCCTCGCCCAAGAGATGGAAGCCCTCGAAGCGGAAAAACAGACCCTCACCGAGGCCTTGAACAGCGAGACCGACTACCAGAAACTGCATGACATGGGCAACCGCCTGCAGGAAATCAAGGACTTGCTGGATGAGAAGGAACTGCGGTGGCTAGAGTTGGATGAAATAGGAGGATAATACATAATAAAAGTAGATGAGCAGAATAAAATTACATAAAAGGCAGGAGAATTTGGCCGTCAGCAGTCAGCAGTCAGCTATGGAGCTACCAAGCTGATAGCTGACGGCTGATAGCTTACAGCTAAGAAGCTTATAATAATGCAGTTTAATTATGAACAGTTACTTACTATGAAAATCAAGAATATAATCATTGCAATAGCTCTGTGCTTGGGTATGGTTGCTTGCGCCCCCTCTGAGACAAACTATAAGTTGGCCTATGTTTATCTCGACAGAGACGAGGGCGTTAACTTCTTCTCGCAAGGCGATGTGAACATCGTGGCCGACGACGACTTCAACATGACGAACACAGGCTCCAGTCAGGTGGAGTTTGCCTTTGTGAAGGATTTGGTGTATCGCTTGAGTATGGTCAACAAAATCCCGAAAGACGGCTGGACCGACACCATCGAGCACATCAACCTGCAGGACGGCTATGTGGGTCGCCTGCTCTTGGACGACGGCACCTACGAATACTGTCGCTTCTGCGTCTACACCATCGACTACGACATGAACGCGGACCAGTATATTCTGTTTAAGTATCAGAGTAATTTCGTGGCGAATTAAATCATTTTCTCGATATTCCAACTAAAAGCCCTCAGCCCCAAATCTGGGGTCTTGAGGTCTTTTTCGTGCAGCTGGTTGAGGATGCCGTCCACCTTGTCGTCGTCGACGATGCTGATGATGGCGTTGTTCAAGGTCGGCCAGGCATGGGTGCCGTAGTGCGGCTCGCCCGTGTCGCTGCCGTGACCTTTGATTTCATTCCATTCGGTGAAGCCCTTCGTGCCGTTGTCGTTCAGCACCTTGGCGATTTCGTCGTAGTAGGCTTGGTTGTATGTGATTAGGATGGCTTTCATGGTTATCGGATGTTTTCAGTTTTAGTAAGGGCTTCCTCGGCTTTGCGTTTCTTGCGGCGCACGGCTCTGGTTTCAAGTGAGCAGTACAAAGCAGGAATGAGCAACAAAGTGATAAGTGTAGAAACCGTCAAACCCCAGGCTACGGTGATACCCAAGCCGTTCCACATCTCGGCACCTTCGCCACGACCGATGGCCATAGGGATCATACCCAGCACTGTCGTCAGGGTGGTCATCAAGATAGGACGCAGACGCGAACGGGCGGCCTTCACCGTGGCTTCCTTCACGTCGTCGCCACGCTCCTCCAAGAGGGTCGTGTAGTCGATGAGCACGATGCCGTTCTTCACGACGATACCCATCAGAATCAGGATACCGACCAACGACATGACGCCCAAGGCGGCGTTGTTGACCCACAAGCCAAGCAACACACCCGTGAAGGTGAACGGCACGGAGAACATGATGACGAAAGGCTTCATCAGGTTCTCGAACTGGGCGGCCATCACGATGTAAACCAAGATGATGATGAGGATGAGCAAGGTGATCAGGTCGCCAAACATTTCCTGCTGGGTCTCGTAGTCACCGGCGATTTTGGTCAGGATTTCGGAAGGGATCTCCGTGTCGTCAATCACTTCCTGCGCCATCTTCACGACATCACTCAGCACCATGCCTTTACCCACGACGGCGGTCACGCTGACCATACGCTCACGGTCCTTACGTTGGATTTGAGGCGGGGTCAAGGTCTCGACCACGGTGCCCAAGTCGCCCACGCGGACGGCCTGACCATAGCCATTGTAGATCTTGATGTCTTCGATGTCCTCGATGCTGGTGCGGAACTCAGGGGCATAACGCACGCGGATGTCGTACTCGTCTCCGTCCTCACGATAGTAAGAGGTGACCGAGCCGCTGATACGGTTCTTGACGTAGGTGGCAGCGGTGGAGCTGTTCATGCCGTTGAGGGCCAGCTTCTCGCGGTCGAAGTCGATTTGATATTCTGGAGTGTATTCGTCGCGGCCCACGATGACCTGCTTGATGCCTTTGTCGCGGAGCTTCTGGGCGATTTCGTTGGCGACGCGGTCGGTGGTGCCGAAGTCATAGCCATAAATCTCCACCTGGACGGTGCTCATGCCACCCATGCCGCCACCGCCTTCGCTGACGTTGGCTTTCTTGATCATCGGGATGGCGTTGAGCTTGGAGCGAATCTCTTCCGCGATTTCCGTCGAGGTGCGCATCCCGGCCTTGCGGCGCTCGGTCTTGGTGCCGATACGCAGGTTGAACGAGATGATGTGCGTGCCGTTGTTACGCATCGAGGCAAAGGCGTTGTCGGAGTCGGCCTGACCGTAGCTGTAGTTACAAATCTTGACCTCGGGCATGGCCATGAAGTCGTCAGCCAACTCTTTGGCAAAGGCTCCCGTGACCTCTTGGCCTGTACCAACAGGCAGCTCGATGCTGATGGAGAGACGCTCCGAGTCGCCCCTGGGCATCATCTCGGTCTTCAGGTTGGGTAACAAGAGTGCCAACGAGATGACAAACAATCCCAACATGCCGAAGAACACCAGCTTGCGGTGGTTGACGGCCCAGTTGATGAGGCGGGCATAGCCGTTGCTGATGGCGTCGAGGGCTTTGTTGATGGGACGGAAAAGGGCCTTGTGGAACTTGCTCTGATGGGGATTCATCACAAGCATCTTAGAGCACATCATAGGCACCAACGTCAGGGCGCCACAGGTCGAGACAATCATGATGATGGAAACGATCCAACCCAACTGCTTGAACATCACGCCTGCCGTGCCTTTGATCATGGTCAGCGGCAGGAACACGGCCAACATCGTCAAGGTGGATGCGATGACGGACAGCTGCACCTCCTGTGTGGCGTGTACGGCGGCCTCTTTGGGCTTCGAACCGCGTTCGATGTGCGTGGTGATGTTCTCCAACACCACGATGGCGTCGTCGACAACCATACCGATGGCTATGGATAGTGCCGACATGGAGATGATATTCAGTGTGTTGCCCGTGGCAAACAGGTAAATCAACGAAGCCAGCAACGAAATCGGGATGGCCAAGACGATGATGAAGGTGGCGCGCCAGCGACCGAGGAAGACGAACACCACGAGCATGACCAACAGGAAGGTGATGAAGATGGTGTTGCGCAAGCTTCCGATGGAGTTGATGATGCTGGTGGAGCCGTCGACGATGATGGTGACTTTCACGTCGGAGGGCAAGGTCTTCTCGATTTCTTTCAGCTGCTTCTTGATGCCTTTGATGACGTTCACGGCGTTGGCGTCGGTCTGCTTCTGGATCACGATGGTGGCACCTTGCACGCCGTTGCTGAAC
Source organism: uncultured Bacteroidia bacterium (assembly GCA_902774365.1). GTDB lineage: Bacteria > Bacteroidota > Bacteroidia > Bacteroidales > F082 > Limimorpha. The sequence continues at coordinate 62,870 of CACYHX010000007.1, read as the reverse complement.
GACTCCTGGGAACGCTCTTCCGGGCCGTCAATGACGCGAGCCACGTCGCGGAGGTAGACCGGGGCGTTGTTGCGCGAGCCGACCACGATGTCTTCCATCTCCTTGGCGGAACGGAACTGCTTCTCGACGCGCAGGTTGTAGGTGTTGGAGCCGATGTCGATATAACCCGAGGGAATGTTCTGGTTTTCATACATCAAGGTCGATGAAATCGACTCGATGGTCAGGTTGTAGGCTTCCAGTTTGTTGGGGTCGACGTAGACCTGAATCTCACGTTTTGGTGCACCGTTGGCCGACACCGTGCCCACGCCGCTCACACGGGCCAAAGGCGTGGTGATGCGGTCGTCGATGATTTTCTCCAAGGCGGGCAGGCTCTCTTTGGCCGTCACGCTGAGCAGCATGATAGGCATGTCTTCCGCGTTGAACTTGAAAATCACAGGGTTGGTGGCGCCGTCGGGCAGGTAGTTTCGTACCATGTCCAACTTGTCGCGCACGTTATTGGTGGCTTCCTCAATGTCGATGCCGCTCTCAAACTCCATGGAGATGACCGAGGTGTTCTCACGTGAAGTGGAGGAGAGGTGCTTCAGGTCGGGCACGGCGTTGAGGGTGTTTTCCAAAGTCTTGGAGATATTGGTCTCGATATCTTCTGCGCTGGCGCCCGGATAGTTGGTCAGCACCATGATGAAGTTGGTCTCCATGTCGGGAAGCTGGTTGATGGAGAGGTTCATCAAGGAATAGATACCGAAAATGGCGATGGCGACAAACACCAAGGCCGTCGTCACTGCATTATTTACTGCTGTACGTTGTAAACTCATTGTTCATTATTTTACCGTAACACTCACTCCGTCCTTCAAACGAATCTGTCCTTCGGTGACGATCTTGTCGCCTTCGTTGATGCCGCTGACGATCTCATATCTGTTGCCGAGGCGCTTGCCGACTTCCACGAGCTGGTATTTCACCGTGCCGTCGGGTTGCAGCACATAGATGAAATGCTCGCCCGAGCCTTGCTGCTTGACCACGGCGCCGTCGGGGACGACCACGTGGTGGTTGGTGCCGAAGTTGGCCGTCACGCGGGCAAACATACCTGGACGCAGCTTTTGGTCGGCATTTTGGCAGACTATTTCAACGGGGAAGGTGTGTGTCGACGCGCTGACGGTGGGGTAGATGAGGTTCACCTTGCCTTGGAAGGTCTCGCCAGGATACGACTCAACGGTGATGTCAAAGTCCATGTCCTTGCTGATGTTGGTGAACAGGGTCTCCGACACGTTGATGAGCATTTTGACGGGTTGGATTTGCTGCACCACGAAGATGGGCTGAGCCATGCTGTACATGTCGCCTTTGTCGTAGTTGCGGGCCGTCACCACGCCGTTGATGGGGCTGCGGAGATAGGTGTTCTCGGCCAGGTTTTGGTAAGTCTTCTTTGTGACGTTCAAGGCGAGTTTGGCCATGTCGTAGTCTGACTGTGCGACGGCACCGATGTTGTAAAGCTCGGTGAGACGCGCCAACTCGGTCGAGTCGTTGACATACTGCATACGGGTCTTGGCCAGGTTCACGTCGTCCATGGTGGCGAGGAGCTGTCCCTTGCGCACCTGTTGTCCCACTTCAGCCTTGATGCTCACGATACGTCCCGCCGTCTGCGAGACGATGTTGTTGATGGCGAACGGCTCGATGTTGGAAGTGAACGTGTTGGTGATTTCGACGTCTTCGGCCTGGGCCGTGATGACGCTGACCACGGGAGCGGCCTGAGGGACGTTTTGCTCTGTAGTGGCAGTGGACTTGTCTTTTTGTCCGCAAGCCGTCATCATGGCGACAACGGCGAAAGCGATGATACTAAGTTTGAGGTATTTCATTTGTATGTGTTTAATATTCAAAGATTTAATATTCAAAGATTCATGATTCAAAGATTCATTATTTTAACCTGCTTTCAGCGTTGCATAAACTGAGCTGATTGCTGACAACATTATTCTTCCTTTCCAATCAATTCATCCAGCGAGGCTTTGGTGACCATAAAGTCGTAAACGGCCTGAGCCTGCGTGAGTTGTGCCTGCATCAGCGAGACTTGTGCGTCGTTCAGCTCGACCTGCGTGGCCTTGCCGACCTCGAACATCTTCTCCGAGATGTCGTAGCTCTTCTGTGCGATGCCCACCGTGGCGTTGGCGGCTTCATAGTTTTTGACGCAGAGGGCCATCTGGTCGTTGAAGTTGCGGATGGCGATGCGCAGGTTGCGTTCGGTGTCCTCGCGTTGCAAGGCCAGCATGTTGCGCGTCACCTTGGTCTGTTTGATGGTGTAGTGTTTCTGCAGTCCGTCGAAGACGGGGATGCTGAGGCTTAGGGCAGCGGTGGAGGAGGGGAACCAACGCAGCTCGTCGTCGCCCATGGCGCTGTAGTTGTAGTTGATGCTCGCCGCCAGCGTTGGGATGTATTGCTTCTTCTGCATGCGTATGGTCGACTCAAGCATGCGGTCCTGGATGTCGAGTTGCATGAGAGAGCTGTTTTTGCTGAGGTCGTCTTCCGAGGCGTATGGCGTGAGCATCATGTCCGTGTAGTCATTCAGGTTGCCGACCACTTCCACCTCGGTGCCGAGGTCGATGCCCATGACGGCTTTCAGCTGCCAGGTGGCCAAGAGGACGGCGTTCTCGGCGCTCGACACGTTAGGCTCGGCGTTCAGCATCGTCACTTGGGCGCGCAGGCGTTCCACCTCCGAGGCTTTGCCTACATTAAAGCGTTGGTCGGCCTTCTCGAAGTTTTTCTGTGCGTTTTCGTAGACCTGGTTCATGACGTTGTACGCCTCCTGTGCCAGCAGCACGGCGTAGAAGGCCTGTTTCACCTGCTTCACCATGGCGATTTTTGAGGAACGGGCTTGCTCCACGGCCATCTCCACGTCCATACCTGAGAGCTTGAGGCTCTCCCACAACGAGGCGTTCACCAAAGGCATGCTCGCCGTGGCCGAGGTGCTGATGTTGTTGTCGCGACCCACCTTGATTTCCATCGGCTGACCGCCCATGTCCATCACCATCACCTGCTTCTGCAAGGTGCGTTGGTAGGAGCCACTGATGCTGATGTTGGGATAGAGCGTGGCATAGCTGCCTTTTTTCGCATAGCCGGTCTTTTCGACGGTCATGTCGGCAATTTTGATAGTGTTGTTCTCCGAAAGGGCAATCTCCAAGGCTTGGTCGAGGGTAAGCTGCAAAGGCTGAGGCGCTTGAGTCTGAATAAGTGCCGAACCTTCTTCTTGTGCGATTCCAAACAATGGGGCTGCAAACAATGCCGCGATAGTTATGATGTTGAAAATCAGTTTTTTCATATATACAATTTCTTGAAAAAAGACCATTTATTTAAATAAGGTGCAAAAGTAGGAATTATTGTGTTGTGTTGCCCTACATTTCAACGAATAAATTCATCGACTCAACGAAAAAATTGAAGACTTGAGGATTTTTGTTGAAAATTAGGCGCTAATCTTCTGATTCGTCTTATCTTTGCAATCAAAATTTCGGAGATGAAGAATAGGACTTTGCGCACCTTGCCGACGGCTAACCTCAGCTTGATGGAGCGCCTCTACAAATGGGGTGTGGTGTGGATTGTGCTGTTCGTCATCTTTTTTGCTGTCCATTCCAACCAAAACTATCTTTTCAGACTGGCCAGCTCGCTTTGCTTCGTGGGCATGGTGGTGCTGTTGGTGACCATCATCAATAAGGTGTTGATCGCCTTTATGCTGAAAAAGAACAGGCTGGTGCTCTTCATCTTGTCGTCGGTTTTTGTCATCCCGTTTTGGTCGCTTGCTTCGATATCACTCGATGCCTGCCTGCTGCATTTCATCGTTGGGGAGCCGTTCGCCGATATTTTTGAGATTTCTCGTTTTGTTGTGTCTTACTTGGTGCGTTTGGTTTGGTTCATTGCCGTTTATGCACTCACTGTGATTTTCTATTATCAACGTAAAGAAGACGAGGAGAAAATCATTTCTGATAAGTTGAAAAGCGAGAAGCTGGACATGGAGCTGCGTTACCTGAAGTCGCAGATCAACCCGCATTTCTTGTTTAACGCCTTAAACAACATATATTCAATGGTTTATACTCGCGACGACAATGCCGCCAATGGCGTGTTGAAGCTCTCCGAGATGTTGCGTTATGTGCTTGTCGACTGCCAGGCCGATACGATACCATTGAGTAAGGAAATCAACTATATCGAGAACTTCATCGACTTCCAGATGATGCGTATGGCGGGTCCGCGTGATGTGGTGCTGGAGCAAGACGTGGAAAAGGCTGATTTCATGATTGCCCCCATGCTGCTGCAACCCATCATTGAGAACTGCTTCAAATACAGCCGTTTGGAGACGCATCCCGAGGGCTATGTGCACGTCAAGGTGCAGCAGAGGGGCAACAAATTCTGTTTTGAGGCGGAGAATACGGTGGCCGAGAACGCCAAAACGCTGGTGCCTGTCAACGAGACGAAGAAGTCGGGCATTGGACTGAACAACGTGCAACAACGTTTGATGTTGCATTATGGAGAAGATTATGTTTTTGATATTGAACAAGATAAAGGAATCTATAAAGTCAAGATAGAACTATGAACGAGAAATACAACGTAATCATCGTTGATGACGAATACCTGGCCCGGAAGCTGTTGCAGGACTATGTCTCTAAGGTGGAGTCGCTGCATTTGGTGGCTACCTGCTCCAACGCTTTCGAGGCGATGGAGGCCTTGGAAAACAATCGAGTCGACATCATGCTGCTTGACATCCAGATGCCCGACTTGACTGGTCTTGAGCTGGTGAAGGGCCTAGAGAAAAAGCCCGCCGTCATCTTCACTACGGCCTATTCGGAGTATGCCGTCGATGCCTTCAACTTGGCCGTCGTCGACTATCTCCTCAAGCCTTTCGACTTCCCGCGTTTCTTCCAGGCCATCCGTAAAGCCATTGGCAATGTGCAGCCCAAGGCGGAAGAGACGCCGAAACAGGCTGCCGACATTAGCAAGTCTAACGATTTCATCACGGTGAAGGCCGACTACAAACTCTACAAAATCAACTATGACGACCTGCTTTTCATCGAGGGTCAGCATGAATACGTTACCTTCCACACCACCCAACGTCGCATCACGGCTTTGTTTGCCTTGAAGGACCTGGAGGAGCTGTTGCCTAAAGACCGTTTCGTGCGCGTCCACAAGTCTTACATCGTCTCGTTCAAGCACATACAGGACTTGGACAAGTCGGACGTGACCGTGGCAGGCAACAAGGTGCCGGTGGGTGCCAGCTATCGTGACGAGCTTTTGTCGCGTCTGCAGTGAAAAAATGTTACGTTTTTTTGTTGAGCGAAGGAAAAAATGTATATTTGCAGCGTAAACCAACTTTAAAAACAGATAATTATGGGTAAATTTGAAATTAAAACCAGAAAGAACGGCGAGTTCCAGTTCAATCTGAAAGCCACCAACGGCCAAGTCATCCTCACCAGCGAAGGCTACAAGACCAAGGCTTCGTGCCTCAACGGCATCGAATCCGTCAAGAAAAACTGCCAAGACGATAAGCGTTTCGCCGTCAAGGAAGCCTCCAATGGCAAACCTTACTTCAACTTGATGGCCAGCAACGGCCAAATCATCGGCTCGAGCCAGATGTATGCCAACCCTGTCAACATGAAGAACGGCATCGCATCGGTGAAAAAGAACGCCCCCGAGGCTCCTGTCGTCGACTTGACGGAAGAATAAGTTTAATGTAATACAAATGAAGAAGGAACGGCCATCGCCGTTCCTTCGTTTTTTAAATGCCACCCTAATGAAAAAACTCCTTCTACTAACCCTATTTGCGTCCTTATGCCTCGATTCCGCATGGGCTTGCACCAACCTCATCGTAGGCAAGAAAGCCTCCACCGACGGCAGCGTGATGTGTACCTACAACTGCGATGGCTTCGGATTCTCCGGCTCTTTGTTCTATAGCCCCTCAGGGCGGCATGAACCCGGCGAGTTGATTGAGATTCGCGGCTGGGGACCGTCCCACGAAGGCCAATATGTGAAACAGGTGGAATACACCTATAACGTCGTCGGCTTGATGAACGAGAAGCAGGTGACCATCGTGGAGACCACCTTCGACGGCAGACTCATCTTGGTCAACCAAGAAGGACTGCTCGACTATTTCAGCTTGATGCGCTTGGCGTTGCAACGCTCGGCCACCGCCCGTGAGGCCATCAAATGTATGGCGGAATTGGTCGAGGAATACGGCTACAATAGTAGCGGCGAGACGCTCACCATTTGTGACCCCAACGAGGCATGGATTGTGGAAATCATTGGCAAAGGGCCAGGCAATAAAGGCGCCGTTTGGGTGGCTTTACGCATCCCTGACGACTGCATCTGCGCCCATGCCAACCTAAGTAGAATCAGGCAGTTTCCGTTGGAGAAGAAAGGGAAATACACTAGCATCAGCAGCAAGAACCTCAAACACATCAAGCGCCCCGAGGTGGAATGTGTCTATGCTGCCGACGTCATCAGCTTTGCAAAAGAATGGGGATTCTATGAGGGCAAGGATGAGGACTTCTCGTTCCGCGATGCCTATTGCCCCATCGACTTCGAGAACGTGCGCTATGCCGACGCCCGCGTGTGGAGTTTCTTCCGTCATCACTACAGCCACGATGAGATGGACAAATACCTGCCTTACATCAACGGCGACTTCGACCAATGCGACCACCTGCCGCTGTGGATCAAACCCGATAAGCCGCTCTCGTTGCGTGACTTGCAAGCCGACATGCGCGACCATTTTGAAGGCACGCCTCTCGACATGACCGCCGACATGACTGCTGGCCCTTGGGGCATGCCCATCCGCCCGCTGCCGATGCATTTTAAGGACAGCGACAGCATCCCGTATTATCGTGAACGTCCCATCGCCACGCAGCAGTCAGGCTTCACCATGACCTGCCAGATGCGCTCATGGCTGCCCAACGACGTGGGTGGCGTCACCTGGTTCAATTGTGACGATGCCAACATGGTGGCCTATGTGCCGCTCTACTGCTGCCTCACTCAGGTGCCCGACGCCTTCCGTCCCGAGAACAACCTGCGCAATGAGTTCAGCGACCAGTCGGCTTTCTGGATGAACAACTGGGTGGCCAACATGGTCTATCCGCGCTATTCGATGATGGTCGGCGACCTCCGCAAGGCACAAAACGAGCTTGAGGACTATTACTTCGCCGACCAAGACAGCGTGCTTGTGGCCATCAAGGACATGATGCCTGCCGACCGGCAGAGTTACCTCAACAAGAAGAGCATCGCTTACACCGAAAAGATGATGCAGCGTTGGGATAAGTTGGCTAAATACCTGATTGTGAAATACAACGACCAAGTGGTGAAGCGTGTCGACAAAAACGATGATTTCCAGCGCTGGGGTTACGAGACGCCAGGTTACGACCGGCAGTTTATCGACGCCATCGGGAAGTCCACGGGTGACCGGTATAAATTGAAGGAGGTCATTGATAGAAGGGAAAGGTAAGTATAAAACGAAAAAAGGAGTCACTGACTCCTTTTTTCGTTCAACCGTCGGGGCAAAAGGATTCGAACCTTCGACCCCCTGCTCCCAAAGCAGGTGCGCTAGCCGGACTGCGCCATACCCCGAAAAAAAAGACGATGCATTCGAACCCCCGGTACCCATTGCTGGATACGACAGTTTAGCAAACTGTTGGTTTCAGCCACTCACCCACCTCTCCTCGGCTGTGAATTGCGGTGCAAAAATAGTCTTTTTTCCTTTATCCACAATCGTTTTTCGCTACTTTTTTTGAAGAAATTTCGTTATTCGTTGAATTACAGTGCAATATGTTCAATTCCCGACTCTGTTTTCCCGCTCGCCATAAAGTCTGGTTCCAAACAGCAAAACAGACTAAGCGAAAAATAACGAAAAATTGTCGACACTTATCATTTTATTCCTATATTTGCACGCTTATTATGTATAATAGGGTCAAGGCGCTTCCTTGATCATAAAAACGAATTGAAATGGAAAACAACGAACAAATGACTCAAAACCCTGCCGCTGAGGAAGGTATTGAGAATGCAATGACGACGAAGGCTCCCAAGAAAGCCATCGACGGTAACGAGAAAAAGAAGATTGTCAAATTGATTCAACCCAGCATCCTGCCCGGCAAGGTGAGAGTTGAGGCTCACACCCTCGTGGTCGGAGCCTTAGACCAACCCGCTTCCATGGACGAAGAGGTGCTTCCAGAAATGGTGGATAATCCCGAACTGGACGAAGAGGAAGTGGTTGAAGACAACAACGAATTGGACGGTCTCAACAAACTGCAACTGGTGGTCATGCTCGAAGAACTCGTGCAGGAAGCCGATGTCCAGAAGATCAAGGACAAAGTTGCTGCCATTCGTCTCCATTTCAATAAGTTGAACAAGGAAGATATGGACAACGAACTCAGCCAGTTCATCCAAGGCGGTGGCGAGGCTGAGAGCTTCCAACACGTGGAAGACCCCATCGAGCAACGTTTCAACGCCGCCTTTGGCATCTTCAAGGCCAACCGCGCCAAGCAGAACGAAGACATGGAGAAGCAAAAGGTCGAGAACCTGGGCAAGAAACAAGCCATCCTTGATGAGCTGAAGGAGATTATCGCCTCCGACGACACGCTGAAGAAGACCTACGACGACTTCCGCGCCTTGCAAGACCGCTGGAAGGAAATCGGCCCCGTGCCGGCTGCCGAGAACTCTAACCTCTGGAACAACTACCACTTCCTCGTGGAGAAGTTCTTCGACAAAGTCCGTATCGGCCGCGAGCTGCGTGACCTCGACATGAAGAAGAACCTCGACGCCAAGATCGAACTCTGCGAAAAAGCCGAGGAACTCCTCGACGAGAAGGCCATCACCAAGGCTTTCAAGGCCCTGCAGAAGCTGCATGAGGAATGGAAGGAAGTAGGTCCAGTGCCGCAAGACAAGAAAGACGAGATTTGGGAACGCTTCAAGGCTGCTACCGACAAGATTAACCAAATCCGCCGCGAGCATTACGCCCAAATCGAGGAAGAACAATCCGGCAACCTGGAAGCCAAGAAGGCCTTGTGCGAAAAGGCTGAAGAGCTGATCGCCGAAGACTATACCAGCGTCAATGCCTGGCAGAAGAAGTCGGACGAGCTGTCCGAAATCTTCGGCGTGTGGAAGACCATCGGCCCTGCCGCCAAGAAGGAGAACGAAGAGATCTGGCAGCGTTTCCGTGGCGCCATGGATAAGTTCTTCGCCATGAAGAAGGCTTTCTTCGCTGGCTTGAAAGACCGTCAGACCGAGAACCTCGAACGTAAGACCCAGCTCTGCATCGAAGCCGAAGCCTTGATGGAGTCGACCGAATGGAAGAATGCCACGGAGCAGATGAAGAAGCTCCAGGAAGAATGGAAGACCATCGGCCCTGTGCCGAAGCGTCATGCCGACAAGATTTGGAAGCGTTTCCGCGCCGCCTGCGACACCTTCTTCACCCGCAAGAACGAGCACTTCAGCGGTCGCCGCACCGAAGAGGAAGCCAACCTCGCTGCCAAGAAAGCCCTGCTGGAGGAAATCAAGGCCTTCCAAGTGGGCCCCAACCGCAACGAGAACATGGATGCCATCAAGGCCTTCCAGAAGCGTTGGATCGAAATCGGCTACGTGCCCATGAAGCACAAGGATGCTATTAATAAGGAGTACCGCGAACTCATCGACGGCTTCTTCGATACGATGCGCAAGAACCAGAACGAGGCTTCGACTAACGACTTCCGTGAGATGATGGAGACTTGGAAGGACGACCCGAACGCTGGCGACCGTGTGCGTAGGGAAGGCAACAAGTTGCAGACCCGCATCCAGAAGCTGCGCGATGAAATCGCAGCCATGGAAAACAACATTGGCTTCTTCTCCAACAGCAAGAACTCGGAGCTGATGCGTGCCGAGTACGAGAAGAAGATCAACAAGGCCAAGGAAGACCTCAAGGTCCTTGAAGAGAAGCTGAAGATCGCTGAGGAATAAAGAAGCGCTCTTCTTAGACGAAAAGCGGGATGAGTCAAGCTCATCCCGCTTTTGTTATGCCTCATGGGCAACAAAAAAAGCACCTCGAAACGAGGTGCTTTTTGGATTGAGAAACCTTCCGATTAGAAGTTGAAACGGAGGTTCAAAGCAGCCGACCAAGTGGAATAGGTGCTTGCGTAGACATTCCAAGTAGGATTGGTGAAGGTGTACTGGTAGGGGCTTTCTTCGCTGCCGTTACCGGTGAGCTTCACGATGTCGCTGCTGCTCAGGCGCTGCATGTTGCCCCAGCCTCTGTAGAACAGGTTGGCGAGGTTCTTGATGTCGATGCCAGCGCTGATGCTCGGGCCAGCCTTGAACTTATAGGTTCTCTCATACTTGAAGTTGAAGGTGTGTCTCCAAGGAGCAATGGCACCACCACGTTCGGCATACATACCACGGTGAGCGCTCAGATACTTGTCAGCCTTGATGAAGTCGTTGAATTCTTCAGGGTTGGTGTAAGGCGTGTTGTCAGCCATGAGTTGAGCTTCGGTGGGGATGTAGGCCAAGCTGTTGGAACCACCGTCACCATTCACATTGCTGGTCATGGTGTAGCTGTAGCGGGTGTAGCTGAAGCTGCCAATGTAGCAGTGGTTGAAGCCTTCGTAGTAGAGGCCGACAGTCTCAGTGGTGTGTTGGCCAATATGCCAGGTCCAGCCGAGGTTGAAGAGCAGACGGTGAGGGCTGACGTAGCTGCTGTAGCCCAGTTCATGGACATTGGAGCCATTGATGCCAAAGGCGTTGGTGTTGTAGGCAGAGGTAATCTGGTCGCCGATACCGTCGGTGACGTTCTTGCCCTCAGCATACGTGTAGGCAGCCATCAGGTTGAGACCGCACTTGAAGTCCTTGCTCAACTGACCGGTGATGCTGTAGTAGTAGCCATTGTTCTTCTTGTCGGTGTTGGTAATTAAGTAAGGAGTGACGGATCTGTTGAGCGAGTTGTGGATTCCTTCGTCCTTCCAGACGATTCTTTCACCAGGTTCGCCGGGGAGTTGGATGGTGCCATCTTGCACGAGGCCGAGTTTGGTGACGGCAACAGAGGTGATGTCCTTGTTGTAGATGCCTTCAGCAGTGAATTTGATGTCGCCAGGGATGGTGATGTCGAAGGCCAAGCTGCTCTTCCAGGATTGAGGCATGCGCAGGTTCTTGTCCATGATGGTGGTGGACTGAGGAGCCGGCAGGTCGCCGGTCAGCAGTAAGTCGCTGTTGGCGGCGATGATACCCTCGGGATTCGTGTTACCAGCTGCCGGGAAGTGGATCTGGGTCTCGGTGTTGCTGTTGATGTATTGGTTCTGCAAGCAGTTGGAATTACCCACAGTGGAGACAATCCACACGAAAGGCAGACGGCCGGTGTAGAGGCCCGAACCACCGCGGATGATGTACTTACGTTCGCCGGTGAGGTCCCAGTTGAAGCCCAAACGGGGTGAGAAGTTCACGCGAGCCTTAGGCATGTCGGCGGTCGACATTCCATAGATGCTGGAGGCAACAGCTTCGCCATTTTCTCTGGTGTAGTAAGACTCAACGGAAGCCAGCGAGTCAAACTCCTTGTTGGTGTTGAACTCGGCAATCGAAGGATACCAAGGCAATTCGACGCGGAGACCGAGTGACAGCTTGAAGCGTTCGCTCAAGGTCATTTCGTCTTGTGCGTAGAGAGAACCTTGCATGTAGTTGAAGTAAGGATACACTTGCTCGTGCTTTTCGTTGTTACCATAGGTGATGGCGAAAGCGCGAGGATCGGCGTTGTTCATAAAGTCTTCCCATGAGTTGTACACATAGTAACCGGCACCACCTTGCATGAAGCCGTTCTTGGTGTTGTCGAACTCGTATTGGGCACCAAAGGTGAAGTTGTTGATGCCAGTGGCATAGCTCACTTCGTCGGTGACGACGACAGTCTGAACGTCACGGAGGTTACCATAGGTGAACGGGTCGGGACCGAAGGAGGTGTAAACGGCAGGAGTGCCATCCTCCAGAGGTTCAAGGATGTCGACGGTGGGGAAGAGGTCGCCCACGAAGCTACGAGGCTCGTTCTGGCGTGAGTAGGTGGCACGCAACATGTTGTTGCCGCGACCGCTCAGGAAGCTGTGGTTCCATTCGGCAGCCACCGAGCTGAAGTTTTGCTCTTGGAAGTAACGGCTGCTCTCGAAATACAAGGCGTATTCGGAAGTACGGCCATAGGTGTTACGGTTGTAGACCGAGCCAGAGAGCGGGTTGATGGAGCTTGAAGGAGCGGATGAATACTTGTTCTTCACCAAGCTGTAGCGGATGTTGAACTTGTCCTTGTCGGTGATGTTCCAGTCCAAACGGGCCAACAGTTTGTAGTCAGGAGTGCTGGCGCTGTAGTTCTGGTAACGGCCAGGGTTGTAGCCGTAAGTGGTTTGCAGATAGTTGCTGATTTCTTCCATCTTTTCGACGGTAGGACGGTTGTATTGCGTGGCACCGCCAAAATCGTCGTCTTCGCTGTTGCGGGCAAAGTGGGTTTGGCCGGGGTCAACGTCGCTCTGGTATTCGAAGTTCACGAAGAAGAACAACTTGTCCTTTACGATGGGACCGCCAACGCTGATGCCAACGGTGTTGTCCAAGGATTTGTTGAGCTTCAGACGATCGGGATAGTTGCCGAACTCGTCTTTCTTGCCGTACTTGGTACCCATGAGACCGTCGTTGGTGAAGTAGTCATACACGCTGACGTGCCAGTTGTTGGTACCGCTCTTGGTGACGGCATTGATGGCACCGCCAGTGAAGCCGCTGTGACGGACGTCGAAAGGCGTGACGTTGATGGTCATAGCCTCAAGAGCGTCCAAGGAGATGGGGCTACCGCCAGCAGGCAGGTTGCCGCCTATACCGAAGGCGTTGTTGAAAGCAGCACCGTCAACGGTGACGTAGGACTGACGGTAGTTGCCGCCGCCGATGGCCAGACCATTGGAAGTGGCTGCAGCCTGAGGCGTCAGGGACAACACATCGTTCAAGCTACGGGAAACGGTGGGCAGGGTATTGATCTGCTCGTTGCTGATGGCCGTGGTGGCACCAGCGCGGTCGCTGTCCATGCCATTGCTGACGGCATCGGCCACGATGGAGACTTCGCCCAAGCCAATGGCTTCCTCGTTAAGGCGGACATTCAAGATCTTGGTCTCACCCAAGTTGGCGACGACGCCTTCCTGCTTGACCGTCTGGAAACCGACCATGCGGTACTCAATCGTGTAAGGACCACCGGGACGGATGTTGAGCAAACGGTAGTTACCGTTGGCATCGGCCACAGCATAATACTGTGAACCCGAAGGGGTGTGCGTGGCAACAACCGTGGCGCCCGGAAGCGTACCCTTGTTGTTGTCCGTGATTTTTCCACTAATGCTCGAAGTGGTCACCTGGGCCATCAAGCTAATGGAGGCAATCATAGCCACGAAAAAAGTAAGTAACTTTTTCATAGATGATAATTTAATGTTAATAATTGAGTTGATTGTATTGATTTTCATTTTGTTTCGTTTCCAATTTGACCTTTAAAACCGTGCAAATATAATTCATTCCTTTGAATTGCCGAACCAATTTTCAACAAACTGGTTTCGTTTTTTGCCGAAAAGAAATCAACAGATTTTGTTAATAACTTATAAGAGTTTGATTTTGATAGGATTACAGGCGAGATTTGTGCCTTTTTTGACCAATAATACACCTTATTTTATTATGAAACTTGAACCATGACGAAATTCTTCTTTCCGTTTCGGGGTTGGTCTCGTTTTTTTTGTGTATTTTTGAAGCCTGAAAGAATAATACCTACTCATGAACAGACAATCACTCATTTTAGCGATGCTGACGGCTTTCGTGCTGTGCCTGTACTCGTGCAACCGTGGACCTTCAAAGCAGTATAAAGCCATGGAAGAAGAAGTACTATCCATTGAAAGCCAAATCAATACCACTTCTGATTGCGACGATTTGCAGATGCTGAACTTCGGCATACTGGGCTTGCGTTCCGACTATGACAACCTGGTGCAGTCGGCCGCAATCCCCGATGACGAAATCAGCCAACTCGACGAGATGCTCACGCGACTCGAAGCCACTTGGAACGGCAAGTGGTCGACACTCGAGTGTGACCAAGCCCTCAGCGACGACGAAATGGACACCTCGGGCGAGGAAGACGGCGAATACCCGGATTGATAGGTATCTTTAAACACTAAAAAACGACAGACCATGGGATTCTTTTATCGGCATACCCCAAAGAAATTCAACTATAGACCCCGCTATTTCGACCCCGAAATGCAAGAGTGGGAAGAGAAGAAGGCCGCCGCAGGCCTCGATTCCAAACTGAGCCACGAAGAGCAACTGCGCATCAAGATGCGCAAGAGCTGGAGCGTACAAAAAGACGAGGAAAGCAAGGAGGAACAACGAGCCAAGCTGATTCGCAGAATCGTGCTGGGCGTGTTTGTGGCCTTCCTGTTTTATTTCATCTTCTGTACGCCGCTGATGACCAATGTGGTTCGTGGATTGATGGGGAAATAAGCTATGCTTGACATCATCAAACTTTTGCCCGACAGCGTCGCCAACCAAATTGCGGCAGGCGAAGTGATACAACGACCGGCCTCTGCCGTCAAAGAGCTGATGGAGAACGCCTTGGATGCTGGTGCCACACAAATCGACTTGGTGGTGAAAGACGCCGGCAAGGCGATGATTATGGTCGTCGACAACGGCTGTGGCATGTCGGAAACCGATGCCCGCCTTTGTTTTGAACGTCATGCCACCTCCAAAATCAGCAAGGCGGAGGACCTGTTCGCCATCCGCACCATGGGCTTTCGTGGCGAGGCCTTGGCCAGCATCGCCGCCATCGCGCAGGTGGAGCTGAAGACACGCCGCAAAGAGGACGAAGTGGGCGTGAAGATCGTCAACGAAGGCTCGGTGGTGAAGGAACAAACCCTCGTGCCTATGCAGCCTGGCACCACTTTTACGGTGAAGAACCTATTTTTCAACGTCCCCGCACGCCGCAACTTCCTCAAGTCGGCCCAAGCTGAGATGCGACATATCGTGGAGGAGTTCACCCGCGTCACGCTGATGAACCCTGAGATTGGCTTTACGCTGACCAGCGATGGTAAAGAGATTTATCATCTTTACCCCGGCAACCTCAAGCAACGCATCATGGGCCTGTTCGGCAACAATTACGAGGAACGCCTGCTGCCTGTCAAACAGGAGGCCGAGCGTGTCTGCATCGAAGGCTATATCGTCAAGCCGGAATATGCCAAGAAGACCCGTGGCGAGCAGTATTTCTTCGTCAACAAGCGTTTCATCAAACACGCCTACCTGCACCATGCCATCGAAAACGCCTACATGGAGATGATTCCTCAGGATAGTATTCCGGGCTATTTCTTGAATATCGAAGTGGACCCGTCGGATATCGACATCAACATCCATCCCACCAAGACCGAGGTCAACTTCTTGGATGTCAAAGTGGTGTATGCCATTTTGCATGCTGCTGTGCGTAAAGCCATTGGCCAACACAACCTCTCGCCGATGATCGACTTCGACGAGTCGGCCGACCTGAACAACGACTTTGGCTTGGCGATGAGTATGGGCAATCCTTTGTCGATGCCTAATGTGCCCATCGACCCGAATTTCAATCCTTTCAGGAAAGAATCGTCGCCACGTGAGACGCATTGGGACACATCGATGCCCAAAGAGAGCTATCACACGCCTGGCGACTGGCGTGTACTCTATGGCGACCGTACCGACATGGAGGAAGAGCCTGCCGAGCCGAAGCAGGAAACGAAATCGCAGTATCTGCAAGTGAACCAGTCGTATATCGTAACGGCGGTGAAGTCGGGGTTGTTGGTCGTCGACCAAAACCTGGCACATTTCAGGGTGCTGTTCGAGAAATACCTGAAAGAGATGGAGAATAGCAACGGCATCTCGCAACAGGAACTGTTTCCGCAAGCTTTGACGCTCAACGTGAACGACGCCTCGCTGTTGAAAGAGATGCTGCCTGAGTTGGAAAACCTTGGTTTCGTATTGGAACAAGTCAATCCTACGACCTTTATGATTAACGGCACGCCTGCCGACGCAGAAGGTAGCGATGCCGTGGCGCTGTTGGAGAAGGTTTTGGACAACTATAAGATCAACCGCACCGACTTGCAGCTGGATAGGAAACTCAACCTGGCCAAGACGATGGCGTCGCAGCTTTGCATCAAGGCACAGACCAAACTCTCTGAGTTGGAGATGCAAAACCTTGTCGACCAGCTGTTTGCATGTAGCGTTGCCGAAGTCGCACCCAATGGAAAAAAGATTTATGTTGTAATGAATATGGAGGAACAATTCAAATGAACGAACAATACAGTCCTACTGGTTTCAAGGTGTTGCCCACCATTGTGAAACACCTGCTGATTATCAACGTGTTGATGTATTTTGCTTATTATGTGTTGTTGAAGCAAGGCATCATCAATCTGAATTATTACTTAGGAATTTGGAGCTTGTCGACAGGCTTGTTCCGTATTTGGCAGCCGCTGACCTATATGTTCATGCACGGCAGTTTCGACCATCTGTTTTTCAATATGTTTTCGTTGTGGATGTTTGGCTCGGCGCTTGAAAACTATTGGGGATCCAAACGATTCCTTTTCTATTATCTTGTTTGCGGTATTGGTGCTGGATTGCTCAATATGTTGGTGCCAGGGGCGCATGTTTCAGTGGGTGCGTCAGGTGCTGTCTACGCACTTCTGTTAGCCTTCGGCATGATGTGGCCAAACAACTATATTTATTTGTATTTCCTTGTTCCTATAAGAACCAAGTGGTTCATCATAGGTATGATTGTTATCGAGCTTTTCGAAGGCATCTTCCGCTCTACGGATGGCATCGCGCATTTTGCGCATTTAGGAGGCATGTTGATCGGTTTCCTTATCATCCTTTATTGGAAAAGACATGGAGGTATGACGGGCGATTTCAGCATAAAAAACTGGTTTAATTCATTGAAAAACCGCAAGAAATACACGCGTTACGAGGAGGTCTACGACAAGGTGCCGCGTTCGGATGAAGAGTACAACTACCAAAAGGCACAGAAAGAGCGCGACATCGACGCCATCCTCGACAAGGTCGCCAAGAGCGGTTACGAAAGCTTGTCGAAAGAAGAGAAGGATTTCCTTTTTAAAAACAGCAAGTGACATGGAAAGGAGAGAGAGAGGTTTTTTCGGGAAACTGATTGTGTTTATCTTGTCGCTCTTGGCTCTAATCGGCTTGGTGGCGATGGCACTCAGTGTCCTCAACGCTTACGTCAACCCGAATCGCTTCATCTGGACCACGTTTTTCGGCTTGGCGTTTTGGGGAATACTTTTCTATAACATTGTGATACTCATTTTGTTGCTATTGATGAAATCACGCAAGGCATGGATAGCGGTGCTTGCCTTGATGATTGCCATTCCGGGTTTTAGCAAGTCATATTCAAGAGGTAAGAAGGTGGAGGCAGATAGTAGCATCCGCATCATGAGTTATAACGTGCACAACTTCAAGCATGTCGACGGTGGGGTGAAACAGGAGGACTTCGCCAATCAGGTCATGGACATGGTGCGCAAACAGAATCCTGACCTCTTGTGTTGCCAAGAGTTTGCGGGGTTTAAAAGCGGTGTGACGAGACAGAAATGTATCGATATCTTTGCGGAAGAGGCTGGATTTCAATATGTTTACTACAATAGACACAACAACTATGCCGGCAATGTCGTCTTCTCCAAGTATCCCATCGAAAAGGTGTCGGATGTGTCGGACTTCGCCAAGGAAAACACATACGGCGTGATGGTCTCTGTAGATGCGGGCGACAAGGGCAAGTTCCACGTCGCCAACGTCCACCTGCTTTCGTATATGATTACCGACAGCGAGATTGAGAGCCTGACGACGCCACAAGAGCGGCAGGAGCTTGAGGCGTTGGGGAAGACCTTAGTGCATAAGCTGAATTTCGCCTTTCAATGTCGCAGTGAGGAACTGCAAAAAATGCTTGAGGGGCTGGCCCCGATTGAAGGCCCCGTCATCGTCTGCGGCGACTTCAACGAACCGCCGCTGTCGTACAACTACCGCCAGATGCAAAAAGCGGGCTTCGTCGACACCTTCACCAAGGTGGGACACGGCATCAAGCCGACCTACGCCGGCAAACTGCCATTGCTGCGCATCGACTACGTCTGGGCCAACGACGGCGTGACACCACTCGTTTTCAAACGCCACCGCTGGAAGGCATCCGACCATTATCCGATTATTCTGGATTTTTCTTTGCAATAGATATGCCAATTTAAAATTCAATATTCAATATTCAAAATTGTGCAAAACGCCCCATTCCATAATCTTTAAATCATTAAATTTTAAATCTTTAAATCTTTAAATCTTTAAATCCGAAATCCATATGACCCTAATCAAATCCATATCCGGCATCCGTGGTACCATTGGCGGCCAGCCGGGTGACAACCTCACGCCAATCGACATGGTGAAATTCACCGCTGCTTTCGTCAAATTCGTGCAACATCATAAGGGCGTGAAGCGTCCGCGTATCGTCGTCGGCCGCGACGCCCGCCTGTCGGGATTCCTTGTGAACCAGGTGGTCTGTGGCACCCTGCAAGCTATGGGCGCCGACGTGCTCGACATCGGCCTGAGCACCACGCCCACGACCGAAATCGCCGTGACGGGCCTTAAAGCCGACGCCGGCATCATCCTGACGGCCAGCCACAACCCCGCACAGTGGAACGCCCTGAAGCTCCTCAATGAAAAGGGCGAGTTCATCTCCGCCGCCGAAGGCGCCTGGCTGCTCGACGTGGCCGCCAAAGACGACTTCGACTTCGTCCTGATTGAAGAAATCGGCACCTATCAGCAAATTGACGGCTGGATGGACAAGCATGTCGAGATGGTCTGCCAACTGCCTCTCGTCAACAAGGAGGTGATAGAGAAAGCCAACTTCAAGGTGGCCGTGGATGCGGTCAACTCGACGGGCGGCATCGCCATCCCCAAGATGCTGCGTGCCCTCGGCGTGAAGGAGGTGCTCGAACTCAACTGCGAGCCTACGGGCAAGTTCGCCCATACGCCTGAGCCGTTGGCCCAGAACCTCACCGACATCTGCCGCTACGTCAAGGAGCAGGGCTGCGACTTCGGCGTGGTCGTCGACCCCGACGTCGACCGTCTGGTCTTCGTCAAGGAAGACGGCGAGCTGTTTGGCGAGGAATACACCTTGGTGTCGGTGGCCGACTTCATCCTGAAGCATACCCCCGGCCCGACGGTGAGCAACCTCTCGTCGACGCGTGCCTTGCGTGACGTCACCCAAAAGCATGGACAGCAGTACTTTGCCGCTGCCGTGGGCGAGGTCAACGTGGTGGAGAAGATGAAGGAAGTGGGTGCCGTCATCGGCGGCGAAGGCAACGGCGGCGTCATCTATCCCGAGCTGCACTATGGCCGCGACGCCCTCGTCGGCACGGCTTTGTTCCTGACACAGCTGGCCGAGAAGAAGGTGAAGTGCTCCGAGCTGAAGAAGACGTATCCCGCCTATTTCATGTCGAAGAACAAGATCCAACTGACGCCTACCACCGATGTGGACGGCATCTTGGCCAAGTTTGCCGAGAAGTTCAAGAACGAGCAGGTGACCACCATCGACGGCGTGAAGATCGACTTCGAGGAAGGCTGGGTGCATCTGCGTAAGTCGAACACCGAGCCTATCATCCGCATTTATAGCGAAGGCAAGACCGAGGCCGAAGCCGAACGCTTTGCCAATATGATACTGGAAGAAGCAAAGAAAATGGTGTAATTGGACTTTGAGACTCTGTGACAATAGAAAACGATACTTTCTATGACCGTCATGGCGGAGGGACATCCGCCATCTCCTGAGTAATAAGGATTATTCTTTTATTCAGGAGATTGCGGATCAAGTCCGCAATGACGGTATAGTCTATGGTCCATGTCAACTGAACAACTGAACAACTCCCAACTGAACAACTGATTATGAAACGAGGATTTGGAAGCGACAACCATTCGGGCGTATGTCCCGAGGTTTTGGAAGCCATCGCCCGTGTGAACAAGGACCACGCTGTGGCCTACGGCGATGATGAATATTGCGCTGCCACGGAACAGCGGTTCCGCGAGCAGTTTGGCGAGCAGGCGAGGGTGTTCTTCGCCTTCAACGGCACGGGATGCAACACCTTGTGCATCGACGCCATGGTCCATTCGCACGAGGCCGTGGTGTGTGCCGAGACCGCCCATATCAACGTCGACGAATGCGGTGCGCCGCAGCGTGTCGTGGGCTGCCGCCTGCTGACGGTTGACACGCCCGACGGCAAGCTGACGCCCGAGCTGATCAAGACGCGCCTGCATGGCTTCGGCTTCGAGCACCACTCGCAGCCCAAGTTGATTAGCATCACGCAGCCGACGGAGCTCGGCACCTTGTACACCTTGGACGAGATCAAGGCCATCGTGGGATTGGCGAAGGAATACAACATGTACGTCCATATCGACGGCGCCCGTCTGGGCAACGCCGCCGTGGCCTTGGGTTGCACGTTCAAGACGATGACCACCGACCTCGGCGTGGATGCCGTGTCGTTTGGTGGCACCAAGAACGGCCTGATGATGGGGGAGGCGGTGGTGCTGCTCAACCCCGACGTTTGTCCCGACTTCAAATACCGCCGCAAGCAGGCTATGCAGCTCTGCTCGAAGATGCGTTTCATCGCGGCGCAGTTCGACGCCTATTTCGACAACGACCTTTGGAAGCGCAACGCCGAGCACTCCAACAAGATGGCGCAGCTGCTCTATAAGGCGGTGAAGGACATCCCTGGCGTGAAGGTCGTCTATCCCGTGCAGGCCAACGGCGTGTTTGCCCAGCTGCCTCGCAAGGTGTGGAAGGAGCTGCAAAACCATTACTTCTTCTACGACTGGGACGAAGACGCCGACGTGGTCCGCTGGATGTGCGCGTTCGACACGACGGAAGAAGACATCCGCAATTTCGTTGATGTTTTGAAAGGGTTGATGGTTTTATGAAACGTTTCCTCCTTTTCCTCGCCGCACTGGCCATCGTCCCCATGGGCCTCACTGCCCAACAGACTTTTAAGGTCTCCAAGACCAAGAAGCCGGGCATCATCGCCCATCGCGGCTTCCACCAATTTGAAAGCGCGGCCGAAAACAGCATCGCGGCCATGCAGCTGGCCCTCAAACAAGGCTTCAACGGCACTGAGTTCGACGTGCAAATCACCTCCGACGATGTCACCATCGTCTTCCACGACGCCACCATGCAAGGCCACCGTATTTGCGAGACCCCTTACGACACGCTGCGAACTTTGCCCGCTTTCACCCTGAGAAACGGCGAACCCGTGCCCACCATGGATGCGTTTCTGGCCGCATGCAGCCAAGCCCTCAAGGACCAACAACAGAGCAAAAAACAGAGACGACTGTTTTTCGAGGTCAAGCCGCTGGAATCGACCGTCCAACGCCATCACCTGATCGGACAAATCATCGAAGCCATAGGGAAACACCAGTTGCACGACGACGTCTTCTTCATCTCGTTCGACCTCGACGCCTGCGTCATGCTGTCACAGCTCATGCCCGACGTCCCCGTGGCCTACCTCGAAGGCGACCTCTCGCCCAAACAACTGAAAGACAAGGGAATCACCGACATCGACTACCACTGGAGTAAGTTTGACGCCCATCCCGAATGGGTGAAGGAGGCCCACGACCTGGGCATGACCGTCAACGTGTGGACCGTCAACGCGCCCGAAAAAGCCAAGGAGATGCTGCAATTGGGTGTGGACTACATCACCACGGATTATCCTTGGGATATGCGGAGCTGGCTGGAGCAGTAACCCCAGACATAGATAGGGACAAGTTGCCTACGAAGTGAATGGATGTAGTGATTCTAAGTGTTTAGAAGTTGAAACCATGCCCGTTCCACTTCAGCGTCTTCTGTCTCTTGCCGCTTTTATGCCAGTAGTTGACAGTGATGTCCTTGCCGGAACGCGGCAGGTCGTAGGAGACCCAAGCACCGTCATCCGTGCCATATTCAACCTCGAAGCCAGGAGCTTCACAGTAGGTCAATTCTCTCTTGGCATTGTCGTAACGGCAGAACACGAGGCCATCGAATTGGCCGGGATTGTATTTGCCATTCTGGAAACATGACACATTATAGGCAAACATTTTATGCTTTTGGTCAGATTCGTTCCAATAGCACATCTCAATCCGAAGCGTGTTTTCCTCGTATTTCCATTCATAGAGCACGAATCCATTTTTGTCATCGACGGAGAGCGTTACGTACTCATCCTGTGGAGTGCCATTGCGGTGATGGATCCAAGCCTGCTTTATGGCATTGAACGATTCGTCGGCTTCACCTTCTAACTCGTCTTCACCATTATCAACAGACAAGAAAGCCCATGCGAAATCGCTGATGGTGGGCTTCGCACCTGTATAGTTCACTTGGATGGCATCTTGTGCTGACACTGCCAGCGTACAGAAGGCAAAGATGATTGCCAATACTAGTTTCTTCATGTCGGTAAGTTTTAGTTTATACGTTAACGCTGCAAATATACATTTTTTTTAGAACTTCAGCGTCAAGTTACCCATCACGTTGAAACCTGCCATCGGGATGAAGCCGATTTGGTAGTAGCGGTTGTCGTTGGGGTGGCCGTAGCTGTCGCAGATGGCCGAGTAGACCCAGCCGCTGGCGGCGTAGCGCTTGTTGAAGATGTTGTTGAAACTTACGCTGATAACGGCTTCCTTCGGGAGGCTTGCTGGCTTCATGGTGTAACTGAACTTCACGTTTGACGTGGAGAAAGCCGGCAACGAACGGTCGAGGTTCTGGGT
Organism: uncultured Bacteroidia bacterium; assembly: GCA_902774365.1. Classification (GTDB taxonomy): domain Bacteria; phylum Bacteroidota; class Bacteroidia; order Bacteroidales; family F082; genus Limimorpha. The sequence goes on along the minus strand of CACYHX010000007.1, from coordinate 40,124 downwards.
GTTGTCGAGATACATCCTTGAGACATAGTTGGTGTGCCAAACGGCCTCGAAGCCCTTGTAGTGGAAGGTGATGAAGCCATTCAGGATGGCCGAGGGCGAGAAGGCCAAAGTGGAGTTGTCGTAATGGATGGTGGCAGTGCCAGTGTCCCAGTTGTCCCAATCCTCAACCACCTCGTCGAAGTCCTTGATTTTGTTACGGCTCAAGGCAGCGTTGGCCTCGATAGTCAACCACTTGGTGGGGCTCACGCCAGCCTGCAACTCGACGCCCATGCGGTACGAGTCCTTGATGTTGGTGGTGAGGGCCTCGCCGATGTCGCTGACGGCACCCGTCTGCACAAACTGGTCGGTGTAGTCCATATAATAGAAGTTGGCACCAGCTTGCCAGATGCGACCGTTGTAGTTGTATCCTAACTCATAGTCGAGGAGTTGCTCGGGTCTTGGGAAAGGGTAGGAGCCGTTGTCGGTGAAGTTGTTACGCTCAGGCTCGCGATGGCTCCAGGCCACGGAGGCGTAGGCGTGATGGCCGCCCATGTCGAAGGAGACACCGCCCTTGGGATTGAGGAAGGGGTACTTCTCGTGGATGTCAAGCTCTTGGTTGTAGTATTGGCTGTTTTCCTTGTAGAACTTGTCGTTGATGCCGTTGGTCTTATAGTCCACATAGCGGAACTGCATATCGCCAAATACGGTCCAATGGTCGCAGAAGGTGAAGGCCGCCTTGATGAAGGCATTGGCGTCGAACTTGGAGGCGTCGGAGTCGTAGTATTTGTAGTCGCCGTTGGAGAGGTATTTGTTGGCCACGCCTTCGTTGGCGATGTAGGTCACATAGCCGAAGTGGTTGCCTTTGAAGTTCTGGGCCGAGATGCCGCCGATGATGTTCCAGTGCTCGTCCTTATAGCGGGTGAACCACACGAGGCCGTAGGTGTCCTGACGCAGCCCTTTCTTGCGGACGAAGTCGGTCTTTTTCACCTGGTTGCCTTCAGCATCGTAATAGGTCATGCCGAACTTCGAGAGCTTGTTGTTGGGGCGGAACTCCTCATAATAGCCATAGCCATAGGTGTAGTGTAGCGTGGCCGTGGTCGCCCAGTGTTCGTTGATCTCCCAGGCGGCGGAGAGGAGGTTGTGGTTTTGCCAGAAGTTGTCGGTGGTGCGGTCCCAGTAGGTGCCATCGTTCATCTGGTAGCGTTGGGTCATGTAATGGCCGTTCTCATCCTGGACGAAGTTGCCGTCCTCGTCGGTGACGAGGTATTCATAGAGCGAGTTGAACTGTCCCAGACCCACCTTATACATATCGGCGTAGGTCTTGATGCCCGTGGGGATGCCGTAGGTGCCATCCATGAGGCTCATGTCGTTGTTGCCAGCCGTCACGCCGTTCCAGGCTTGTCCGGTTCTCTCGAAGTTACCGATGTTCTTATAGCGGATGACGAAGTTCTTACCCATCCAGGTGAGGCCGCCGTAGTAGCTGCCGCTGCGCCCTTTGGTGCCGTGGACAAAGCCGTCGGTGTTGGTCTGGTGGAAAGCGCCGTCGATGATGAGGTGTTTCCACAGGAGGCCCGTGGAGGCCTTGGCACCGAAGTTGGTGGTGCTAAACGAGCCATAGGAGCCTGTGACTTCGGCGCTCGGAACGAAGGAAGGCGTGGCCGAGGTCAATGAAATCGTGCCGCCGAAGGCGCCGTCGCCGTTGGTGGAGGTGCCCACACCACGTTGGATCTGTACTGAGCTGAGCAGGGAGCCGTAGCTGTTCATGTTGGCCCAAAACACGCATTGGTCTTCGGGCGAGTTGAGCGACACACCGTCGAGGGTGACGTTGATGCGCGAGTCACCGGCACCACGGATGCGCATATAAGAGGTGCCTGAGCCAACGCCGTTCTCACTCCAGGCGATGACGCCGGGCGTCTTGGCGAAGAGGAAAGGCAGCTCATGGCCAGTTTTCGAAAAATCGTTGAGTTCCACCTTCTCGATGTTGGTGGCGGAGAATGGGGCGTTTTTCTGCATGCGCACGCCGCTGACTACCACCTCGTTAAGCTGTTCAAACTTTGCGGTGTCGTACACCACTTCGTTGTTTTGTGCATTCACATGGGCTGCAATGAACAATGCAGCGATGCCAAAAAAGAATCTTTTCATCTTTTGAGCTTTTAGTTTTATAAAATGTGAAGGGGAGGTTGAAAATATCCAATCCCTACGCCGGCATTACCCGGATCAGGTTAGAGGGTATGATCTCAGCCGATTCCACCTGCCAAAGCAGGAAAGGCACCCCTTTGTTTTTCGGGTGCAAAAATAGGAATAATTTTGATACTCCTATCAGAAACCAACAAAATAACACAAATACCCGCAAACTGCCGCCACCAAGACGTTGACAATCTTTGCCTTGACGAAGCTCCGTTTGCTCTCGGCGAGCAAAGGCAGCGAGGCATGCCCGTCCTGCGAGATGCTGCTGGCCAACAGCACCGAGAAGGGTATGGTGCCCGTGGCAAATAAGGTGACAAACAGCAAGTGCGGTCCCGACTCGGGGATGATGCCCACCAAGACGGCCAACAGGATCATCCACGGGATGTTGTTGCTGATAAGGGTCTCGATGTCAAAGTAATGCAGCCCGACTTGGATGACGAACAATGCGCCGAAGGTCCAGAGGAAGATACTGAGGAAATGTTTACGGATGATGTGCTCCCAGAGATGCTCCTTGACGACATGCTCGGGCGCCGTGGCGATGAACCACACCACGAACAGGCTCACGACGGCGAAGATGAGGTTCATCCAATACTCGTCGAAGATGTTGAGATGATGGTGTAGGGTCTCCACGGCCTCCTCGTGTTCATGCTCGTGTTCCAGCATGCCGAAGGCCAGGGCCACGATGAAGAGGATGACGCCCAAAAGCAAGGCGATGCGTTCCGCGCTGGCGCGTTTGAGGTTACGGAAGGTGGCTTTCTCCACCGTCTCTTGTTCCTCGTCCTCATGGTGAATTTGATAGCCGTCGTCGCAGCCTTCTTTATGTTTGCCTTTTATGTCATTCCCTCGGGAATCTATAAAAGGCAAACGATGGAAGCAATTGTCGACGAGCCAACCGACAACGATGGCCACCACAAACAAGATGCCCATCAGCAACAAAGCCTCCTTGGGTATCATGGCGAGCATGACGAAGGCCTCATCGCCCGACGAGGCTATCATCATGGCAATCAAGGCGCCGAAGCTTAACAGCTTGTGCGAATACATCGTCACGGCGGCGAAACCGCCCATGCAGCCTGGGATGATGCCCAAACCCGCACCCAATACGACTTGCCCGAAACGGTTCTGACGCAGCCGCGTGAACCATTTCCCGTGCGAATGGATGTTGACATACTCGATCATTAGCATCATGATAATCACCAAGCCGGTGATTAAGACACTGTTTCTCAGCACATCCAAAAACAAATGCAAAAACTCGTGCATTACTTTAATTTGAGCGGCAAAAATAAGAATTTATTATCTTTGCAGCAAAATCTAATACAATGAAAAAAGAAGATTGTTTTTACCTCGGTAAGGTCGTCAAGACCCACGGACTGAAAGGGGAGGTGACCCTGAAAATCGAGGCCGACGACCCCTCCGCCTACCTCGAAATGAAGCATTTCTTCCTCGAAATCAACAAGGTGCTGACGCCTTTCTTCGTGGAGAAAATCACGCCCAACGGCGATAAGTTCTTCGTCCAGGTGCAGGACATCAAGACCATCGAGCAGGCGCAGAACCTCGTCGGGAGAGTCGTTTACCTGCCTATGGAGATGCTGCCCAAACTCAGCGGCAAGCAGTTTTATTTCCATGAGATTGTGGGCTTCACGGTGGTCGACACCGAGAAAGGCGAGTTAGGACCCGTCGCCGAGGTGCTCGAATACCCCACACAGGCCATCCTGCAGGTGATGAAAGGCAAGAAAGAAATCCTCATCCCAATTTTGGACCAGGTGATTCAGAATGTTGACCGAGAAAAGAAAATTCTTCAGATCACCGCGCCGGAAGGCTTGATAGACATGTATTTGCAATGACCGACGCGCGCCCCTTCCACTTCAAGCATTTCAGCCTCTACCATCATCGCTCGACGATGAAAGTGGGGACCGATGCCATTTTGCTTGGACGTTGGGTGGAGGTGAAGCCTACCGACATTGTGCTGGATATTGGCACAGGCTGTGGACTGCTACCGTTGATGCTCTCGCAAAAAGGCGTGGCCCATGTGGATGCCGTCGACATCGACAAGGCCTCTATAGAAGAGGCCACCATCAACTTCGAGGCCTCGCAGTGGCGCGACCATCTGAGATCCTATTGCACCGACATCGTTGATTTCAAAACGGAAAAGCAATACGACCTCATCGTCTCCAACCCACCATTTTTCAACCGTTTCTCAAAATGCGACTCGGACCGAAAAAGCCGAGCGCGCCACAACGACGCTGGCTTGTCTTACGCCACTCTTTGCCGCGAGGCATGCCGACTGCTGAAACCAGAAGACCGTATGGCAGTCGTGTTGCCTTTCGACGTGTCGGACGTGTTTTTGGAAGAAGCCAAAAAAGCGGGACTTTGCTTGCATAAGCGCATGACCATCGTCCCCATTGAGGGCCGTGAGCCCAACCGCGTCAATTTGGAGATGGGCTTTTCAAAAAACGATGTGATTCAAGAGGAGACCTTCGTCATCCGCGATGCGGAAATGCGTTTCACAGCACAATACAGGGAATTCCTTAAGGATTATTATTTGGGGCTGTAGGACTATCGTGGCCTCCAAATGTGTTGAACATGTGCGGCTGCCATGGTATGACAGCTAAAGAGGTCCTATTGTTCCTCCTTCGACGAGGCTTTGTTTGCCTTGCTCCGGTGTTCGTTGAAGATGTAGACCACCCTCAGCGTGATGCTGTTGTTGTATTGTGTGCGAATTTGGTTGGCGAGGGTGAGTCCGGAGTCTTCGTAGAACAACCTATAACGGAGGGGCCGCAGCGAGTACTGGTAACGTAGTTCTGCATGGATGCCTTCCCAAAGGCGAACCCTCAAACTGGCGCAAATGTTGAAGTCGTGGGCGCGGTAGGTATGGGAGTTGTCGATGACGGAAGCAATGCCGATGGTGTCGGGGATGCCGACGGAGCGGACGATGGCATCTAATTCGTTGATGTCGTCGATACGTCCGATGTCAGGCCTAGTGTCATCGTCTTCTTTCCAATGCAGTTTGCCGTCGCCTAGGCCGATGCCCGTCGAGATGTTGTTTTGCTTCTCGTCGAGGTAGACGACACGTCCGTAGGAAACACCGACACCCAGACTATACCTGTCCTTGTCGGTCAAATACAGCATCAAGGGAATCTCTGCATAGTTGAGCTTTAGGTTGTAGGCATAAGGGAAAGTGCTGTTGTGCGTGATACTGTCGCGTTTGTACGCCCCTTTTTGGTTGAATAGCACTTCGAGGCCGACGTCTAAGTTAACGCCAGATGAGCTAAAGATAGGGACTAAGGCACCGGCGCCAGCGTGAACGCCGAATTTCTTGAAGCCAAAACATTCGTCGCCGTCCACCTGACAGGCGTTGCCGCCAAAGAACACCTCGCCTTTGATGATTTGGGCGTGCAGCAGGGTGGGAGCGGCAACCAACAAGGCCAATAAAACGGTAATTATTCTGAATCTCTTCATATTATCTCTCGGTTTGATAGGATAAACTGATTTGTCGCGCTTTTATTGCGAAACGCGCTGCAAAAATACAATTTCGTCGTCAATTCAACTTCTGTCCCTGCACATTATAGCGTTTTCCATCCTTAATGATAATGATTTGTCCATTTTCAAGCACTTTTTGGACAGAAGGGACACTCTCTAGGTCATCGGTGCTTTCGTTGATGCCATGACCCGCTTTCACGATGGCGTCGGACCAAATGATTTCAGATTCAATGCCGTTGTAGTAAACCTCGCTGATGCCGAAACGGTACACTCCTGCACTGGCATTGTTCCAGGAGGTGTCAGTGAAAGATGTTTCTGTTAATCCATCGGCAAGCATTATGGTGTCACCTTCGCTTTTGGCTCGATAGAGGCGATAATGGAGAATGGGCGCCAGATGACACTTGATTTCAAGGATTTGTATTTTGTTTTCCTCATATAAAGAAGAATAGGTTCTAGAGATTACAAACAAGGCATCCTTGTTGTTGTATTTCCCTAAACATGCACTTACTATATTTCCGACGGGATTTGAAGAAGATATGCAGATGGTATTGTGATTCCCTTCTTGGAGATTGAAATCAGAGATGTAATATGGATTGGAACCAACAGTCAGTAAGTGTCGATTTCCGTCTTCTGCGGTGATGCCTCCTAATCCAAAGATTTGTCCAGATGTAGTTATTTGTTGGTTATCAATTGTTTGTCCTTGGCGATCTACGAGTCCTACATCTCTGTTGAGTCCAGTGTATTTTAAAAGCCAAAAGCCGTCATAATAACTGTCGTATGCACAAAGCCCAAACTGTTGGTTCGTGTAAATGCTGTCGAGAAGCGTTTTATTGGTGAAATCATAACAGTACAAACGACATATGTCATAGGAAGCAGTGTTTTTGCTGCAATAAAAGTAATTGCCGTCACAAGTCAGGCCATCGGGTCTTGCTCCTTCAATATGAAAGAACTCTACCGAATCGCCGTCCATGGTGTATTTGCCAAACGTGTATGGATTGCCATTCCCGTATTTGTAGGCGGTATATATGTACTCGTTGTCAGTGGTTATTAGGTTTTCACTTTTGATTTCGAATTCTTTTAGTAGTGGCCATTCCGTGTCGTTGTCATGGTTCCATAACAAGTAGACGTATGGACTGTTCACGTCATTCGTGTCGGGGGCATGGTAGGTCGTGATTTCCTTCAGAGGTTTTAAGGAAAAATAGGCAATTAGGTTGTCAATGTCGTCCAAGACCATAAAAGAATATGAGTTCTCGTATGAAACGATTCGGTCATCTTTTTTCCAATATCTAAACTCACAATTCTCGTTGGGAATCGCAGTAAGCGTACATTGTTCGCTGTAATGATACTCTCCAATGCCTTCAATGGTGCCTCCCGAAACGGGATATGCTGTGGCAACAACTAGACAAGGCTCGTATTCCGGGATGATATCGAAAATGGCGTAGTTGTTATTGTTGTAGGCATGGCCTATGGGGTTTAGGTTGCCTAGGGCAAAATAGCCGTTAGCCTGACCCCAACCCCAGTTAAAGTGCAACATGTCGTTGTCGTCGTAGCCGTCGCATACGAAAGCATGACCACTTTGGTCAACACTGCTTGAATAGAGTACGGGACGTTGTAAGTCGAGGTCGTGCTTCAATTTTTGAAGCCATATAGTATTGTCGTTGTCTTTCGGCTCACTGTGGATACGCCTTGAATAATTGAAATGCTGTTTCAAGGCACTGAGGATATCGCTTAAATGGGCAGCTGACCCACCAGTCCTATAACGCATGTTCACAGAGATTCCACAATGAAAAAGTAATGTTGCAATTGCGTTGATTTCGGTCTCGGTAGAGTTTTCGGTCAGCGAATCGGGCATGTGGTCCCAGTCGTAGGTGGTGTTGCCGAAGTCAGCGGAAAGGGTGACGCCTGCGTTGGAATAGGAATGTGAGCCCCATCCTGTTGTGGGGTACTTCCAATAGTGCATGATCTGACCCATGGCCACCGCCACACATCCCACTTCGGCATGGTCGCAGGGCCCCGTCATGGCAGGGCAGAGGCTGTTGTAGAGGCAGCCCTGATGCCATTGTTCGGTCAGCAAAGGCGCTACGGATTTGGTGGATTTTTGCTCATGGAGGCGTCCGGTTGCCATCACGCTTTCCCATCGTCTTGCCGTGAGTTCATCCGCTTCCATGTGGTTTTCAATGCCGTATTGGATTCTTTCCGCAAAATCTTGCAAATAATCCTGCATTTGAACGGGGACATTGTCAGGGTCGAAGCGGCCTTCATGGGAATAAGCGATGATGGGCGTCTCGCAGTCGTCGGCCGAAACGATGACGAAGCCGTCCGAGGTGTTGAAGACATAGAATGCAAGCGTGGTCTTGTCCGTCGGATAGGTGGAGACTAGTTGTGCGTCGCTGGCTTCCATGAACTTGGCGGCAACGGATTGAGCCGTTTGAAGGCTAACGGGTCGCGCGATTGAAGCGAGGAAAAACCCGAAAATGGCTAGGCTGAGCAAAAAAGGCTTCTTCATTTTATTTGTGTTATTTGTCGTTTCAGCCGCAAAAATAGTTGCTTTATTTTTAAAAAGCAAGTTTTTTGCAAAAAAAACACGCTTTGCGTCACTGCGAGGCACGAAGCAATTATGGCAACGGGTCTTATACCCTGGATTGCTTCACTCCGTTCGCAATGACGCGAAGCGGCAGTCAAAGTTTCATGGTTAGACTGATTCTGTTTCTGTTCACGTCGACTTCCAAAACCTTCACGCGGACCTTTTGGTTAAGGTGTACCACCTCGTTGGGGTCTTTGATATAGTGGTCGGCCATCTGGCTGATGTGAATGAGGCCGTCCTGATGCACCCCGATGTCGACAAACGCGCCGAAGGCGGTGATGTTGGTCACGATGCCGTTCAAGGTCATGCCAGTGCGCAAGTCGTTGATGGTGCGGATGTTCTTGTCGAACTCGAAGGCTTCAAAGGTCTTGCGCGGGTCGCGGCCGGGCTTGTCCAACTCGGAAAGAATGTCGTTGATGGTCTCCAAACCGAAGTCCTGCTCCACAAACTCCTTCGGGTTGATTTTTGCGATGAGTTCCTTGTTGCCGATGAGGTCTTTCACCTTCACGTTCAGTGTCTTGGCCATCTTCTCCACGATGTGGTAGCTCTCGGGATGGACGGCACTCTGGTCCAAGGGGTTGTCTCCGTTATGGATGCGCAGGAAGCCGGCGCATTGCTCGAAGGCTTTGTCGCCAAGGCGCGGCACCTCCTTGAGTTGCTTGCGGTTCTTGAAGCCGCCTTTTTCTTCTCGATAAGCGATGATGTTGGAAGCCAAGGCAGGGCCGACGCCACTGACATAAGATAATAGTTGCTGGCTGGCGGTGTTGAGTTCCACGCCGACGGCGTTCACGCAACTCTCCACAGTCTGGTCGAGGCTCTCGCCGAGTTTCTTTTGGTCCACGTCGTGTTGGTACTGTCCCACGCCGATGCTCTTCGGGTCGATCTTCACCAGTTCTGCCAGCGGGTCCATCAGTCGGCGACCGATGCTGACCGCGCCACGCACGGTGATGTCGTAGTCTGGAAACTCGTCACGGGCGATTTTCGAGGCGGAATAGACAGATGCGCCGCTCTCGCTCACCATCACGGCCATCAGGTCGCGGTCGAACTTGATGCTGCGGATGAAGTCCTCGGTCTCGCGTCCTGCCGTGCCGTTGCCGATGGCGATGACTTTGATGCGGTAGGCATCCACCAGACTCTTGATTTTGCGCATGGCACCCACCGTGTCCGACTTGGGCGGGTGAGGGTAGATGGTCTCGTTGTGGAGCAAGGCCCCTGTTTCGCTCAAGACCACCACCTTGCAACCTGTGCGGAAGCCTGGGTCGATGGCGAGGACGCGCTTCTGGCCCATGGGGGCGGCGAGGAGCAGCTGTTTCAGGTTCTCGGCGAAGACGCGGATGGCGGTCTCGTCGGCCTTCTCCTTATAATAATTGCGGATCTCGGTCTCGATGGAGGGCTCTAAAAGGCGTTTCCACGAGTCGGCGATGGCCTCGCGCACGAGCTCCGATGATTCGTTGTCGTTCTTCAGGAAGATGCTTTCCAATGAGTTCAGCACGAAGTCATCATCCACCTTGATTTTCAGCTTCACCATGCCTTCTTCCTCAGCACGGAACAGGGCCAAAAGGCGATGCGAGGGTGCCTCGGAAATCGGCTCGCGGAAATCGAAATACTGCTGGTAGGTCTTGCCTTCCTCTTCCTTGCCCTTGACCACGGTGGAGCTGATGTCGCCCTGCATGTGGAAGATCTTGCGGATGCGGTTGCGCCCGTTGATGTTCTCCGAGACCCACTCGGCCATGATGTCCTTCGCGCCTTGCAGGGCCTCCTCGATGTCGTTGACACCCTTGCTTGCGTTGACATAACGCGCGGCGAGGCGGTCCACCATATCCACGTTCTGCGCCATGATTTGTGCGGCAAGTGGTTCCAAACCCTTTTCGCGGGCGATGGCTGCGCGGGTGCGGCGCTTGGGCTTGTAGGGGAGATACAAATCTTCGACTTCTTGCAAAGCCTTGGCGTTCAGTATCTTTTGCTCCAACTCTGGCGTAAGTTTCTCCTGCTCGCGGATGGAGGCGATGACGCTTTCCTTGCGTTTCTGAAGCTCGACGAGCTGTTCGAGGCGTTTTTGCACAGCGGCTACGTTTTCTTCGTTCATCGTGCCTGTCATTTCCTTGCGGTAGCGGGCGATGAAGGGGATGGTGGCGCCTTCGTCGAAGAGGCGAATGACGTTGGCCACATGGTGCGCGGCGAGGTTGAGTTCTTGTGCGATTTGCGGGGCGAAGTCTATGGTGTTGGGCATATTTTCTTTTTTAGGTGTGCAAAAATACGGTTTTCTTTCAGTTTTTCGCTAACTTTGCGGCAAAATAAGAACAATGATTAAAAACATAATCTTTGACTACGGTGGCGTGCTCTTAGACTGGAACCCGCATTACCTTTATGACCCTTATTTCGGCGATGTGGACAAGGCCGAGTGGTTCCTCACCCACATCTGCACCTACGAGTGGAACGCCCAGCACGACAATGGTCGTCCCGTTGCGGAAGGCACGGCGGAACTCATCGCCGAGCATCCCGAGTGGAAGAAAGAAATTGAGTTGTATTACGGCGAGTTCATGAAGATGATGGGCGGGCAGATTCCTGGAATGGAGGAATATATCAAGGAACTGAAAGCCAAAGGCTTTCGTGTATTTGGACTGTCCAACTGGTCGGAGGAGACCTTCGCCTTGGTGCGGCCGGTTTATCCCGTCCTCAACCTCATGGAAGACATGGTGATTTCGGGCGTAGAGCGGGTGATGAAGCCCGACCCGAGGATTTTCCAACTGGCCTTGCAACGCTTCGGCATCAAGGCCGAGGAAACGGTGTTTATTGATGATAACCCCAATAATGTGGCGGCGGCGAGTGCTATGGGCATCACGGGGATATTGTTTGAGGGGAAGGAACAATTGGAAAAAGAATTGATTAATAGGACATAGCCTTTTTTCTGGGCGTCATGGCGGAGGAACATCCGCCATCTCCTGCGCAAAAGGATAAACCTATAGCTCAGGAGATTGCGGGTCATGCCCGCAATGACGACCAAGGAAGTAAAGAAGTCAGGAATAAAAGCATTTACAACTATGAAAATCCTCTCAGTCAATCAAATCCGCGAAGCGGACAAATACACAATAGAGCACGAACCCATCGAGTCCGTCGACCTGATGGAACGTGCCGCCACCAAAGTCTTCGAGTGGCTCTATCGCCGTGCGCCGCGCGACAAGACCATTAAGATCTTCTGCGGTATGGGCAACAACGGTGGCGACGGCCTCGTGGTGGCTCGACTGCTCAATGAACAAGAGATTGTTCCGCAGGTGTTTATGGTGCGCTACAGCGACCGCATGAGCCACGACTGCGAGGTGAACTACTACCGCCTCGTGAACGAGACTAAGGTGCCGATGTTCGATATCCTCACCGAGGACGACTTCCCGAAAGTCGATGCCAACGATGTGGTGGTCGACGCCATCTTTGGCTCGGGCCTCAACCGTCCGCCGCAGGGCGTGACCGCCGACCTGATTGCCTACCTTAACCAGAGCAAAGCCATCCGCGTGGCCATCGACATCCCCTCGGGCCTCTTCGCCGACCAGCCAAGTGCCTTGGGCTTCATCTTCAAGGCCGACTACACGCTGACCTTCCAAAACCCAAAACTGGCTTTTCTGCTGCCCGAGAATGACCCATATGTGGGTCGTTTCGAGGTCTTGGACATTGGTCTGCACCCGCGCTATTTGGAAGAGGTAGAGACCAACAACCTGCTGACCGTCAAGGCGATGGTAAAACCGATACTGCACAACCGCACGAAATACTCCCACAAAGGCACCTACGGTCATGCATTGCTGATTGCCGGCTCTGAAGGCAAGACGGGCGCTGCTTTATTGGGCGCGAAAGCCTGTCTGCGCACGGGTGTCGGCCTGTTGAGTGTTCACCTGCCCAAGGTGGCACAACTGCCTTTGCAGACCGCCATCCCCGAAGCGATGATTGATGGCGACGACTCCGAAACCTGCTTCTCGACATTTGGACATCTGGATACTTTTACCGCTGTGGGCGTTGGTCCTGGCTTGGGCAAGGATGATGACACCGTCCGCGCTTTGAAACGTCTCATCCAAGAGGTGCAAGTGCCGCTCGTCATGGATGCCGATGCCTTGAACATCCTCTCCGACAACCCCACTTGGCTGCCGTTCCTGCCTGCCAAAACGATACTGACACCACATCCCAAGGAGTTTGAACGCTTGGTGGGTAAGACCTCGACCTCGTTTGAGCGTCTTGAAAAACAAAGGGAACTGGCCACCAAATACAACCTCGTTGTCATCGTGAAGGGCGCACACACCACCGTCGCGATGCCCAACGGCGCCGTCTTCTTCAACACCACGGGCAATCCTGGCATGGCCACGGCAGGCAGCGGCGACGTTTTGACGGGCATCATCCTCTCGCTCTTGGCGCAACGCTATTCACCTGAAGAAGCTGCTGTGTTGGGTGTGTATCTCCATGGCCTTGCTGGCGACCTCGCCGCCGACGAGATAGGGCAGGAGGCTATGATGGCTTCCGACATCACAGAGCATCTTGGAAAGGCTTTCTTTTCGCTTCGCTCAAAGTAGCCTGTTGTGGGATCGCCCTGCGGGCGAAAAATCTGCCAAAAATCTTAATTAAAATCTCTAAAAATCAAAGGTTTGTGTTTTGTCGGATTTTGAAATAGATTTTTGAACAATTTAACTACGTTGAAATCGAAGATTCGACGTCAGTCAATATTTCATATTTCTTTGCGAAGCAAATCCATGAAATGTCTAATTTTGCCGTATGATTAAAACCACCGTATCGAACCGCGAGATCTGGCGCATCGCTTACCCCATCATGTTGGGTAACTTGGCGCAGACCATCATCACCTTCACCGACACAGCTTTCTTAGGGCACCTAGGCACCATCGAGCTGAGTGCCTCCATGATGGCGGGCTTGTATTACTTCGTCTTCACCACCTTGGCGATGGGCTTTGCCATCGGCATACAGATTTTCATCGCGCGGCGGTATGGCGAGGGCAACTTTAGCAAAATCGGCGTGGTGTTTCAACATGGAGCCTTGTTTGTACTGGGGTTGGGACTTTTGCTGTTCAGTATCCTGTTCTTCTTCAGCCATAGGCTGTTGCATGTCATTATCGAGTCGGAAAACATCTATGCTGCTGCCAACGAATACTTGAAATTCAGGCAGTTCGGCATCATGTTCGTGGTGTTCAACTTCCTGTTCCGCTCGTTTTATGTCGGCATCAGCAGCACCCAAGTCATCACCTTCTCGACCCTCATCATGGCGGTGGTCAACATCTTTTTTGACTGGGCTTTGATCTTCGGTAATGTGGGTCTGCCCGAGATGGGCATCGGCGGTGCGGCTCTCGCTTCGTTGTTGGCTGAAATCACGGCGTTTTTCTTCTTCTGGATTTACACCTACATCAAGATACCGCACGAGGAATACGGCATGTTCCGTTGGCACAAATGGCAGCCCGCCTTGATGGGAGACATCCTCAAGGTGGCTTTCCCGAGCATGATACAACGCCTGTTCTCCTTCGGCGCCTGGTTCATCTTCTTCGTCATGATCGAGAAGATGGGCGAGACCGCCATCGGGGTGTCGTCGGTGGTTCGCAGCACCTATATGATCCTCATCATCCCGGGCATTGCCTTTGCCTCGACTGCCAACACTCTGACGAGCCGCATCATCGGTGAGGGCAAGAGCAACGAGGTGATGTCGACCATCTGGAAAGTGGTGAAAAACAGCTTTTTGTGTGGTGTGGTTTTAGTTGCAGTAGTGGCGACTATACCGCATCTCGTCCTTCAGATTTACACGGACGACGTCACCTTGGCGCAGGCCGCCATCCCTTCGGTGTACGTGATATGTGTCGCCACACTGCTGGGTGCCTTCTCCATGACCTTCTTCGAGGCCGTCTCGGGCACGGGCAACACCACAGCGGCCATGGCCTTGGAGTTCGGTATCCTCATCATCTACATCATCTATGTCTTCCTGATGTCGAAGACCTCCACCATCGCCGACGTGTGGACCGCCGAGTGGGTCTACAACATCCTCATCGGCCTGATTTCGCTGGTGTATATCTGGAAGGCGGACTGGGGGAGGAAAAAGATATAATATTGAATTACAATACTATATCCGACAGCAAACGACAACAAACGACTACAGTCGACTACAAACGTTTAATCAACGGCTTTTTCTTGACAAACTCCGTTACTTTGCAGCATCAAAATCGAAAGTGCTATGACGGACAAGAAACCATTCAACAAAGAACAATCAATCAAGATTCCATTTTCGGAATTGGTGGAACTAATTAATCAAAAGTGCGACTACAAGTTTGCCATTATCGACAACGAGGTGGATGAGGAATTGATGCTTTTAGCCAAAAAGGAAGGTATTGACCTAACGGGCTACAAGCATGTGATTGAAACAAGCGGCACCTGCCATTCACAAAACCGACACGGGGAGAATAGTAAAGATAGGGTACCATTGACAGTGGAGGATTATTTCCTTATTCCATACATTATCAAAAATCGAGATGCGGTGATCATTTCTCCATCTTTGACAAGGATACACAAAAACAGAGTCTTCATTTACGAAAAGAAGATTGGTAATCAATATGTCTATGTGGAAGAAATAAGGAGAGGGAGGAACAAGAGTCTGGCTTTTCAATCCCTCAGAAAAAGAAAAGCCCCCGAATAGGAGGCTTTAAAGTGTTATCGCGGAGGGTGTCATGCCGAAGCCAGTCCCTTACGTCTTGATAGTCCGCTGTTTTTCTATCCGTTTCCGCGACCAACTGTCTGCAAAAATACAACTTTTTCATAATATGCAAGTCTCTTTGAGAAATTTAACCCAAAATAACGCCATCATGTCAAAAATTACTATCTTTGTCCCTTATTAATGAATCGCGCGAAGCGGCCCTTGAGCCTGTCGAAAGGCCCGCGTCAATACAATAAATCTTGAATCTTTAAATCTTAAATCTTTAAATACTAACTAATTAAAAACCCCACAATCATGACTACAGAAAAAACACAAGAAGAAGCTGCAAAACTGAGGCAGGAGAAACTGAAGGCTTTGGAAGCCACATTAGGTAACATCGAGAAGAGCTTTGGCAAGGGAAGCATCATGCGCCTGGGCGCCGAGGCCGAGAAGATGGAGAGCATCTCCACCGGCTCCATCGGCCTTGACTACGCCCTCGGCGTGGGCGGTCTGCCGAAAGGCCGTATCATCGAGATCTACGGTCCCGAGAGCTCAGGTAAGACGACATTGGCCCTCCACGTGGTGGCCGAAGCCCAGAAGAAAGGGGGCATCGCTGCCTTCATCGACGCGGAACACGCCTTCGACCGCTTCTATGCCGCCAAACTCGGCGTCGATGTCGAGAACCTCCTCATCTCACAGCCCGACTACGGCGAGCAGGCCCTCGAAATCGCTGAGAACCTCATCCGTTCCGGCGCCATCGACGTCATCGTCGTCGACTCCGTCGCCGCCCTGACGCCCAAGAGCGAGATAGAAGGCGAGATGGGCGACAGCAAGATGGGTCTCCAAGCCCGCTTGATGAGCCAGGCCATGCGTAAGCTCACCGCCACCATCAACAAGACGGGCTGCGTCTGCATCTTCATCAACCAGCTGCGTGAGAAGATTGGCGTGATGTTCGGCAACCCCGAGACCACCACGGGCGGTAACGCCTTGAAGTTCTACAGCTCCGTGCGTATCGACATCCGTAAGATCAGCCAGATTAAGGATGGTGAGAACGTGATGGGTAGCCGCGTCAAGGTGAAGGTCGTCAAGAACAAGGTGGCCCCGCCGTTCCGCAAGGCCGAATTCGACATCCTTTATGGCGAGGGCATCTCACGTTCCGGAGAGATCGTCGACCTCGGCGTGGAGATGGGCATCATCAAGAAGAGCGGCTCGTGGTTCAGCTATGGCGACTCCAAACTCGCCCAAGGCCGCGACGCCGTCAAGAAACTCATCGAAGACAACCCCGAGCTGGCCGACGAACTCTCAGCCAAGATCTTCGAGGCTTTGGAGAAGAGCGACGAATAACAATGGCCTTTGGCTGATGGCTTATGGCCTTTGGCGGCTTTTTCCAGGGGTGTCATTGCGGACTTGATCCGCAATCTCCTGAGTGTTAAAGAGCTGTCATAGGCCATAAGCTTAGGCCATTTGCCCCAAAACAATCAACAATGAAGAAAAACCTCCTATTTCTCGGCCTGCTGCTGGCCCTATTCGCCTGCGACAACACGCCGAAACCCGAGACTGACAATACTACCCAAGAGCCGATGGCTCCCGTTACGGTTACTGAGGCCATACAGTTGCTCTCTGACTCCATCGCCATTGACAGCACCGATGCCCACCTATACGTGAATCGTGCTAGGGCCTATTTCGCCAACGAGCAGATAGGTCAGGCCATGGTCGACATCAATAAGGCTCTGCAACTCGACCCTAACAACGTCGACACCTACCTCTTGCTCGCCGACGTGTATTACACCATGGGCGACCAGGACAACATCGCTTCGACACTCAACAGGGCTGCGGAAATCAATACCTTGGATGCCCGTCCGCTGGTGAAACTTGCTGAACTTAACTTGCTTCAGCAGAACTTCAACCTCGCCATCGGCTATGTGGACAAGGCCTTGGGGCTTTCGTCATACAACCCGAGGGCATATTTTGTGAAGGGCATGTGCTATATGGCCGCCAAGCAAGACACAGTCAGCGCCTTGAGGAACTTCCAGATTGCTTCGGAGCAGGACGCGAACTTCTACGACCCCGTGGAGCAAATCAGCCGTATCTATGCCGTGCAACAACCGCCTTATGCGATGGACTATCTGCGTAAGGCGCAGCAACAGTTCCCCGACATTCCCACGGCGCGTTATGAGTTGGCGTTATTCCTGCAAAGCCACGGCGAGCCGGAAGAGGCTTTGCTGCACTATGACACCTTGCTGATGCAACGCCCCGACAACTACATCGTGCTCTACAACAAGGGCTATGTCAACTATGTGTATCTCGAAGACAACCAAGCGGCGTTGGATTACTTTAACCAAACCCTTGCCCTTAAGCCAGATTACCTCGACGCCAAGTACAACAAAGGTCGAGTGCTTGAGCAGATGGGCGACTATGCGCAAGCTATCGATATCTATAAGGAAGTGCTGAAGACACAGCCTGACTATCGTCTGGCTATCGACGCTATCAACCGCATCCAAAACCAAGAAATTGAATAAAACCGACTTTCGATTATGCTTCAAGTATATTGCATCAACACCAAGACTACCAAGGAGTTCAAAGAAGGGACCACCTTGCTTGAGATGTTGCCCGAGTTCGACTTCGACAGACCTTATCCCATCGTCTCGGCTAAGGTCAACAACGTGTCGCAGGGCTTGAAATTCCGTGTCTACAACAGCCGTGACGTCGAATTTCTCGACCTCACGCACCACACGGCGCGTTTGGTGTATTTCAGGTCGCTTGGCTTTTTGCTTTACAAGGCCGCCCAAGACCTTTTCCCAGGCAGCAAGCTAAACATGGAGCATCCCATCTCCAAGGGCTTCTTCTGCCGTATCAAAAAGAACGACGGCAAGATACTTGATGCCAACGACCTCGCCGCCCTCAGGGTGAGGATGCGTGCCATCGTGGCCGAAGACATCCAGTTTCACCGTCATGAGGCACGCGTCGAAGATGCCGTGAAGATGTTTGGCGACATGGGACAGGTGGATAAGGTCAAATTGTTGGAAACCAGTGGAAAAGCATATACCGATTACTACACTTTAGGCGATACTGCCGACTATTATTATGGCCGCCTGGTGCCCTCAACGGGCTATCTTAACATCTGGGATATCGAAGCCTATCGCGATGGCATCCTGATCCGTATTCCCGACCGCGACCATCCCGACCGCTTGGCCGAGATGGAAGACCAACCCAAGACCTTCGAGGTGTTCTCCGAGTGCCTCAAGTGGAACGACATCATGGGGCTGAGCACCGTGGGCGATGTCAACCATGCCTGTGAAAACGGGATGGCGAGGGAACTGGTGCAAGTGGCAGAGGCCTTGCAGGAGAAGAAAATCGTACAGATTGCCGAAGAAATCGACCGCCGCTATCATAGCGAGAACCCCGTGCGCCTGGTGCTCATCACAGGGCCGAGCAGCAGTGGCAAGACCACCTTCTGCAGCCGTGTCAGCATCCAGTTGAAGGCCTGCGGCCTGAAGCCCATCTCGTTCTCCACGGACGACTATTTCGTCAACCGCGAGGATACACCCAAGCTGCCTGACGGCAAATATGATTTCGACAACTTCGACACCGTGGACCATGCCGCCTTGGAGCGTGACTTGATTGCCTTGTTGAGAGGTGAGGAGATCGAGGTGCCGGAATACAACTTCGTCACGGGTATGCGCGAATACAACGGCAAGAAGCTGCAACTCAAGGAAGGCTGCGTGCTTTTGCTCGAAGGCATCCATGCCTTGAATCCCATGCTTACGGATCAGATCCCCGAGTCGACCAAGTTTCGCATCTTCATCTCCACCCTGACCAGCACGGCCCTTGACGACCACAACACCATCCCGACCGACGACAACCGTCTGTTGCGTCGCATTGTGCGCGACTACAACAAAGGTGCGTTCACGGCGCGTCAGACCATCAGCCAGTGGGCTAGCGTGCGTGCCGCAGAAGAGAAGTGGATCAATCCCTATCAGGAAAACGCCGATGTGATGTTCAACTCAGCCTATCTCTTGGAGTTTGCTGTCATGCGCAACCATGCCGAGAGCATCCTGGCCACCGTGCCACATAACTGCCCTGAGTACACCGAGGCACATCGTCTGTTACGCTTCCTGCATTACTTCACGCCTGTTTCCGACAAGGAGATACCGGCTACCTCCATGCTGCGTCAGTTCATCGGTGGCAGCAGCTTTATGTAATTTTGAGTTTTAAATTTTGAATCTTGAATATGGAATTTAACGCAAAACAAGTAAAAGACCAAGTCGTGCAATGGATCCGCGACTGGTTTGAAGTGAACGGAAAAGGCTGCAACGCCGTCATCGGCATCTCGGGCGGCAAGGACAGCAGCGTAGTGGCAGGTCTCTGTGCCGAAGCCCTCGGTAAGGATCGTGTCATCGGCGTGACCATGCCCAACGGTGTACAGCCCGACATCGACGACAGCATGAAACTCATCAACCATTTGGGTATTCGTCATTGCTGCGTCAATATCGGCGACACCTATAACACCTTGATTGCTGCGGTAAAAGAGCAACTTGGCACCTTGGATGCCGAAGTCAGCCGTCAGACTACGATTAACCTGCCACCTCGTTTGAGGATGAGCACCTTGTATGCCGTATCGCAGTCGATGAATGGCCGTGTGGCTAACACCTGCAACCTCTCAGAGGACTGGGTGGGCTATTCGACACGCTATGGCGATGCTGCTGGTGACTTTGCTCCTTTGGGTGGACTCACCGTGCAGGAAGTCAAGGCGATAGGGAAGGAGCTTGGTTTGCCCATCGAGTTGGTGGAGAAGACCCCATCGGATGGTCTCACCAACAAGAGCGACGAGGACAATCTGGGCTTCACCTACGCCGTGTTGGACAACTACATCCGCACCGGCGTCTGCAACGACCCCAAGACCAAGGCCCTCATCGACCACAAGCACATCACCAACCTCTTCAAGCTGCAGCCGATACCGCATTTCGAGATGAAGTGAATGCCATAATTGTCAATTATCAATTTTCAATTCTCAATTCGAATGTTTTCTTGTCCCATCCAAATCCGCATGAGCGACCTCGACCCGTATAACCACGTCAACAACGGGGCGCAATGCAACTACTTCGACATGGGTCGAAGCCGCTATTTTGAGCATGTCTTCCAAGCCAAAATCGACTGGCTTACCTTTAAATATGTCCTCGTCCATGTGGACTTGGACTTCCGCCATCCCGTGTTGTTCCACGACCCCATTGTTTGTGAAAGTCGCGTCCTCGAGATAGGCAATTCCAGCTTTAAGATGGAGCAATGCCTCAAAGATGCCGAGACGGGCGAAGTCAAGACTTTGTGCCATGCCGTTGTAGTGTATTTCAATCGAGAGACGAATAAATCGGAGCGGATTCCTGACGCCGACAGGGAAAAAATGATGCAGGATTGAATTCTTGATGCTATGCGTAAACTGTCTTTACTGATTGCCGGTTTGATAGCGGCTATGAGTCTCCAAGCCCAAACCGAAGCCGAGCTGAACGCCTGGAATGACGTCAAGGTATATGAAATCAACCGTCTATATCCTCGGACGAATGTCGTCCCCAAGGGAGAGCAATGGTCGCAATGCCTCAATGGCGACTGGAAATTCAATTGGGTCGACTCGCCCTCGAAGGCACCTGCCGATTTCTATAAGGAGGGTTACAATGCCTCGGGTTGGAAAACTATCAAGGTGCCTGCCAACTGGGAACTGAACGGCTACGGAACGCCGATTTATGTCAATGTGGACAACGAATTTCGTCCCAACGAGCCGCCATTAGCTCCGATGGTCGATAATCCTGTAGGCTGCTATTTGACCGAATTCAACATCCCTGAGACTTGGAAAGACCGCCTGACTTTTATCAACTTCGGTGCGGTGAAATCGGCCTATTACGTTTGGGTAAATGGCCAGTTTGTGGGCTATACCGAGGATGCCAAGACCAATGCTGAGTTCGACCTCACTTCGTATGTCAAGGTTGGGAAGAACACATTGGCAGTAAAAGTCTATCGCTTCTCTAATGGTTCCTATTTTGAGTGCCAGGATTTCTGGCGTATCAGTGGCATCGAGCGCGACGTGATGCTGTATTCCAAACCTGCGCTGAACGTCTACGATTATGAGATTCAAGCTGGCTTGGATAAAAACTACCAAAACGGCACCTTTGCCATCAAGGTCAAGCTGCAAAGCAATACCAATAAGATACAGAAAAACAGCAGTTTGATTGTAGGTGCATACGAAGGAAAAGAAGTTGATGGCTTTCCCGAGAATATCCTGTTCACGCTCACCAAGCCTATCAATGAATTGACCTTTACGCAGGCAGACGACGGCTATTATTATGCAGATGTGGAGTTGACTGCCGATAGCAAGGAGATAGGGAAGGTGAAGCCTTGGTCGGCTGAAAGCCCCAACTTGTACCAGCTGAGGATGTCGCTGATGGACAAAAAGGGCAAATCCATTGAAAAACTAACTACGCATTTCGGTTTCCGCACTTCTGAAATCAAGGACGGCAAGTTGCTTATCAACGGACAGTGCGTATTAATAAAAGGTGTGAACCGCCACGAGCATGACCCTTACACAGGCCATGTCATCAGCCGCGAGTCGATAGAACGCGACATCGCCTTGATGAAGCAGCTGAATATCAATACGATGCGCACCTGTCACTATCCCGACGCCCCGTATTGGTATGAACTCTGCGACAAATACGGACTTTACGTTTGGGACGAGGCCAACTGCGAATCCCATGCGCAAGGCTATGGCGAAAAGAGCCTCGCCAAAGACCCGCAATACAAGGAAATGGTATGGCAGCGCAACCGCAACATGCTTGAGCGTGACAAGAACCATCCTTCGGTCATCATGTGGTCGATGGGCAACGAGTGTGGCAACGGCGTGAATTTCGAATACACCTACGACTGGATGAAGAACCGTGATAAAACGCGTCCAGTGACTTACGAAAGAGCCATTTACGACCGCAACACCGATGTCATCGGCTTGATGTATGCCAGCCCGAAGTATCTGCAAAAGTTTGTGGATGAAGGCCTTGACAAGGAAGGCAGGCCTTTTATCATGGTGGAATACTGCCACGCCATGGGCAATAGCATGGGCGGTATGCAAGATTATTGGGACGTGATTGAAGCCAACGAGCAACTGCAAGGCGGCTGCATCTGGGATTGGGTGGACCAGAGCTTCATCGTTCACGAAAAGGACAAGAATGTGGATTGGCTGGCGGTCGGTGGAGATTTCGGCCATGCTTACGGCGTGGGCGATGATGATGCTTTCTGCGCTAATGGCGTGGTCAGCAGTGACAGGACTCCGCACCATCACTCCGCCGAGGTGAAGAAGGTGTATCAGCCTATCAAGTTCAAAGCCATTGACTTGAAGACAGGTGAATTTGAAGTGAAGAACTGGAATGCCTTCACGGATGCTTCAGCCTACGACTGCGATTACACCATCTTTTCCGCCGAAAGGGAACTGATGAAGGAGAAAATTGACCTCAACTTAAAGCCTTACGAATCACAAAGGATTAACATTCAGCGTTTGCGCATTTACGGCCATCCTGGTGAGGAGTTCTTTGTGCGTTTCTCGGTGAAGACCAAGGAGGATCAGCCCTTTATACCTGCTGGAACAGAAGTGGCTTACGATGAGTTCAAGTTGGAGTGGCCTTCGGCACCATTGGAGTCTTTGTTGAAGGAAAAACCGATTCAATTCAATTCGGGTAGCAACTCTGTTTATAATGGTGATTTTTCGGTGACTTTCGACCAGGTTACAGGTGCCATTAGTTCCTATGTCGTTAAAGGACAGGAACTTTTGAAAGGCGAATTGAGAGACAACTTCTGGCGTGCTCCAACCTTGAACGACGAGGTGGACAGTTGGGCTTTGCCGCGTTGGAAGAAAGCTGGTTTGCAGAACCTGACTGCCAAGACAGGAGGCTTGCATTTCGAACGGCTTGATGACAACACGGTTTCAGTTAATGCCGCTGTGGAATACTATGACGGCGCAGGTCAGCTGCAAATTGTGGTCAACAAGGTGTATCTCATTGATGGCGAGGGCAACATCAGCATCACCAATCGCGTGGAGCCGATGGAAAGGGTGACTTCCTTGCCGAAAATCGGAATGCAGTTTGCCATGCCTTTGGAATACAAGAATTTGACCTATTTCGGCAAGGACACGGAGAATTATCCTGACCGAAATGCCTCTGGGAAAAAAGGCTTGTACCATTTGGATGCGCTGGATTTATTTGAGCAACACGTCGTGCCACAAGATAATAGCAATCATTCCGACACGCGTTGGCTGACCTTGACGAACGACAAGAGTAACGTCGGATTGTTCGTAACGATGCCGGAACCATTCAATTTCAGCATTTACAATTACGATGACGACAACCTCACAGCCGCCCGCCGCATCAACCAACTGGAGCCAAAAGATTATTTGACTGTCAATGTTGATTACAAGCAAGCTCCCATCGGCACGGCCACTTGTGGCCCGGGCGTTGATGAGAAGTATGTGATAGGTAATCAAGTGTATGAAAATACGGTTTTGCTGCGCGCTTTCGAAAAGACACAAGACCCGATAGAGTTCACTCGTTTCCAAGTGCCGATGGTGGTTTCTAACATGCTTCCGATGCCCGAAATCAAAGCGACGATGGCAGGGAAGGAGGACTTCCGCATGTTCAACCGTCCGCTGACCATCTCGATGACTTGTGCCGACCCCGATGCTGAAATCCATTACACCACCGACGGCAGTGAGCCTACGATGAAGTCGTCGCTCTACAAGTCGTCGTTCATCATCCTGAAGTCCTGCACCATCAAGGCCAAGGCCTTCAAAAAAGGCAGTGTGCCTTCATTTGTCTCCTTACGTCAGTTCAACCGCTTGAACATCAAGAGTACGGCCTTTGTCAACTCGCCTGCAGAACGTTATGGCAAAGATGCCGACATCGCCCTCATGGATGGCAAGAAAGGCGCACCTGGCGATTGGCATAACGACTGGCTGGGCTTTGAGGGCGACGACATGGAGGCCACCATCGAGTTGGCCGTCCCGACTGACATCAGTATGGTAAAGGTCGGCATCTGCCACGAACCAAACGACTGGGTCGTATGGCCCAAAGGCGTATTGGTGTGCTTCTCGAAAGACGGCAAGGAGTTTACTGAATGGAGAATTGCCGAATTACCTGTCTACGACCTGCCCGATCCTATGGCAGGCATGGGTAGGGTGGAGGCGCGCGCCCTCGTCAACGAGAAGCAGGCCAAGTTTGTCAAGGTGAAGGTGCAGAACCAGGGTACTTTACCACAATGGCATCCCTATGCAGGTCAAAAGGCCTGGATTATGGTGGATGAGGTAGAGATTGAATAAAAAAAAGGCGCTCAACCGAGCGCCTTTTTCGTTTCTTACCATTCCACAGCCATTCGCTGTACTGGCATCGTCATGCAGCGGGCGCCACCGCCACCGCGTGACAGCTCGTTGCCTTCGAAGGCTACGATGCATTTCTTGCCGTTACCGAGGTCCCATCTGTTGTTGACCACGTCGGCGGCTGTCACCACGTTGAAGCCAGCGTTGTTCAAGGCTTGCAGCGTGCGTTGGTTGCGGCCGTAACCGAGGAATTGTCCTGGGGCCACACAGAAGAAGTTGCAGCCGCTGTGCCATTGCTCACGGGCGGCGAAGGTGTCGTCGCCATTGCCGCAGTACACAGGCTCGAGGTCGAGGCCGACGTCTTTGAGGGCACTCAGCAGGTCGGGTGCTTCGACTCCTACTGCCTTTTGTCCGTCGATGGTGATGTGGAAGGTCTTGAAGGCGCTGTTCATGATGACTGGCTTGTAGACCATGCACTTGTCGACATCCAGCATGGTGAACACCATGTCGAGGTGGATGAAGGAGTCGGGGGTGAGGGGCAGCTCTTGGAAGATGAGGTGCTTCACGCCGGGTTTGGTCTTCAGATGTTCTACCAGGGCTTCCACGCCGTGCATGTTGGTACGTGCGCCCAAACCGCAGATGACCACGTCGTCGCGGATGATTTCCACGTCGCCGCCTTCCACAGTGCCGATGCCATGGGTCTCATAGCTCATCACTGGGTTGATGACTTTGGTCTCAAACATGGGATGGAGGTTGTAGATGGCATCGAGGATCATGCACTCTCGGGCGCGCACCGTCGTGGCCATGTTGCTGATCATGATGTTGTCGAACATGGTGAACGAAGCGTCGCGCATGAAGAAGAGGTTGGGCACCGGAGTCAGAGCGGCCTTCTCGTTATTGATATAGGTGACGTCGTCGAGGAAGAGGCCTTCAATGAGCTTGCAAGAGAGCTCTTCAGCCGGCAACGACTTCAGGTATTCTGCCAAGAAGCCTTTGTTTTCGGCCTTGCAGACCCTGTCGACGAGGCTGAACTTGATGTTGTCGGACGTCAAGATGTCCGTCAAGAGGTCGCCGATTTCGTGGACCTGAGTCGCCTTTTGCAAAACTTTTTTGAAATAACCGTATTCTTTTTGTGCGACTTGCATGTTGAGGATGTCGCTGAACAGGTAAAAATGTGCGTTTTCGGGAGTTATCTTTTCCAGTTCCGGGCCTGGGGTATGAATCAGAACATGTTGGAGTTTGCCAATTTCTGAGTTTACACTAACGTTGATTCGTCGGGAATCCATAAAGATGATTTTGATGAAACAATATGAGCACGACGGGGAGTCATGCCCCAAATATCGGGGCAAAATTAGCCAATTTTTGCCAATTATCAAGGAAAAAAGTCGAAAAACGAGAGACTGTGGGTTAAACCCCTGTCAATCATCGGATAAGGAGGCGTCTTCGTCCATATTGTAGGCCCTGAACTGCAACTTTTCGGGCTGGTGGATGTCGAGATACAACTCCTCGCATTTCCCTGTCCCCCAGTTGCCAATCCAAGAGGCTTCTTGTGTCATTGTCTTGAGCTCTTCAAGGAATGCTTTGCGAGGTATGGAATATGCCCCCAAACTCATCAAATGCCTTGTTTCTTGTTGGCAGTCAATGAGTTTGAAGCCGTGTTCTTGAAGGAACTGGTGCAAATGATAAAACGCCACTTTGGAGGCGTCGGTGACGGTGTGGAACATTGATTCGCCAAAGAACACCTTGCCGATGGCGATGCCATACAGCCCTCCGACCAGCTCGCCGTCCAAATAACTCTCGAAGGAATGTGCGATGCCCATGTCATGCAGCTCGCAATAGGCATCCACCATCTCGTCTTGAATCCATGTGCCGTCCTGGTCCTTGCGGGGTGTGGCGGCGCAATGCAGCATCACCTCGCGGAAGTTGGTGTCGATCCTGACTTCAAACTTTCCTTTTCGCAAGGTGTGCTTCAGCGACTTGCTGACTTTCATCTCGCCTGGGCGGATGATCAATCGGGGGTCAAGCGACCACCAAAGCAAAGGTTCGTCTTCGCTGTACCAAGGGAAGATGCCGTTGGCGTAGGCCACCACGAGACGCCGTGGCGAGAGGTCGCCACCAAAGGCCAGCAAGCCGTCCTTGTTGGCGCGGTCGGCAGGCGGGAAGAAACAATCGTCGTCGTTGAGTTGGTACAAAATGTTCATGGCCTTACAAATGAAGCGCAAAATTAAGTATTTTTGCGGCACAAAATGGAACGATGCCACGATATTTCATCCACATGGCCTATAACGGCAGCCGTTATCACGGTTACCAGATACAGCCGCACTCCGAGAGTGTGCAGGCCACGGTGGAGCAGTGTTTGAGCCTCAAGTTGGGACAAACGGTGGTCATCACAGGCTGCGGTCGTACCGACACAGGCGTCCACGCCCGCAACTATTATGCACATTTCGACGTGGAACAAGCCATCAATGACCCCGATGTCCTGGCCCATCAGATGAATGCCTTCCTGCCCGATGATATAGTCATCTATCGCATCTGGGAGGTCGCATCAGATTTGCATGCCCGTTTTGACGCCGTTTCGCGCACCTACCATTATTACATCACCCGCACCAAGAATCCCTTTCACATCAACGACGCCTATTTTCTTTATGGTGACTTGGATGTTGCAAAGATGCAGGAAGCCGCCGACATCCTCTTTGAATATGAGGACTTTACGAGTTTCTCAAAGGTGCATACCCAGGTAAAGACCAATAACTGTAAGATTATGGAGGCGCGTTGGTTTGAACAGGATGGCTTGTTGGTGTTTCGCATCAAGGCCGACCGCTTCTTGCGCAATATGGTAAGGGCCACCGTCGGCACCTTGCTGGAGATAGGGAAGGGGCGCATGACCATTGAGGAGTTCCGTGCTGTCATCGAGCGCAAGGACCGTTGCGAAGCCGGTACCTCCGTGCCCGCCCATGCGTTGTTTTTAGAAGAAATAGAGTATAAGTTTTAATAGTTATGTTTCAGAAGATCATCCGTTTTTGCGTAAAACTCGTCCAGAAATACCTGCCCGAACCTTTTATTTTCGCCGTGGTGCTGACCATGGTGGCCTTCATTATCGCCATGCCGGTGTGCAAGCAGACGCCTGTCGAGGTCATCGAACACTGGGGCAACGGCGTATGGTCGTTGCTGGCCTTTGCCATGCAGATGGCCTTGGTGTTGGTGACGGGCTCGGCGTTGGCGGCGGCGCCTTCCATCAAGAAAGGCATCAGTGCCTTGGCGAGTCTGCCCAAGACGCCTGCTGGAGCCATCGCTTTGGTGACAGGTATCTCGGCCTTGGCTTGCTGGCTCAACTGGGGCTTCGGCCTCATCGTGGGCGTCATCTTCGCCAAGGAGATCGCCAAGAAGCTACGCGGTGTGGACTATCGTCTGCTCATCGCCTCGGCTTATAGCGGCTTCGTGGTGTGGCATGCCGGCCTCTCGGGTTCCATACCGTTGACGATGGCCACGTCGACTTCAAATCTGGAGAAAGTCACGCAAGGCGCGTTAGTCGATCCTATCCCGATTTCACAGACCATCTTGGCTCCGCAAAACCTCATCATGGTGGCGGTGGTCATCGCAGCCATTGTATTGGTCAACGCGCTGATGCATCCCAAGGGAGAGCATGTGGTGACCATCGAGCCTGCGTTGTTGTTCGAGGAAGAAGCTAAAGTGGCACCTCAAGCCACGACGCCAGCCGAGAAATTGGAGAACAGCCGTGTCTTGTCTTGGATCATCGCCCTGCTGGGCCTCTCATATCTGGTCATTCACTTGTTTTTCAAAGGCGGCACTTTCGACCTCGGATCGGTCATCATGCTGTTCCTGTTCTTGGGTGTCATCTTGCACGGCACGCCTTTGGCCTACGTCAGGGCTTTCGGAAAGTCAGTGGGCGGCGCTGCAGGCATTCTGCTTCAGTTCCCATTCTATGCGGGTATCATGGGTATCATCACGGGCGTTGGAGAGTCGGGTATCTGCTTGGGCGAGGTGGTGAGCAATGCTTGCGTATCTATCTCAACGCCAAAGACATATCCTTTGTTTACCTTCTTCTGTGCGGCTATCCTGAATATGTTCGTGCCGTCGGGAGGAGGTCACTGGGCCATCCAAGCGCCGATCATGTTTTCGGCTGGTGCGGCCTTGGGCGTGGCGCCTGGCTTGACGGGCATGGCCATCTCATGGGGCGATGCCTGGACCAACCTGATTCAGCCTTTCTGGGCTTTGCCGGCCTTGGCCATAGCGAAACTCAATGCAAAAGACATCATGGGCTTCTGCATCATCGATTTGTTCGTAACGGGATTGATTATCTGCAGCGGACTGCTGCTTTGGGCTTAGAAGGTGTCCATGCCGTCCCATTCCACAAGGTCGTGGCGGACGTAGCCTATCTTGTCGTTTACCTTGATTTTATACCATTCGTCAGTCTTTCCCAAGCAAGGATAAGTCTCGGGAACGTAGTCGGGGTCATAAGAAATCTGTCCAATCACTGTTGACTCCAAGTTGGGTTGCTGCCGTATGTTGACGTGTTTGCGGGTGGTATAAAGAACGCCTTTGCCGTCTTTGGCGCGGAAAGTGACGACTTTGTTGCCGATCTTTGGTATTTCCACAGCGTCTTGTACATCAACGGTATAGGTGCTGGCATTGGTGCTGATCCAGCGGCCCAACACTTCCCCTTGACGGTCGATCACCATGAGCATCGTGTCGACAGAGGCGGGTACGATGCCGTGGTAGTTGTCGACATGTTGCGGCATTTGTTGCACAGGCTCTTGTGGCGTTTCAAGGGTGTCGACAGTGGTGGTTGGCTCCATGTCAAGGGGCTCTGTTTCAGCGGTTTTAGGTCCTCCACAAGCTACAAACAGACTTGCGCCCAACAGCAACATGATGATATAGGAGATTCTTTTCATAAGTGCTTCAGTTATTGCAACATTTTTGTTGTTTCACAGACATGGTCCTAAAAAAAGAACAAGACCGATATGGCCTTGCTCTCATTTAGTAGCGGGATCGAGAATTGAACTCGAGACCTCCGGGTTATGAATCCGACGCTCTAACCTGCTGAGCTATCCCGCCATCATTCGGGGTGCAAAAGTAGACATTTTTTCAATACGAGCAAGAAAAAAGCGGAAAAATATTTTTCCGCTCTTTCCTTGCTGAGCTATTCGTCATTCAGTCAGCTCCTTGGCGGCTTGCTCGAGCTTGGCGTCAAGGGCCTTCATGGCGGCTTCGAGACCGCTTGTCGTGTCTCCCTTCATGCTGAAGTAGAACTTGATCTTAGGCTCGGTGCCCGAAGGACGGATGGTGATCTTCGATCCGCTTTCGGTGAAGAACTGCAACACGTCGCTCTTGGGAAGGGTGATGGCAGTGACTTTGCCGGTGGTCAGGTCTTTGGCTTCCTGCAGTTTGTAGTCGCGGGTCTCGACGACCTTCTCGCCAGCGATGACGGTGGGCGGGGTGGTGCGGAACTTGGCCATCAAAGCCTTGATTTCCTCGGTGCCACTGATGCCTTTCTTGGTCAGCGAGACGAGTTTCTCTTTGTAGAGGCCGAACTCCTTATAGATATCCATGAGCAGCTGGTAGAGCGTCTTGCCTTGTTCTGCTGCCCAAGCAGCGGCCTCGGCGATCATGCTCGTGGCGATGACGGCGTCCTTGTCGCGAACGAAGTCGCCAGCCAGGTAGCCATAGCTCTCTTCGCCGCCGCCGATGAATTGTTTCTTGCCTTCGAGTTCCAGGATCTTGTCCGCGATGTATTTGAAGCCTGTCAGCACATCATAGCGGTCCACGTTGTATTTCTTCGCCATCTCGAATATCAGTTCGGTGGTGACGATGGTCTTCACAATGAACTCCTTGCCCGTGAGTTTGCCCAGCTCATTCCAGCGGGTCAACAGGTAGTAGACGAAGAGGCTACCAGTTTGGTTGCCGTTGAGCAGGATGAACTCGCCCTTGTCGTCTTTTATGGCGATGCCCACGCGGTCGGCGTCAGGGTCGGTGGCCATGACGAGGTCGGCATTCACCTCCTGGGCTTTCTTCACGGCCAAGGCCATGGCGGCAGGCTCCTCGGGGTTGGGTGACTTCACGGTGGGGAAGTTGCCGTCGACGACCATCTGCTCCTCGACGCAGTAGACGTTCTCAAAGCCCTTGCGCTTTAGGATCTCTGGCACCAGTCTGCGACCCGTGCCGTGAATGGGCGTGTAGACAATGCGCATATCCTTGTGCTTCTTGATGAGGTCGAGCGAGAGGGAGAGGCCGTACACCTTATCTAAATAGATGTCGTCGAACTTCTCGTCAAGGACGGTGATGAGCTCAGGGTTGCGCTTGAAGTTGACCATCGACGGGTCGGTGATTTTCTCCACCTCGGCGATGACGTTCTTGTCGTGCGGGCTGACCAGCTGGCCACCGTCGTTCCAATAGGCCTTGTAGCCGTTGTATTCCTTGGGGTTGTGCGAGGCGGTCACCATCACGCCGGCATCGCATTTCATCTCGCGCACGGCGAACGAAAGCTCTGGGGTGGGGCGGAGGCAGTCGAAGATGTAGACCTTGATGCCGTTGGCCGACATCACATCAGCAGTGACGTTGGCGAAGGCGGGGCTGTTGTTGCGACCGTCATACGAGATGGCGATGCTGAAGTCTTTTTTGCCAGGGTGCATCTTCTTGATGTAGTTGGCGAAGCCTTGGGTGGCCATGGCCACGGTGTAGATGTTCATGGTGGCCATGGCCACGGTGTAGATGTTCATGCGGTTGGTGCCGGCACCCATGATGCCGCGCAGTCCGCCAGTGCCGAACTCGAGGTTGCGGTAGAAACTCTCGGTGAGTTCGTTCGGGTCGTTGTCGAGCATGTTTTGCACGCTCTTTCTCGTTTCTTCATCGTATTGCTCTGTGAGCCACGATTTTGCTCTTTCGATGATTTTAGGGTCCATATTGTTGTATGTTTATATGTTTGTTGTTCTGTTGATGCAGGGACTCACGTCACCTGCTGTGCAGCGGCTCTCGCACGCTGGCAGGGACTCACGTCACCTGCTTAATGTCCTGTCGCCCCTACGGGGCTTTGCGTCGCTTCGCGTCATTGCGAGGAACGAAGCAATCTAGAGTTTAATTCCTCAATACATTTGACCAAACTCTCCCTCCAATCCGGTATCTCAATTCCTGCGTATTCCTTGATCTTGTTTAGATCCAGCACGCTAAAGGCTGGTCTTTTCGCCTTGGTGGGGTATTGGTCTGTCGTTATAGGGTTAACCTTACATGTCTTCCCGCCAATTTCCATGATGGCGGTGGCGAAGTCGTGCCAGGTGATTTGTCCTTCGTTGGTGAAGTGGAAGGTCTCGTGGACTTCGTTCTTGCCGTTTTTGTTGAGCAATGCCACCAGAGCCACGGCCAAGTCGTGCGCCCAAGTGGGACAGCCTCTTTGGTCGGCTACCACGTTGATTTCGTCTTTCGTGTCGCCCAGCATGAGCATGGTCTTCACGAAGTTCTTGCCCACTGAGGAGTAGAGCCATGCCGTGCGCACAATCATGTAGTTGCAGCCGCTTTCTCGGATGAGACGTTCGCCTTCGGCCTTGGTGCTGCCGTAGACCGACTGTGGGTTGATGGTGTCATCCGTCTTGTATGGCTCGTTGGCATCGCCGCCGAAGACATAGTCTGTTGATATGTGTATAAGCAACGCTTGGTGTTTAAAACAGGCATCAGCCAGCACTTTAGGCGCAAAGGCGTTGACGAGCATGGCCAGCTCGGGTTCGTCCTCAGCCTTGTCGACGGCAGTGTAGGCCGCGCAGTTGATGCACACGTCTATCTGGTTATGGGTGAAGCATTCTTCCACGGCATCCTTGTTGCAGATGTCAAGCGTGTCGACATCGGTGAAATACCAATGATGCAATGTGTCGCTAATGGCGATTTTCTGTAGCTCTGTTCCCAGTTGGCCTTTGCAGCCTGTGACTAATATATTCATTTTCAATGTTTAAAACTTATGTACGAATGCGATGCCCAACGACTCCTTGAATTGGAGCTTGGGTTTGTGGCCCACCACGGTCTGCACGCCGTCGACTTCCTCATACACGGGGAAGGTGGTGTTGTGGTCGTATTTGAGGTGGACAAAGAGTATTGTCGAGATGTATTTGGTGATGACGAAGTGGAATGTGTTTTCCCAGTTCACGTCGAGGCGCAGGCGGTCGTCATCTCGGCGCTCGATGTAGTTGTAGAAGAGGTTGAGCATCGTCGTGTAGGTGATGTTTTTGATGATGGGTTGCTTATAGTTGGTGATGATGTTGATGCCGAGTGCCGGGGCCACGTTTTCGCCAGGCACCCAATTGCCCTCTTCGTCGTAATACCCTTTCTTGACGCCGAAGGCGCCTTGGTCGGCCAAGGCTTGGTTCATCACGAAGGTCACCTTTCCAGCCAAGGGGCTCATGTAGATTTGGAAACGATCGTCTTTGGTCTTGTAGGAATAACCCGCTGAAACGGTAAGGTATGCCGGTGCGAAGAAGGTGGAGATCACAGTCGAGTCGTTGGGATATTTGTAGCCGTTGGCAAACTGCGTGTTGAAAGTGGCCACCGCTGTCACATTCCATTGGCTTTTGCTGTTGAGCGACAGGTAATAGGCGAGGTCGATCTTGTCGTCCGATTTCTCGATGCGTTTGTCGGCATAACGCGAGATGCCGAAGGCGAAGGCTCCCGTCAGCTTCTGCTCGAAAGATTTCTTCCTGTCGATGAGTGTAAAGTTGGCGAAGGCCTTACCCGAGAAAGAGCTTTCGCCGCCAGCCGCCCAGTTTGAAAGTGCCAACTGGTTGATGTTCAGGCCATAGTCGCCGTGGAAACTCAGCCGCTCATTGAGGATGTCGATGATGTTCTCCTTAGGCCTTGGACCATCGGGACGCTTGGGCGTGAGTGAGTCGAGGTAGCGGTTGATGGCGGCTAATTCCGAGTCAACAATCTGCTGCTCGTTAAGGGTCTCTTCGAGGTGTTGGTTGAGGATGTCGATGGTGCGGCGCAGATGTTCTGCGTCCTGGTCTATGGCATACTGTTGTAAGGTGAGCGTCTGTTTAATGCGGATATAATCCAAGGTGTTGCGGCAAATGGAGTCGATTTTGGGCGTCATAAAAGGGTAGCGCGCTTGCCCGAAAATCGGATAAGCGGCTATCGTTGATATGAGAATCAATAAGATACGGATAAACTGCCTGGTCTGTAATCTCATTGGGAGCGAATCAAATTTCCAAATGCAAATTTATGCGATTTTTGGAAACAAACGAGACTTTAAGGCAATTTATTACTCCTCGTCAAATGAAATCTTGTGGTTGGTTTGATACAGGTGCTTCTTGACGTTTTCGTATTGATAAGATACCTTGGTCCAGATTTCTACTTTTTTCCTGATGCCAAGGATGCGGCGTTCGGCAATGCGAAGGTCCTCGTCGAGGTTGTGGTAGATGGAGCCAGATACGCCGACATAGAACGGGCGGGCACACTCGTTGCAGATGCGCATGGCTTTGTATATGCAAGAGCCAAACCAGGTGATGGAGTCGTAGTTGTTGTCCGACAGGTTCTTGGTGCCCATGATATGGCCGTGGTCAAGGCCCATGGAGAACTCCATACCAAACTCTGAAAACTGGTGCTTGAAAGCGTCGCTAAGGGCGTAGGAGATTCTCATGGCTCCTCTGACCGCATCTTTGTTGACCTCTTCTTTGCCAGGATAAACAACTAGGATGGCGTTGGGGGAAAGCGTGTTGACAAAGGCGCCGGTGTTCTTTGCGATAGAGGTAATCACGGTGTGCAGCATCGTGTAGACTTTCGCTGCCTTACGTCTTCCATTTTCCTTAAGGATATATGGCAAGTTCTTGATTTCCAAATAAATCACAGTTGCTTCCATATAAACACCCGAGCATCCATAGTCGATATTGTCAGCATTTGTGATGTCTTTGGTGTCAATATAGTTGAATTCGTCTTCCGAAAATTTTGTCAGTTTGTCGCTTAATTCTTTCTCCCAATCATTCATTTCTAGTCCTCCATTTATTCCATGTTAGTGTAGACGGCTTGGATGTCTTCGTCTTCATCGAGTTTGTCGAGGAATTTCTCGATTTCCACCATCTGTTCGTCGGTGAAGCTGACGGTTTGGTTGGGGAAACGCTGCAGGTTGGCCTTCACGATGTTGATCTTGCGTTCTTCGAGGGCGTCGTGCATGGTGCCGTAGTCGGTCCAGGCAGTGTAGACGGTAGTCGTGGTGGTACCTTCTTCTTCGTCGGTCTCAGTGACGATTTCGTCCAGGCCATAGTCGATGAGCTCAAGCTCCAGTTCGTCCTTGTCCATGCCGGCAGGCATCTCGATTTCGAAGACAGCCTTGCGGGTGAACATGAACTCCAGCGAGCCGATGGGCAGGAATGAGCCGCCGCACTTGTTGAAGTACGACTTCACGTTGGCCACGGTGCGCGTGGTGTTGTCAGTGGCGCATTCCACCATGCATTGGATGCCGAAGGGGCCTTTGCCTTCGTAGGTGATTTCGACGAGGTTGGCAGCATCCTTATCGGTGGCGCGCTTGATGGCGGCATCGATATTGTCCTTGGGCATGTTCTCGGCCTTGGCGTTTTGGATGGCCTGGCGCAGTTTGGGGTTCATGTCGGGGTCAGGACCACCTTCCTTGGCAGCGATGGTGATCAGTTTTCCGAGTTTCGGGAACACTCTTGACATGTGTCCCCATCTTTTCAGCTTGGCCGCTTTGCGGTATTCAAATGCTCTTCCCATTATGTATAGTTTTAGATTTTTACTTTTTAGGGCGCAAAGATAGTAAAACGTCAGGAAATAACGGCTTTTCTTGCCCAAAAATCTTCAGTTTTGCCGAAATCCACTATTTTTGCAATAAAAAATACAAGGTATGAGGGTATTGGTGCTCACCGAAACGGATGCCTGCTGTGGACCGATGGCTGCGGCGTTCTTAAGCGATTATTCGACCCATGTCGAAGTAGTGTCGGCAGGACGTCATCCATTGCAATATGTTGATACTTTGTTGGTTGCTGCGATGAAAGAATGCCTGATTGACCTGTCGGGGTATCGTCCGAGAAACGTGGAGGAATTCGAACTTCCCGATTTTGATGTGATTTATGAGTGCCCCGATCTGCCGTCTCCTGGTACATTGGAGGACTTTCGCTCCTTGCGCGATTACATCAAAAACGAGGCATATCTGTTTTTCCGTGGGTTGTAAACGAAAATAGCCGCTCCGAGAGCGGCTATTTTCGTTTCTGAAATATTCCGATTAGGCTTCGGCAGTAGCTTCGGTTTCTGCGGCCGGGGCTTCCTCAGCGGGAGCTTCCTCGGCGGCAGCCTCAGCAGCGGCTTCGGCTTCAGCAGCCTTCTTGGCTTCCATTTCAGCGAGTCTCTTCTTGGCGAGCTCGGCGGCACGGGCCTCGTTGACTTGCTTCTCGGCTTCCAGACGGGTCTTCTTCTCGCCACGGGCCTTCTCTTCGTTGGCCTTGACGAAGTTGGCGACCTTTGCTTCCTTCTCCTTCATCCAGTTCTGGAACTTGACTTCGGCTTGCTCCTCGGTCATAGCGCCTTTCTGGACACCGCGCATCAGGTGATACTTCATCATGACGCCGGTCTTGCTGAGCAGCGAACGGACAGTGTCGGTGGGAACTGCACCAATGCTGTACCAATGCAAAGCTCTGTCAAACTTGATGTTGATCTGAGCAGGGTTGGTCAGCGGGTTGTAGGTGCCTAATTTCTCAATGAATTTACCATCACGTGGTGCGCGAGAGTCGGCAACTACGATGTGATAGAAGGGTTGACCCTTCTTGCCATGTCTTTGCAATCTAATTTTTGCAGGCATAATTTAATGTTTTAAGTTGATTTTTAATGAATTAACTAAAACCTACCCGAGGTTTCGGCTGCAAAATTACAACTTTTTATCGGACTGGCAATCAGGTGGGAACAAATTTTTCTTTTTCCCTGCTTCGGAAATCGCCCGACAATGCCTAATTTTGCGGCCGTTTTCAAAGAGCCAGGTCCCTGAGCCTGTCGAAGGGCCGGTTTACAAAGACTAAAATGCAAAACAAGAATTCAATTCATTGGGGCTATCTCGCGGGCATCATCTCGGGCATCACCTACGGCATGAACCCGTTGTTTGGCGTGCCCGTCATCAACAAGGGCTTGGATGTCAACTCCTTGCTGTTTTACCGCTATGGCGTGGCTACCTTGTTGATGCTGGCATATATGCTCGTTGCAAAGCGACAAATACGCATCACCTGGAGGCAGTTCGGGCTCATGGCCATTCTTGGCGTGTTGTTCACTGGGTGCAGCATCACCTTGTTTGAGGCATACAAATACATCCCTTCGGGCATCGCCACGAGCATCCTTTATGTCTATCCCATAATGGTCGCACTCATCATGATGTTTTTCGGGCAGTTCCCAAGCTGGAAGACATGGATTTCCATCTTCGCGGGCGTGGCGGGCGCCATTTTGCTCTCGCTCAAAGGCGGTGGCGGCTTTATTGATTGGCGCGGCATCGCCCTCGTGGTGGCCTCGGGGCTGTGCTATACCTTATTTATTGTCATCGTCAACCTCAGTGAACAAGTCAAGGCCATCCCCAACCTCACCTTGACCTTTTATTGCTTCCTCATCGGCTCGGTGATGTTGTTTTCCATGTCGGGTTTCGGCGTGCATCTCAATGCCGTACCCGATGCGGTCAGCTGGCTGAATGTGTTGGGCTTGGCGATATTGCCAACGGCTATTGCCACCATCACCTTGGCGGCTTCAAGCAAGGCCGTAGGCGCCACCAAGACCTCCATCCTCGGCATCCTTGAACCGCTGACGGCCATCGTCATCGGTACCTTGGTCTTTCACGAGGCTTTCACGCTCAATGTCGCCCTCGGTGTCGCACTGATTCTGTTCGCGATTCTGTTTATGATTCTAACAGAGAAGAAAGCCTGACCTTATTTGACTTGTACCTTGCAGATGCTCCACGTCTGTCCGTTGTAGGCTTTCACCAGATAAAGACCTGAAGCCAAGTCGGATACATCGACGGTGTGGCGGTTCCCATCGGCTTGACCTTGCATGACGGTCCTTCCTTTCATGTCGATGATTTCATAACGGCGCAAGCCTTCGAGGCTGAGGGCCATCTCGTCTTGGGCGGGGTTGGGGTAGACGGTCATCATGTCCAAAGCAGGTATGTCGTTTTGAGGCATGCCTTCGAAAGTCCTGTATTCAAAGATGTAGTCGCAGACATAGACGAGTTGGCTGCCATCATTGACGGTTTCCCAGGCATAACTGATGGGACGATGGGCGGATTTTTCCCATTTGTAGTTGGGCTCCGGGTGATAGGGCATGATCACGTTGTCGATGGGGCAAGCTTCGTCATAGTTGTAGCGCACGCGGTC
The DNA here is from genome assembly GCA_902774365.1 of uncultured Bacteroidia bacterium. Classification (GTDB taxonomy): domain Bacteria; phylum Bacteroidota; class Bacteroidia; order Bacteroidales; family F082; genus Limimorpha. The sequence goes on along the minus strand of CACYHX010000007.1, from coordinate 2,545 downwards.
GACAATCATGCCGTCGCTGTGCTTCACACGTTGCAAACAGTTGCCGTTGTCGTCGAAAGCCCTTTCTATGCTTGAGTTAGGCACCCATCCGTTTTCCCAATAGGAAGACTCCTCGTTAGTGCAGTTGCCCGATGCGTCGTAGGTATAGGTGACGAGGGCGGAATTGCTCCAGCCGGTGCCACCCCATGCATCGTTATATTCTTCGAGGCATTGCAGAAGAAGGCCGTTGGCGTCGTAAGTATAGGTGCCACGCATGAGTAGCATGCCTCCTAGGGTCATCTCGTAGCTGGTGAGCAGGTCGCCGTCATAAGAATAGGTGTAGATGCCTTGCAGTTCGAAGCCGCTGCCCCAGTCGTTGTAGTTGGTGCGGGTGAGACGGTGGTTGTTGTCGTCATAAGTGTATGTGACGTAACTCGGGAAGATCCATTCGTTCTCGTAGTATTGGAAGAAGTCGATGCGGATTACGTTGCCTCGCTCATCGTAATAAAGGGAGTCGATGAGGTCGTCAATTTCGCCGCCAGCGTTGGAAATGGAATGGCACGATTCCAACAGGTTGTCGGCGTTGTAAACGAATTGCATCCGGTCGACATTGTCATCGGAATGGAAGCAATCGAGGATGTAGTCCTGTGCCAGAGCAGTGTGGCAGGAGAGTAAGGCGAAGATAATCAGGAAGAGGTGTTTAAGGTTTTGCATGATGCTCGTGTTTTAGAATTGGAGAAAAGATTGATGCTTGGTTATTGGTTGAGCACGCTTTCAACAAAGTTGTTTGGTGTCAAGACAGAAATCAATGGTTCTGATGTGTTTAGGAAATCATTGATATTGATGGTTATAAGGTAGTCGCATTGGTTACGTATGGCGCATTGATGTTGAAAACTGTCCTCGATGTCAGAAAAGGAAGCATCATCAACTCCGGCAATCATGTCTTCATGTTCCAAGTTCCCAACGCGGACAAGTTGAAGCATGCTGCGAATAATCATTCGAGTCTGTTCGGTTAATTCTGGACGATGGATGCCTTTGTGTTTTAACATTTGCTCGGATAGGTATGCCAATGTATAGAATGTAGCGTGCGAAGTAATGCCTTCAATTTGTTTTTCCGTTATGGCTTGGAAAATGCGTTGAACAGATGGAAACTGTTCTCTTTCGAAAATGTATTCGACGAATACATTGGTGTCAAGAAACACTTTCATAATGCAATGCCGTATTTATCATGTAAATACTCGTTTTTTAAATCCTTAAAATCTGGTAGTCCTTCGTGGATGCTTTTCAGGTAATTCAATCCAAACATAGGGTCCGTGTCTGGCTCAAGATTGTTTTTCTCTTTGGCAATCATTTGCTCCAAACGCAGTTGTAAAAAGCGAATAATCCATAAGGTGTCCGACTTGTCGAGGTGAGATAACTCAGGGATGATGCCGCTTTCTCTCAGCTGGTTACTTGAACCATAATACAATGCAGCAGAAGGTTCTCCGGCCATGCCGATGGGATTGTCGTTTTCTTCGTATTCCATCTTTGTTTTTCTTTTGGGCGGTTGCAAAAATAATAATAATAGAAGAAATAAAGGAATTGTTTATAAATTTGTTTTAATTTTGCTTTGCTAAACTAATCCTAAATATTATGAAAATCAGCATTAGAAAAACAGTTGAAATTAAAGATCTTGAACAGTGGTTTCATGTTGCTCCACCAGAAGGAGGATCGAATCAGTGGAAAGTTGGTAGGAGTGCATTGGAAATGGCTCGTTTCGCATTGTCAGAAGAGTTCCCCTGTGTAATTGATAATGTAATTGCAGAATGTGGATTGAAAGAGAGTGTTTTTAATTGTGAACCAGAGGCATTGACAAGTTTTGAAAAAGATATGGGTAAAGGTGGGCCTAGGCATCATGATTTGTTAATGGTTGGAAATGATACACTTATTGGAATTGAGGCCAAAGTTTCTGAACCATTTGACAAAATAATCAAAGATAAACGTAAAGAAGCCACAGAGAATATGAATCAAAGATTGAATTCATGTCTCGATTATCTTTATGAAAACAGACCTGATAATTCCGAAGAGTTGTATTATCAACTCTTGTCAGCGACCATTGGATCAATTATTGAAGCACAAAGACGAAATATGAAGAACGTTATTTCTTTATTCATTGTGTTTACGGGAAACATCAATGCAGAAAAAGACTATGAAAAGCATATTAAAGAGAATGATGATGCGTTCAAGGAATTCTGTGGTACTTTCAAATTAGATGAAACGGGAGGAAAAATTCCTTCTATTTCTCGAGCTCCTGGAATTAATTGTTGGATTAAAAAAATCAAAATTAATATTGGTGATTACTCTTATAAATGATATTAGTGTCTTTCTCTTTTCAATATCATATATAATATAAAATAAGTTCGGGCGGATTTGAAAATTCGCCCGAACTATTATCAGCATCTGCACTAGATTAAGGTTTTATCTCCCCAACGCCTCTTCCTTGCTCACTTCCGTGAATGATGTAATGGGATACATGCTTCCTCTTTCTTTTTGGGGTTTAAACTTGTCCGTAGGTACGGCAACTCGT
>CACYHX010000006.1 GCA_902774365.1 uncultured Bacteroidia bacterium | reverse complement strand
GGCTCTGAGTTGCTTGCTTCTGTCTGTCGTTCTGCATAAAGGGTTAGTCTTTAACCATCATTTCCTTTTTGGTTTCGCCAACGGCAGTTCCTTGCAAGTAACTCGTACAAGTTCGGCAATATAATCGCGGTCGTCCACATCTTCGATGAAGAAATAGTCTTTTGCGCCGTCGTAAGGCGGACGCATTTCGACGCTGCGCAATAGCGAGCGGCCTGCGTCGGTAGGTTTCAGGTAGAAGCGGTTGTCGCAGATGAGACCGAAGATCACGCCGTCGCAATAGATGCCGTAGTCGCCGAACATCTTTTTCACGGTAATCTCGCCCGCACCAGCGCATTGATCGGCGATGTATTGAACGAAGTCAGGATTGCTTGCCATGGTGGGTTTTATAGAAGTCGTTGATAAATATCCCTATCAATATCCTTAAATACATTGAAAACCACTTGTTTGATGCTGCTATCGGGATGTTCGGTCAAGTAATCTTTGACGGTTTGTACGGCGATTTCAGCGGCCAATTGGTTCGGAAAACGGAACTCACCCGTGGAAATGCAGCAGAAGGCGATGCTTTCAAGATGGTTTTCATCGGCTAATTGCATGATGGAACGGTAGCAAGAGGCCAACTGTTCCTTTTGCAATGGGGTTGGAATGCCTGTTGGAATAATCGGCCCAACCGTGTGTATGACATACTTGCACGGCAGGTTGTAAGCCTTTGTGATTTTGGCCTGACCAGTTGGCTCCTCGTGACCTTGTTGGAGCATCAGTTGATAACACTCCTCTCGCAATTGCACACCCGCTGCGGAATGGATGGCATTGTCGATGCACTTGTGCAAAGGATGGAAACAACCCAACATTTGGCTGTTGGCGGCGTTGACTATGGCGTCTACCTTTAATCGGGTAATATCCCCTTGCCAAATTGTAAGGTTTAGAGTTGAGGGTTTAGAGTTTAGAGTAGTTGAAAGTTTAGAGTTGAAAGTTGATGGTTTGTTTAGGTCAACAATGCCTTTTTCCTGCAATTGTTCCTGCAATTCTTCGTCCTGCAAACGCAGAAATTCCTCGCTGACAGGTTTCGGCCAGCGCACATTGCGTAGGGCACGGAACAGGTCACGCTTGCCTTGTAAATCCGATGGAATCTCCATTTCGGAATATTGCGGGTCTTCTTTCAGAAGGTAGTCAATCAAATAATCTAAACGATTCATCTTCAACAATTCAACAGTTCAACAATCAACGATTCAACAATTCCTCTAATACTTCTCCAATATCCCCATCAATCACAATCGACCTGTCCTTGATTTGTTCCACCGTGAACGCCTCGCCAAGGTTGATGGTGGCGTAAGTCGCCTCGGGGTTTTTGTAGGTCATCTGCATGAAAGGCAGTTTGATGATGGTCGGGGTGTTGCTCCCGATGCCGAGGTCCCAATACAAGATCTTGCCATGTTGATGGCTGTTCACGAAATCGACGTAACGCTGTGCGGCCTTGTGCCAGCCTTCGTCTTCCACAAAGGTCTCGTCAGAACGCAGGTTGACCTTCATGGGGCCACCGCAGACGGGACAATGGGGAACCAATTCGGTCGGGATTTTCATATCATTTTGTGCCGCAATCATTTTCCTTATGCTTTCCTCATTGTCGTAGGTCTTTTGGTGACAAGGTTTCGCACATTGGAACAGCCCATAGTCGCCTTGGGTGTAGAACAATCGTTGTTTGTCGAAGCCTGCCTTTTGGAATTGGTGATCAACATTGGTAGTGATGACGAAATAGTCCTTGTCCTTCACCAGTTTCAATAGGTTGTCGTAAACGGGTTTCGGGGCGGGCACATAGCGGTTGTAGTAGATATGTCGGCTCCAATAGGCCCAATGTTCTTCCTCTGTCGGGAACTGATGGAACCCTGCCGTGTACATGTCGGTGAAGCCGTATTTCTCGATGAAATCGGCAAAATGTTTCTCAAAACGCTCCCCCGAATAGGTGAAACCCGCCGAGGTGGATAGGCCAGCACCTGCGCCGACTACGACTGCATCGGCTTCGACTAAGGCTTTATGTAGTTTTTCTGTTTCCATAGAATCAAAATACACTGCAAAAATACACAAGAGTTCTATATTTCAGTCACCTACCTTTTGTCAATAGATGCACCTTCTTTGTAAGTATTAGTGAAAAACAACAAGTTAATACAATAATCAAAATCACTTCCTCGCCAGCCAACAGGATTATGTTGGCCATCAGTAACATCATTATGCATATTGTTTTTCACACATCAACATTGTTTCGGAGACAAAAGAATAGTAATACGAATAAACCCACTATCTTTGCCGAAAAATATCCCATATGCAAAACCTCATCATCAGCCCCATCACCATCGAGCATTTGGACCAATATGGTGCCATCTACGCTTCGGCGTTTTCGGGCGAGCCGTGGAACGACAACTGGTCGGTGGAAGATGCCACCATCCATGTCCGAGAACTACTTGAAAGCCATCAGCATTATGGATTGGAGTGCATTATAGACGGAGAAGTGGCTGGCTTCATTTTAGGCACTTCCATGCTGTTCCATTATGGCCGCACCTTCGAGATTAATGACCTCGCCGTTGCGCCCCAATACCAACGCCAAGGCATTGCCAGCCGTTTATTGGAGCAATGCCTCGCCGAACTCAAGGCGCAGGGCATTGTAGGTTTTCATCTGATTACTGCTCGCGAAGGTGTCTTGCCCGCTTTCTATGAAAGATTCGGCTTCAAGAAAGAGGAGCGGGTGATGCTGATGGGGAAGGAGTGAGTTCCTCCCTTAATGGGTTGCCGAAGTAAACCGCTGTACCAAGTCGCCGAATAGATAAAGCCCAGTAGCGTTGGCGTTCAGGCTTTTATACAAAAAAATGTGCGGGGCAAATCATTTGCCCCGCACTGTAAAACTAACTCAAAACTCATTCTAAAAGATTATGACAAAAATCTGCTGCAAAGTAACGGCCATTCCAGAAACTGTGAAATCCCCATCGATGGGTATTTTTAACCGTTCCAATCCCTAATGATGGTAGTTTTTGGGAAACGGCCCATCAGCACTCCTTGTCGCAGCAGCCGTCACCGCTTTCGATTTCGATGGTGGCATGGGTGATGCCTTTTTCACACAAGGCCTCCTTCAATGCCTTGCGTACCGCCGCCGCCTCGTGCTCGTCGTCGACGACCACATGTGCTGTCATGGCGTTCTCGGTGGTGCTCATCGCCCAGATGTGAAGATGGTGGACATCGGTGACGTGGTCGGTGTCGCGCATCAGTTGTGCAACCTCGTCCACCTCGATGCCTTCGGGCACGCCGTCCAACGCCAGCCTCATGCTGTCGTGCAGCAGCTCCCAGGTGCTGACAAGGATGACGACGGCGATGACGATGCCGATGATGGGGTCGATGATATACCAGCCCGTAAACAAGATCACGATGCCGCTAATCACGACGCCGATACTCACCAGCGTGTCGGCAGCCATGTGTAGGAACGCCCCACGGATGTTGAGGTCGCCTTTCTGGCCGCGCATGAGCAACACGGTCGTCAAGCCGTTGATGAGGATACCCACGCCTGCGGTCCATGAGATGGCAGCGCCGTCGATGGCGGCTGGCTCGCGCAGTTTGTGGACGCTCTCCGCGACGATGACGCCCACCGCCACAAGCAGCAGGATGGCGTTGGCTAGCGAGATGAGGATGGTGCTTTTCTTGTAGCCGTAGGTATAGCGCTCGTTGCTGTGCACCTTGACCAGATGCAGCCCGACGACGACCAGCACCAACGAGAACACGTCGCTCAGGTTATGCCCTGCGTCGCTCAGCAGCGAGAGGCTGTTTTGCCAAAGGCCCACGCCGGCTTCAACGCCGACAAAAAGGAGGTTCAGTATGATGGCCGCCCAAAGGATTTTACGCATCTGCCCGTTGTCGGCAGCCACATGATGATGGTGATGATGATGTTCGTGACCCATACGTTTCTAATTTGGCTGCAAAGATGCCGTTTTTTTGCAATGTGGGCAATCCCTAATTGTTAGGAATTAAGACGGTTGGTTTTAGCCATTTGTTACGATGATTGCGTGTCGTTTTTTTCAGTATTTTTGCATCATCAAAAACGAAGACATTATGCCTAAAAAGAAAACACCTTTCTCTAAAGACACTAAATTCGCCGAGCTGCTGACCGCCGACCGTCGGCTGTTGCAGCTGCTGTCGCGTTTCGGCATCGGACTCGGTTTCGGCGACCGCAACGTGGCCCAGGTGTGCCAGATGAACCAGGTCAACACCGACTTGTTCCTCATGATATGCGAGATCTACTCCGATAGCAGTTTCACGCCAGGACAAACGGAGTTGGGGCAAATCGACATGAGCGACTTGCTCTCCTATCTGAAAGCCTCGCACCAGTATTATCTCAATGAGCGTTTCCCGCACATCGAAGAGCATCTGCAACGCATCATCGAGGCCTGCGGAAAGAAATACGGCCCCATGCTCAGCCATTTCTACGACGAGTACAAACAAGAGGTGATGCGGCACATCCAGTACTACGAGGAAGAGGTGGTGTTTCCCTATATCGAGGCCTTGCTCCACGGACAGCGCACCAATTCTTATAAAATCGACGAGTTTGAGCATAACCACACCAACATCCAGGACGTGCTCGACGACATGATGAACATCCTGCTCAAGTACCTGCCGGGCGACATCTTGCCGAAGGAACGCATCGAGATCTCGTACGATATCATGGAGCTGAGTGACGACCTCAACCGCCATTCCCTCATCGAGGAACGCATCCTCATCCCTTGTGTCGAATCCCTTGAAAACGCCCTGCCATGAGTAACCGTGTCATCATTTGTGAAGCCTCCGAAATCATCGCCATCGGCTTGGCTGAAATCATCGATGGCATGGCTCAGTTCGACGTGGTGGCACGCCTCGACAGCCCCGAACATCTCTCCGAGAAGATCACCGCCACCGATGCCAATTTGCTGATTCTTGACCCGATGCTGTTGGGCTTTCATAGCAAGGACTTCTTGTCGCAACTCGGCAAAGAGCATCCTAATATGGTCATCATCGCCTTGGTTTCCTCTTATCTCGACCATTCCATGCTGACGCCTTTCGGTGGGGTCATCGAAATCAACGACACGAAGTCGAAGGTCATCAGTAAGATGAACGAGTTCGCGCAGAGCGAAGCCACGAAGAACACCGACGACGTGGAACTCTCGAAACGTGAGACCGATGTGCTGGTGGCCGTGGCCAAAGGCATGATGAACAAGGAAATCGCCGACCAGATGAACATCTCCATCCACACCGTCATCTCGCACCGAAAGAACATCACCCGCAAGACTGGCATCAAGTCGGTTTCAGGTCTCACCGTCTATGCCTTGCTGAACAACCTGATTGACGAGAAGGACTTGATTTAAAGGTTAAAAAAGGTAGAAATTACCTTTTTTTCTTACTTTTATAAGGAAGGAAATTCTATTTTTGCAGTCAAAATACTTCAGCTATGAAACGTAACTATATCACATTCTTATTGGCCATGTTTCTGGGCATCGCTCCCATGGTGGCCAAGGCTCAGATTGTCGACAGAGACCTGACTAATCTCGTCATCTTCATGCGCTTTGCCGACGATGCGGAAATCACACATTCTTTCGACGACATCGACACGATGTTCAACGGCAGGGCCCCGGGTTATCTCAGCGTCTATAATTTCTATAAGACGATGACCTACGACCACCTTCATTACTACACGGTCTATACCAACAACATCCAAGATGGGAATATTGTCTCGTACCAGGACACGAAACCCCGTGCTTATTTTGAACCTTATAGCCCGACCAATCCCATCGGTTATCATGAAGACGAGCAGGTGATGATTGGCATTTCGAGGAGAGAGGCCGAGTTGCTGGCTCGCGCCTTCCGTTATGTGGACTCGTTGGATCTGGTCGATGAAGATGTCGTCCTTGATGGTGATGGTGACGGCTACATCGACAACGTGAGCTTTGTCGTCAAAGGCGGCACGGGTGCCTGGGCTTCCATATTGTGGCCTCACATGGAGTATTTCCCGCACGACTCCATCGACCATCCCGTGGTGATCAACGGCGTCAAGCCCAACACCTTCAACCTGGAGTTTGAAGGCGCCGTCCCCATCTATTTTTCCGCCCATGTGTTCAGGCATGAGATGGGACATTCGCTGAACCTGCCCGACTTGTATCATTACTACAACTATACGGATGTGTCGCCTGCAGGCTCATGGGACATGATGTGCTACGACTATGGTTCGAATCATACGGCCGCTATCTTTAAGAACAAAATCCTTCATGTGGCCGACGAACCGATACAAATCACCGAAGATGGCGACTATACTTTGAAGAGTGTCGGCTCCAGCCAGTCGCAAAACTGCTATTACATCAAGTCGGCCATCGACAGCACCCAGTGGTATGTGTTTGAATACCGCAGGAAACAAGACCTTTTCGATGAGGATATCCCCGGTTCCGGTCTTATCATTGCCCGTTGGAACGACGCCATCCCGCTCGACTATTCCGGCATGTTTGCCAACGGCTTCTTCGACAACGACGAAGTAATGCACCAGTACTGGATTTTCCGCCCCAACAGCAGCGATGACATCCATAACGGCAACCTCAACAATGCGCATTTCAGCCATGCCTCAGGTCGCACCAGTTTTGGTCCCACCACCAATCCGCATCCCTATCTCACCGACGGTACGCCCGAAGAGAGCTTTGAGATTACCAATATCCAGGAGAATGGCGCCGAGCTGAGCTTCCATGTCCATTTCTTCGGGACTTCCGTCGACGACCATCAGACTGAGATCGCGCAAACGGACAATCGTATTGCAGTGCACCCCAATCCGACCAACAACAACCTCTTTGTGAACGGCAAAGACATGCAGAGCTTGGAACTCTTCAACACCTTGGGCCAACGTGTGTTGACGCAGATGGTCGAGAATGGAGCATCGGCCGAAATTTCGCTCTCCAACCTGCCTACGGGCATCTATGTGCTTCGCGTGGTAATGAACGGCGGTGAGGTCAGCATGCAAAAGGTGGTGAAGGAGTAATTTGACAAATCTCGCGTCTTTTCAAAATCTCTCGACACCACCAAAAAGTTTGGCACGAAAAATGGACTGATGACTATATTTCACTATAAACCACTAAATTATTAATCGAGGCTTTTGCAGCTTAATACTACATACTAAAAAATGAAGAAATCGAATTCCTTGAGAGCCTTTTTCTCTCTACTTTTGGTCTTATCTACCCTATTGTGTATGGCACAACCACCAGGCGGCAGATATCCTGGCGGCGGCGGTGGTCGTCCACCTGGGGGAAGACCTCCCTTTGGTGGTGACCGTCAGTGGGGTCAGCCCGAAGGCAACATGCCCACTGTGAAGCCGAAGAAGAAAGTGCGCGAAGGCGACACTTTCACTATCGTGGGTGTGCTGCGCGACGCCAAGACGGGCGAGTTTTTGCCTTATGTCAACCTGGCGGTGCTCGACTCTGTCGACAATGAGTTTGTCAAAGGCGGCATCAGCAATCTGGATGGTGCCTTCGAAATCACGGGTGTGCCGCAGGGCAGTTTCGTGCTACGCGTGTCGGCCATCGGTTATGAAAACTACCTGCATCCCTTCCGTGTGACCAATAACACTAACTTGGGTACCTTGCGCATCAACCCTGGCGTGACGTCGCTCAATGAGGTCACGGTGGCCGGAGAGAGGCCGATTTATGCCATGGAGGGCGAGAAAGTCATCTATAACGTGAGCGAAGACCCCTCCATCCAGACGGGTACCACCGAAGACGCCTTGCAGAATGCCCCCGGCGTGGAAGTCGACGTGGAAGGCAACATCACCCTGCGCGGTGTGTCGAGCGTAGAGATTTGGGTCAACGACAAGCCTTCGAAGCTCACCGAGGAGAACCTGAAGACCTACCTTCAGACCTTGCCTGCCAACGCTATCGCGCGTATCGAGACCATCACCAACCCCTCGGCCAAATACGCCACCGACGCGGAAGCGGTCATCAACATCGTGACTTCGGCGCATATCAAGAGCAACCAGTTCATCAGCTTCGGCGTGAATGGCTCTAGCCAGCCTTTCGTGTCGCCTTGGGTGAGCTACATGTGGAAGAAGGACAAATGGAGTGTCAATTTGTTTGTCTCGGGACGCTATAACTTCCGCGACAACCATACCGAAAGTTGGGAGATGAAGCGCGAGAAGGTCTCGGAGGACAGCCCGTTTGACACGGTGTGGTACAAGACCGACACCACCGATGAACACAACCGTCGTCTCAGCGGCAATTTCTTTGCGAACATCGACTATGAGATTGACTCCACGAGCGACATCTCGTTTGATGCTGGCGGTTTCTACAACAAAAACAACAGCTTCATCCACCGCATCGACGGCCAGTCTTTCTATGTGGCGGATAGCGTGTTGGACTATCAAATTGGCGACACCTCCATCTCTCGGTCGGGTTTCGGACACTTCGGCATCGACTACACCAAGAAATTCGACGAGAAGGGTCACAACCTTCGCATTGGCTTGAACTCGAGATTTAACAGGAATGCCACGGACCAGTACTACAACCGTTTCTATGACGTGTATTATGACCTTGACGAGAACCGTCATCTGCTGACCAATATGTCTGGCTTCGGCTTCGACCTGGATGCGCGTTACAACCGTCCCTACAGCGAGGATGGCGAGATGAGCTATGGCTTGCGTGCAGATCATCAGTATTGGAACAACGACTACAAACGATATTATTCCAACGACGGCGGCGTCACTTACGACAGCCTCGACTTGTTGCGCACCTATCATTTCAATGGAGGGGAGACAGGCGTGAACGGCGACGTCAACTGGACACACCGCTGGGGCGGATTCACCCTCAGCACGGGTGTGGGTGTAGGCGGCGACTTTGTCTATTATAATTATGACAGCAAGATGCCTTTTGCCGACGAGAACACGCTGTTTTTCTGGAACGTGCGTCCTTCCATCCACCTGACTTACCGCACGGAGAGCATGCATAATTTCAAGCTCAACTATTCGATGCGCATGTCACACCCCGAAGAGGAAGAAAGCAGCACCTTCCGTAGGTATGGAGAGGATAGCTATTCTACTGGTAACCCAAGTCTCAAAAACAGCTTTACCCACAACATGGAAGCCGGATGGCAGAAGTTCTTCGAGCGCTTCGGCAACATCGGCCTTGAGGCTTACGGTCGCTTGAGCACCAACGAAGTCAGTTCGCTGACCGATTCCGAATATGATGATTATCTCGACAGAATCGTCAGTTATTCAATGCCTTATAACATGGGAACCTCATGGCGCTATGGCACCTCGCTCAATATGACCTACCGTCCGACGGGCTTCTTCAATGTCAGGTTGTACGCCAACGTTTATGACTATGGCTATCGTATGGAGTACGACCGTATAAATGGTTCTGGCGAACCTGAACATGTCGCTTATGGCGATCACAAAGTGTCGTGGCAGGTGCGCGTCAACGCCTGGGCTAAGCTTTGGGACCAGTTGCAGGTGACGGCCTCAGCCAACTACCGTTCACCCACCATCGGCCTGATGAGCGAGAGCAAGGCGCGTTATTTCCTCAACCTGGGCTTGCGCAGCGACTTCTTCAAGCGCCGTCTGTCAGTGTATGTCAACGTGCAGGACATCTTCAACTGGGGCGCAAGATATGGCTCAGGGTCGAGCAACACCAACCCGTACTATCTCAGCGACAGCACACGCAAGACGCTGAACAGCCGTTACATCTCGGCAGGCTTCACCTTGCGTTTCGGTAAGATGGAACTCGAAAAGCAAGTCAAGGAAGGCGACAGCGACGCTGGCGACAGCTTGGAGTGATTTGACTATGGCTTAAGGCCTATGACAATGGCCGCCCCCACATTGCGTGAGAGCGGCCATTGTTTTTATGGCCTGGTATAGACCTTCAATTAGTATCCGAAGATTTCCTCGGTACTCACGCGCTTGACGGGACCGATCGCTTGGATGGCCTCCATGTTAAGTTCTTTCTCGTCGCCGAGGATGACGTAACGGTAAGGCTTGTTGGCCATCTGCTCTTTCTCAAACTTCACGATGTCTTGCAGGGTGATGTTCGGCAGGGCATTGTAGATGCGCTCGTTGATGTCGTAGTCGATACCCTTCATTTGGGCACTCAGCCAGGCGTTGATGAGACCAAACTTCGTGGTGCGTTGGCTGGCCAAACGTTTGGTGAGGGCTTCCTTGGCGATGCCAAAGGCTTGCTCACTCTCAGGCATGTCGTTAAGGATCTCCAGGAAGTGACCGACAGCATCCATCATCTTGTCGTTTTGCGTAATGATGTGGGTGAAGAAATACTCCGGTTGGTCGGTGTAGCTGGGTTCCATATAGGCGGCGTATGCATTGTAAGCCAGACCGCGAGCCTCACGCATCTCCTGGAACACGATGGTGTTCATGCCACCGCCATAATACTCGTTAAACAAAGCCTTAACAGCAGCCTCGTCGGGATCCCATGTGCGTTGTTCGTTGTGGATCATGCGCATGTAGATGTTCTTGGCATCGTAAGGGGCAATGACGATTTCATTCTCGGGAGTGGGTTGCAATTCATAGTGCTTGCCTTGCGGAACGGCCTGCAGTTCGGTCACGGTCTGATGGTTCTCGGTGACGGCCTTGGCCATCTCTTCTGCGGTCATAGGACCATAGTAAAGCACGGTGTGTTCATAGTTCTTGAGGTTCTTCAAGAGGTCGAGGAGCTCCTGCGGGTCGAGCTGACGGATTTGTTCGGGTGAGAGTTGGTTGCGTTGTGAGTTGTAGGGACCATACAGTCCGTACTGCACCAAAGCACTGAAGTTGCTGCGTTGGTTGAGTTTGGCGTCCATGCGAGATTTTTCTAGCTGCTGGATACACATCTCGGCCACCATCGGGTCGGCTTTGGCGTTCTGCATCACATTCTCAAGCAGGGCCAAGGCTTCAGGCATGTTCTCGCCCAAGCCACGCAAAGTGACGGTGATGTTGCGTGCGCCTACACTGATGTAATAGTCGCAGGCAAGCTTGTAGAACTGCTGCTTGATTTCCTCGTTGCTCATCTCGTCGGTGCCGAGGTATTCAATGTAGTCGGCGGCAGTGCCATAACGCAGGTCTGACTCGTCGCCAAACTCATAGCGGAAGCTCAGGGTGAAGCGTCCGTTCTCCTTGTTTTGAACGTAGATATAAGGCAGTCCGGCGTCGGTCTTGCCAAAGGTCAGGTCTTTCTTGAAGTCGACGAAACGGGGCTGGATGGCCGGTACTTCAGCATTTTGCACTTCGGTCACGAAGTCGCTGACGAGGTCGCGGTTCGTCGGGATGGGGGTGATGGCGGGCTTGTCGATTTTCTTTTGGTTTTCGTCAACGCCTTGACGCTTGTAAACCACCACATAGTTGTCGTTGAAATGCTTGTTGGCGAAGGCCACGATTTGCTCCTTGGTCATGCCTTCCATGCGATTGAGGTATTCCACGTCTTGTTTCCAAGGTCTCTCAAGGATGAACGAGTTGACAAACATATTGGCACGGGCCTCGTTGCTCTCCATTGCGTTGTAGTGGTTGAGTTTCATGTTGTTGACTACAGAAGGCATCAAGTCATCGGGGAAGTCGCCCTTCTTCAGTTTCTCTATCTCAGCCAGCAAGAGGTCTTTGGCTTCTTCGAGGGTTTGTCCAGGACGCGGCGAGCCACCAATGAGGAAGCTGGAATAGTCGCGGTTGGTGCTGGAGCCGCCCCAAGCATAGAGCATCTGCATCTGTTGGTTGATGTCGAGGTCGATGAGACCGGCAGTGCCGTTGCTCAGCATGGTGCCAATCATCTCAAGCGTGTCGGCTTGCATCGAGTTGCCACGGTCGAAACGCCAACCCATCATCAGGTTCTCGGCTTCGAGGCCGTAGATGGTGGTGTCTTGGGGTGCGGTGATGGGTTTCAGCGGGGCAAATTCGGGCTGCTTCACATCTTCACCGGGTTGCCAGCTGCCAAAATATTTGTCGATGATGGCGATGACCTCGTCAGGGTTAAAGTCGCCAGCCATGCAGATGGCCACGTTGTTCGGGCGGTACCACTTGTTGAAGTAGTTCTTGATATTGGTGATCGAAGGATTCTTCAGGTGTTCCTGGGTTCCGATGGTGGTCTGTGTGCCGTAGGGATGCGTCGGGAAGAGCATGGCGTTCAATGCTTCCCACACTTTGCGGCTGTCTTGTGCGATGCCGATGTTATACTCCTCATAGACGGCTTCCAACTCGGTGTGGAAACCACGGATGACCATGTTCTGGAAACGGTCGGCCTGGATCTTGGCCCAGTTGTCGATTTCGTTCGAAGGGATGTTCTCAACGTAGCAGGTCACGTCTTCGGAGGTGTAGGCGTTGGTGCCTTCCGCGCCAATGGTCGACATGAGCTTGTCGTATTCGTTGGGGATGAAATACTGTGCGGCCAGCTGGCTCACTGAGTCGATTTCATGGTAGGCGATACGGCGCTCCTCGGGGTCGGTGAGGGTGCGGTATTTTTCATAGCGAGCCTCGATGTCGTCCAAGAAAGGCTTCTCGGCTTCATAGTCGGTGGTGCCGAAACTCGTCGTTCCTTTAAACATAAGATGCTCAAGGTAGTGTGCCAAGCCTGTGGTCTCGGCAGGGTCGTTCTTCGAACCCGTGCGCACGGCGATGTAAGTCTGGATGCGTGGCTCCTCATTGTTAACACTCAGATAGACGGTCAGGCCGTTGTCCAGAGTGTAGATGCGGGCTTCGGTGAGGTCGCCATTCACGGTTTCATAGGTGTACTTGCTTTCCTGCGTTTTGTTGTTGCACGAAGCAAGAAGCATCAACACGGCTGCGCTAAGCAGTAGTATGTGCTTCATGGAAAAACTGTTTGCTTTTTTCATTTTGTAATAGATTGGTATTTAATGCTTTGTTTTTCTGTTATTTAGGGCTTGATAGCCTTTGTGACCATCGCTTTTTCTGCGGTCTTGACGACGAAAAGATAGGTCCCACTGGGCAGCTGCTGGAACAGCTCGCCGAGTTCGATGCGGTTGAGACCTTTTTGGCAGAAACCTATGGCTTTGTTGTTCATCAGTTTTCCATCCATAGCATAAAGGCTTGCATACAAAGGCCCTTCTTTTTCAAGGTTGATTTCGGCATAGCTCAAGGCCGTAATGGGGTTGCCGACGATGTGTAGGGTGTTCTGGCTTTGAGTGGTTTCGTGGATGCCGTCGAGGTCGTATTCGTAGGCACCTAGGTCAATCAAGCCATCGTTGACACGCCCAACGCCATCTAGGTCCAAGCCATTAAGAATCGATGCAGGAATATCGGATGAACCGGCATTGATGCAAGGGCTTTCTGCCCCGATGTGGAAGTCTTCGTTTTCGGGGTCAACGAAGAGCGGGTCTTCGTCGAGGCAGTTCTCGTAGACAGTGATGACATCATAGTTGGAGATGTTCTCCAGCCCATACTGCACCAGGCAGTTGTGGAACTCCGGCGCGAAACCCTCGTAGGTCCACGACCACATCTGCACGGGCTCTTCTAAAGTGGAGTAGTTGTAGTTGTCGTAGACGATGCAGTTCCACACGATGGGCGAGCTCTGCTGGTAGAAGAAGATGCCGCCGCAGTTGACGCCGATGGAGAGGTTGTTCACGACGGTGAGGTTGGCGAGCAAGGGCGACGATTCACTGATGGCTAAGCCGCCAGCGAAATGCACTGAGGTGTTATTAGCGAAGAGTGAATTGGTGATGCTGCACGGGTTGTCGTAGCAACGAATCAGATAAAGCCCGCCGCCGTTGATGCCCACGTTATGCTCGAAGCGGCAGCGGTCGATGCGAACCGAGCAGCTGTCGATACTCATGGCCCCGCCGATGGAGGTTTCGCTGTAGTTGTAACGGAAGTTGGTGGTGGTGATGTCAACGTCGCATTTCAGGAATCGCAATCCAGCGCCATACATGAAATAGATGGTGTCTATTTCGCTGCGTAACAAGTTGTTGCTGACGTCGCAGTCGTGCATCACCACGTTGGAGTTCTCAGCGTTGAGCGCGCCACCGTGTTCGCGAGAGAAATTGCAAAACAGCTTGCTGTGTCCGATTTCCACATTATCGCAACCGAAGATGCGCAGCGCACCGCCGTCTTGGTCGTCGTCCAGTGCAGCTTTGCCGTATTCGAAACGGCAGTAGTCGAACCGACAGTCGCCCGCATGGTCCAGTCTTATGCCGTTCCATCCCCCTCGGCCTATGTTGAAGATATGAAATCCTGTCGTGTCAGCCACGGTGACAAGGATGGAGTCGGTTGATGTTCCCAATGCGGTCAGCGAGGCGCCTTCTTCAACCGAGATGCGGTAGAAACCCTCAAAGAGCACAGTGGTGCCAGCAAGGATGCGAAGTGAGTCTTGAATGTAGACATTGTCCTTGATAAGCACCGTGTCGGCATTCCAAGTCCCTGATTGTAAGCCTGATACTTCGATGGTTTGAGCTTTTGATACGAGGCCACATAGCAGCAGGAATAGTAACAACTTCGTTTTCATATTGCAAAGGTCTTAAATTCGCGGCAAAAGTAATCGTTTTTTGCGTTAATGGCATATTATAGGCTATAATTCAAACGAATTTCTGTAATTTTGCAACCGTTTTAAGCGAAAGATATGAAACGCCCCATAATAAAAAGATTAAAATTCCCGATACCCATTGTAGGTGCTATTGTGAAAGCTGCTGCGGAGATTAAGAATATCCCCGTTGAAATACGTCAAAACCACACTGACCCTATTCGCGCTCAGCGACGCGAACTGCGAAAGTTGTTAGTCAAGGCGCAGTTTACGGAATTTGGCAAGTTCTATCATTTTGACGAGATTTTGCTGTCGAAAGATATCCTTGAAGAGTTCCGCAAACGTGTGCCTGTGTTCGACTATAACAAGATGCACGACGAGTGGTGGTACCTCAACCTGCAAGGCAAGCGCAACATCGCCTGGCCGGGCAAGATCAAGTATTTTGCACTCAGCTCAGGTACTTCAGAGGCTGCCAGCAAGTACATACCCATCACCAAAGGCCTAAACAACAAAATCACACGTGCAGGTATCCGTCAGCTGGTGTCGGCCACGCGTTACGACTTCCCTGTGGACTTCTACAACCGCGGCGTCCTTATGATCGGTGGCAGCACCGACTTGCAGTACAACGAGGAGTTTGGCTACTATGCGGGCGACCTTTCGGGCATCTCTGCGGGCAAGATTCCATCGTGGTTTGAGAAGTTCTACAAACCTGGTCAGAAGATTTCGAAGGAGAAAGATTGGGCCAAGAAGATGGACCTTATGGTAAAAGAAGCCCCCAAGTGGGATATTGGCGTTATCGTGGGTGTGCCGGCGTGGGTGCAGATCTTGCTGGAGCGTATTATCAAGGAATACAACTTGAAGACCATTCACGACATCTGGCCCAACCTGATGGTGTATGTACATAGCGGCGTGGCTTTTGCACCTTACGAAAAGAGCTTTGAGCGTATCTTCGGCAAGGAGGTGCTTTACGTGGAAAGTTACTTGGCCTCAGAGGGTTATATCGCTTATCAGGTCGACTTGAAGAAGCGTGTGATGCAGCTGTTGGTCGACAACGGCATCTATTTCGAGTTTGTGCCGTTCAACGAGGAGAACTTTGACGAAGACGGCACCATCGTCGCCCACCCCAAGACCTTGCTGCTTTCCGAAGTGCAGGAAGGTGTGGAATATGCCTTGCTGCTCTCGACTTGTGCCGGAACCTGGCGCTATCTTATCGGCGACACCATCAAGTTCCTCAACACCAAGAACTGCGAAATCGTCATTACTGGACGCACCAAGCAGTTTTTGAGCATCACGGGCGAGCACCTCTCGCAGGACAACATGACCCGTGCCGTCGACATGATGGCCGAGGAACTGGGCGTCACCATCACGGAATTCACCGTGGCAGGCATCCGTCACAACACGATGTATGCCCACCATTGGTATCTCGGTTGCGATGAACCTATCGACAAAGAACAGGCTATCAGAAAGATAGATGAGAATCTTTGTAAACTCAACGATGACTATGCCGTGGAACGCACACAGGCCATCAAGGAGTTATTTGTCGACGTGCTGCCCACTAAGTATTTCTATGAGTTCATGGAGCAGAAGATGGGCAAGTGGGGCGGTGCCACCAAGTTTCCGCGCGTGCTCAAGGGTAAGCGTTTGGAGATGTGGGAAGAATATGTTAAAGGATTGAAATCATAAAGCCATGGAAAACTCTCCCGTCATTTTTGATAGAATGCCTGAATTCAGCCGCATTGGCTCGTTCAGCTTCTTGTTTTGGGCCATCCTGATAGGAATCTTCCTTTCGGCGGTCGTCAACATGGGGCCATCGTTCATCACTTTGGTGCAGACCAGCCTTCATCGTGGTGCTAGGTCGGCGGCATGGTTTGTCACCGGCGTGATTCTTAACGATGCCATGGTGATAGCCATTTGCATCCTGGCTTCGGTGCAAATCGTGATGAATTCCTCGCGAGAGGCGGCTTTTGCTTGCATTGGGGCAGGCCTTATCTTGTTGTTATTCGGCATCTTCACGTTCCGAAAGAAAGTCCAAGATCAGAAGGCGCGTGACGAATATATTGAACAACGTGCCAATGAAGCGATAAAGAAACAGGACAAGAAACCCGCTTGGTTTGTGTTTCTTGCAAAGGGCTTCGTAATCAACATCTTGAATCCTTTTGTGTGGATTTTCTGGTTCTCTGCCGTGGCTATGGTGGCGGGCAATATGGGTGGCAACAAAGTGAGCACTATCGTGTTTTTCGCCATCATTTTGGGCACCACATGGTTTTTGGAATTGCTGAAAGCCTGGGGCGCAGCCAAGCTGAAGAAGTTCCTCGATGCCGAACGCACCACGTTGATGAACCGCATTGCTGGCGTTCTCTTGATGCTCTGCGGCGCTTACTTCATCATCTTTAAAGGAATCATGAATTTATTGTAAGCGTGTTCTATAGCGTCACGCAATTATTAACTGTTACTTGCTAAATCAAAGGCTGTCCACGGTGCACTTTGCGGCAATGGTGCCGTGATTTCAAGTTGTTCTTTCGTCACAGGATGTTCAAAGGCGATGCGCCAGGCATGCAAGCTGATGGAGGCGTCGGGGTTGCTGCGCGGATAACCGTATTTTAAGTCACCACGGATAGGGCATCCGATGTGTGCCAGCTGACAACGAATCTGATGGTGTCTTCCTGTAAACAACTCTACCTCAAGTAGATAGAAAGTGTCCGACTTTCCGACCACACGATAGCTCAACCTTGCCAACTTAGCGTCTTTTGTCCCTTCGGGCACCACAAATGACTTGTTCATCTTCTCGTTTTTGACGAGGTAGTCTTCGAGCACATCGGCTTGCTTAGGTGGATGGTTCTTTACGAGTGCCAGATAGGTCTTGCGGAAGTCACGGTCTTTCACCTTCACCGTCATGCGCGAGAGGGCTTTGCTTGTCTTGGCGAACACCACAGCACCGCTCACAGGGCGGTCGATGCGGTGGACGAGTCCGACGAACACGTTGCCTGGCTTGTCGTATTTTACCTTGATGTATTCCTTCACGTCGTCGAGCAGGCAGACGTCGCCCGTCTTGTCGCCCTGTACGATTTCAGAGGGGAGCTTGTTGACGATGATCAGATGATTGTCCTCGTATAGGATTCTATCTTCTATATTATTCATGGTCTTGTTGTTAGAGCAGGGACTCATGTCGCCTGCTTTGGGTTGTCAGCTTCTGTTTAGGAGCAGGGACTTACGTCGCCTGCTTACGGGTCTGTCGTCCCTACGGGACTTGGTTAGATGAGATAGCGTTCGTCGAATTCAATGCCGTTTTCTTTCAAAAACTGTATGAACTCGTCACGAACTGATACTTCATGATGATGTTGCTCTTGGGTTTCTATATAGCGGATGGTCTTTTTTAGTAGAGAGGGGCTAACACAAAACGCACCATAGCCTTCTTGCCATGCAAAGTCTTCGTAATATCCGTCAATGGTTTTTATCCATTTGCTACTGTTTGCCTTGATTTTTTGCACAAATTCGGCAACGCTCATAGTCTTAGGCATGGTAGCTAAGATATGGATATGGTTGGTGATGCCGCCAACGGTGATAGGGTATCCGCCTACATTCTGTATTATGCCTCCGATGTACGCAAAGACCTGACCGAGGTCTTTCTGGCGGATGGTAATTCCGGTGCTTTTGACGTGGAAGACGATGTGGATGTTGAGTTTTGTGTAGGTGTTAGCCATGGTTTGTTGTTTTGTTTGTCATGCAGGGACTCGCGTCGCCTGTTCATAGGTCTGTCACCCCTACGGGGTTCCGCCCAGTCCCGTAGGGACGGCATATCATTATGCAGGCGACGTAAGTCCCTGTTTTCTCAGTACAGGCGACGTAAGTCCCTGTTTCCAGTGCAGGCGACGCAAGTCCCTGCTTTCAGGTCTAAACCTCAGACTCCACTATAACACCACTACCCAACACAAAAGGTTCAGTTTCGTGGTACATAACCCCAAACTGCCCAGGCGCCACGCCTGAGATGGCCTCCTCCGAGACGATGTCGGCGCCACGCTCCGTGAGGCGAATCGTGCCGTAGGTAAACTCCGGCTGATGCCGAATCTTGAAGCGGATACGTTGTCCGTCGACGAACTGCAAGGCGGGGTTCATCGGCTGCAAGTCGCCCAAGGGGACGATGTTGGTGTATTGCGCCACCGGGTCGTAGCCCTGCGACACGTAGACGATGTTGTTCGGGATGTCTTTCTTCACCACAAACCACGGTCCGCCGCTGAGTCCGAGACCCTTGCGCTGACCGATGGTATGGAACCAGAAGCCCTTGTGACGGCCCAGTTTCTTGCCCGTCTCCAACTCCACGATGTCGCCCGGCATCTCGCCAAGATATTCACGGATGTAGTCGTTGTAGTTGATTTTACCCAAGAAGCAGATGCCTTGGCTGTCGTGGCGTTCGGCGCTTGGCAACTTATATTGGGCAGCCAGGCGACGCACCTCGGGCTTCGGGATGTCGCCGATGGGGAAGATGACCTTACTCAGCTGGGCGTAGGTGATGCGTCCCAAGAAGTAGGTCTGATCCTTGAAGGTGTCGGCGGCAGTGCCGAGCCAGAAGATGCCGTTTTCGTCTTCCCATGAGCGGGCGTAATGTCCCGTGGCGATTTTATCGAAGTTGTGGCCTTCTTTCTCTTCGAAGGCGCCGAGCTTAATCCAGCGGTTGCACATCACGTCGGGGTTGGGCGTGAGGCCCTTGCGCACCATCTCCATGGTGTATTTCCCCACGGTCTCGAAATACTCGTGCTGCAGGTCGACGATGTCGAACTTACAGCCGTATTTCTTGGCGATATAGGTCGTGATTTCGATGTCTTCCTCCGATGGGCAGCTCGACAGGTCTTCCTTGCCTTCCATACCGATTTTGATATAGAAGATATGCGGGTCGTAGCCCTGCTCCTTGAGCAGCGGCACCACCACGGAGCTGTCGACGCCCCCCGATACCAGTGCGGCAATGTTCATCGTTATGGTTTTTAACCGACGCTACATCCTGGCGCGACCAAGTCACTCGGCGTAAGCAACACGAGGCGGCCGTCCTTGTCCTCGGCGGAGAGGATCATGCCCTCGCTCACCACGCCCTTGAGCTTACGCGGCTCGAAGTTGGCGACGAAGCACACCTGCTTGCCAACGAGTTTCTCAGGCTCGGTGTAATACTTGGCGATGCCGCTCACGATGGTGCGTTTCTGCATGCCGTCGTCGATGAGGAACTGCAAGAGTTTGTCGGCCTTCGGCACCTTCTGGCACTCGAGGATGGTACCCACGCGGACGTCCACCTTCATATAGTCGTCGAAGCTCACCACGGGCTTCACGTCGGCAGGCTTCCAGGCGTTGAGTTGGTTGGCTTTCTTGGTGTCTTCCAGCTTCTTCAGTTGGGCCTCCACCACGCTGTCTTCCACCTTTTCGAACAACAGTTCAGGCTGACCGATGACATGGCCTTCAGTCAGCAATACGGTGTTCTCGGCGTCGTTCCAGCCCTTCACTTCGAGTCCAATCATCTTTTGCAGTTTCTTTGCGCTGAAGGGCAAGAAAGGCTCGCTCAAGATGGCGAGATGTGCCACGATTTGCAAGCTGACGGCCATCACGGTCTTCACGCGCTCAGGGTCGGTCTTGATTTGCTTCCAAGGCTCGTTGTCGGTGAGGTATTTATTGCCGAGGCGGGCGAGGTTCATCAGCTCGGAAAGGGCCTCGCGGAATTTGTAGGTCTCGATCAAATGACCGATCTTTTCCGCATAGCCGTTCATCTCGGTGATGACAGCTTGGTCGGTTTCGTTCAAACCACTCAAAGCAGGCACAGCGCCTTCGTAGTATTTATGTGTCAGCACCAAGGTGCGGTTGACGAAGTTGCCGAAGATGGCCAGCAGCTCGTTGTTGTTGCGGTCTTGGTAGTCCTTCCAGGTGAAGTTGTTGTCCTTGGTCTCGGGCGCGTTGGCAGTGAGCACATAACGCAGCACGTCCTGCTTGCCCGGGAACTCCTCGAGGTATTCGTGTAGCCACACGGCCCAGTTGCGTGAGGTCGAGATTTTGTCGTTTTCGAGGTTGAGGAACTCGTTGGCGGGCACGTTGTCGGGCATAATGTAGTCGCCGTAGGCCTTCATCATACAGGGGAAGATGATGCAGTGGAACACGATGTTGTCCTTGCCGATGAAGTGCACCAGCTTGGTCTCGGGGTCTTTCCACCACTTCTCCCAGTCTTCACCGCGTTGTTCGCAGATCTCCTTGGTGTTGGAGATGTAGCCGATGGGCGCATCGAACCACACATAGAGCACCTTGCCGTCGGCGCCTTCGAGCGGGACGGGCACGCCCCAGTCGAGGTCGCGGGTGACGGCGCGAGGCTGCAAGCCACCGTCGAGCCAGCTCTTCACCTGACCGTAGACGTTGGACTTCCATTCTTTGTGGCCTTCGAGGATCCACTCGCGGAGCCATTGTTCGTATTGGTCGAGGGGAAGATACCAGTGCTTGGTCGGCTTCTTTACCAGGGCCGCGCCGCTGAGTTGTGAGTGCGGGTTGATGAGCTCGTCAGGGCTCAAAGAAGAGCCGCATTTCTCGCATTGGTCGCCGTAGGCGCCTTCGGCACCACATTTCGGGCAAGTGCCGACGATATATCTGTCGGAGAGGAACTTCTGGCGTTCAGGGTCGAAGTATTGCTCGGTCTCCTTCTCGATGAACTTGCCTTCGTCATAGAGTTTCTTGAAGAACTCCTGTGCCGTGGCGCGGTGCATCTTCGAAGAGGTACGCGAGTAGATGTCGTAGCTGATGCCCAGCTCCTCAAAGGACTTCTTGATGATGGCATGGTAGCGGTCGACGATATCCTGCGGGGTAACGCCTTCCTTCTCAGCCTTGATTGTAATCGGCACGCCATGCTCGTCGGAACCACCGACAAACAGGACTTCCTCGCCACGCATTCGCAGGTAGCGGACGTAGGTGTCGGCGGGGATGTAGACGCCGGCAAGGTGACCGATGTGGACGGGGCCGTTGGCATAAGGCAAGGCCGTGGTTACGGTGTAACGCTTGAAGGGTTTGTTCGTTGATTCCATCTTTATTAAGTTGTTAGTTTGAAGTTGTTCAGTTGTCAGTTCTTTAAAAACGGGTGCAAAAATACGGATATTTGTTGAAATGCTGTATCTTTGCAACTCGAAATCAACAATAAAAGAAACTAATGAAGTTAAAACCCTTATTCCTTGCGGTAGCCATGTTGTTGGCAACGCAAGCCTTCTCTCAAGAAAACGAAGAACAACAGCCCGTGCGTAAGACCCCGGTTTCGGTTTGGCTGAACGGCGGCGTGGGTGTTGGCATCGCCGATGCCTACGACAAGGGCGTCGCCCCCATGTCGATGTGGGGCCTTGGTGTAGGTGGACAGCTAGGTGTCACCGTCGACTGGCATCGCTTCCATGTGCAGGAGGAGTCGCGCGCCTTGTGCGGCTTTTTGTTGAAGCCCATCAGCGGTTTTGACATCGACGTCCAGAATCGGGTGGAGTTTCTCTATCGCTTCCACGACGGCAAACGCGACCGTCTGCATCTCTGGGCCGGCGGCGGCCTGCAAGAAGACGCGTTCTTCAGGATCATCCCTTCGTTGGGCAACGCCTCCACAAGCACTGCCGTGTTCGTTAACCTCAACGCCGAAGCCATGGTGCAGTATGACTTCGCCTTCATTAAAAACCACACGCATAACCTGCTGACCCTCTACGGCAAGTTGACGTTGCCCCTCGGCGGCATCATCGAGCGCCCACCATACGCCTTCATGGACAACTACACCTCCGACATCAACTTGCTCAATACTATCCTCAGCAGTTACGAAATCCAAGGCATGGCGTTCCCAGGTGTCAGCACCGACCTCAGACTGCAGTTCAACCTGCTCAACGGCAACAAGATAGGTCTTTCCTATCGTTGGGATTACCTGACCACGCGAAAGAGGGGCTACTACCGTTTCGACAACGCCTTCCATACCATCTCCGTCGACTTTATGTTTAAACTCAATTGATTATCGCCATGAAAAAAATACAGTTTTTCCTGCTTTGTCTCTTTATGTTGAGCTTTGCCTCGTGTGAGCGCGCCTTCATGCCCACCGACGAACCCTCCAACCCCGTCAACGTGTTCGATTACCTTTGGAACAAGGTCGACCAGCAGTATGCCTTCTTCGACGTGAAGGGCGTCGACTGGGACTCGGTTTACGAAGTCTACCGTCCGAAGGTGAGCGATGGTGACATGCATTTAGACAGCCTCTTCCAAGTGTGTGCCGCCATGCTTAACACCTTGCAGGATGGTCATACCAACTTGATTTCCAAATTTGATGTGTCGCATAACGATTCGGTGTACTATAGGATGTATGCCGAAAGAAACATCAATACCGAGGTTGTAGTACTTAACTACCTGACGGTCAACTACCACACTACGGGCAGCATCGCCCACAACGCCATTCGCGACGGCAAAGTGGCTTATCTCCGTTATTCATCATTTATGGATGACATTACAACGGACAACCTAGACTATCTCCGCCATATCTACGAAAACTGCGATGGCATGATTCTTGACCTACGTCAAAATGGAGGCGGCAACATCCTCAACATCAGGACGTTGCTAAGCATTTTCGACAACCACGGCCAGCCGCTCTATCGAACCCAGATCAAGTCGGGTCCCGCACACGATGCTTTCACCGAGCTGACCACCGTCTACGCTGACAGCATCGACTACAATGATTCTTTCACCGATGAACCCTACACCAAGCCTTTTGCCGTGCTGATCGACCGTGGTTCTTACAGTGCAACATCGTTCTTCGCGATTTGCACGATGGCCTACGACAACATCAAGCTGTTTGGCGACTACAGCGGCGGCGGACTCGGCCTGCCCAACGGTGGCGCCTTGCCCAATGGCTGGACCTATCGTTTCAGCATCACCCGCACCATCGCCCTCGATGGCGGCAACTACGAGAATGGCGTGCCGCCTGCGGAGCGCGTCATCCTTGACCCCGCCTGCACCGCCCAAGGCATCGACAACGTGATTGAAGCCGCGGCAGATTGGATTATGCAATAAAACGGAAATTGCATCGTTAAAACGTCGATAAATCAAATCGAGATGAAAAGTGTTTTTTTCAGCCGATGGATGATTTTCATCGGTTTGGCGCTAGCTTGTTTGCCTGGATTTGCACAAAAGCGAACCATCAGCGGTTATGTGATGGATGCTGCCAGCAAGGAGACCCTCATCGGAGCGACCGTCTTTGACAGAAACTCGGGGAAGGGGTGCGCAACAAACAATTATGGCTTTTATACCCTTACCCTCGACCAAGGAGGTGTGGACCTGCAAGTGTCGTATGTAGGCTACACCCAACAAAACAAGGCCATAGACCTAAAGGAAAACCTAAGTATCAACTTTTTGTTGGAGACCAACACGACTTTGGATGAAGTGGTGGTGGAAGCCACTCGTGCCACGGTGAGCGCCCGCAGCCCGCAGATGAGCGTGGTGGAGTTGCCTGTGCAGCAAATCAAGTCCATCCCGACGTTGTTTGGCGAGGCGGACGTGCTGAAGGCCATACAGTTGCTGCCTGGCGTGCAAAACGGATCGGAAGGCTCGGCGGGCATGTATGTGCGCGGTGGAGGTCCCGACGAGAACCTGCTGCTCTTGGACGGCGTGCCAGTCTATAACGTCAACCACGCGCTGGGTTTCTTCTCCGTCTTCAACCCCGACGCCTTGAAAAACGTCACCTTATATAAAGGTAGTTTCCCCGCACATTTCGGTGGCCGCCTCTCCTCGGTGGTCGACATCCGCATGAAGGAAGGCGACATGCAGAAATACCATGGCAACGTGAGCATCGGCTTGATTTCGTCGAAACTCAATGTCGAAGGTCCCATCGTAAAGGATAAGCTGTCGTTCAACCTTTCGTTCCGACGCACCTATGGTGACTTGCTCATCAAACCTACCTTGTGGATTGCCAGTGCCATGAATCCCGAAATGAGCAAACTGAACACGGGTTATAATTTCTACGACCTCAACGCGAAACTCAACTGGAAAATCTCCGATAAAGACCGTCTTTACCTGAGTTTCTACACGGGTGACGATGCCATCAATTTCGGGGTGCGGTACAAGGACTATGAGGTGGACGATGCGCAATACAACAACAACATGGACATCAAATGGCGTTGGGGCAACAAGGTGGCCTCGTTGCGTTGGAACCATGTGATGTCGCAAAAGCTCTTTATGGATGCCTCGGTCAACTATACCCAATACCGCCACCGTCTGGGTATGGATATGAGCGAAGAAACGATATACCATCACGAAGGCCAGACGCTCAACGTCAAAGACGAGTTCAATATGGCCTACAAGTCGGGCATCAACGACATCACCGCCAAAGTCGACTTCGACTATACACCTCTTCCCAACCATGAGATCCGCTTCGGAGGCAACTACACCTATCACATGTTCCGCCCCGAAGTACAGTCGGCGAAGATGATTGCTGGAAACGAAGTCGAAATCGATACTGTAATAGGTGCATCGAACGTCTATGCTCATGAGACCGCCCTTTATGTCGAGGACAATATGACCTTTGGCGACATCTTCCGTGTCAACGCGGGTCTGCATTATTCCACCTTCATCGTCGAAGGCAAGACTTACCAATCGGTACAGCCGCGTCTCAGTGCCAGCGTGATGTTAGCCTCCAACCTGTCGCTCAAGGCGGGCTATGCCTACATGACGCAATATGTCCACCTGCTCTCCAACAGCAGCCTCAGCCTGCCCACCGACCTCTGGGTGCCCGTCACGGCGAAGATTGTCCCGATGAACGCACATCAAGTGTCGCTGGGCGCCTTCTATGAGTTGCCTAAACTGTTCGACATTTCCTTGGAAGGCTACTACAAAACCATGGACAACCTGATTGAATATAAGGACGGCGCTTCATTCTTCGGCTCTTCCGATACTTGGGAAAACAAGGTCTGCATGGGCAGAGGCTGGGCCTACGGCATAGAGTTACTCGTGCAACGCTCGTTCGGCAAGACGACGGGATGGATTGGCTACACCTGGGCACATTCCAAACGTCAGTTCGACCGTGAGGGCATGGAAATCAACGGCGGCAAGGTGTTTCCTGCCAAGTACGACCGTCGCCACGACATCAGCATCACCGTGCAGCACAAGTTCAGCGAGCGTTTCGACCTCAGCGGCACTTGGGTCTTCAGCAGCGGCAACTGCGGCACTTTAGGCACACAGGTCTACGAAGGCTTGATGGACGAATGGGGCTACATCCCCTCCATCAACGCCTTGGAACGCAACAATTTCCGCATGGGTAACTACCACCGCCTCGACTTGAGCGTGAACTTCCATAAGCAGAAGAAACATGGTATTCGCACTTGGAATATTAGTGTCTACAATGTGTACAACCACAAAAACCCATTCCTCGTCTACACCGATTACGGTTGGGATGAAGCCACCCAAACGGAGAAGAAAAAACTGATGCAGGCAAGCCTCTTCCCGATTCTCCCATCGGTGAGTTATAGTTTTAAATTTTAAGCCATTATGAAACAAAACATCCAAAACACCATAAGCCACACCATAAACCGTCATTGCGGGCTTGACCCGCAATCTCCTACACGAAAGGATCCCTCTTCTCGTTTAGGAGATGGCGGATGTTCCTCCGCCATGACGGTAAAGGCATTAGCAATGATATTAGTGGCCATTTTGATGGTCTCCTGCGAAAAAGAAATAGAATTCAACGGCGAACATTCCGATCCCAAACTGGTCATCAATAGTCTTGTGGAGCCTGGAAAACCTGTTGGTGCTGCCATCAGTAAGAGTTTCTTCTTTTTGGACAATGACGCCAACACCTTAGCCCCCGACGACCTTGTTGCCACCCTTTATGTGAATGGCAACCATATCGGCGAAATGACGCCGCATTTTGATACCATAGCCAGTTACGATATTTGGGATCCCAATGAATCAAATCTTGGCCATGTTCGAAAAGTTTACATGCATGATTATTGTCCTGTAGAAGGCGACATCGTCAAAATAACTGCCTCGGCCAATGGTTTTGAAGATGTGGAAGGTGAGACCAGCGCCTTGCCGAAAGCTGTTGATTGCCAGATGGAAGTGGAAATCTTGAATTGGTATTCGCAGTATTCTTATCCGTATTACGACGGAGATGAACATGAAGGGGATAGTTTGTTGGAAATTGCAGGGACTTTAAACCTGACACTTATCCTCACCGACCCCAATCCAGGAAAAACGGATTATTTCAGGCTCTTTGCGAACAAAAGCAAAGGCAATTATAGCGACGAAAACTGGTATTATCTCAGTTTTGACTATGACGACCCGATTTTTGGCGCCAGCATGACCGAAAACGATTTTGTTGATGCCAGCGACCTCGACACTCGCCCCGAAGGAGTGTTCACCGACATGCTTTTTGACGGCTCAACGTATCGTCTGAAACTGGAAGTCAGGTTCAATTGTCAAGTTGACGAAGACTTCAACCCCGATTTCTTCCGTGTGCCCTTTAGGCTGGAGCACCTCTCGAAGGAATACTACAACTATTTGTACACCTGCGACCAAGGCGATGAAGTCATGGGATTTTTTGCCGAACCTGTCCAGACCTATTCCAACGTCACGAATGGTTTCGGCATTGTTGCAGGGACGACGGTCGACACTATATGGCTTGCCCTGCCTATTGAGGAATCTAGATTGGCATGTTTTTTGCAAATAAAGTAATACAACAATCATCAAAACAATCTAACCATGAAAAAGACTATTCTATACTTGTTTCTTTTGTTATCGCTGCCTGCGATGGCACAATATCGTGGACACGGCGGCCATGGACATGGAGGTGGCCACGAATCGGTTTCTTCGCTGACTGTCGTTGGACCTAGACACCAAGCTTTTTGGCTTTTTGTCGATGACGTGCTGCAAAATGAAACTGCTGTACACTCCATTCGTATCAATAACATTTGGCCGGGAGAGTTATACATTCGGGTTGAACTGGACAACGGAAGCCAAGACTGTGTGGGCCGTTTTGTCGACATGAGGCATCCGCAGGGCTTCAGCATCGTGCAGCGTGGCAACCTTATCGGTCTTGAACCCACCCAAGGCAACATCCGTCCTGAACTTATCAAGGACCTGCTGACCGCAACGCCTTTACCGCCTATGCCTCCAACGCCTCAAGTCGGAGTTGTGCAACCGCCAGTGCCGCATGGCATGAGTTCCAATGATTTTGACGCAGCTATGGCCATGCTTTCGAATGAAAAATTCGATGATACCCGTTTGACCTTGGCCGAACAGATTGTGTCAAACAACCCCATGACGGTAAGTCAAATTGCTCAAATCTGTCGCCAATTCAGCTTTGAGAGCAACAGGCTTGAATTTGCCAAGTATGCTTATTCCTTTTGCATCGAAAAGCATAAGTATTATATGTTGAACGAGGTGTTCACTTACGATAGCTCGAAACAAGAGCTGAACGAATACCTACAAGGAAAAGAATGGTAAGCGCTATTTGGCTATCACAATACCCAGTTCCTTGTTGATTTGCTTGCGGATGTCGTCGAGGTCTTTCTTCTGCTTCAACAGGATGAGTTGATTGTCAAGTTCTTCCTCGTTTTTCAGCGCTTCTTCGATGGCCTTGCGCCGTTCTTCGATGATGAGGTCTTTGTAACGGAACAGCGACGACAAGACCGTGGCCCTCAGCATGTTTTCCTCTCGTTTGACGAAAATGCCGTATTTATCCCATTGGTCGAGCTTGTAAGGCGTTGAAAGCAAGTCGGCGGCCAGTTGGGCGATGGTTTCGTCCTCGTGGGAGATGAAAAACTGGTCGTTTGGGATGCGGCCTTCGTCAAGGGCTTGGTCAAAGAGGTCGAAAATCTTTCGGTTGACGACATTGGTAAAAGTGAAGCCGTCCATTTTTAGGTCGTCGACAATCATTTGTGCCACGGTGACTTGTTCGTAGACTTTTTCGCCGTTTTCGTCCTCACGCTCATCCACAATCAGCTCCTGACCGTACATCAACAGCAGCTTCACCAACTCGCGTTCCTGGTAATAGCCTGCTGGAAGTTGGTCTTCGACGTTTTCCTCTTGTTTGGGTGTCGTTATTGTGTCCGTTTCGGGCACCACATTGTCTTCAATACCTAAGGTCTTTTTGAGTTTTGCCCGCAGGATCTTGTTCAACTCGTTGGTGAGTGTCTGCTCAGGCATGTCGAGCAATCGGCTACACTCCTTCACGTAGGTGATGCGGAAGATGCTGTCGGGGATGACGGAGATGGTCTCCACGATGTCGCGAATCACCTGCCCTCGCTTGATGGGGTCGTTCTCGGCGTCTTTCAGCAGCAGCTCCGTCTTGAAGCGGATGAAGTCTTTGGCGTTCTCTTTCAGGTAGTTGCTGACATATTCCGTCGAAAACTCCTTGCCGAAGGTGTCGGGGTCGTGTTCGGGAGGCAGCACCACCACGCGAACGTTCATGCCCTCGGAGAGGATCATGTCGGTGCCGCGCAAGGCCGCATGGATGCCGGCTGCGTCGCCATCGTAGAGCATGGTGATGTTCTTCGTGTAACGCTTCACGAGGCGGATTTGTTCCATCGTCAATGAGGTGCCGCTGCTGGCCACCACGTTCTCGATGCCGATTTGGTGCATACGCAGCACGTCGAAGTAGCCTTCCACGAGGATGCATTCGTCTTGGCGGGCGATGGCGTTTTTGGCGAAGTAGATGCCGTAGAGCGTCTGTTTCTTGTCGTAGATTTCCGACTCGGGCGAGTTCTGGTATTTCGGGCTTTTCTTGTCGTTGGTGAGGATGCGGCCGCCGAAGCCGATGACGCGTCCTGTGAGGCTGTGTATGGGGAACATCACGCGGCCGTGGTAGCGGTCATAGAGGCCATTGTTGCCCTTGATGGACAGGCCTATCTGCTCCAAAAGCTCTTCGCTATAGCCGTTTTTCTTGGCGTGTTCGGTGAAGGCATCCCATTTGGCGGGGTTGTAGCCGAGGTGGAACTTCTGTATGATGGGGTCGAAGTAGCCGCGCTCGCGGAAATACTCGAGACCGATGGTCTTGCCTTCGTCGGTGTTCCATAGCGTGTCGACGAAATACTTGTCAGCAAACTCGTTGATGTTGAACATCTTCTCGCGGATGCTCTGCTGCATGATTTCTTCGGCAGTCTGTTGCTTCTCCTCGATTTTGATGTTGTATTTCTTGGCCAGATA
This sequence comes from uncultured Bacteroidia bacterium, assembly GCA_902774365.1. Lineage (GTDB taxonomy): Bacteria > Bacteroidota > Bacteroidia > Bacteroidales > F082 > Limimorpha. Next base: position 52,500 of record CACYHX010000006.1, on the reverse strand, counting down.
ACGCAGTGCCTCGGGGTAGGTGTAGTGCTCATGTTCCATGAGGAACTTGGCCGAGTCGCCGGCCTTGCCACAGCCGAAGCACTTGAAGATGTTGCGTGCCGGGTTGACGCTAAACGACGGCGTCTTTTCGTTGTGGAAGGGACAGTTTCCCCATAGGTTCGACCCTTTCTTCTTCAAGGTGACGAACTCGCCTACAACCTCCTCGATATGAGCGGCTTGCAGAATCTGTTCAACTGTTTCCCTTGGTATGGCCATCGCATTAAATTTTCGGCAAAATTACACAATTTTCAACTATCAAATCGAAGATTGGCTAACGCCGAATTAAAATTTCAACGTAGTTAATTCTCAATTGTCAATTCTCAATTGTCAATTGAATCAGTGCGCTTCCAACCAATTCGTGCCCGTATTCATCTCCACGATGACCGGCACCGACAGCGGCAAAGCATTCACCATCTTGTCGTTGACGATGGCTTTCAAGGTGTCCAACTCGTCGAGATGAGCGTCAAAAACCAGTTCGTCGTGGACTTGTAATATCATCTTGGACTGCATCTTCAGCCGTTCCATCTCTTGATGGATGCCGATCATGGCAATCTTGATCATGTCGGCAGAGCTGCCTTGGATGGGCGCGTTGATGGCGTTGCGTTCGGCAAAGCCACGCACCACGCTGTTGGCGCTGTTGATGTCGCGCAGGTAACGGCGGCGACCCAGTATGGTCTCGGCATAGCCGTGCTCTCTTGCCAGGGCGATGCTGCGGTTCATGTATTCCTTGATGCCCGCATACTCATCGAAGTATTTCTTGATGATATCGGCGGCCTCGCTGCGCGAGAGCTCCATGCGTTCGGCCAGACCGAAGGCCGACATGCCATAGATGATGCCGAAGTTGACCGCCTTGGCGCGACTGCGTTGTTCCTTGGTGACTTGTTCCATCGGCACATGGAACACTTTGGCAGCCGTGGCGGCATGGATGTCGTGGCCCAGGTTGAAGTCGGCGACCATGGCGGGGTCTTGGCTCAGATGGGCGATGATGCGCAACTCGATTTGAGAGTAATCTGCGGCCAAGAGGGTATAGGCCTCGCTGCGGGGAACGAAGGCGCGACGTACCTCTCGGCCTTTCTCAGTGCGCACGGGGATGTTCTGCAGGTTGGGGTTGTTGGAACTTAAGCGCCCCGTGGCGGTAACGGCTTGGTTGTAGGAGGTATGAATCAGGCCATCCTTCGGGTTGACCAGTGCGGGCAGCGCATCGAGGTAGGTCGACTTCAGCTTGGTGAGCGAGCGGTAGTCCAAAATCAATTGGATGATAGGGTGCTTGTGCAGGAGCTTTTGCAACACGTCTTCGCCTGTGGCGTATTGTCCTGTCTTGGTCTTCTTGGCTTTCTCGTCGATTTTCAGTCTCTCGAAGAGAACTTCTCCTAATTGTTTCGGCGAGGCGATATTAAAAGGTGCGCCAGCCAACTCATAGATTTGTTCTTCGATTTTATGAATTTCTCTGCCAAACTCCTCGCTGATTTGCTGAAGGTTCTCCGTGTCGATACGCACGCCGTTGGCTTCCATACGGCTGAGCACGGGCACAAGCGGCATTTCGATTTCATAGAACAGCTTCTCCACGCCGTTCTCTTTCAGCAAGGGCAGCAGCTTCTCATAGAGTTGCAGCGTGATGTCGGCATCCTCGGCGGCGTATTCCTTGACCAATTCCACAGGCACCTCGCGCATCGTCTTTTGCTGACGGCCTTTGCCAATCAATTCCTCGATGGGAATGGTGATGTAGTTAAGGTAGACCTCGGCGAGGTAGTCCATGTTGTGGCGTTGCTCGGGTTCGATGAGGTAATGCGCCAGCATGGTGTCGAAGAGCTTTCCTCTCACGCTGATGCCGTATTGCGCCAACATAGAGATGTCGTATTTCAGGTTTTGCCCAATCTTAAGGATGCTTTCGTCTTCAAATAAAGGTCGTAGCAGCTCCAGTTTTTTCTGACATTCTTCGCGGTCGGCGGGCATGGGAAGATACCACGCCTCATGGGCCTTGATGGCAAACGAAACGCCCACCAGTTCGGCGGAATACACATCGATATTGGTCGTCTCGGTGTCGAAGACGAATTGCTTTTGCTTGGATAAAAGTTCTACCAACGCCTTGATTTCTTCTTCGGTTTCCACAAGCTTGTAATCATGTTTCACTGTCTTGGCCGAGTCCTTGTCGGAAAACTCCAGTAAACCCGTTTCGCTCTCGCCACCTTGATGGAAGAGGTCGAAGGTGCCAGATGGAGTAGGGTTGGAAAACAAATCGGGGCTTTGTATTTCCATCGCTTCCCTGGATTGCTTCGTTCCTCGCAATGACGGTGAAGCTAAGGTCCCTGAGCTTGTCGAAGGGCCGTCCAAAGTGGATTGTTTCGTCTTATAATCCTCCAAAAACCGTTTGGCGAAGGTTCTGAACTCCAGTTCCTCAAAGAGTGCCATCAAGGCTGGTACGTTAGGCTCTTTGGCTTTCAGTTCTTCTTCGTTGAACTCGACGGGCACATCCAGGTTGATGGTAGCCAGCGCTTTTGACATCAGTCCTTGTTCTGCAAATTCGATGACGTTTTCCTTCTGTTTACCTTTCAGCTCGTCGGCATGTGCGATGAGGTTTTCCACACTGCCGTATTTGCCCACCAGTATCGCTGCCGTCTTCTCGCCGATGCCTGGAATGCCCGGGATGTTGTCGGCGGCATCGCCCCAGAGGCCGAGGATGTCGATGAGTTGTTTGGGCTCTTGTATGCCGTAGCGTTCGCACACTTCCTTCGGTCCCCACACCTGGGCTGGTTCGCCGAACTTAGCGGGCTTGTAGAGCAAGACTTTGTCGGTCACCAACTGTCCGAAGTCCTTGTCGGGGGTCATCATATAGGTGGTGAAGCCTTGTTGTTCCGCCTTTTTCGACAGAGTGCCGATGACGTCGTCGGCCTCGTAGCCTTCCACGCCGTAGACGGGGATGTTGAAAGCCTCGATGAGCCTTATTATATAAGGTATGGCGTCGCGGAGGTCGTCGGGCATCTTCTCGCGGTTGGCCTTGTATTCGCTGTATTCGGCCTGTCGTTGTGCGGTGCCGGCCACGTCGAAGGCCACGCCGATGTGAGTGGGTCTTTCTTTCTGTAGGATTTCGTATAATGAGTTGAGGAAGCCCATCACCGCCGAGGTGTTGACACCTTTCGAATTGAGGCGCGGGTTTTTGCTCATCGCAAAGAAAGCCCTGTAAATCAAGGCGTAGGCATCTAAAAGGAAGAGTTTTTTCGTTGTGTTTTCCATAGGGGCGTAATTGAAGGTGTAAAGATACAAAGAATAACTTGAACTAGGATGTTTTTGTTACCAAAACGCCAAAAAAACAAAAAAAACTGTTGTTATCAAAAAAAGTCGTACCTTTGCTTCCGAAAACGAGTATTATTTGGTCGCAAGACCCACTTTTTACGGAAACTAAGCACTTGATTCTCAATGTTTTGAGAAATATTTGCTTTTTGAAATAAAATAAAGTGTATCTTTGCGGCGTTTTACGAACACCTAAAAATTGAAAACTATGCAAGAAATTTTGAATGAAATCGTTCCGATCATTGCCGAAAAGCTTGGCGTTGATCCGTCAGAAGTCACTATGGAAGCCAGTTTCACCAACGACCTGGGCGCCGATTCTCTCGACACCGTCGAGTTGATGATGGAATTTGAAAAGAGCTTCAACCTCTCCATCCCGGACGACCAACAGGAAAGCATCGTCACCGTGGGCGACGTGGTTCGCCTCATCGAGAAGATGCGCGCTGAGAACAACTGATTTTCAGTATTTTTAACCAAATAAACACTACATGGAATCGAAACGCGTAGTCGTTACTGGCCTCGGTGCCATCACACCCATAGGAAACACCGTCAAGGATTTCTGGGAGGGATTGGTGAATGGAAAAAACGGTGCTGGTGAGATTACCCGTTTCGATTCTGCTTTGTACAAGACCCACTTCGCCTGCGAGGTGAAGGACTACGACCCCGAGCAGTATTTCGAGAAGAAGAACGTGCGTAAGTACGACCACTTCGCCCAATTTGCCCTCATCGCCGCCGACGAGGCTGTCGCCGACTCGGGCATCTCAGCCGAGAATTGCGACTTGGACGAGGTCGGTGTCATGATGACCTCGGGCATCGGCGGCGTCAACCACCTTTATAATGAGGTGATGGAACACGCGCAAGGCGACGGCACGCCACGTTTCGGCCCCTTCCTCATCACCAAGATGATTGTCAACATGCCGGGTGGCGTCGTCTCCATCAAATACGGCTTCCGTGGCCCTAACTTCGCCACCGTGTCGGCCTGTGCCTCTTCGACGCACGCCATCATCGAAGCCTTCAACTACATCCGTCTCGGCAAATGCCAGGCTGTTGTTGCCGGTGGCGCAGGTGCTGCCATCGGACAACTTGGTATCGGTGGCTTCAACGCCATGAAAGCCCTATCGACACGTAACGACGACCCGCTGACGGCCTCACGCCCCTTCGACCTCAACCGCGACGGCTTCGTCATGGGCGAAGGCGCAGGTAGTCTCGTCCTTGAGGAATACGAACACGCCATCGCGCGTGGCGCCAAGATCTATGCCGAAGTGGTGGGCGGCGGCGAGTCGGCCGATGCCTATCACATCACCGCCCCCCATCCCGAAGGCGACGGCGGCGTACTCAGCATGCAACGCGCCCTCAAGGATGGCGGACTGAGCCCCGATGTCATCGACCACATCAACGCCCACGGCACTTCGACACCTATGGGCGACTTGGCCGAAGTGCTGGCCATCCAAAAGGTGTTTGGCGAACATGCCTACGACATCAGCATCAACTCCACCAAGTCGATGACGGGCCACCTGCTGGGTGGTGCTGGCGCAGTGGAGGCCATCGCCAGCGTGCTCGCCTTGAAGAACGGCATTATCCCGCCTACCATCAACCACTTCGACGACGACCCGAACATCGACAGCCGTTTAGACTTCACCTTCAACAAAGCCCGCAAGCGCGATATCCACTATGCGCTGAGCAACTCCTTCGGCTTTGGCGGACAAAACGCCACCTTGATTTTCAAAAAATACGAATCCTAAGATGGCCTTTTTCTCGCTTTTTGGTCCCAAAGACCCACAAGACAAGGACCTTTACGAGTATATCCACAACATTTTTGGCTTCTATCCCAAAAACATCGCCTTGTATCGCGTGGCGTTCACGCATAAGTCCATGTCGGCCGAAAAGGTGGGCAGCTACCATGTCAGCAACGAGCGCATGGAATACCTCGGCGATGCCGTCTTGGGTACTGCCGTGGCCGACTTCCTGTTTCATACTTATCCCACACAGCCAGAGGGTTTCCTTACCGAGATGCGCTCGCGCATCGTGAGCCGTGCGTCGCTCAACAAACTGTCGCAAAAACTTGGCTTCGAGGATTACATTCGCCACGCCCCCGACAAGAGTTCGGGCCAAGGATTCAAATCCATTGGCGGCAATGCCTTTGAGGCTCTGATGGGTGCCATCTATCTCGACCGTGGTTACGAGTTTGCGAAAAGCGTCATTGTCAACCGCATCATCAAGGTGCATATCGACTTGGACGAGTTGCAGCAGACCGACGTTAACTACAAAAGCAAACTGCTGGAATGGTCGCAAAAGAACAAGAAAAAGCTTGAGTTTAAGATGCTGGAGGAGATTGGCACGGGCAACAAAAAGATGTATCACGTCCAGATTGTCATCGACGACAAGGCCTATGCTGACGCCTTGGACCGCTCCATACGTGGTGCCGAGCAACTCGCCGCAGAAAAAACTAGCCAGGTTTTATTCAAAGATTAATGTTATCTTTGCGGCATGAATCCCAAAGACAAGAGAATACAAATCGCGTCGTTTGACGACACTACCGTCATCGGCATCAATACGAGCTTGCCCGACTACAAGCTGGCTTGGAGCATCAACAAGCAGCTGTCTATCGACCTGGTGCGTTACGACGACCTTGAATTCGAAGGCGCCGAGTTCTCCTTTTTCTATTACACGGCGGGTGAGAACTATAATGTCTACAATTTGGTCTCATTGGTACGTAAGGACAGAGTGCTTTATTCCTTCAACCCCCGCCTCGACTATCTCTTCCTCATCCAAAACAGCCTGACCGCTGAGCGACGCCTCCACCTCATCCAGTCCATCCGCGCAACGGAAGGTGTCGTCCATGCTTTTCTTCTTGAAAAGGACAAGACCATGCGTCAGGTGCTCGAGACCATCGGCGACTGCGAGCAGAGGATGATTGACAAGAAGAAGAAACTCAATAATATCAACGAGGTGCGCAAGGAGATGCGCGAACAGGAAGCCTTTCTCGCCCAACTCAGGGCGTCGAACTGACGGCTTCGATAATGATTTCCTTTGGACTTCCTTCCGTCACGAAGGAGGAAATGCCGTCGCCAATACCTAATGCAAACAGGTTCTTCCCCGTTTTAATACTATCGTCGACAACGGTAAACAAATGCCCTTGGTAGGAATCGTAAGCCGGGATGAAAGTGATGTCCTTGTAGAAGCAATAGTTGAACGCATCACAGAGTAGGTATTGCGCTTTGATACATAGGTCAAATTCAGGGTGGTGAAAATCAATGTCGCGACCATAAGGGTTATAGATGGAGAAATCCACTTGGATGGTGTCGCCATGATGGAAAACGGGTGTTCGGGCTTCATCGGCATTGGTGAAGCGGAACGAAGTCACCAAGCGGTTGGCCGACTGGTAATGCTCGGACAGAAAACCTTTAATTGCAACCCCATTGACCTGGTATTCTTTTGAAAATTTATGGAGTGACGAGCTGACAAAAACAGGATTTCCAATCCAAGCCTTGTCGAATTGCCAAAGGTCGTATTGCGTCTTACGGTCGTAGTAGCTCCTCAGCGCGGCGCTCTCCTTGCCTGTGAAATATTGGTACAAGGCAGGTTGCTGGAACGAGCCTTGGAACACTACGGGATAGTCGCCAGCCACCTGCTCGATGGCATGGTAATAGGCTTCTTTGCCATGGTAGCCGAAGCGGTCGGCAAGAGAGGTCGTCAAAAGAATCCTAAGGGCTAACACCAATAGGAGAGAGGGCAGAATGAACCACTTGATGTATTTCCTTAACTTCTCGTCAATCAAGGCCCTGCGATAAACCAACACCACCGCTGGGATGACGCACACGATGGTCCAATGTGGCTCCACATGTCCGCGGAACGCCATCAGCCAGAAGAAGAAAAAGAAACCAATCAAAATAAACCTTAATCCTCGCTCAAAGACCAGCTTGCCGTGCATAGATTCTCTTCGCCCATCCGACCATGTCATACCGACCGAGGAACGAGGGAGTGTATCTGTGGTCGGATGGTCTCGGAATGACATGCACGGCAAGCTGGTCTTCTTACTTTTGATCAACACGTAAACTACCGCCCCAAACGTAAACGGATTGAAAATCAGCAGTTGGTTGGGCAGATACTCCCAGAAATAACTCCAGCGAAACGCCTCGTTGCGTCCGGCAAGATGGTAGCGGAAACTCGGAAAGTCATTGCTGACTTGCCACACGATATGCGGCGTCAGCAGGGCCAAGGCCAAAAAGCAAGCTACCCAGAACTTGCCGTCTTTCAGCAGTTTGAGGTTGGAAAGCACAATCAAGCCTAAGAATAGGAATGCATGGTATTTGCTGTAAACCATCAAGGCCATGATGGTGCCCATGACGAGAGCGTTCTTCCACGAGCTGTCATTGAGGTAGCGTTGATACACAAACAGGAACAAGGCTGAAAACATAATCAACGCAACATCAGGTGTGGTGACGAAGCCGTAGATGTTGAACATCACGATGGAGTAGGAGACGATGAAGAACAGCGCTATGCTTTTGGGGTTAAGGTCGCCGCGATTTTGGCCTGTTGAGGAATCGGCAGGCTGGCCTATGGCAATCAACCATATCACAAGCAACGCAAAGCACGAGGCGATAATCGTGAAAAGCCTCACGCCTAAGGTTCCCGAGAATAGGATGCTGCTGAGAAACGCCATCAGTGCCACCATGGGTGGGTGGTCGTAATAACCCCAGGCGAGGTGTTCTCCAAAGAGGGCATAATAGGCCTCGTCCTCCTGAATTTCGGTGAAGATACCCTGCAGCAGGTTGACGAGGAACCAAATGAAAATGCCACAACAAAGGCAAAATCTCCAACTGAATATCTTGTCCTTTGTCATGGCATTGTTCATTCTATAGAGACGCGGCGTGCCACGTCTCTACAATGATGTTTTTTAACCGACGTGAATGTTTTCCTTCACCAGTTTCATGATTTTCTCGTTGTCGTTGCCTAATTCAGCGCGGAGGTTGGCATCATTGAAATTGGTGAGGTATTTAATCATGTAGTCGACGATGGCGTCGGAGAACACGCCCTTGGCGGTGTAGATCTCGCGGTCCTTGTCGAGTTCCTTGGCGGCGGCCACGCAGCTGTCGGGCAGTTGTTCCAGCGACTCCTGCAATTTCTTGTTCTTGTCGTCGTGGATGTTGACGCCGAGGCCGACGTAAGTCTTTTCGGCGATTTCGAGTGCGTTGGGCATCTCGAAGCCGTGACGTGCGGCGGCGCAGAGGGCGGCCATCAGCAGGTACATATCAGCGCAGCCGTCGGAGGCACGCCATTCGAAGGTCTGCTTGTCGCTGAAGTCCTTGTTCGACTTCTTCTCCAGCGGGTTGGCGTTGGCCGACATGTCCTTGCCATTGTTGATCCAGCCCAGCGGCACGCGCACCAAGGCGCTGCGGTTGCTGTAAGACCAGCACAACGAAGTCGGGGCTTCCTGATGAGGCACCAAGCGCAGGAACGACAGCGGGTTGGGGTTGCCGAAGGCAGGCAATGAGGTGCCAGCGTCCATATAGCCGGCGATGGCCTTCTTGCCATAGTCGCTGAGTTCGCCCTTGTTGACCATGACGCTCTTGCCGTCCTTCGTGAACTTGCAGTGGACGTGCATGCCGCTTCCAGCCTTGCCCACAGTGATCTTCGGGGCGAAGGTCAGGGTGACGCCGTATTCGTAGGCCAGCTGGCGCATGATCCACTTGGCGACCACGAGTTGGTCGGCGGCGTCTTCGATGTTGGTGGGCAGGAACTCGATTTCATTCTGCTCGTAGATTTTGCCGTCTTTGGTGAAGTTGCCCACTTCGGAGTGACCGTACTTAATCAAGCCACCAGCCTGTGCGATGAGGCGCATGGCTTCGACGCGGTATTCAGTGAACTTGTTGAAAGGGGCACTCTCGTGATAACCTTTCTGGTCAGGCACTTCGTAGATCTCTTCGTCATCGGCGATGATATAGTATTCCAGCTCGCCCATGGTCTCCATCTGCAAGCCCGTGGTCTTCTTGAACACTTCGTGAGCCTTGTGGAGGATGTGCTCCGGTGAGCTCTCGAAAGGCTCGCCGTCGCGGTTGTAGAACGAACAGAGGATGTCCAAGGTGGGCGTCTCGGTGAAGGGGTTGCGGAAGGCGGTCTTGTACTTCGGCACCACATAGAGGTCGCTCTTGCCGGCTTCGATGAAGGGGAAGAGGCTGGAGCCATCGACGCGCTCACCGGCGGTGAGGATGTTCTCGAGGTGTTCGAGGCTGTGGATCACGAAGTTCAAGGTCTTCAGTTTGCCGTCCCAGCCACAATAGTGGAAGTTGACGAATTCGATTTGGTTTTCCTCGCAATAACGGATGATGTCGGCGCGAGTGAACTCTGCTGCAGGCTTCTGAAGGTACTGCACCAGACGATTGGGGTTCATGGCAATTCTTTGGTCCATTACGATTTGTTTATTTAAAGATTTAAAAATTCAAAATTTAAAATTCAAAGATTATCTGACTCGGGACCAAAACCGACCGCCGAATCGTCATTGCGGGCTTGACCCGCAATCTCCCGAGCGAAAGGTTGTCGTCTTCGCTCACGGGAGATGGCGGATGTGCCTCCGCCATGACGTTAAGGGCGTTAGGGTTGTGGCTTCCCAGTATCCAACCCGAGATTTTGCGCAAAGATAGTAATTATTCCATCATCCTTATCCAAAAGAAGAATAATTGCTGTTTTTTCCTTTGAATCCATAGTTTTTTCCTATTTTTGCGATAACAAAAACAAGAATTATGGCACTAAGAGACTGGATGATTTCGTTCAACAACGCCAAGACGATGGAGGCCAACGGCGAGCAAGGTCCTGAACTGATAGCGGAATACGAACGTGTGTTGTCCAAATTGGGCGAAGGGCCGCTCACCGAGGCACAGGAAAATGTCCGCAAGGAGGTTTGTCGGAACCTCTATGAGTTGTACCTTATTAATGATGATGCGGATAGGGCGGAGGAATATCGGAAGATGGCTGAATGACAGTGAAATGTCTTAGAATTGTAATACGCTTTTTTTCTGTCATAAAACCACGAGAAAGCGATGGAACTTAAATTCAGCAACGATAGTATTAACCTCCAGGTGCTGCGGGAGTTCTGCAAGCAGGAGGGCGAAGCGGTCGTTTACCGCAAGGGTGAACAGATGGAGCGCGAGGGCGAGCCGTCGAAGTGGTTCGGTTTCGTAGCCGAAGGATGCTTCAAGTATACAGTGCGGGGCATTGACGACGAGCGGGAGCATATCACATGGATTTCGTTTGATGGCGAGTTTGTGGGCGACTATCCCGCAGGTCTCAATGGGCGTCCCGCGCAGAACACTATCGAGGCGATGGCGCCCAGCCGCGTGTTCCGCGTGAGTTGTGAGCAACTGCTGAAATGGTTCGATGAGAACAGCGAAAGGATGGAGCTGCGCAGTATCATCGGCGAACATTTCCTTTGGCAAATAAAAGGCCGTTACCTCGATTTCTTCCGCGCCACACCCAGCCAGCGTTACAAAATGCTACTTCAACGCTGTCCTGGCATCGTTCATTTGCTCGACTTGCAAGACATCGCCTCGTTCCTTTGCATCACCCCACAGATGCTCTCCAAAATACGCAAAGGAATCACTTTCGAGACCAAGCAATAGCAAAACTCTGAAACTATTTTCAGACTTTCACTCTTGACTCCCAATTGCTGGGATTTGCCGAGGACTTTTTCGTGCGGTTTCCTGTAACTTTGCGGGCAAAATTGCAAAAGACAAAGAATATGAACAAGAAAAGTATTATTACGATGATGCTTGCCCTTGTCACAATAACAGGACTGGCACAAACAACGCAAAAGGTCATCAGCAACGGCCACTCCTTCAAAGAGTTGTCTACATCCCAAAACCAAGAAGATAGTTCTATCATAGGACGCCCCTATAGATTTTTTGACAGGACGGCCTTTTGCTCTTATAATAAATTTCACCCGTCGCAATATCTTACTGATAATAATTGGGATATCCTTTGTGCATTTGTGGAGCCTGGGCCTGCTACAAAATTAGACTCACTTGGTATAGCTTATAACAAGAGTCAGTTAAGGCTGCTTGAAGTAGGAGATTTGCTTTCTTTTGATAACGGCATATATTCAACCTCTATGCCAATCTTTGGCAAGTATGAAACGGAGGCTATCCGTAAACAATCCAAAGAGTTTGCCGATAGCATATTCCCAGCAATAGAGCCGGAAATCTCGCGATTTATTACCGACCTTGAAAAATCGGGCTATTTCCAACAAACATATAGCCTTGTTTTCTCATATCTTCTTGACACTTATATTTGGGACAATGAGCGATTAGCCTCGCCAACGGGCTGCGAAGATCATGGATCGTGGAGTGGGGCGTATTGGGCAATGTTCGACGCCCGCAATCATGTTAAAGTTGGGACTAATGGTTATGGTCCAGTGGAACAGAATTGGACTGACAGCCTCGGGTATTGGCTTAATTCAAATAAACTAATGTCGTTTGCAAATGAGGTAATAAAGTCGGGAGGAAATCGTATCGAAAACCAAGATGTAATAGATGCTATTGCAGGTTGGGGACTCGTGGACGAAAACGGAGATATTTTAATTCCAATAATGCACCGAAACAGCAATGACGACATCGATATTCTTTGCAAGAGCATTACCAATAAGTTAAGCAATGCCATAAAGAATTACTGTAAAACTTGGTATTCTGCTTACAATCTTTCCTCGGAAAGAGTGGGACAAATCGTGTTTTACCATGAAGTAATGTGGGATTTGCTTGAAATACTCGAGTTTAAGGGGTTGATATCAATGCCCCCCATTCTTAAAGGCGAGGAAGTTGGAAAGCAGCATTTTGGCGACATTTGCTTTATCGTCATAGATGATTCAAATGAATAAATAAGAAACTATAGTTTCGCAAGAACTGCTTCTAGTTGATTAAAACCGCAAGCAATTTGAATCTGACAAAAGCATTCTAAATTATCACCCAAACAGGTTATCAAGCACCACTTCCGACTGCACTCGGCTGCTGTACATGTTCCTGGCTAAGCCGAAAGTGGTGACGAAGGTGATATGCAGAGCTGACTTGCATTTTGTGTGGTGTTTGAAAATGAACAGTCGCTCCCGCAGCCTTTTGTCGTAAGCCTCGCTGATAGCATAGGGATGTTTGCTGTATTTCATCTCGCAGACGTTGATGACTTGGTCGGCACGATCCAAAAGGAGGTCGATTTGTGTTCCTTTCCATTCGCCGCCATCCTTGTCCTTCAAAGGCTTGGTCGACCAACTGTAGGCATTGGTCAAAACGCCGGTAATGCCTAATTTTTTCTTGATTTGAGGAATATGGTGCAGACAGACCATTTCGAAAGCATAGCCCGCCCAAGCTTCATGCGTGGCTTCGTCGAGGTTGGTCCAATAGTGTTGGTCTTGCCCCGTCTGCTTCACCAAAAACCGAAGATGGAACAGCGTGAAAAGGTCGGTCAGCTGATACATCATGCCTTTTGTTTGCTTCCCAATGGATTTGTAAGCACGGATAAAGTCGCACAACTGCAAGTCTTTCAACGTTTTGGTTATCGTTCCGCCCGAAGACAGCCCCAACTCGTCCTTGATTTCCTGAAGAGTAAGGCCTTTTCCTCTGCTTGACAGAACTTCTATGATTTGCCGATGCAATGTGGCCTCTTTGAAAAGCGAGCGGAACAGGAACTCATATTCTGTGCGCAGGGGTGCTCCTTGTCGGAAAAAGAGGTTGTCGATGTTTTGTGCAAAAGGCTGGTTTTTGTCAAGCATGTCGATATAATAAGGTATACCTCCGAAAATCATGTAAGCCTCAGTAATTTGGTAGCGTGTCCAAACGATGCCTCTGTGCTGGAGTTGCTGTTCTACTTCGTTTAGGGTAAATGGCGACAAGTAGATGGAGTGCGAGCAGCGGTTGTAAAGCCCTCCTTTGGTTCCAATGATTTTGTCCATCATCCAAGAGGTGGAGCTGCCACATATGAAGAGCTTCAGCCCGTCTCGGGTGGAGGCCCAGTTGTTCCAAAAATAACTGAATGCCGTCAGGAAGTTCGACTTAGGCGTGTCCATCCATGGTAGTTCGTCGAAAAAGAGAACCATACGCTCCTTTGACAGACTGCTTAAATAGACCCTCAATCGGTCGAAAGCCTCAAACCAGTTTTTAGGTATCGACAGTTCTTGTTTTGTATGTTTTTGCAGTTCTTGGTGGAACAGAGCAAGCTGTAAGGAGGTTGGGGTTTCGTAACTGCCTGTAAACATAAAGTCGAACTCATTATGGAAAAACTCCTTGATGAGGAAAGTCTTCCCCACGCGACGACGACCATACACGGCTACCATTTTGGCTTCCCGTTCCTCGCAAATCGACTCAAAAAGCTGTTGTTCATATTCTCGCCCGATGATTCTATTGTTTCTCATGCTGGTTTGTAACTTGGGATTTCGGCTGCAAAGATACGACTATTCGCAAAATATAACAGCCAAATCCAAAAAATTTTATATGATTTGGACGAGTTATCCGATATTATACAGCCAAATCGATGAAATTTTACACGATTTGGACGAGTTGTTTTTGTTTTCTTCCAATTCAAAAACACAAACTTTATTTGATCATTTTGTCGTTTTCTACAAAAAAATTCGAGTTTCCGACAAAAACATTTATCAAAATTTGTCGGAAAGTATGTATCAAAACAGAGTTTCCGACAAAAATATTCATAAAAATTTGTCGGAAGGTGGGTGTGAAAATTGAGTTTCCGACAAATTATTCCCGTTTCAGCATATTAAAATAAGCATCCAGCAACTTCTGCGCCCCAATGTAAGCGCTCATGCGCTGGCCGCGGACGTCGTTTTCGACCAAGGGAAGTAGGTCGGCCACCAACTGGTTTTGGTAGAAATCGTTTTTCAGGGCACTGTCCATCGAGTCGTACATCATCTGCACGTCCTGTTGGGCGCGTTTCTTATAGAGGTAGCCGTTGTCGCGGATGGCCTGGACGTGGTCGGCCACCATTTGCCACACCTCGTCGATTTGGAAGCCCGTCAGGGCGGAGCAGGTCAGCACCTTGGTCTCTTGTCCCGACTCGGGAAGAGGGAAGAGGTGCAGCGCATTGCGACATTCGGCGGCGGCACGGTTGGCACGCATTACATTGTCGCCGTCGGCCTTGTTCACCGCGATGCCGTCGGCCATCTCCATGATGCCACGCTTGATGCCTTGCAGCTCGTCGCCGGCACCGCTGATGAGTATTAATAAGAAGAAATCGACCATGGAGTGCACCGCCGTCTCGGACTGGCCTACGCCCACCGTCTCCACGAAAATGGTATCGTAGCCCGCTGCTTCACAAAGGATGATCGTTTCCCTTGTCTTTCTCGCCACACCACCAAGAGTTCCTGCCGAGGCCGAAGGACGGATGTAGGCATTGGGATGCACGGAAAGACTCTCCATGCGGGTCTTGTCGCCCAAGATGCTGCCCTTGGAGCGTTGGCTCGAAGGGTCGATGGCGAGAACTGCCAGTTTCTGCCCTTTGTTGCAGAGATGCACGCCCAAAGCCTCGATAAAGGTACTTTTGCCCGCGCCTGGAACGCCCGTAATGCCCAAGCGCAAGGCCTTGCCGGCATGGGGCAGACAGGCAGCAATAATCTGTTGCGCCAGCTCTTGGTGCTTGGGTAGGGCACTCTCCACCAAGGTGATGGCCTTGCTAAGCGTCACGCGGTCGCCACGGAGGATGCCGTCGACATACCACTCCAGTGGCATCAGCTGCTGCTGGTTGCGTTTCATGCGCTCCAAGGCGTTCGGGTTGACTTGGATGGGACCCTCCACACCTTCGGTGACCTTGAGGTTGGATTCCCATTCATGTTCCTGATTTTCAAAGTGTTCGTATTCCATGGCGGGCTGCGGTTTTATTCCGCAAAGGTAGGGTTTTTTATTTTTATTTGCGTTATTCCAAAAAAAATGCGTAATTTTGTAGTTTCTAAGCAACACTACAGCCCATGACTAGCAAGACAAGAGTACTATTCGTCCACCAGGAAATCGCACCCTATCTGCCGGAAACGCCGATGAGCCTCGTCGGTCGTTACCTGCCACAGGCCACTCAAGAAAGCGGTAAGGAAATCCGCATCTTCATGCCGCGTTATGGCGTCATCAACGAGCGCCGCAACCAGCTCCACGAGGTGATCCGCCTTTCGGGCATGAACCTCATCATCAACGACACGGACCACCCCTTGATTATCAAGGTGGCCTCCATCCAAAAGGCCAGGATGCAGATTTATTTCATCGACAACGACGACTTCTTCACCAAGAAGAAATACCTGATGTATGACGAAAACGGTACTTTCTGCGAGGACAACGACAGCCGTTGCGTCTTCTTCACCCGTGGCGTCATCGAGACGGTGAAGAAACTCAACTGGTCGCCCGATATCATCCACTGCCATGGCTGGATTTCGGCCTTGATGCCCGTCTACATCAAGCGCGCCATGAACGTCCGCGACAACCCGCTCTTCAACGAGTCGAAGATTGTCTATTCCATCTATGACGATGCTTTCACCGAGGACTTCAAACCAGGCTTCGACAAGAAGATGAAGCTGCCGGGCATGACGGCCAAGGACCTCAAGTATTTCAAGGAGGCCAACTTTGTGAACCTCACCAAGGCTGCCATCGACTATTCCGACGGCATCGTGGTCAGCACCGAGCATCTCCACCCAGAGCTTGAAGCGTATCTGCAGACGGTCAAGAAGCCGGTCCTCTCGTATAAGGAACAGGTACACTACGCTCAGGCTTGCAACGATTTCTACGATACCATCCTTGAAAAACAATAAGAACGACCTTTTTTGAGTTATCTCACCACGAATAACCTCAAACGATAATTTCTGACTATAATGAAAAACTTTCATTCAACCGCTCGAGCCTGCTTGGCGTTAATGATTGGCACGTTGCTGTTGGCCTTTGCCGCTTGCAAGAAGACTCCCGGAACTATCGGCAACGACCTTATTTCGGATAGCGAGTACATCGTCCCTTATTATACCGACACTGTGGAAATCGTGTGTTACTCCTATATCGATTCAGTGAGCACGAAAAACACCAACAATGTGTTGCTGGGTAGCATGAAAGACCCTGTCTTCGGCAACTCCGAAGCGGGATTCTATTCCCAGTTTCGCCTGTCACTGGCCGGACAAAACTTTGGCGACAACCCTGTCTTGGATTCGTTGGTGCTTCAGTTGAGTGTCGCAAACTATTATGGCGACACCAACGTGCTGCAGACCGTCCACGTCTATGAGTTGACGGATACGTTATCCTCCAACTCATCCTATTACAACCATTCCAGTGTTGACTATCTCGATTTCGACCTTGCCAATGGCTATCAGTTCCGTCCCCGTCCCAGAACGGCGATGAACATCGTGGGCGACGACACCATCAACCATGCCATCATCCGTATCCCGCTGAGCGCGACATTGGGCGAGGCTTTGATGAACCTCGATACTGTGGCCTACACTCAGCCCGATTACTTCAAGGAAAACTTCTATGGTCTTTATGTGACTTGCGACCCCGTCAGTCAACCCGGTGCCATCACGTCGATAAGCCTGACCGACAACTCCAACACCTTGCTGCAACTCTATTATCATAATGCAGAGCATCCCGATAAAGCCATGCGTTACGACTTCTATGTGACCTCGTCGGATACCTATTTCAACCATATCGACCATGACTACACCCAAGGTAGCCCCGAGTTTGTCGACCAACTGGTGAACGGCAATACGGCGGCAGGTCAGCAAACGGTTTATGCGCAATGCATGGGTGGCGTCAGGACGCGCGTTTATATGCCTAATCTGGAACATTGGGCCGACTCGCTTGAGGGCAGTCATATCGTCATCAACGAAGCAAAACTTGTGCTTCCCGTGGATGAAACCACGGTAGATTCACTGTTCCGCCTGCCTTCCAACTTTATTTTGCTTGGTTTCCATACCGACAGCACCACTTACCTCTTGCCTGACTATTTTGAAGGCGTCAATTATTTTGGAGGCACTTATAACACTAACCAACAAGCCGTTATCTTCCGTATCTCTGAGTATATGCAGAGCGTGGTTTCAGGAAAGAAAGAAAACTGTGGCTTGAGTTTTGGCATCAACGGAGCCGGCTATAACGCCCATCGTATGATCCTCAACGGACCGGAATCGAACGAAGAAAACAAGATGCGGCTTGAGGTTACGTATTCTCTTGTAAATGAATAAACAACAAAACATAAATAGAATGAAAAAACTGATTATCGCTGCTTTGGTTTTGGTCGGTCTGACCTGCCAGGCACAGAAAGCCACCGAGAAGGAAACCGTAGTGGTCATCAAGACCAGCATGGGAACCATAAAAGCTAAATTGTACAACGACACGCCGCAGCACCGCGACAACTTCGTCAAACTGGTGAACCAAGGCTGGTACAACGGCTCGCCGTTCCACCGCGTCATCAAGGACTTTATGATCCAAGGCGGACAAAACAAAGACGGTCGTCTCGACCCGGGCTATAGAGTCCCCGCCGAAATCAAGGACAACCACTTCCACAAGAAAGGTGCTCTTTGTGCAGCTCGCCAAGGCGACCAAGTGAACCCCCAAAAGGCCTCCAGCGGATCGCAGTTCTACATCGTGCAAGGCAAGGTGTACGACGACCGTACCTTGGATATGTTTGAGAGCCGCATGGGCAAGGTGTTCAACGCCCGCCAGCGTCAAGCCTACAAGACCGTGGGTGGCACGCCCCATCTCGATGGCGACTACACCGTGTTCGGCGAAGTGACCGAGGGCTTGGACATCGTCGACAAGATCGCCGCTGTGAAGACCGGTTACATGGACGTGCCCGTAGAGCCGGTGACTATCATTTCCGTTACGATTGAAAAATAAAGAGCCGTCAGCAGTCAGCCATCAGCTATCAGCTTCGGTTTGACTAAGCTGAATGCTGATGGCTAATAGCTGAAAGCAAAAAAATACTCCAATGAAAGAAAAAGTAGAAGAGATATTATCCCAGGTGCGTGACTTCCAGGCCGACAGCAAAGAGGCTTTGGAGAACTTCCGCATCACCTATCTGAGCAAGAAAGGCGTCATCCCTGCTTTGTTCGCCGACTTCAAGACTGTGGCTCCCGAGCTGCGTAAGGAGATGGGCATGAAGCTCAATGAGTTGAAGAACGTGGTTCAAGACAAAGTGGAGGAGCAATTGCAAAAGTTCGAGAGCCAGCATAGCAACGATGCCGGCTTCGACATGAGCATGCCCGCCGCCGACATGAAGGGTGCCCGTCACCCGCTGTCCATCGTGCGCCGCGACATCAACGAGATCTTCTCGCACCTCGGCTTCACCATCGCCGAAGGTCCCGAGATTGAGGACGACTACCATGTGTTCTCGGCCTTGAACTTCCCGCTCGACCATCCCGCCCGCGACATGCAGGACACCTTCTTCATCAGCAAGGAGCCCAATGTCAACAAGGCATCGGATGTGCTGCTGCGCACCCACACCTCGAGCGTGCAGGTCCGCGTGATGGAGACCCACCAGCCGCCCATCCGCATCATCGCTCCTGGCCGTGTGTTCCGCAACGAAGCCATCTCGGCCCGCGCCCACTGCATCTTCCATCAGATCGAGGGTCTCTACATCGACGAGAATGTCTCTTTCGCCGACTTGAAGCAGACCTTGTACCACTTCGTGCAGGAGTTCTTTGGCGAGGGCACCAAGGTGCGTTTCCGCCCGTCCTATTTCCCCTTCACCGAGACCTCGGCAGAGATGGACATCTCATGCAACATCTGCGGTGGCAAGGGTTGCAACATCTGCAAGCACACAGGTTGGGTTGAGATTTTGGGCTGCGGCATGTGCGACCCCAACATCCTCATCGCCAGCGGCATCGACCCGGAGAAATACACGGGCTTCGCCTTCGGCATGGGTGTGGAACGCATCGCCATGCTGAAATACGGCATCAACGACCTGCGCCTCTTCTTCGAGAACGACTTGAAGTTCTTGGAGCAGTTTGAATTGGCGTAAGATACAGACTTTATTGGTCAATCAAGAAGCTCGTCGCGATTCCGTTGACGGGCTTCTTCGAATTTGGCCTTCATGGTCGGGTTGTTGTAAGTCAGTTTCTTGATGGTGAGGTCTTCGGCCTTGTCGTTGGCCAAGCGTAGGTTGTTCTCCGACCCAATCAAAGCCTCCTTGATTTTTTGGAGATGGTCGATGGATTTGTCGATTTCTTCAATAGCTTTTTGGAATTTCTCACTGGCAAGGCGGTAGTTTCTGCCAAATTTGTCTTTGAAATCCAGTAGCTGTTGTTCAAATTTAGTCACGTCGAGCGATTGGCTTTGGGCTATAGCCAATTGACGTTTGTAGTCGAGGCTCTTTTTCGAGGTCTGTACCAATAAGGTGATGAGCGGTATAAAGAACTGTGGGCGAATGACATACATCTTTGGATAACGGTGCGACATGTCAACGATACCAGTGTTGTAGAGTTCGCTCTCGGGTTCGAGTAGGCTGACGAGCACGGCGAACTCGCATTTCTTGGTGTTACGGTCGGCATCAAGTTTCTTAAGGAAATCCTCGTTTTTGTGTTTGGTGGAGGTTTCGTCCATCTCGTTTTTCATCTCAAACATGATAGAGACGTATTCGATGCCGTCTTCGTAGTCGCGGAAGATGAAGTCGCCCTTGCTGCCACTTGACGCATCGTTGTCTTTCTCAAAATAGGCGTTGGGGAAGAGCGGGCGCACGCGGTTGAATTCGGTGCTGCAGTGTATCTCTAGGGTCTCGCCCACCATTTTTGTCGACATCTTGGTTTTCAGGTCCTTGTAGTAATCCAGCTGGTCTTGTGCATTTTTCAGCTTTCCTTCATACTGCTCTTTCAGCACCGCCATTTTTGACTCCGTTTCCATCTTTTGTGCCTGCACCTCCGACTTCAGTTGGGTGATTTCTACCTCTTTTTGGGTCAGGTAGTTTTGTGCTTTTTGTCGCACCTCCATGACTGCCAGCTGCTGCTGATTGGAGTTTTGTGCTATCTGTGACCGCAGCTCGTTGATGGTCTTGTCTTTTTCGGCCAGGGCCAAATCCAGCTCCGATTTCTTTTGCTGCCCGATGTTTTGCAAGTCTTTTTTGAGTTGGGCGATTTCCAACTCCTTACGGTTCAAGTCCTGATCTTTTTTGCCTAGTTCCATCAGATAGTTTTTCTCCAACTTGGCTTCTGCTGTTTGCTGTTCGGCTAGATGTTGTTGGTGTAACTCTTGTAATCGACGATTCACCTCTATAGAAAACTCGGCGTTCTTCACCTGATTGACAATGGATGCATAATCGGCTTCGTCAACCGAAAAGACGCTTCCGCATTTTGGGCATTTCAGTTCTCTCATAGCTTTATGGTTTTTTTGTTTTTATTCCCCTCTCACCGTCCGATTCAGCCACTGACAGAAGTCCTTGGTCTTCTCGAACTCACTTAGCACCCAGTCGACCAGATGCGGGTCGGAGAGACGCTTGTCGGGGAGGTCTTGCACCACCAGCCAGTCGCGCTGTTTGAACAGCTCGGCTTGCGGATGGTCCTTGGGATAGCCGTTGGGCACGCGCTTCATGGCGTGGCTGGTGTCGAGGTCGAAGCCTTTGGCTTTGGTGATGGCTTCCACCAACGGTTCGCCGTTGAAGAGGATCTCGTCGCGGATGGTCTTCAGCATGGTCGTGTCGGGCATGTACATCCCCGTGCAGAGCATGTTATGGCCGAGGTATTCCGACTCCTTGGCTTCAAGATGGAAGTAGTAGCCGCTCAGCATCGACTTCTTGCCTTCGGGACAGACGAACACGCCGAAGTGGGTCTTGTAGGGCCGCTTGTCGGGCGAGAAACGCGTGTCGCGGTAGAAACGGTAGGTGCAGTCTTTTAAGGTCAGGCCCTTGCAGTTGTCGTCGAACTTCTGCACGCCGGCGATGATCTGCTCGGCCAAGGCGTTGAACTTGGCCTGCGCCGTCTGGTATTGTTTCTTGTGCTCTTGGAACCACGGGCGGTTGTTGTTGTGCAGGACGTCGTCGAGAAAAGTGAGGATTTCTTCCATAGGAGTTTCAGATTTGGTGCAAAGATAGGAAAAAAACGCGGATTACAAATCCGCAGGTTCATTGCGGCGGATTGCAATCCGTCAGAAAACCCGACAAGGGCTAGTGCAAATCAGAGAAAAAGATTTGTATTAGATTTGTTTAAGATTTAACTACGTTGAATGCAGAGCATTTGTTTCCAAAAAACACCGCCTTTTTCGCCATCAAGGTCATGGAAAGGCCGCGGGCGACCATGAAAAGCAAAAAAGCAATCCAAAGGCCGTGGTTGCCGAAGTGGGGCATTAATAATAAGGAGGACGGCAAAAACACGCCGATGGACGAGATGAGCATGGTGTTGCGGATAGCACGCGATGCTGTGGCGCCGATGTAGACGCCGTCCCAAAGGAAGGCGGCAAAGGTGATGAGCGGGATGGCAGCTAGGTAGATATGGTAAGGCTGTGCCATCGGGATGATGTCGGGTTGGTCGCTGACGAGACGGATGAACCAGTCGGGGAAGAGGGCATAGAGCACCGTGAAAGGCAAGGCAATCAAGAAGCCCCAAATGAACAGCAGTTTCACGGTTTGGTGGAGTTGTTTGTCGTCGTGCGCTCCCGTGAAACGTCCCACCAAAGCCTCACCTGCGTAGGCGAAGCCGTCGGTGAAGTAGGAGAAGATGTAGAAGAACTGCATCAGAATCATGTTGACGGCCAACATGTCGTCGCCGAGCTTGGCCGATTGGTTGTTGAAATAGGCGATGCTCAGCACCAAGAGGATGCTACGAATCATGAAGTCGGCGTTGACCTTGAAGAAACGCTTCAGTTTGTCGGCCTGCAAAAGGATAACCCGCCTGATGGGGATGAGGTGATAGCGGAACTTGGCGAACAGGAAGACGATGGCAGTAATCAAGCCGCAATACTGCGCGATGACGGTGCCCAAGGCCACACCACTCACACCCATGCCCATGGCGTTGACGAAAACGATGCTCAACACGATGTTCACCACGTTGGTCAGGATGGCGATGACCATGGGGATGGTGGTGTTTTGCATACCGATGAACCATCCGTTGAAGGCATAGAGGCAAAGCACCGCGGGCGCGGCCCAGATGCGGACGTGGAAATAGGTGGCGGTGTAGGCCAGTACTTCCTCGCTGCCGTTGAGCAACTTCATGCTGAGCCATTCCACGACATTTTGCAACGAAAGTACCAAAACGGTGGCAAACAGTGCGATGCAGAGTGCACGGTAGAGTGAGTAGGCGATTTCGGCGCGGTCGTTGGCACCGTAGGCCTGTGCCGTGAAGCCCGTCGTGCCCGCCCGCATGAAGCTGAAGATGGAATACATCACGCTGAAGATGGTGCCACCCAAGCCGATGGCCCCGATGTAGGCGATGCTGTCCTGGTGCCCCATCAGCATCATGTCGACGAAGCCCAGCAGGGGCACGGTGATGTTGCTGACGATGTTGGGTATCGCCAGTTTCAGTATCGAGCGGTTGAGCGAGTCTTTGGGCATTAGGTTTTTGTTTTTGCGGATGCAAAAGTACAATAAACTTGCTTTTATTTAAGAGTTTTCTCTACATTTGCAGCAATAATACGACACACTTATGATATTCTACTTCAGCGGCTGTGGCAACAGCAAACACGTGGCGGAAACTATCGCCGCAGGTCTCAACGACACTTTGACTTTCATCCCAGAGGCGGCTCGCGAAGGCCGTTATGACTACACTTTGGCCGAAGGCGAAAGGCTTGGCTTTGTTTTCCCTGTCTATTCCTGGGCCCCGCCGAAACTGGTGCTGGATTTTGTGAAGAAATTGACGGTTAAGGTCCCTGAGCTTGTCGAAGGGCCGACCTCGAAGCCATACATTTATTTCGCTTGCACCTGCGGCGACAACTGCGGCCTCACGGAGAAGGTTTTTCGCAAAGCTGTGGAAGCAAAAGGTTTGTCGTTGTCCGCCTGTTTCAGTGTGCAAATGCCCGAGACCTACATCGGCATGGCAGGCTTCAAACTCGACACTCCGGATAATGCCAAACTGAAGATTGAAAAAGCTGACAGTCTCTTGATGCGAAACATCCCACGGCTCGTCAACAAGGAGAGTTTTTCCGAGATGGTCGTGGGTGGCTTGGCATGGCTCAAGACCTACTTGGTGAATCCCGGCTTCAACCGATCCGCTACCGACGACTCGAAATACCTGTCGACTGAGGCATGCATCCATTGCGGCAAATGCGTTGAGGCCTGTCCTTTAAAGAATATCACCCTCGAAGAAGGTCGCCCGAAATGGCACGGCCACTGCACGATGTGCATGGGCTGCTATCACCATTGTCCGGTCAACGCCATCCAATACGGCAAGGCCACGGTGGGGAAGGGGCAGTATTTTTTTAGTTGAGAGTTATCAGTTGTTCAGTTGTTCAGTTGTTCAGTTGACGCTTCGCGTCATTGCGAGGAACGAAGCAATCTAGGGTTGGGTTTTGAGTTGTTCAGTTGTTCAGTTGTTCAGTTGGCAGTTGCCATTAGTTCTTTGTAAATCATTCATTATCAAAAATAAAACGCTATGAAAAACAAACACTACTTCTCAAAAGCACTATTTGCTACTTTGGTAGCACTATTCTTTGCCGTTTCCTCCTTTGCGCAATGTACCGTTACGGTCACTGACGGCAGTCCTTACATCGAGGATTTTGAAGGCGATGGCTTCGATTGCTGGACCGTGGAATCTGATGGCGGCAGCTGGGCCTTACTTGCTGGTGCAGAAAGCACTTTGGCATCTTTTTCCTATCATGATAATGGAGATGAAGCCCGTCTGATTTCGCCCATTTTGGACATGTCGGCGGTGGAAGCCGCCACGTTCAGCTTCTCTTATGCCATGATGGGCTTTTATGAGAATGACGAGCTGGAGGCCTGCTACCGTTCTTCCGAAAGTGATGATTGGCACATTTTGGGTACTTATAGTTTGAGTGACTATACCAATACTTATGAGGCGATTTTTGAGTTGGAGAACCTCAGTGCCACTTACCAAATCTCGTTTTTGGGACGTGGACTCGGTGGAATGTATATCTTCGTCGACAATATCGAAGTTGCCTCTTCATTAAGCTGTGCCCGCCCTGTCGGGTTGCAAGCCTCCGACATCACCGCGTTTTCTGCGTTGCTCAGCTGGTCGACTTCAGGTAACGAAGAAAGCTGGACGATTGGTTTGGAGGGCAATGAGATAACCGTCACAGCGCAGCCTTATCTGCTGGAAGACTTGAGACCACAGACACAGTACACCTTTAGCGTCAGGGCCAATTGCGGCGACGACAATGTCTCGGCATGGTCAACGCCGATTTCTTTCCTCACGCAATGCGACGTGATCACCGTGACGGATGACATGCCTTATTCCGACGACTTCGAGGCCTCTGAGGATTTCTTGTGCTGGCACAACGAGATTATCTCCGGCATTGATGGCTGGGTGATCGACCCTGGCTATCTCATCCTCAACAACACGGCGTTCTTCATCTGGCTGGGCGGAGAGGCCATGCTTGTTTCCGCACCGCTCGACATCACGTCGGTTACCGCACCGACCTTGTCTTTCAAACACAGGCAACCGATGCTGGAGCAAAGGGTGGACGAGCTGTCGGTTTGGTACGCCACTTCCTTGGAAGACGAATGGCATCTGCTCGGAAACTACACCGATGCTTGTCCGGATTGGGAGACGGTCACCCTTGCCTTGCCCGATGCTTCGGCCACTTATTACATCGCTTTCAAGGGCAAAGCCAACAATGCCGACGGCGTGTATTTCGACGATGTGTGGGTAGGCAACTACAACGACGATGGAGTTGATGAGCAGTCGGCTCTTGTCGTCATGGCCAGCCCCAATCCCACTTCAGGCAAGGTCGTCGTGGAGGCCAATGCCAACGATGGTCAGGTTGTCGTGTTCGACATGTTGGGCAAGCAGATGCTGACAGCCCCGGTCGCCGAAGGCCGCGCCGAAATCGACCTCAGCACTTTTGCCAAGGGTGTCTATGTGGCACGCATTTCGAGTGATACCGGTACGCGCACCATCAAATTGGTGAAGGAATAAAGCTTTACGAGTACAGGAATCTTCTGATACTACGCTTGGGTGTCTTCTCAAACTCCTTGTCAACGAGGACGATGGAAGACACCTTTGAGTATGCGGGCAGCATGGCGTTCAATGTGGCGAGGTTTTCGTTCATCAGCTCTTCCATGCTCTTGTCTTGCAGGTCGTATTTCTCGTCGGGATAGACCAAGGCGACGATTTTGCCTTGACGACCCACCACAAGACTCTCGACTACGCCAGGCAGGTTGTTCACCTTGTCTTCGATCTCTTCGGGATAGATGTTCTGGCCGTTGGAGCTCAGAATCATGGCCTTGGAACGACCCTTGATGAACAGCAAGCCCTTTTTGTTCATGGTGCCGAGGTCGCCTGTATGCAGCCAGCCTTCTTCGTCGATGGCGGCGCGGGTGGCCTCTTCGTTCTTGTAATAGCCCATCATCACATGCTCGCCGCGGAAGAGGATCTCGCCCACCACATTCTCTGGGTCGGGCGAGTCGATCTTCAGCTCGTTGCGGGTGACGCAAGAGCCACAGCAGCCTATCACTTCATTGTACCAGTGCTCGTAGCAGATGAGAGGCCCGGCCTCGGTCATGCCATAGCCCACCACGAAGGGGAACTTGATGCGGCGGAACACCTTCTCCACCTCCGCGTTGATGGCGGCGCCACCCGTGATGAGCCAGATGAGGTTGCCGCCAAAGGCTTCCATCAGTTGCTTGTAGATGGTCTTCTCCACGATTTTGCAGAGCAGAGGTGTGTGCCACAGGAATTTCACCATAGGTTTGTTCAAGGCGGGGAAAATCTTCGCCTTGAAGATTTTCTCGAGCACCAAGGGCACGGTGAGGATCATATAGGGTTTGGTCTCTTTGTAAGCCTTCAGCAGGATGGTAGGTGAAGGGGTCTTGCTCAGGAAATACACATGGCAACCGCCCGCAATCTGGTAGAGGAACTCGATGGTCATGCCGAACATGTGGGAGAGGGGCAGCATGCACACCTCGGTCCAGCCGGCATGGTTGGGGATGGTCTCTTGGCTGTATTGCACGTTGGCGGAGATGGCACGATACGAAAGCATGACGCCTTTAGGCGCGCTGGTGGTGCCCGAGGTGTAGTTGATGATCATCAGCTCGTCGAGGTTGTCGGTGGGCAGGTTGACATCGGCCTTGGTGAAGCCATTGGGGTATCTCTTGTTGAACAGCTTTTCGGCGTCCTCTTTCACCGTGTTCAGTTGCTCGTCTTTGGTATATAGAACGCGGAACTGCTCCGTCCCGATGGCGATTTGGATGTTGGGCATCTTCTCGGGGTGGAGGCGTTTCCACACGGCGGGACCGACGAAGATGGCCTTGGCGTCGGAGTGGGTGACGAGGTTCTCGATGTCGCTCTCGACGAAGGCATCCATGATCGACACCACCACGCCACGGTTGGCGGCGATGGCCAGGAAGGCAATGGCCCAGTTGGCGCAGTTCTTCGAGCAGATGGCAATCTTGTCGCCAGCCTTCAGCCCTGCCACTTCGAGCATGGCCTGCACCTGCATCATCTTGGCGCCCATCTCGCCATAGGTATAGCTTGTGACGTCGTCGTAGTCGGTCAAAGCGGGTTCGTCCCAGTTCTTTGGGAGGTTCTCATTGAAGTATTCAAAGAAATGCTTAGTGGGTGCTAAAGGTTTCGTTGTAGTCATAGTATAAAAATTGAAGTTATAAAAATGCAAAGATAGGAAATGTTTTGTTTGGGATAAAATTAGTGCGTACTTTTGCGATATGGAAACCCAAACTAAGGAAAAGAATAGTATTGTAGCTCTTGACGTCATTCTTGATGGAGGTAAACAGGCTGACGAAGCGATGTACCATTTGTTGCATGATTGTCTTTATTACAAGTTAAGGCAAAGGTTTGAAGTTTATGAGCATCGGTTGTTGGATGACTTTGAAGACGTTGTTGACGATTTCTTCTTTTATTTGCGTGATGGAAAAGAGGGACATGATCAACAGACATATCAATCGTTTCGGGGTATTGAGAAGCGGGAGTCTTTTGAGTCATGGGTGCTCAACACTTTCCGTAATTATCTTAGTGTGCGTGCAGCCAAAGAGTGGCAAGCCTCCCATGTGGAACTCCCTAAAGAAAGCGCCGTCGATATTGATGCTTATTCTTCCATGCTGACCGATGAACATAAGCTCTCCATAGCCTCGGACTTGTTGGCCTATGCCCATCAAAAACTTTCACTCCGTGATGGTTTTATTTTTCTCCGATCCATGCTTACGATGCTTAATAAACAGAAAGCAATGCCTAATGAAGATGTGGCCAAAGCACTCGGAATGACCGATGTTTCATACCGCGTGACTGTTCATCGTATGAAGTGCAATTTGGCTCAATACCGCTCCGATTTGTTACGAGGTGAGCATTTCCATCTTGACGAAAAGCACCAGCAGATGGCAAAGCGCATTTATGATGACTTCCTTCATCTTTATCCCACGCTTTTGGGCTACTATTGTCAGGCCATTGACTCATTACCATGTGCTGATGCCGTCAAACAGTTACGCCAAAATCATTACCTCACCACTGGAGACATGATGCATGAAGCCGAATCACCTTATTCTACGCTCTCCGTAGAGGCTTTTTGGAACATGCTGAATCGGTTCCTGATTGTTTGAATTAGAGACCGCTTTTTCTTTTGTTATTTTATCCTTTTTGAGTATTTTTGCATGTTGAATGGTTTGATTTGTTATGGAAACGCTCTCCCATTTCCGCACGATAGAAGAATTGGTAAAGGTTCTTGACAGGGAAAAAACTTTGTTCCGCGATATGTTTGAACGGCGCAAATCGCTTGCTTACCGCACAGTCATTGCTATGGAGGTCGTAGATTATCGGCGAGAACGAATACAGTATTTAATTGATCATGGTGTAATTCATGAAAACGGCGATTTTTTGGAAATGGAAGATGTGTATGTCCAGTTTTTTGAGGAGGTGCTTGACATGAATGAGGAGATTAGCGTTTCAAGTGTCAAAGAATACTTGGATTCACTCAAAGAGAATATCAACTACTATCTTCAAGAGACCAATGAAAATCGGAAAAATCAATATCTAAGTAATGTGCGTAAAACATTACGTAGAATTGGTTTGCGGACGCTGAAAAACATCATTGATCTGAAACGCAATGTTGATACGGCATACAAACAAGAGCCCAATTACAAAATCAAGAAATCGCGTTTGGCAAATCTGGATGAGAAACGGAAAAGTATCAAAGTGTTGATTAAGGAATGCGAGATGATGATGGAAGGTGAGGTGGTATTCTTTAAAATGGCAGCTGACCCAGAGATGCAACGTACCACAATGGATGTGCGGAATGATTTCACTGAAGCAGACCACAACTTACTAGAAATTGAGCATCAAATTATTGATTACATCAACCAAATAGAGCAACAGAGTTTGTTGTTCAAAAAGATCCGTAAGCTCAAATATCTGAAAGACCAACTGACGTGGCGCGAGGAGACAAATATTGTTCGGGTAATTGAAGGTAAGAATCCTCTGTGGATGGAGAAACGCCCCTACAATCGTATTTTCCTTTCGCTTGACATGTTGAGGAGTAGCGAGGAAGCCTATAGTATTATCCGTAAAATAGCGGGACGAACCATTGTACGAAGGTTGGCGCGGACTGAGGCTGATCCGCTGGATGAGACCTATATGCACGATAGTATCGAGGAAGTGAATGCCGTCAATATGACCGAGTTATGGAATGCTTTCAAGGCTCAAGGTAACCATCTCTTTGCTTTTATCAAGGACTATTCGTACAAACAGCAACACACGCTTGGTGACTATATTAACTTGTATTGCCAGATGGCCACGCTACATAGCGAAGAACTTCGGATTACAGACGATTATGAACAATATGACAAAATAGAATATGCACTGATATATGCGAGCTAACACACAACGAATTTATGAACTACTGAGTAAAGGTGCCTTTCTTTCCGTTGACAGTACGGATTTGGAGGTGAAACACCTATATGATGATATAGAGGAGAACTTCACTGATTATGAGGTCTATTTCCTCGAGTTGGGTTTGCGTCTTGAAGCTGGCGATGGTTATTACTATTTCTCTCGCACTCAAGAAGGAAAGTTGAACATTGAGCAAAAACTGCAAAGTTTTGCCATGTGGGTGGACATTTTAGATTTCTTGAAGACATATGAGATTGCATTTTCCACCGGTTTCCAGTTCCGTAGCACGCACATTTTAGAGCGAATTAACCTTGATGTGGAGTTGCGCGACAAAGCTCGCAAGCTGTTCCGCAAACAAAACACCAACCAAGAGATTGTAGACAAGCTCATAAGTGAGTTGACAGGAATGGGCTTTGCTGAGATTGTCAATGAGGAGGATGGCACCTATAAGGTAACCGCAGCTTTCCGCTATGCTGAAGAGTTGGTGAATCTGATTACGATATACAACGAAGAAGAAATCCAAGAAGTATAAGATTAATAGCAATAGCAATGATAATGTAAGACAATATGGATATAGACGAAAAAACGATAAAAGCTGCTTTGTTAAAAGGGGAGCGAGTGACGCTTGAATGCAAGAAGGCTCAATCGAATGTTCCAATTGATATGTGGAAAACGTATTCGGCGTTTGCCAACACATACGGAGGGCTAATTCTTTTGGGTGTACATGAGGATTTGAAAGAAAAGGACGTTACCAAGCGTTTCACAATAATTGGTGTGAATGATGCAGAAAAGATTCGCAAGGACATTTGGAATGTTGTAAACAATCCTGAGAAAGTGAGTATGAATCTTTTGAAGGATGAAGATGTGGAAGTTGTAGAGATGGACGGGAAAAAAGTAGTGGCAATTAACTTGCCGCGTGCCGATTATAACACCCGGCCTGTCTATATCAACAATAATCCGATAAATGGCACATATATTCGTAATCACGAAGGTGATTATCATTGCCCGAAAGAAATGCTCACTATGATGATGCGCGATGCCAACCCAGAAGGCAACGATCGCTTATTCTTGAAGCATTATACGATGGACGACATCGATATCCCAACGCTGGAGAGATACCGTAATCATTTTCATAGTAGACTTCCGGACCATCCGTTCAATAGTCTTGACCACACTGAGTTTCTGCGCCAAATGGGAGGTTTTACATTAGATCGTGAAAGTGGTATGGAATGCTTGAATATGGCTGGATTGCTAATGTTTGGCAAGGGATTGCCTATACGTGACCGATTCGACAATCTTAGACTTGACTATATCGATAAATCGCACTTAATAGGCGACCAACGCTATAGCGACCGACTGACTTACGATGGTATGTGGGAAAACAACTTGTTCAATTTTGTCACGATGGTGTTGCCTAAATTGACGAGGGAATTGCCTCGTCCTTTCAAGATGGAAGGAATGGTGCGCGATGATGACACACCGCAACACAAAGCTGTGCGCGAAGCGATGACGAATTGCATCATTCACGCCGACCTGATGTTGAACAGTGTGTTGAAGGTGGAGAAATACGACGACAAGTTTGTGTTCACGAATCCAGGTCTTTTGAGGCTTCCTGTTGAGCAAATTTATGCAGGCGAGGAAACGAGAGCACGTAACCAGCGAATCCAGAACATGTTTCGTATGATAGGCTTCGGAGAGAACCTTGGTTCGGGCTTTCCGCTGATCCTAAGCGCATGGAACGAGAAACACTGGCTGAAACCCGATCTTATTGAACAACGTGAATTGCTACAGGTGAAGCTCGTGTTGTCGATTGAGACGAAGGAAGACGGTTCTATTCAATCAAAGAAAGGCCAAAAAGATAGCATCAAAGATGACCCGATACCCGAAAAGTGGCCCGAAAAGTGGCCCGAAAAGTGGCCCGAAAAAGCCATTCAAATTCTTCGTATTATCAAGGAAGATAGAAACATAACTATTCCTCAATTAGAAGTAGCATTACAATTGGGTCACACAACCATTAAGAAAATACTACGAGAGATGCAAAACGAGAATTTCATTCGCAGAATAGGGCCTGCTACTGGTGGTCGTGGCTATTGGGAAGTAATAGAAAACTAGAAAGAAATCACCGAACTATGAGACACTTGAACAAAATCATATTCCTGAATAGTGCCAACATCCCTTACGCAGAAGTAATGCTCGATGGCAACGTTCATTTTGCAGGTACTCAGGGCGTGGGAAAGAGTACCGTGCTTCGGGCGTTGCTGTTTTTCTACAATGCTGATAAGATGCGTTTAGGTATCCAACAAGGGCAGAAATCATTCGAAGAGTTCTATTTCCGTTTTAGCAACTCGTACATTGTATACGAAGTGAAAACAGAGTTGGGGGCATATAGCATTCTTCTCAGCCGCAGTCAGGGGAAGGCTGTGTTTCGCTTTATTGATGCACCTTATCAGAAAGAGTGGTTTGTGGACAGCGACGGACGAGTGGAGAGCGACTGGATTCGCATTCGCGAACGCATAGGAAACAAGATTGATATTAGTGCCAAGATTGATACCTACGAGCAGTATCGCAACATCATCTTCGGTAACACCCATGACCGAAGTCATCGCTTTGACAAATATGCTCTTGTGGAAAGTTCAAAATATCAGAACATACCGCGATCCATTCAAAATGTGTTCTTGAATAGCAAGTTGGATGCTGACTTCGTTAAAAATACCATCATTCAGTCAATGACCGACATGGAAGATAGCATCCGCCTGTCGGACTATCGGCACCTGGTGGCCGACTTTGAACGCGAGTTCGATGAGATTGATTGTTGGTACAAAAAGGACTCAAATGGTGAAGTTGTTGTTCGCACTAAGGCTAACAAAGTAATTGAGACTTACCGCCTGCTAGTGGCTTTGGAGTATGACATGAAGCAGACGTGGCATCAGTTGAACTTTGTTGTTAGCCATACTCGAGAGCAGATGCCGTTCATTGAGGATGAAATTCACAAACTAGAGGAAAAACTTACAAAAATTCGTGAGAAATTAGACAACTTACAGCAGGAATTCGAGAAGGAACACGATCTGCTGACCAAGAAGATAAGTGCATGCGATGTTCGCTTGGGTGATATACGCAAGAAGCGCAAACGGTATGAAGAAATCCGTATTCAAGATATTATCGCATTGGATGCGCAAGAGCCTAAATATCAATCGGAAAAAGCACAGAAAGAAAAACTGTTATTAGCACTTCAGGAGCAGTATAGAGATGTAACGGAAAAATACCAAAGGCTTTATGCCGCTATTGACGAGGAATGGAAGACTTTTGAGCTTGCCCAAAAAGAGGAATTACAACGTCAGCGCGATGTCATCCAGACGGAAAGAGACAAAGGTGCGATAGCACGCGACAAACGGAAAAAGGCTGTCGAAGATGCCTACAATGAATGGCTTGCCGCTTCTGATGAACGGATGGCAGTTTTGCAGGAGGAATGTAACCGCACGGACAAACGTTTGTCGGAATTGCAATATTGGCATCCGATGCAGAAGGATATCGATGCCTGCAAGGAGGATATTAGCAAACTTTATGTTCAAGAAAAAGAACTCAATAGTCAACTGGTCGTTGCTCGCAATGATTTGAAAGCCATGCGAAGTGAAGGCGAGATGAAACAAGAGCAAACAAAAATAGAGTTTGCCAGAAAACAGGAGACTGTACAAGCAGAATTGTCGCAGCTTCAAGAGGAACTGTCAAAGACGGAAGAGACGCTCGCTCGTTGGAAAGGTTCGCTCTATGAATGGCTGACCCAAAACAAAGCTGGTTGGGAGGATAACATTGGCAAGGTGGTTGATGAACAGCAAGTGCTTTATGCCCAAGGATTGGACCCCGAACTTTCTACTGATGGAAACCTTTTTGGAATTAGCCTCAATCTGAATGCTATACCTGTCCATCATCGAACTCCTGACGAGTATCGTTCCTTGCAAAAGCAGCAAAAAGAGGCCATTGCGATTAAAAAGAAAGAATGGTTTGACCTTCAGCAACAATGTGAAAAGGAGCTGGAGTCTATCAGTAAGAGTTACAAAGGAAAACTTTCGGAACTTCAGCAGCTGGAAACCAATTTGAGAGTTCAAGTAGAGCAAATCCCCGTGAAGATTAAGGATGCAGAAACCCGACTGTATCAGTTGGAACGAAAGGAAGAAGAACAGATTAAGACTGAACGTGAGAAACGAACGGCGGACTATAACGAGGCACGTCTCGGTTTGGATCGAGAGAACACGAATCGCACCCAACAGAGGACCAAACGCGACAAAGACTTAAATGCTACTGAAAGCGAATACAAGTCAATACTGAAAGAATTGCAAAAACGTTTTGATGATTTCCGTCAAAAGCAAGCCGATGAAAGAATTACTAGAAAAAAAGATAATGACGAGCGCAGACAAATGATGGAACGTCAAGAACGTGACGAGCTAAAAGGCAAGGGAGCTGACACTAACGCAATAGAGTTGTGCCGTCGCGACATCGCCAAGTTGCAAGATGTTCTGAATAAGATTGCCAGTCAGCGTCACTATGTCATAGAATATCAAAAGGATGAAGAGGAACTGTTTTCTCACGAGACGGAGTTCCATGAGGAGAAACGGAAATTGGAATCCAAAGAAACGCAAGTCAGGCAATCATACGAAGACAAACGAAAACGTTATGAAGCGGAACTGTCGGAAAATAAAGGATTGTTGAAATCACAAAAAGACACACTTTCTATGATGACTGATGGCTTGAAGCAATATGAACAGCTTTGTCAGGTTGAAAACATCCTGCCAGATTCGTTCCTGCAGGATGACACACGCTCACAGTCTTCAATGTCTTGCTCTGATTTAGTAGTGCAAATGCGCGGTGTCATCAATAAAAAACGGCAGAAATCTGATGAGTTGAAACGGGCAGTCAACTCGTTCAACACACATTTCGGAATTAACAACACCTTCCATTTCATCATACCGCAATATGATGAGGATTATTTGGCATTTGCCCTAAATCTTCAAGAATTTATTGAAAATGATAAAATTGAAGAGTATCGAGTACGAGTCAGTGAGCATTACAACACTATTCTTCGCAGTGTTTCGCGAGAAGTGGGATTGCTGATGAACCATTCAGCTGAAATTAAGGGAATTATCAATGATGTAAACCGTGATTTTCAAGAACGAAATTTTGCAGGTGTCATCCATAGCATCGAATTGAAAGCAGAGGAATCATCCGATAAGATGATGCTCCTACTTCGCTCCATCCGCGATTTCACAGAAGAGAACTCTCTAGCGATAGGCGAATTGAATCTTTTTTCTGGCAATGATCGCGACAAGGTGAACGAAAAGGTGGTCGATTATCTAAAGAGATTCATGAAGCAGTTGCAAAAAGAGCCTTCACGTACGGAGTTGACGCTGTCAGACACATTCCGACTTCAGTTCCGTGTGCAAGAGAACGACAACAACACTGGTTGGGTGGAGCGAATCAACAATGTGGGGTCCGATGGTACTGACGTACTAGTGAAAGCCATGGTCAATATCATGCTGATTAATGTATTTAAAACCAGAGCATCGCGCAAGAATGGCGATTTCATCATCCATTGCATGATGGATGAAATAGGCAAGTTGCACCCCAGCAATGTGAGCGGCATCCTTCAATTTGCCAACGTGCGCAACATTTATCTTGTCAACAGTTCTCCGATGGGTTACAATGCCGACCTTTATAAATACAATTATTTGCTGACCAAGGACAGCAGGTCGCAGACGCACATCAAGCGTCTAATGACCATCAATGCGTGATGCAAATATCAAAAACACTGATGGGAGCCCTTCATCGTCTGATGGCTGGCGAATTGGTAGCTGCCAGCTTGCTTCGCAAAGACATAGCAGCTGCTTTATTGGCGGAAGGATTGTTGACTGTCAAAACGCATGGCAGTCGTCGAACCTATCGTGCCATCAACACTTCAGCTTTAAAAGTATTCTTGGAGTCACATTACGAGGAACTTCGTGGTTTTGAAAACTCAGAAGTTTTGAGAGAGAGGGCTAATATAACCCGTTCGGAACAGGCAGCAGAAACAGGCAATTCAAAACTTGTCAAATTGCGCTCTTGTCCAGGTTTCCCTGTGAATGCATACGAACCCATTATGTGTTCTTTGTATGGTCGTGAGTTGGTAGTTAACCCTGTCGAAGGAAGCTTCATGTTCATTATCGATTGGGAAGACTTTGTCGTCCCTGAAGATGTCATTGTCGTAGGCGTTGAAAACATGGAAAACTTTCGTATGATTCGCCATCAACGCGAGTTTTTTGAATCAGAAATTGGCAGTCAGAGGCTTTTATTTGTTTCTCGCTATCCGCAATCCACGGATCTCCGTTCATGGCTTCAAAACATCCCCAATCGGTATGTTCATTTCGGTGACTTTGACTTGGCTGGTATTCACATTTTCTTGACTGAGTTTCATAAGTATCTTGGTGAGCGTTCTTCGTTTTTTATTCCCTCTGACATTGAGCAGCGATTGGAATATGGTTCTACTATACGATATGATGCTCAATATTCTAAGTTCCACACTCTCAAATGTGATGTGAAAAATTTACAATTATTGATTGATTTGATTAACAAATATCATCGTTGTTATGATCAAGAGGGATATATTTTGAAATAAATGATACCAATGTGATTATTCCCCGTCAAATCCATTTTTTGGGGAATCCATGTAACATTTTCGTATTTCTCATACTATAAGGGTGAATCACCAATAGTTTGAGGAATATGAAAATAAAAAAGCACGACACTTTCTTTCAATGGCGGAAGAATCTCAAATTTGTCCCTATCCTCCTAGAGGTTTTAGACATTATTGAGGATAGAGAAGGCTATCGCGGTATCTATAAAGTTCGCTGGCATATTCTAGAGACAGATAAAGTTTATACATCAGTATTCCTCATGGCGGTAGACAATGATGGCATGTTCTACAAATTTGTTCCTATTCCACGCAAGGTGTATCAACAAGCCACGAGAATTTTAAAAGAGGTGGAAACTTACAAAAATGCACGAAGACGCATTTTGTATTTGATAAAGAAGTAACTAACTAACTAACATTGGTTTTGATGTCGTAAGTGATGTCGTAAGTCTGTCAGTGGTTCAACTGACTGATAGACAAAAGAAAATATGTAAATTGATAAAAGAAAACCCATTCTATTCCAGCAAACAAATGTCGGTAGTTTTGTCGGTAGATTCACGAACTGTACAACGTGACCTTGCAGCCATGCGAAAGAAGGGTGTCCTAATTCGTGAGGGCAACACGAGTGCTGGCCATTGGATAGTAATGATTTGATGAGGTTGTATTTATAAGACTGGTTTGACTTTTTTCAGCGGTACCCACTTTGTTGCAGCAATCACCTCGGCAACTTGTTGGGCGGTGATGTCTTCGCATTCGTAAGGCAATGAGATTTCGTTTCCAATCTCCTCATCATGGGTATACTTGTTGGGAATAGACGAGATGCTGACATAGTCTGTTTCGTTGACCATCTTGAGCAAACGAGACGTGGCACCGCATACCACTCCTATTCCAGCGTGGCAAAAGGCCTCGAGCATGTTAATCACGTCTTGGGAGTAACCGTAGACACTGAAATACAAAGAGAGGTACCAGTGCCCTTCTGGAACAGGAATCTCTTCGTCATCCCAACCCTCTCCTTTTTTGTGTGGCGAAAGATGGACTCTGGCATAGGCCACATCTAGGCAATGATAAGGACTGTTAGCACCTTCCCATTTCAAGAAGTCCTCTTCGTTGTCAAGATTTAAGCCTTCTATCTCGCGACCTTTACTGTTGTGTCTAAAGATATCTTCGTCCGAAACATTCTCGTATGCAGATTTTGGCTCTGGATCAAACCTAGATTTGGTACAATATGCTTCGTAGGCAATGCGCCAAATATGCATATACTTCCTGAGAGTCATCTCGTCGCTTGTCCACAAGGGTATAGATTGCTGCTTTTCTAGCACTCTCAACACATGTTCAGGATGATCGAAGGTTTTATAGCAGGGACATATTCTGTTGAGGTCTGCTCGTTTGATTTTTCCGTCACGTTTGGTGTAGGGAAGATGCTCCTCAATATATGCATTATATGCCTCTGGATTCTCGCAAATGCTATCGACCAATGCAGAAATGTAAATGTTGATTTTCTTCAAGGCCTTTGAAACGTTGCCGCTGTAAAGGTCTGGCTTGCGTTCGGCATCTATGTGATGAGCGCTTCTGAGATCGATAAATCGCCACTCACGATTGCTGAGTATCAAATAGTGGAAGTCCTTATAGTGACCAGTACATAGTTGATACCAATAGTTCCCGTTAGCATCGGCATTTTCTTCGCGGTATTTTTTGGCAGGGGCTTTGATCTCTATCCAAAGAACACGTTGTTCATCATCACCCATCACTTCCAATCGTTGCATGGTTTTCTCTATATGGAGCATGATTTTGAGTGAGGCATCGTCCACCACAACACCGTTTAAATGATTTCTGCGGTCAAGACACATCACGGACCAAAGGTCGTTGTATTTCAATATTGGTAATTGCTTCATTGTCTCATTTGTTTATGATGTTTTCACCCAATAAGTATAGAAAACACAAAAATGTTACAAGAATAGACCATCTTTTTTTACTTTTGTCCCATGAAATGCAGAAAACAATGAAGAACAAAACCTTTTTAGCAGCCCTTCTTCTGCTGTCCCTCTTCCTCAACGCCCAAAACGCCAACGACTACACCCAATACGTGAACCCCTTCATCGGCACACAGACCGACGAGACGGGCGCCCTCAGCGGCAGCACCTTCCCGGGCGCCACGATGCCGCAGGGCATGGTGCAGCTGAGTCCCGAAACAGAACTGATGGTCACTTGGGACCCTTGCTCGGGCTACGACTATAACAAGGATGTCATCTATGGTTTCACCCACACGCACCTCAGTGGCACGGGCTGCACCGACCTCATCGATGTGAGCCTCATGCCCCTAAACCGAGTCGTGACGCCCGAACAGCTGGCAGCCGCCGACTTCGGTCAGCACTATAGCCACGACAAAGAGTCCGCTCGACCAGGATATTATCAGGTGTTGTTGCAGGAGAGCGGCGTGAATGTTGAGCTTTCGGCAACTACGCGCACGGGCATCCATCGTTATACTTTCCCCGAAGGGCAGCCCCAGACCGTGGTCCTCGACCTTGACCGTGGCACCTTCCGTGGCGAGGCCTATTACTCCAAGCGTCGCAGCTACGATGTGATTCAGGCACAAATCCGTCTCGTCGACGACCACACCATCGAGGGCTATCGCGTCATCACGGGCTGGGCCAAGATGCGTAAGGTGTACTTTCGCGCCGAGTTCTCCAAACCTATCGTCAGCCATCTCATGATGAACGGCAACCTCAACGTGGGTAACAGCGATGTCGTCAACGGCCGCACGCTGCGTGCCGCGTTGAGCTTCGACCCCAAAGACAGCCGCGAATTGATGGTCAAAGTCGCCATCTCGCCTGTCGACAACCTAGGCGCAAGAACCAACATGTACGCCGAGGCCAAGAGTTGGGATTTTGACAGCTATGTCAAAGCCGCCCACGACACCTGGCAGCGTGAGCTCAGTCGCATCGACATCGAAGGCACCGACGAGCAGAAGACCATCTTCTACACGGGACTCTATCATGTGTTGATGCAACCCAACACGATGAGCGATGTGGATGGCCGTTATATGAACACTAATTTTGAAATCAAGCAGATGCCTCCGGGACAGACTTATCACAGCACCTTTAGCCTGTGGGACACCTTCCGTGCCGCCCATCCGCTCTATACACTCATCGCCCCCGACATTGCTGCGCAGTTTGTAAAGGATATGGTGGCGCACTGTCAGACCTACGGCTACCTGCCCATTTGGGACCTCTGGGGACAAGACAACTACTGCATGATTGGCAACCACGCCATCCCCGTGCTTGCCGATGCCATCCTCGCTGAGATTCCCGGAATCGATGTTGAGGAGACGTATCGTGCCATCGTCAAGAGCAGTACCCGTAGCCACTTCAACTCACCCTTTGAGGTTTGGGAAAAATATGGTTACATGCCTCAAACTTTGCAGGACGAGAGTGTCAGCATCACCATGGAGCAGGCTTTCGACGATGCTTGCGTGGCATTGGTGGCCAAGAAATTGGGCAAGACAGAAGACTACGAGCGTTTCTATCGTCGTAGCATGTTCTACAAGAACCTCTTCGACCCTGCGACGGGTTTCTTCCGTCCCAAAGATGAAAAAGGCAACTGGATGGAAGGCTTCGATCCGTTGTCGTACGAACAACCTTGCTTTGTGGAAGGCAACGCCTGGCAATATATGTGGTTCGTGCCGCAAGACCCGCAAGGGCTCATCGACCTCTTCGGCGGGACGAAAGCCTTCCTGAAGAAACTCGACGAGAACTTCAGCCTTACCGCCACCAGTGGTGAAGTGAACGGCAACGCCAGTGGTTTCATTGGGCAATATGCCCATGGCAACGAGCCGAGCCATCATATTGTCTATCTCTACAACTTTGCAGGCAAACCCGAACGTACACAAGAGTTGGTGGAGCAAGTGCGCAGCGAGTTCTATCGTGCCACGCCATGCGGTTATGCTGGCAATGATGACTGCGGCCAGATGTCGGCTTGGTATATTTTCTCAAGCCTCGGTTTCTATCCCTTCCATGCCGGCTCAGCCGAATATGTCATCGGCACACCTTTGTTCACCAAAGCCACCTTGCACCTCAATGGCGGCAAGGACTTTGTAATCAGTGCACCCAACAAGACGGCGAAACGCATCCATGTCAAGAGCGTGAAGCTGAATGGCAAAGCAATCAAGGATTACAAGCTTACCCACCAACAAATCATGGCAGGTGGCACCTTGGAGTTTATCTTGAAATGATTGTAACATGAAAAATCAAAACAAAACTGTCAGTATTGTCATTGTCGGAATTATCTATCTGATAGCCATTTTAGTAGGTTATTTTGTTTTCAGAATGCTAAACAAGAGAATACACGAATTGGTAGCCTTGTTTGTGGCCGATGTAGTGGCTACGGTCGTCGTGTGGGGATTTGGCCTCTATTACAATAATGTGTCGGTTTACGACCCTTATTGGAGTGTGGCACCTCCCGTGATGTTTGCCTTATGGGCTTATTACAAATCGGCGTTCACTTTGCCAGTC
Source organism: uncultured Bacteroidia bacterium (assembly GCA_902774365.1). Taxonomy (GTDB): domain Bacteria; phylum Bacteroidota; class Bacteroidia; order Bacteroidales; family F082; genus Limimorpha. Next base: position 12,071 of record CACYHX010000006.1, on the reverse strand, counting down.
GTCCTGCTGCTGATTGCCGTTTGGTATTGGGGTATGCGTTTGACGGGCAATTGGGCTTATACCTTTAAAGGCCTTGACCATGAAGATTGGCGCTATACCCGTTATCGCGAAACACAGTCGCCCTTCGTTTTCCAAATCATCAATTTCTTTGGCTTGAACATGATGCCGACCGTTCTGGTATATGCAGCCATGCTTCCTGGATTCGGCTTGTTTGAGTCGACGGAAACGGCCAACATGTTGACTTGGCTCGGCTTTGCAATTTGTATTTCAGCAGCCACTTTGCAGTTGGTCGCCGACACCCAGATCCACCGTTTCCGTGAAGAACACCCTGGTCAGTATTGTAATGTTGGCTTCTGGAAACACGGCCGTCACCCCAACTATCTCGGCGAAATCTCAATGTGGTGGGGCGTTTGGACGATGTATGCTTCAGTGTGCGGCTTGGATTGGCTGGTTCTTGCCCCCATAGCCATGACGGCGCTCTTCCTGTTCATCAGCATCCCCATGATGGAACGGCGCCAGCTTCAAAACAAGCCGGGCTATGCTGAATATCGGAAAAAGACAAGAATGCTGATTTGACGGTTTATTGAAGCTCGGAATGAAATAACGCTTACTGTTCTTTCAGTAAATCGCCTTTCCATTTGAACACTTTTGTCAGTCCGTCCGACTCACGGACGAACAGCAGGTCCTCATTGTCGGGAGAGAGAACACAACGCCATTCGTTGCGCTCTAGGTTGGGTAAGCCTATGCCGACAAGAGTGGTAAATGAATCTGTCTTAGGATCTAAATAAGAAGCCATCCCTTTATTGTCGCATAGGTAGAATTGTAGGAATACTTCGTCGCCAGCCTCCAATTTATGTGGCGTTTTGACAGTAGAACCGTCTTCGTTTTTATGGCTGAAGTCGTAGTCGAATTTGGGTGCGCACTCTGTATAGATAGCAACAATCAAAGTGCTGTCGGCGCGCTCCCATCCTCGGGCATAGAAATCATAGAAACCTTCCATGGCTGACGCTTCTGCATAGTTTTTTCCAGAATTCTTGCCTTGGATGGCCACGCAGATGGGAAGAGAAGTGTAGCTGCCGCCTGGCAAGTCGGAGGGGGTCTCTGGTTCGCGCAACTCCATGTCATATCTCATGAGGTATTCTGAAAAAAGTGATTTCACACTTGCTCTTTGATTGTCAAGTATAAAGCTTTGCTTCGTGTCGTCAGTAAAAACGAATTTATTGTCTTCCCAACGCAATGAGCCATCTATGCCGCAGCGCCCCCAACGATGTGTCATCAAAACTGTGTTGTCATCCTTTCTGGAAGAAAACACGGTTTCACGTTTCAAGATGCCGCCCGTAAAGTCGCTACCTTGAGCGAGAGGTGTCAGTTTACGTGTAGTTGGGTTGTAACGATAGTAGTAGGCATCCTTCAGTTTCGTGATGAGTTCCTTATGGCAGCACACACCAAGAGCGACAGGTTGGTCGTTTTCGTAGAAGACGCGCATTGAGAAGCTTTCGTTTCGCAAGAAGCAGGAGTCCTTGTCGATGGTTATCCTTGGCTTTTCATGGCAAAACAACACTTCTTCGTCTCCGTCGAGATATTGCAATAACAGGTCGTGGTATTCGCACGGGTAGGCTTTGGCAAAGGCGCGGAAAAAGTCAATCACATTGGGGATGCCGTTTCCAGGCACGGTGATGGTCTTTTGTTTCCAGTTGTCGCCTAAATCAACTTCAACCGAAGTGGTCCAAAGGTCTTTGGGATTCTTTTCGGTGGTTTGCGCCCCTGCTGTCACCGCGGTCATAAGAAAGAGAAAAAGAAGTTTTTTCATGGTCTAAGGTTATTTTTTCACGAACTCCACGCGACGGTTTTTGGCACGGCCTTCTGCTGTGTCGTTAGGGGCGATGGGGGAGTGAGAACCCTTGCCCACGGGCGTGAGGCGTGACTGGGCGATGCCTTGCTTCACAAGGGCATTCACGATGGCCTCGGCCCTCTGTTGACTCAGCGGGTCATTCACAGCATCGGTGCCGGTGTTGTCGCAATGGCCCTGCACCTCGAACTCAAGCTCGGGATGCTCTTGCATCAGTTTGGCCACGCGGTTGATTTCGATGACGGATTCCGGCTTCAGGTCGGCCTTGCCAGTCTCGAAGGTGATGGCGTAGGAAACGATTTTGCCGTCGGTGGTGAGGCGGTCGTAGAGCGGCACGGCACCTTGTGCGATGCGCACATTGCTCAACCCTGTGTAGCGATAGAACGCGCCACTGGCAAAGAATAAATAGCCAGGAGCCTTCATAACCGGCACGTTAATCATACGTACGCCGTTCACATAGCCCTTGAAAGCTCGCTTGTTGAACGAGAAAGCGAAGTGGTTCCACTCGCCGGCAACCACAGGGTTGTCTTTTTCCAGGTAGTCGCTATTGCCTGAGTTCAGTCCCAGCATCTTCTCTCCACTCGATTGGTTGTCCCCGTCCGGTTTCAGCAGGCTCCACGTTAGGTTGCACGAGCCGTCTTCCCTGTACCAGAACTTTACATAGCTCGACGAGTTATAGTAGCTGTCGTCGCCGCGGTCGCCGAAATAAATGTTCATATCGAGCGTGGTCTCTTCCTCATCCCCCGTATTCATTGGAGCCACAAAGAGGTCGAACTCCACCGTGAACACCTCTGGCAGCCAATCCCATTTCTTTTTCATCAGCGGCATCACCTGTCCTAGGCCGTTGTCGGTGAATGCAATCACATTGCGTCCTTGCTGTTGTGCCATTTCCGCATATCCGTCCAGCAAATCCCAGCTCATCGGGAACTCGCCCAGTCTCTCTCCTTCAAAGTTGTCGTCGAAAATAATCTCGTCACCCGGGACGAAGTCACTCTTGGCGTAGGTGGTTTCTTGGGCCATTGCTGCCATTCCTGCGAACAAAAGTATCGCTATTGCGGTAATAATCTTCTTCATTTTTAATGCGTTTTAATTGGTTTACGGCTGCAAAGATATAAAGATATTTGAATTTTCACCTTTTTTCATAGCCGTCTTCTTCCGCTGCCATAGAAATAGGAGCCTCCTGAACATCGTAGGGTACCACTTTCGGTTGGTGCAAGGCCAAGAATTGTTCGTTGAGCAGCAGCTCCACACGCAGCATCGTCTCCTCGATGCGCTTGGGCGTCAGTTGGCATTCCCACACCACGATAACCTGCCAGCCGTTGTCGTGCAGTATTTGATAGTTCTTTTGGTCGCGCTCTTGGTTCCTCTTGATTTTGTTCACCCAAAACTCCCGATTCGTCTGCGGAATCTTACAGCATGATGAATTGGTGATTGCTGGTAGAGACGCGATTAATCGCGTCTCTACATGGTGGCCGTGCCAGAAACACCCATTCACAAAAATCGCCGTCCGATACCGCCGCATGACGATGTCGGGCTTGCCTGGCACGCTCTTCACGTTGAGGCGATAGCGGTAGCCGTGTCGCCACAGCCATTGCCGCACCTTCAGCTCGGGCTTGGTGCCTTTGCCGTGGATGCGCGACATGCAGTAATGCCGTTGTGCGGGAGTCATCTTGTCGGTCATGACAGTAGCAATTGTTGTAGTTCTTCAGCGGTTTCTACTACTTTCATGTGTTGAGGTCCGTGAGCCTGTCGAAGGGCCGTTTCTCTCATATTTCTATACCCCCAGTTCACCGCGATGCTCCTGATGCCGCCGTTGGCAGCAGTCTCCATGTCGGTGTCGGAGTCGCCGACCATGACAGCATTCTCTTTATCGATGCCCGCTTTGCGTAACACCTCGTTGACGATTTCTGGATCAGGCTTGAGGGGAAAGTTGGGGCGACCGCCCAGGACCGCCACAAAGGGAATCTCGGGGAAGAACTCCTTAATGAGGTGCTCGGTGCCCTCTTGAAACTTGTTGGAGGCGACGGCCAGCATCACGCCTTCTTGGTGCAGTTGGGTCAAGAGGTCGTGTATGCCAGGAAAAGGCTTTGTGTGAACGTCGATATGGGTAATGTAGTAGGCTCTGAAGTCGTTATAGGCGGCATCCACCATGTCGTCTTCCTTATGGCCGACGGGTAAGGCCTTCCGCATCAGGTTGCGTGCGCCGTGGCCGACCATAGCCATGACTTCGTCGCGCGTAAAGGTCGGGAAGCCTCTCAAACTCATGGCGTGGTTGACGGCCTCCTTGAGGTCGTCGATGGTGTCGAGCAGTGTGCCGTCGAGGTCAAATATCACCAGTTTGTATCTCATGACTTCACCAGATAAAAGGCAAGACTCTGTATTTCACCCGTTGTTTGTATTCGCTGTAGCCTTCCAGCCCTTGTTCGAGCACGGTTTCTTCGTTGCGGATACGTTTGGCTATCAAAGGGATATACAATAGCATAATCGCAAACGAAATCGGTGAGGCCAGCACCAGAGGCATCATCAGGAAGAGGAGGGTGGTGGCCATATACATCGGGTGGCGGACGATGCCATAAAGCCCTGTGTCGATGACTTTTTGGTGTTCCTGCACCTCGATTGTGCGCGAAAGGTAGGTGTTTTCACGCAAGACTTCGGCATAAAGCAGATAACACAACAAGAATAGGCCAGCGGCCACCCAAACGACCCAATTCGGCAGCACACACCATTGGAAGCGCCAGTTGAGGCCCGCCACGACGAAGGCGGCGATGAACAGCAAGCCACTCAGTGCCACGACGGTCTTTTGCTCCTTTTCTTGTTCCTTGGCGTTCAGCCGTTTTTGCAATAGTTCAGGGTTTTTGGCCATCATGACCAGCCCTGCAATGAACATGGGGACGAACAAAATGCCCATCAGCAGCCAACCCTGCCAATAGTGGAGCGAGCCTGCGGGCAAGAAGATGAGCAGACCTATGATGACGGCACCGAGGAGGAATTTCGTCAGTGCTTGAAAAAACAAGTTTGATTTCATGAGATTGTTTTTTATGGTGCAAATGTACAACTATTCCCTCGTTGGCACTTCAAATTAATACAATAAACCGCAACAACCATCGTTATCTGTTTATGAGACAGTTTGTTACTTATCTACTTCTGACAGTGCTGGGCTTGGTGTTTCTAACGGGTTGCCAAGCGCAAAAAGGTTTCTATTTATTCTTGTTCAGGATAATCAGTGCAGCGATGACGCCCGGCACCCAGCCGATGAGGGTGAGCAGAAACACGATGAGCATCGACCCGCAGCCGTGGTCGATCACCGCCAGCGGCGGGAAGATAATGGCTAGGATGACTTGGAGGCAGGACATGGTTGTTTTTTGTTTTGCAAAAGTACAAAAATAATGCCGAAAACAAGGTACTGTAAAACTCCGTGAGACCCATATCTTAACCTCGCAAGACCCACCCTTCAAAAAGTTGAGATATGGGTCTTAACTTTTTGTGAGGTATCCTAAACCCGCTTCAAGGCTGTTTTTTACCGCTTCAGCGGAGGTGGTGTCATGAGGGCTTTGAGAGGGAGAATTGATGGCTGGGATGACTTGGAGGGAGGAAATAGGTTATTTTAAAAATCTCAATTGTAGATTTAGAGTGAAATACTGATCACCATTATTATCAGTTTCTATTCGACCGAAGTTGTGTCTTGAAGCCATGGGCGTTTCAAATTTCAAATCATGATATAGATAATCGTCAAGGGAGTCTTTATAGATAACATGATAACAATCAATATTCCCCGTACCCTTAACTACAAGTACTCCAGCGGCTTGATGGGAACCCTCCCATGGTTGGCTTGGAAGCATGCCTAATGCTACATCTGTAACAAAACGTTTCACTTTAGCTTCATAGTATTTTTTGTTAGCTTTCATGGGAAAGTTGAGAGGATTTAACATTGTTAACTTGTCTGTAAGGGCATCTAACAAGCGAGTGTTTTCAGTATAACTAAGGACAAGTAAATGAGCTAATATATTTGGCATTGAACTGTCTATGAGTATAAGATTCTCCAAAAACATATAACTCCCATTCTTATCTGGATTGATGGTGTCAAATACTAAAGAAGAGCCTTCGTTGATGATGGCCTTAACTCTTCCTTGAATGTCAGCTTTGCCACGAAATAACATAGCATTTATTTCATTTACTTTGGTTTCTGAGAGATTATGTGATAGCTTGTATCGGAAATTTGTGAGTTTGGTGGCGTTTAAAAGAGTAGGGGGATTGCCTAATTCTGATTTAATGCTGAATCCAAGTTTTGGAGTTTGGCCTGTAAGGGCATCATGTATCACTAAATACAAGTCTGACTTGTCTTTATCACCATTAGTCAGTTTTTTTGAATAGCACTTTATTTTTGGGCAAAATGTTTTTTTTCTGAACGCATCAAGAGTTGGGATGTCAAAAGCTCCTTCATCAGCCCCCTTTTTAATGTATTCCAATAATTCGTATGCATTTTTTTCGAACTCGTTTTTATCAATCTCAACAACTTCACAGCCTGTGGCTTTAATGTGTACTATTCCTCCATTATCAGTTTTGTATTCTGCACTTAGATTTTTATCTGTGTGACGCAATATAGAAAGAATAGGCATCCTTAGACGATCTTCAATGCATTGGTTATTGTTGATTGGATAAAGGTTTTGATCAACCAGAAGCTTGTATAATGCAAACAATTCACTCCATTCGCCTTTATTTGCCGAATGTTGCCACTGCACCTCTTCGAACCCATTTGATGGCTTTATTTCATTTGTTTCGTTTGGAAAGAAAAAGAAGAAAAATGACATACAGACCTCCTATATTATTGAATCATATTTAGCATTTGTTGTGCTGTTGCTTGTATTGCAGGAACAGCAACGGAATTTCCAAATTGTTTGTAAGCCGATGCGTCAGCAACGACAATTCTAAAATCATCAGGAAATCCTTGTAAGCGCGCCCATTCTCTTGGTGTCATTCTGCGAATTCCATCCCGATTGACCTCTCCTTTAATATTGGTTACGGGGGTAAAGTCTGTTAATCTTTTGTCAATGACAAGATTTCTTTCTCTACCCATGCCTCCTACAACAATAGCATTAGCCACTCCATTTATATCAATTATTTCATATCCAAAACCATGACCTGCAGCTTCGTGTCTGGAGCGATGCCTTTTCAGGGTTTCTACATAAACATCAGATAAATAATACTTTACTGAGGGAACGGTTTTTTCCATTACATCTTTGAACTTAGGTCTATTTGCCCCTGTGGTTTGGGGTTCTGGATACTTGAATTTGTTTATATCGACATGCAAACTTTTCCTGAAGCCCAAAATATAGATTCTTTCACGATGTTGAGGAACTCCAAAGTCCATCGCATTGACTATCTGAGGTGGTACGACATCATACCCTGCATCTTCTAAGTGTTCCAAAATGGTTTTCAGGGTGCGTCCTTTGTCGTGAATGGCCAATCCTTTTACGTTTTCCAAAAAGATAGCTTTTGGTTGGTGCTTTCTGAGGATGTCTTCTATTTCAAAGAATAATGTGCCTCGCGTTTCGTCATTAAAACCAAGCCTTTTTCCAGCCAGCGAAAAAGCCTGACAAGGGAAACCAGCACATAACACATCAAACTTTTTGGGAATATACTGTTTTGTTGTGGTTTTTGTTATGTCTCCAAAAGGCATTTCTCCATAGTTTGCCAAATATGATTCTTGTGCCTTTACATCAAATTCAGATGAATATACACATTTTCCACCTAGATTTTGCATGGCAATTCTAAAACCACCAATACCAGCGAACAAATCAATGAACGTGAAACGAGGCTCTTTTGGCCCTGGGAAAGGTACATTGAAGAATTCTTCAAACAAATTGTATTGTGTTGGAGATTCCGCAGCAGCCCAAATCTCTTCATCGGTCAATTCTTCGATGTTGAGCATTTGACGAGATTGTTTTCGATCAAGAAATTCCCGAATAGCTCCAACAATCTCTTCTTTTCGTTTTTTTGTTAGTTTTTCGCTAGAATTATGCAAATAATGGCTTAATACGGCAATCTGGTTTTCGTATGAGGTTTCACCATATACTTTAATATGGTTTTTCTCGTCAATTTCTTCAGGGAAATTCACTAAACTATGCCGATTCGTTTTGCTTTTGCTATTTGTAGTTTTACTGCTCATACTTCACAATGCTTTTCATTAATTCATCAATCGCCTCAGAGCACTCGGGTGCAATCTTAGCATTGGGCATAAAGATTTTCTCAATTGGATAATCCAAATGCTTGCAGATAGTGTCAATCTGCTTCAGGGTGTATTTGTGGGAATACTTTGGGTTTTCGATATTGCCTATTTGGCCACGTGAGATGCCCAATATCTCGCTTAATTTCGCCTGGCTAATGCCTCTCTCCGTGCGAAGCTTCTTAATCGATTGAATTACTTTATCTTGGAAATCAACGCTTTCTGACTTCATTTTTCATACTCATTTTGAGTACAAAAATAGATGAAGCGAAAGGTTTTGTTGTACTCAATTTGAGTGTGTTTGGAATTTCCTCTTAAATCTTTGTGAGAAGCGCCTCAGTCCCAATCTCCATCCGACTAAAAGTAAACCATTTCTTGCCCAAGTCCTTCAGCGAGGCGCCGATATGATATACCGTGTCGTCGATGCAGAGGAAGCGGTCGTGGGCTGTCGGGTAAGTTGTTGGGAATGAAATTGATGGTTTTTTGGAAACAAATCTATCGTAAATCTATCATAAATGGATCGCTTCGTCGTTCCTCCTCGCGATGACGCGAAGCGATGACAAGAAGTGTGTCCCAAGAGCGTAGGAGATGGCGGATCCTTGTCCGCCATGAGGGTAAAGGGTGGGGCTTTGTCCGTTGCAGTGCTGTTTTTGTTTTTATGCCGTGAGCGGGAATGCCAAAACCCAATTGGGTTGGGTGCGTGGGCTCGGCCGACATGGCGGGGAAGCGCCCGCTTTGTGCGTTGGGACCGATGATGTCGGCCTTGATTCTTTGGTGCTTTCTTATCAAGAAGAAAGCACGAATAAGACAAAAGTGCCGATGCCGGGATGTCGCAGCCATAGATGCCAGCCACCGCAGATGCCCACGTTGGCATGACATGGCTGCTGCTACGGCCAAAACCGCCCCGTGCGCCGGCAATACGCCTCATACTCCTCGCCAAAATCCTTGCGAAGCCGCTTCTCCTCGCTGCGGACTTGTAGGAGCATGATGATAATGAATGCGATGAACACCAGCAACGCCCGCCAACTCCACAGCCAGACGCAGACCCCGGCGTAATAGACGAAACTTCCTGTCAGCATGGGGTTGCGGCTCAAGCGGTAGGGACCTCCCGTCATCAGGTGCTTCGTGCGGGGCGCCACCTCGTGCCCGAAGGCATCCAAAGGGTTGCCGTCGCCCTTGCGCCGCATGTAGACGATGCTCCACACACTGAGCGACAGCCCGAGCACCGCGAGCACAATGGCTATCACCATCCTCCAAACAGAAACAGCACAAAGGTCAGGTCGACACGAGGCCAACCACATCAAGGTTGGGATAAGGAGCACGAACATCAAGCCACCGAGGGTGTAGCCGAGGAGTTCCCTAAGTTTTTTCATGTTTGATAGTTTTATCGACCATTATATGCACCAATAACGGCGTTATCGACCATTTTCGTTTGTCAAGGTTTGTTAGTTGGACATTTTTGAGGAAAAAGTTTTAGTAATTCATTACGAGGACAGGGAAAGGATGAATTAATTATCATTTTAATAACAAAACAGGATTGAGAAGCAAGGCATCTACTAACGGATGATAGACCTGTCGGTCGGTCACTTGGGTGATAGTAGTTACTTTTTTGCCTGCGTCCTTCGAGGAGGCTCCACAATGATAAATCTTCTCCGTTTTTCGGCCGTAATCAATTACAATATAACGATCGTGGTAGACCCCGCAAGTTTTACGGAAGTCAAATTGGATTAATGGGTATTGACCATGAAAATCATCGTAGTCACTCTGGTGAAGACCGTGTCCAATGTTGTCGCTAAAGACGGTTATTCTTACCGAGGTAGTCACGTTTTTGAGTAGCACAAGCGTTTTCAGGCCAATATAATTGTCAATCACAAAGATGCTATGTTTGGCGGCCTTGTAGATGCTGGAATAGGCAATGTTGGCTTCCACCGATTCGCCGTTTAGAATTAGGTATTCGCGGCGCGTGTTGAGGTCAGTGAAGTCTTGTACTACCTTGGCTAAATCCGCCTTGGTGACCATATTGTCTTTGATTTCGGCAATGTCGGATGTGTTTTGTGTGGTCTGTACCGAAAGCTGCAGCAATTCATGTTGCCCGATAAGCGGGGTGTTGTCAACTACAAAATCCTTCAACGCTTTAAAGGCGCGAACCAATGCTTTGCTTTGTTGCGTAGCCAATTCGCCTTTCAAAACGGTCATAAGCATATAGACACCTTGTTCGGTGAAGACGTGAGGCAGGTATTTTGAGAATTTTCCCTGTTTCAATTCTATGGTCAAAATTTTTGACCTTAAAAACTCGTTCGTTTCATAATTGTTTGAAAAATTGGTATTTACCTCACTTTTTGTGGTCAAAATTTTTGACTTCAAAATCTGTTGATACTCTTCTTTGGTGAGTTGGAACCTGAAATCGGCATCAAACTTTTCAATGTTATTTTTGACCTGCTGGTTGAATGCCTTGGTCTTATAGCCATAGATCTCGGCGAGGTCGGCATCAAGCATAACCTTCATGCCTCTGATGGTGTAAATTGCATCTTTGATAAAGTCGATGGATTCTGCTTTAGGTGGGCGAGGTTTGTCCCTGTCGGCAACAACCTCAATGACATCCGTGGATTTCGTTTTCTTTTGGGCCATAATCGTATTAATTTGTATGAATTATGCAGCAAAGATGCAAACCTTGTCAAGAGTAAGCCGTTGAACAAACGTTTGTAGTCGACTGTAAGCGTTTGTTGTCGTTTGCTGTCGGGTAAGTTGTTGGGAATGAAATGGATGTTTTTTTTGAAACAAATCTTACATAAATCTGTCATAAATGGATCGCTTCATTCCTCGCGATGACGGCAAGAGGCTTGAATAAAGTGCATAGGCAGAAGTGCCTCAAGACTAGGTTTGCCAAAGTTCGACTGGGTTGGGCGGGGAGGAAGGGCCGACATGGCGGGGAAGCGTCCGCTTTGTGCGTCGGGACCGATGATGTCGGCCTTGAATTTTTGGTCCTTTTGTTTCAAGACAAAAGGACAAGAATCTATTCTATCGTCCTGATCTGATCCTTCAGACATTGGTAGTCTGACAGCAAATCATAGATGCCGTCTTCGCTCAAGACACCGCGCTTGAGGTCTTGGGGCAACTTGCCGGCCTCGTCGGCCTCGAAGTCCTTGCGCCACTGCGGCGAGTTGTAATACGCCTCCAACTTGGCGATGTCGCGCTCCAGCTTGGCGAAGTCCTCGAGGGCGGCTTCCAGTCGATTGACGACCTCCTCGCTCTTGTCAAAGAGGGATTCCATGTGGGTGATGCGTTCGATGCGTGTCATAATCAGCGGTTTTTATAGAGGCAAAAATAGTGAATTTTGCGAAAAATCCACTTCAGATGTTCCACATTCAAATTAATTCCGTACTTTTGCAGCCCGATTTTTAGGCAGAATGGATAAGAAGAACGAATTCCTGATTCCGGTCAGCGGCCTTGCCCTTGGGAGCCATACCTTTGAGTATGAGATCAATAGCGATTTCTTCGCAGGGATGGATTACTCCGAAGTACAGCAAGGAAAGGTGTCGGTGAAGTTGGATATCGACCGCCAGGAGACCATGCTGACGCTGCATTTCGACCTCAACGGTAGCGTGCGCGTGCCTTGCGACCGCTGCGCCGACGAGTTCGACCAGCACATCGAGAGCCAGCAGGACTTCTTCCTCAAGTTGGGAACGGAGAATGCCGAAGAGTCGGACGACGTGGCTGTCGTTTCGCCCGATCTGAACGAATACGACATCCGCCCATTGGTGTACGAGTACATCATCCTCGCCATCCCGATGCACCGCGTGCATCCCGAAGGCCAGTGCAACCCCGCCGTGATAGAGATGCTCAACCGCGAGGAAGCACCCGCCGAAGAGGAAGAAGCCACCGACACCATCGACCCGCGTTGGGCCGCTTTGAAAGACATTAAATTGAACGATAAATAAATAATTGATAGTTAACTAGTTAAAATAACAAGAAAATGGCACATCCTAAAAGAAGACAGTC
>CACYHX010000005.1 GCA_902774365.1 uncultured Bacteroidia bacterium | reverse complement strand
GACCGGCGACGGCACGAAGGGCCCCGGCGACAACACGCCCATGCTGCCCATCCACAACCAGAACGGCGAGCAGCCCGCTCCCCTCGGCAGCGGTATCGCTTTGCTGACCGCCCTCGGCGCCGGCTACGTGGTGGCGAAGAGACGCAAGGAGGAATAATGTATTAGCTCTAACCGAACGCATCCGAAACCGACCCCAAGGCAGTCATAGCGGACTTGATCCGCTATCTCCTTCGCCAGGGACGATTCACGGCAGTTCGGTTAGAGAAAAAAACCTTTGTAGAGACGTAGCGCGCTACGTCTCTACTTTTTTTATGCCTAATTTCCAAAAAAAATAGTATATTTGCAGGCAAAAGCAACCACTATGGCAAAGGAATATGACAAAGAAAACCCAGTGACTATGGCTAGCGAGCCAAGTGTGGCTTATGTGAGCTGCTCATCAGCACAAAAAGCTATGCCTCTCACCGACAGCATGACCGTGGACGAATATTTCGAAAAGGTCAAAAGAGCATTGGATAAACGCTATGAGAATCTATAATGTCAGGGTCCTAAAATCTGCCGAGGCCGACATTGACGAGCTGGCCGATTTCCTTTTCGAGCATCTCTCCAAGGAGGGCGCATACCGCTATCTTGAATTCATGAAACAAGAAGTTTTGTCGTTGTCAGTTTATGCCGATTGTTTTGGTGAATCCCATTCAGAAATGCTTCGTGCCATTCATCCTAATGCCAAGAGGATGCTTTCGCATAACCGCAAATGGGCCTATGTATTCCATATCGATAGAGATACTGTCTTCGTTGACAGGATCCTTCCTTCAAAGAGCATTTCCAATTAAAAACTACCTCAACCACAGCACCTGCCCTGCATGCAGGCGCTGACCTTCGACGAGGCCGTTTTTCTTCATAATCTTCTCTGGCTTCACGGCATAGCGCAGCGCCACATCGCGCAGCGTCTCCCCATCCTCGACGGTGTGTTTCTTCGCCTTCCAGTTCTTGTTTTTCAGCTTGGCGAGATACACCATGTCGCCGCTGTGAAACACCATCTCGTCGGGACGGCGCACCAAGTTGTATTCGCAGAGCTTCTTTAGCTTGACGCCAAAGGCCTTGGCCAAGCCATCAGGGGTCTCCCCTTCCTTGGCATAGGCGAACCGCACGCCGTTGTTCTCGTAGATGAAACGCTTGTCCTCAGTCATGTCAACGAGTTCGTATTTCGACCGGTCGTCGGGCGAGAACGCCAGCTCCAGCAATTCGTCCTCGGGGGCGATGTCGGGCAGCACGTTGTCGTCGGTCATCTGTCCCAAGGCGATTTTGTCGTACTTGGCGAGGTCGTAGAGCTCGATGCGGTCGATGAGCAGCTGGGCGTACTTGGGGTTGGTGGCATAGCCCGCCGCCTTCAGGCCCTTGGCCCAGCCTTCGTAGTCGGTGATGTCGAGGTCGAAGAGGGCGGCATAACGGCTGCGGCCGCAGAGAAACTCGGAATGGTCGCGAAACGACTCCTCGGCGTTGCTGTACTTGCGGAAGCACTCGTCCTTCTCGTCGTCGTCCATGGTATAGGTCTTGCCCGTCCAGCCCTTGTGGCACTTGATGCCAAAGTGATTCTTGGCCTCGCGCGCCAAGGCGCTGTTGCCCGCCCCCGACTCGAGGAGGCCCTGCGCCAGGGTGATGGACGCCGGGATCTTATGGTCGCGCATCTCGCGCATGGCGATGTCCTTATAGGTCTGGATGTATTCCTCAGGGGTGATGCGTTGCGCGTGGAGCATCAAGGGCAAAAGCGCAAACAAAAGCAGCAGTTTTTTCATCATTACTGTTTTTAGGGTTCAGTATACTAACGTATAAGTCGTCATGGCGGAGGAACCGTCATTCCGTGAAAGCGGAACGCCATCTCCTGAGCAAAAGGGATTAGCCTTATCCTTAGGAGATTGCGGGTCAAGCCCGCAATGACGGCTAAGTATAATCGATGACAAATAATCAACGAAAAACAGCCCAAAAATAGTATAAAACCAAAATAAATACCTCCCACCTCAGAAAAAAACACTATTTTTGAAGCCAATTTTTTGAACTATTATGGATACAACCAGCCTCTTCAAGTACTTCCCCGAGCTGACCGACAAGCAGAAGGAACAATATAACCAGCTGAAAGACTTGTATTTGGATTGGAACAGCAAGATCAACGTCATCTCGCGGAAGGACATGGAACACTTCTACGAGCACCATGTGATGCACTCGTTGGCCATCGCCAAATACTTCGAGCTGCTGCCCGGCATGAAGGTCATGGACCTGGGTACGGGAGGCGGCTTCCCCGGCATCCCCTTGGCGATATTCTTCCCACAGACCGACTTTTACCTCATCGACGGCACGGGCAAGAAAATCAAGGTGGTGAACGCCGTGAAAGACGCCATCGGGCTGGAGAACGTGGTGGCCGAGCATAAGCGCGCCGAGGAGGTGAAGGACAAGTTTGATGTGATCACCGGTCGCGCGGTGATGACGCTGCCCGAAATCGTCAACCTGGCGGGCAACAAGCTGAGGATCAGAGGCGACGAAGAGGCGGGCGGCATCCTCTACCTGAAAGGCGGCGACCTGACGGAAGAATACAAGGCGCTGAGCCGCTACTGGAGGCACAAACAAGTGGCGATCAGCAAATGGTATAAGGAGGAATACTTTATGGAGAAGTTTGTGGTACACCTATTTTGACATGGGGTGACAAAACCTCCCCTTAACCGTCATGGCGGAGGGACATCCGCCATCTCCTGAACAAGAAGGAATGCCTTGCTTTCAGGAGATTGCGGGTCAAGCCCGCAATGACGTTTTAGGGTTTGGTTGACTCCTCAATAACTAAAAACTCCTAACTTCAAACTGAACAACTGAACAACTGAACAACTGAACAACTGAACAACTGAACAACTGAACAACTAACAACTATAAAAAATGAAAAGACTAACCCTAACCCTTTTGGCAATGCTTGCCCTGAGCACGATGATGCTCGCCCAGCAAGCCATGCCCTTGCCCTTCGACCAGAACGTCAGAAGAGGCAAACTGGAGAACGGATTGACCTATTACATCCGTCACAACGAGAAGCCCGCCCAGCGCGCCAACTTCTACATCGCGCAGAAGGTAGGCTCCATCCTTGAAGAAGACGACCAGCAAGGTCTGGCCCACTTCCTGGAGCACATGGCCTTCAACGGCACCGTCAACTTCCCCGGCAAGGCCCTCCTTAACTACATGGAGCACAACGGCGTGAAGTTCGGCGAAAACGTCAACGCCTGGACCAGCATCGAGCAGACCGTCTACATGCTCACCAACGTGCCCACCACCAACCCGGGCCTCGTCGACTCGTGCATCCTCATCCTCCACGACTGGTCGAGCTTCATCGCCCTTGAGAGCGAGGAGATCGACAAGGAGCGCGGCGTCATCCTGGAGGAGATGCGTCAGGGCCAAGGCGCCCAGATGCGCATGTACCAGAAGATGCTTCCTGAGATCTATCCCAACAGCCCGTATGGTCACCGTCTGCCCATCGGCACCGAGGAAGTCGTGGCTAACTTCCCCCACGACGCCCTGCGTGCCTACTACCATAAGTGGTACCGTCCCGACCTGCAAGGCATCATCATCATCGGCGACGTCGACGTCAACGAGATCGAAGGCCGTCTGAAAGCCATCTTCGAGGACATCCCCGCCCCTGTCAACCCCGCCGAACGCACCCGCTTTGAGGTGGCCGACAACGCCGAGCCTATCGTCAGCATCGCCACCGACCGCGAGGAGACCCACTACAACATCTCGGTGTACTACAAGCACGACGTGGTGCCGAACGAAGAGAAAGGTGACATCTCTTATTGGATAAAAGGCTACATCGACGACCTCATCTCCACCATGTTCAACAACCGCATGGAAGAACTGACGCAAAAGGCCAACCCGCCCTTCATCTTCGGCTACGGCTACTACGGCACCTTCTTCGTCAGCGACACCAAAGACGCCTGGACCACCATGGCCTACGCCAAGGACAAGGACGGCATCGACGAAGCCTTGAGCGCCCTCGTCGCCGAAAGCAAGCGCATGCAACAATATGGCTTCACCGAGTCGGAGTTTGAACGCGCCAAGGCCGACCTCATGAGACGTATCGAAAGCCAATACGACGAGCGCGACAAGCAGGAGACCAACAGATACTTCTACCCCATCCTCAACCACTTCCTCACCAACGAGCCGCTCATGGGCATCGAGAACGAATACATGCTCCTCAGCCAAATCCTGCCCAACCTGCCCGTGGAAGCCATCAACATGTACGCCCAGGAGCTTATCCGTGAAGACAACATCGTCATCACGCTGACCGCCCCTGAGAAGGAAGACGAGAAGCTGCCCAGCAAGGACGAACTCCTCGCCCTCTTCAACAAGGCCAAGGAAGTCGAGGTGGAAGCCTACAAGGAGACCGTCAGCAACGAGCCGCTCATCGCCACGCTGCCCGTGAAAGGCTCCATCGACACCAAGAAACACGACAACACCTTCGACGCCACCATCCTCACCCTGAAGAACGGCGTCAAGGTCATCTATAAGCCCACCAAGTTCAAGGACGACGAAATCCTGATGAACGCCTTCAGCTTCGGCGGATACTCGGTCATGGATCAGAGCGACCCCTACACCCTGCAGGAAATCAACGAGTTGGCCACCCTCGGCGGTGTGGGCAACTTCAGCGCCATCGACCTGCCCAAGGTGCTGGCCGGCAAGAGAGCCAGCGTCTATCCCAGCGTCAGCTCCATCACTGAAGGCATCAGCGGCAACTGCTCCGTCAAGGACTTGGAGACCATGCTGCAGCTTACTTACCTCTATTTCAACTCGCTCCGTAGCGACGAAGACGCCTTCCATTCCTACATCACCCGCACCAAGGCCATGGTCGCCAACATGGAAGCCGACCCCAACACCGCCTTCCGCGACAACCTGATGTTCGCCATGTACGACAACCACCCGCTCGTCAAACGCATGAAAGCCGAAGACTACGACAAGGTGGACTATGCCAAGGCCCTCAAGCTCTTCGCCGACCGCTTCAAGGACGCCAACAACTTCGTCTTCACCTTCGTGGGTAACATCGACCCCGAGACCTTCGAGCCTATGATCGAGCAATACATCGGTGCGCTGAAGACCAAGAACAACAAAGAAACCTGGACCACCAACGTGCCCACCATCACCGACAAGGACGTCACCAGCCACTACACCAAGGCCATGGAGAACCCCATGGTGACCTGCTACATGGTCTACAATGGCGACATCGAATACTCCCTGGAAAACCAGCTGAAGATGCAAGTGCTGAGCGACGTCATGGACATCGTCTACACCGAGAAGATCCGTGAGGACGAAGGCGGCACCTACGGCGTCGGCGTGCAGGGCAACGTGAGCCTCCGCCCTAAGGAGAGCTTCATGTTCCTCATCGGCTTCCAAACCAACAAGGAGATGTACGAGAAGCTGATGGGCATCGCCATCGCCGAGCTGCAAAACGTCGCCAACCAAGGCCCGCGCCCCGAAGACCTCAAGAAGGTGAAAGAGTTCCTCGTCAAGAAGCACAGCGAGGACCTGGAGAGCAACCGCTACTGGATGAGCTGCATCACGACGCAGGAGCGTGACGGCTACAACCCCATGGCCAACTACGAAGCCATCATCAACGGCATCACCGGCGACGACGTAGCCAACATGGCAAAGGCCGTGCTGAAGGGCTACAAGAAAGAGGTCGTCCAGATCCCTGAATGATAGATAGCTATCAGCTGTCAGCTATCAGCTATCAGCCTGAACTCACGAATAAGTAAGCTGATTGCTGACGGCTGAATGCTGAAAGCCAATCTTTGAATCTTTGAATTTTAAATCTTTAAATCAATAATTATGACAGAAAAACTCACATTGAGAGACAACCCCACCATGAGGTGGATTGCCTTGCTGCTCTTGGCCTTGGCCATGTTTTGCGCCTACATCTTCATGGACATCCTGTCCCCCATCAAGGACCTGATGCAAACCGAACGCGGCTGGGACAGCCTCGCCTTCGGCACCATGCAGGGCGCTGAGACCTTCCTGAACGTCTTCGTGTTCTTCCTCATCTTCGCCGGTATCATCCTCGACAAAATGGGTGTGCGTTTCACCGCCGTCCTCTCGGGCGCCGTGATGCTCGTCGGTGGCTTGATTAAGTACTACGCCATCAGCGAGTCGTTCATGGGCAGCGGCCTTGAGGCCTGGTTCAACAACAACCTTAACTACATCCCAGTCTTCGACGAGTTGGGTGTGTCGCCCTTCTATCGTGGCATGCCTGCCTCCGCCAAGATGGCCGCCATCGGCTTCATGATCTTCGGCTGCGGCACCGAAATGGCTGGTATCACCGTGAGCCGTGGTATCGTGAAGTGGTTCAAGGGTCGTGAGACGGCTCTGGCCATGGGTTCCGAGATGGCTTTGGCCCGTCTGGGTGTGGCCACCTGCATGATCTTCTCGCCTTACTTCGCCAAGCTCGGTGGCTCCATCAACGTGAGCCGTTCCGTGGCCTTCGGCGTGGTGCTGCTCTGCATCGCCCTTATCATGTTCGTCGTCTACTTCTTCATGGACAAGAAACTCGACGCTCAGACTGGCGAAGCCGAAGAGAAAGACGACCCGTTCAAGGTCAGCGACATCGGCAAGATTTTGTCGAGCCTTGGTTTCTGGCTCGTCGCCTTGCTCTGCGTGCTGTACTATAGCGCCATCTTCCCCTTCCAGAAATACGCCGTCAACATGCTGCAGTGCAACCTGACGCTGACCGAGCCCGCCGCTGGTTCGTTCTGGGCCGGCGACAGCGTCACCATCGTGCAATACATCATCATGCTCGTGGTGGCCGTCTGCTCGTTTGCCAGCAACTTCTCGAAGAAAAAGAGCCTGAAGTTCGGTTTGATGGGTATCGCCATCGTCGCCCTGGTGGTGTACTGCTACATGGGCTACATGCGTGGCACCGCTGAGACCATCTTCGCCGTGTTCCCGCTGCTGGCCGTGGCCATCACGCCCATCCTCGGCAGCTATGTCGACAACAAGGGTAAAGCCGCTTCGATGCTGATGATCGGCTCGTTGCTGCTCATCATCTGCCACCTCACCTTCGCCTTCATCCTGCCCATGTTCAAGGGTAATGCCGTCGGTGGCGTCGTCGTGGCCTATGTGACCATCCTGGTGCTGGGTGCCTCGTTCTCGCTGGTGCCTGCCGCCTTGTGGCCGAGCGTGCCGAAGCTGGTGGACGAAAAGATCATCGGTTCGGCCTACGCCCTCATCTTCTGGATCCAGAACATCGGCTTGTGGCTCTTCCCGCTGCTGATCGGTAAGGTCCTCGAAAACACCAACCCCGGTGTCACCGACCCGGTGGCCCTCAACTACACGTGGCCGCTCGTCATGTTGGCTTGCCTCGGTGTTGCCGCCCTCATCATCGGCATCATCCTGAAGCGTGTCGACGCCAAGAGACACCTTGGTTTGGAGGAACCGAACATTAAATAATTGAGAATTGACAATTGATAATTGATAATTGACAATTGACAATTGAGAATTGTAGAGACGTGGCGTGCCGCGTCTCTACTTTTTTATTTCTGGACGAACGGGACGTCGCAGTAGTCGAGGATCTCCTTCACGAAGGCCTGTTCTCGAGGGCCGAAATGGCCGTCGGAACGGGCGATTTGCGTCATCATACACGAGAAGGTGCGTTTTTTCACCATGGGCATCTTCTTCAGCATCTCGTAGGCCTGCGCCGGCAGTTCGCTTTTTGGCGTAGGAACGAAGCCTTTGGCATCAAACCCCAATTCGTCGAAACAGGCTTTGAGGCAGTCGTCCTCGCCCGCATGGTCATTGAAGTCGGCATGAACCAGGTTGTAAAGCACATTGGCCACCGCGGTTTGCTCCTCAGGAGTGAATTTTTCGTCCATAACGTATCAATTTGATTGCAAAGAAACGATTTTTTATAATTTTGCGGCAAGAAAAACCGACAAAAATGTCATTATGAAAAAACTATCGCTACTCCTTATGGCTATGGCGAGCTTCTTTGTGCTGCAAGCCCAGTGGGTCGACGACCCTATGACGAACACTTTAGTGGCCAATTGCGACAACAGTTCGGCCGAGCTTCTTGTCGCCACCTCACCGGAGGGCGGCACCTTTGTGCAATGGCTGAGCATGTCGGAAAACGGATGGTCACCCAAACTGCAATATGTCGATTACCAAGGCTACAAGCAATGGGGCAGGGATGGCGTTCGCGTCACCACGCCTAACCTGGCCACTTGGTCGCCGGGCTATGCCCTTGCCGCCACCACCGACGGCGCCGTCGTCAGCATGTTTCGCACCGCTGACGCCCAGCACTGGGTGGTGAAAGTCAACCCCGACGGCAGCACGCCCTGGAGCACCGACGGCATGATGCTCTTCGGTGGCGAGGGCGGCGGACGTTCCGAACTGCTTGCCGACAAAGACGGCGACTTCTGGGCGTTGGGCACCGACATGGACAGCACCTTCCTTCAATATGTCTACGCCGATGGCACGCTGGGGCCCATGTCCACCCTCTCTGCCCCGGGGAAGAAATGTACCAACGGCATCCTGATTCCCTCCAGCAACGGCGTCTTTGTCGTTTATGCAAAGCAGACCCTACAAGGCTACACCAATTACAACAAGGAAATCTGCGTCAAAAAATACAACAAAAACGGCGAGCAGGTCCTTCCCGAGACCGTGTTGCTTGGACTACAGACCATCGGGTCGGGCTACGTCCACTACGCCATCCCCGACGGCTTGGGCGGTGCCTACGTGTATCAATGGCACAACGCCATCGGCGGCGTCTACAACATCTACGTCACCCATTTCGATGAAACCGGCACGCCGACCATCACCGAACCCAATGGAATACCCGTACACTCCCCCGACCCCAGCAATTTCTACCTCAACGCCTACCCCACCATCGACCCACTCACCCATGACCTGGTGATGGTGTACCGTCAGACCGAGGCTTACTCGCAGACACAATACAGGCTCTGTGTCAACCGTATCACCATGACGGGAGAAAAGCCTTGGGGTGATGGCATCCTCTTGCTCGACAACGGGACACAACACTTCTACGGCCCTCGTATCGACGCCCTCGAACTCGGCGACGGCTTCGCTGTGACCTACCATCAAGACGTTCCTGGCGCAAACGCACAGACCATCGAGGCCTTTGGCCTTGACACGGACGGCAACATGACATGGAGCACCCAGGTGTGCAGCAACCCCTATTCCAAGACCGGCACCGAGAACTCCACGGGATTCCATGAGGGGCAATGCATCGTGACATGGGTCAATGCGCAAGACGGCGGCCTCTATGGGCAGAACCTCGGTTGGGACGGCAGCATGGGAGAGGTAACGCCAATACCCTCATTGCCTTGCAACCCGCCGACCGACTTCGAGGGTGAAGGCGTATATCACCAAGAGACGCTTTCCACCTGGGTCACGCTCACTTGGACCGCTCCCGAGACGCTCCCGCTCCACTACAACCTCTATTGTGACGGCATCAGCAAAGAAGTCATCGAGATTGGACCAGAAAGCACCTCATACTTTGCGGAGTCCTTGCCTTATCTGGAAAACATCTTTAGGCTTACCGCTGTGTATGAGCATTGTGAATCCGAGTTCTCCCTCACTCCCGACGGCGACGATTATGTCATGATTCTGGATCTAGATGCAGTTGAAGAAATGGAAAACGAGGAAATCGTCACCGTCACGGGCATCTACAGCCTCAAAGGACAGTTTTTCAACACAAAGGACATCAACGCGTTGACACCTGGCATCTACGCCGTCATCGGGCTTACAAGCTCAGGAAAAACCATAGTAAAGAAAGTCTTGAAATAAGAAGATGAGCCTGTCTAGTACTTATAATTTAATTGGCTATCAGCCATCAGCCGTCAGCAATCAGCTATCAGTTGTTGAAAGCTGATTGCTGATTGCTGACAGCTAAACATTCAGTATAACTTAATCAACAATTATAACAACATGAAAAAGCTATTAGTTCTTGTTTTCTCATTGGCTGCATTGACTCTGCAAGCCCAATGGGTCAACGACCCTGCAAACAACACCTTTATTGCCAACTGTGAATCCTATGGCAGAGACATTTATATGGCTACTAACGAGGCCACTGGCGACACCTACATGCAATGGACCTCAAGCGGCAGCAACGGCTACGGCCCTTCGCTGCAACGCCTCACCTTCGACGGCACGCCGCAATGGGGCGACAACGGCATCCGCATCACCGGCCACACCTTCGGCTCGTCGAGCGACGGCTATTCCATGGCCATCACCGCCGACAATGCCGTGGTGAGCTGTTTCGCCAACTATGACGGTCAGACCATAGCCGTCAAAATCAACGCCGACGGCAGCTTTGCCTGGGGCGAGCAAGGCGTCGTGCTATTCGACGGCCAGGGCTTCTCCCGTGCCGAGGTCATCGCCGGCGACGACGGCGGCGTGTGGGCCTTGGGCTGTGACTACCAACGGCTCTATATGCAATACGTCAAAGCCAGCGGATCGTTGTATCCCACCATCACCATAGAAGCTCCAGGAGCTATTGCCAGATACGGAAAGATGACCCTCGGCATCGACAACATCGTGTTCCTCACTTACGAGAAAACCGGCAGCGATTTCTATACGGACAAGGAAATCTACGTCGTGGGCTACACCAAAGACGGCGTACAAGTCGGCCCCGAAGTCCAGCTGATGGCCTCGCAGAGCTTCCAAGTCACCTACATCCATTATGTGGTGCCTGACGGCATGGGGGGTGGCTATGCCTACATCTGGCACTCAGGCATCGGCGGCGTGTTCAACACCTACGTGTTCCACTACGACGGCAACGGCGCCACCACCATCCACAACCCCGATGGCTGCGCCGTACACTCCTCAGATCCTGCCCATTACTATCGTAACGCCTACGCCACCGTCGACCCGGTAAGCCACGACCTCATCATCACTTATGAACAATCCGATTCCTACACGCAATCCAACGACAAGATCTACGTCAACCGAATCAACTCCGCTGGCGAAAGGGTTTGGGACGAAGGCTATCTGGTGGCCGACTACCAAGGGGTGGATTATTCCAGCCTTCAAGTCGACGCTTTTGAAGACGGCAGCGGCTTTGTCGTGATATATGAAAAAAGCAGCCACGAGAACTCCTACTTTACCTCAGTGGAAGCCATCGGCATGGACATGGACGGCAATGTATTATGGAACAAGACCTTAAGTTCCAACTATTTTAGCAGAAACTTCTGCGACATCTCCACCGGCTTCCACCTCGGACAAAACATCGTGACCTGGGTGAACGCTGCCTCAGGCGGCCTCTACGGACAAAACATCGGTCCCGACGGCACCATGGGACCCATCGACCCCGTCATCCCCACCACCTGCCTCGCCCCCGAGAACCTTGAAGGCGAGTATGCCTACGACATGGAAGCTGAAGCCTTTGGCGTCAGGCTGACATGGACGGCCCCCGAGACCTCGCCCCTACACTACAACCTCTACCGTACCAATTACACGAAAGACGTCGACATCATCGAGATTGACGGCGAAGCCACGGACTACTATGACGAGACCGGCATGGGCGACTACATGTACCAGCTCACCGCTGTCTACGATGACTGCGAGTCGGATTATGCCCTCACCCCCGACGGCCAAGACTTCGTCTTCGTGGAAGTGACTGGCATCCCGGAAAACACAGACGAGGAAATCGTCACCGTCACGAACATCTACAATGCAAAGGGACAGGCCCTTGCCAACAAGAGCCTCGAAGAGCTGTCCACGGGCTTCTACATCGTCCAAGGCCTGACGAAGGACGGGAAGACCGTCACCCGCAAAATCGTGGTGAACCGTTAACTGACAACAGAACAACTCAAGTCCCGTCCCTAGATTAACTCCGTTGAATCTTCGATTTGCTTCGTTCCTCGCAAATCGAAGATTCGACGTAGTCAATGACGCGAAGCGTCAACTGAACAACTGAACAACTGAACAACTGATAACTAAAAAATGGCTGCGTTTGCAGCCATTTTTTTCTATCCAAACACCACCTCAAACGCCCGCTCCAACCTGGGCATAATCGGTGAGAAATGGGTTCCTTCAACCAACTCGAAGGTAACAGAGGCTCTGGTTTTCTCTTTTATGAGGTTGGCGGCAGCGAGGGTGCATTCCTCCACTGTCGCCATCCTTTTGTCCTTGGCGTTCTTCTCCTTCTCGCCGAGCAACATACAAACCTTTTCCACCCGAGGCGAGGGCATTTGTGTTTCCATCCACTCCACCAAGCCATCATACCATAGCGACCCGGAGATGCTGATGATGTTGGCAAAGGTATCGGCATTGAAAGCCGACCATACCGCAAACAAACCCGACAGCGAAACGCCCAAGAGCGTTCTTTCGGCGCCCTCTATACCCAAATCCTGTTCGGTCTTAGGGACGACCTCATTGGCCAGTTTGTCGAGAAAGGCAGCTGCCTTCCCTCCAAATGGCTTCGCTTTCTTGAACACGCCTACCGCCGGCCACGGTGTCAAGTCATCGTTCCAATCGACATGGTCAATCACGACAAGGGAAACACCGTATTTCTCAGCCAATCCATTCAGCCCGACATCCAAATCCTTCCTGATGCCCTCGGGGAGGATCATGTAACAGATTCTGTTTGAAGATTGTTTGATAGACGACGGCATCTGACGAAATTTTCAGTGGTCAAAAAAAACCCACTGAAAAGCAGTGGGTTGATTTGAAATCTTGTGGGAACTGTTGGACTCGAACCAACGACCCCCGCCTTGTAAGGGCGATGCTCTGAACCAACTGAGCTAAGCTCCCAAGGATTAGAGGCTGCAAAAATAGGACATTTTTCGCATTTTTCGGCAATATATTATGCAATTTCCAAACTTTTTATTATTTTTGTAGAATGATAACTCACAAACTGGATAGTTGATTTTGATATGAAAAAACTGAATTTCAGTATATTAAAGAAATATTTACCTTTTCTTTTGATGGTTGTGGCCTTGATATGCTGCAACTTGGCCATCGCCGATGTGGGCAACAACAACCGCTATTCCTCGGGGGGCGGTGACTATGGTGGCGGCGACAGCGACGTGGGTGTCCTCATCGGCTACCTCATCGGACTGATGATCGAAAATCCCACCATGGGCCTCATCGTGTTGGTGATCCTCATCGTCTTTGTGCTCATCAGCAGACGCAAGGCCAAGAAGCAGTCCACCGACACCACCTATATTAACAACAACGTGAACCAACAGGCCGAAAACGACTTCACCTTCGACAATACCGCCATGGTGGCCGAGCAAATCCGCGCCATCGACCCGAACTTCTCGTCCGACAAGTTCATCGGCTTCGCCCGCGAGGTGTTCATGAAGATACAAGAGGCCTGGACCGCCAAGGACTGGAGGCCCATCCGCCCCTTCGAGAGCGAGACCCTATTTAACCAGCACAAGCAACAACTAGACGAATACATCCGCTTGAAAAAGACCAACGTGGTGGAGAAAATCGCCATCAAGCACTGCTCGCTCAACAGTTTCCAGCAGGATGGCGACAAGGAGGTCTTGAAGGTCTACCTCAACGCTGTGATGCGTGACTATGTCATCGACGACGAGACCAAGAACGTGCTGGAGAGCGATCCCAACCGCGACTGGTACATGAAATACGAGATGGTGTTCAACCGAAAGGCGGGTGTGAAGACCGACCCGGGCAAGAAGGGCAACACCATCACCAATTGCCCGAACTGCGGTGCGCCCACGGAGGTCACCTCGTCGGGACAATGTGCCTACTGCGGCAGCGTCATCACCAATGGGGAACATGATTGGGTATTGACGGACATTCATTCGAGATCATAACCAGTAGAGACGCGATTAATCGCGTCTCTACAAACAACAACGATTAAACAATTAAACAAATTTCAATCAACAATTAAACAATCAACAATTAAACACTAATACTATGGGACTTATCAAAGCAATCGCAGGCGCCATTGGTGGCACCATGAAAGATCAATGGTTAGATCTAATCAAATGTGACAACATGGACATGGAAACCCTGATGGTGAAGCAAACCACCAAGTCGGGGCAAATCTCAAAAGGCAGCCGCATCCTCGTGGCACCCGGCCAGGTGGCCGTCATCTACGACAGCGGTGCTGTGCTCGACGCCACGGCAGAAGAAGGCGTCTACACCTTCGACCAGTCGTCGTCGCCGTCGTTCTTCGGCGGACAGTTTGGCCCCGTCTTCAAGGAGATGTGGCAGCGTTTCACCTATGGTGGCACCCCCGCCAAGGAACAGGCCGTGTTCTTCTTCAACTCCAAGGAGATCCTCGACAACAAGTTCGGCACCGCCACGCCTATCCCCTTCCAGGACTGGTCGCACGCCATCCCTAACCAGATGACAGGCTCGCTCAGCCCTATGGGCGTCAACGTGCGCTGCTATGGCAAGTACACCTTCAAGCTCGACGACGTGGGCATCTTCATGCGCATCCATGCCGGCACCGCCAACGTGGTGAAGAAACACGACATCACCGAGCAGATGCGTAGCGAGGTCATCGCCTCCTTCCAGAACGTGCTCAACGAGATGGGCAACAGCAAGCACCGTGTGCCCGTGCTCGAGCTGCCGAGCTACACCGACGAGATGAAACAGGTGATGGACGAGCGCGTCTTCGACGAGCCTATCCGCGCCCGTGGCGTCAAGCTGGTCAGCTTCACCGTGGAGTCCGTCTCACTCGACGACGCCAGCCAAGCCAAGATCGACCGTTACGAATACAGCTCCAACTCGATGATGCAGCAAGGCAAGATCATCGACGTCATGGGCGACGCCGCCAACAACCCAGGTGGTGCTGGCAACGCCTTCATCGGCCTCGGCATGATGAACGCCGGCACGGGTGGCATGACGGGTAGCGTGATGCAAAACGCATGGAACGGCAACGGCCAAGGCCAGCAGACCTACGACCCCTACAACCAAGGTGGTGGCCAGGCTGCCCCACAAGGCGTCCCCTGCCCGAAGTGTGGCACGCCCATCACGGGTAAGTTCTGCCCCGAGTGCGGCACGCCCGCCCCGGCACCCAAGGCCGCGATGAAATGCCCGAAGTGCGGCACTGAAAGCAATGGCAAGTTCTGCCCTGAATGCGGCACCCCGATGGTTGCCGTGGGACCGAAGCGCTGCCCGAAGTGCGGCGCCGAGGTGACAGGCAAGTTCTGCCCCGAATGCGGCACCCCGATGGAATAAAAAAAATGTTGGGGCTGCCATGGGCAGCCCCAACATTTTGAGCGAATAACGGGGTTCGAACCCGCGACCCTCAGCTTGGGAAGCTGATGCTCTACCAACTGAGCTACATTCGCGTTTTGCGGTGCAAAAATACATAATTTTTATCACACAGCTGAAATACCGACAGAAAATTTCAACTGAACAACTGAACAACTATTAACTTCAGAATATGTCTATATCCGAGAAAGACGAAAGAATCATCCGCGACAGCTTCCACCCGAAATCATGGAGCGACATCAAGAGCCACGACTCGTGGTCGGTGTTCAAGATCATGGCCGAGTTCGTGGAAGGCATGGAGAAGATGTCGAAAAGCGGCCCCTGCGTTGCCATCTTCGGCTCCGCACGGACACAGCCTGGCGACAAATACTATGAGATGGCCGTTGAGATCGCCGAGAAGCTGGCCGACTACGGCTTCGGCATCATCACCGGCGGCGGCCCCGGCATCATGGAAGCCGGCAACAAAGGCGCCAAACAAGGCGGCGCCACCAGCGTCGGGTTGAACATCAACCTGCCGTTTGAACAGCATTTCAACCCCTTCATCGACAGCGACAAGAATATCAACTTCGACTATTTCTTCGTGCGCAAGACCATCTTCATGCGTTATGCCCAAGGCTACATCGCCATGCCCGGCGGCTTCGGCACCTTGGACGAGCTGTCGGAGGCCATCACCCTCATCCAGACCAACAAGATGGTGAGCTTCCCCGTGGTGCTGGTCGGAAGCGACTATTGGAGAGGCCTGATCGACTGGTTCAAAGGCACCCTGCTCCCCCACCACATGATCAAAGAGGAAGACTTTGAGATTTTCAACGTCGTCGACACCGCCGACGAAGCCGTGAAGATCATCAAGGAGTTCTACAAGAAATACGCCGTCAAGCCGAACTTCTAACCCTGCAGCCCATAGATTCGCTCGGATTTTATCGGCATAGATACACTCGCCTAAAGGCTCGGTATGACATGCCGATAAAATCCTTGGCATCCAACCCAAACACCAATGCATCGCTATATTGAAGTCCCACTGCAACTGCTTGACATCGAAGGAGAAGGCTTCCATATCATGGTCAAAGGAACGATCCATGGTAAGGAAGCCAACTTCTTGATCGACACCGGGGCGTCACGCTCCGTCTTCGACCCCAAGACCCTCGCCACTTTCATCGACGACCTGACATTCGAGAAGAAAGAAGGTATCACGGCAGGCGTGGGCGGCTCCGACTTGGAGAGCTCCACTTTTACCATCGACATGTTCACCATCGGCGACATGGAAATCCACGATTATGAAGGCGTCGCCTTGGACATGGACAACATCCACGAGTTGTACGGCAAACTCGCCCTGCCCCACATCGACGGCATCCTCGGTGGCGACCTGCTGAAGCGTTACAAGGCAATCATCAACTACAAGAGTAAAAAGGTTAGACTCACTCCCTGATTTCCAAAATGCTTCTCTCTATACTGTCATTGCGGGCGAAGACCCGCAAATCGCGATTCGACGATGCGAAGCGAGTCAATCTCCTGAGCAAAAGGGTAACGCTTTCTTTCAGGAGATGGCGGATCAAGTCCGCCATGACGATAAAGGATAAGGGAAGTCGTTCTAATTTTGGTTATTTCACTATAACCTTTTTGGTAAAACCATTAAGTCTGACTAGCCAAAAGCCATGCGGCAATGCAATGGTTGTCCGCCCATCGATTTCCCTGACAAGTATCGCCTGCCCAAGCAGATTCGAGACCGTCAACACTCCCGTGCCTTCAATGGTGACCAGGCCTCGGGCAGGATTAGGATAGAGCACAAAGGCTCCTGAGCCCGTCGAAGGACCGTCCTCTTCAACACCTTGGTTCACAGCGATGTCACCATTCACAAGTTCCAAGCCGCCAGCGAAATTCCCGACCACCATCTCTAGGTTGTCGTCGTCATTGAGGTCGGCCAACGCCGCTGCGGAACGCAGTCCGAAGCGGTTTTCGAAGTGGCAAACATAATCGTTCCAATGGTCGGAAATATCGGTAAAAACCCCGTCCAAATCCTTGAACAAAAACATCT
This sequence comes from uncultured Bacteroidia bacterium, assembly GCA_902774365.1. Taxonomy (GTDB): domain Bacteria; phylum Bacteroidota; class Bacteroidia; order Bacteroidales; family F082; genus Limimorpha. Next base: position 110,231 of record CACYHX010000005.1, on the reverse strand, counting down.
TACCCTGTTCCGAGCCTACCGCCAGCAAGGTCTCATTGCCTCTGCGGAACAAAGTCGGCACACTGTAGCCGAAATACGAAGCCGTGTGGTCGCAGACGTCCACCCCACCCCAACTGTCGGTAACAAAGGAGAACTGCGTCTCATTGCCTTGGCTAACGCCTTGGTAATAATACAGTTTCCCACTAGCATCACCGACCACCAAGTCAAGGATGCCATCACCATCCACGTCGAACAGGCAGGGCGCCGACCAAGCCTTTTCGAACTGCAGGAAGTCATCGTCCACCAGGTTGAAGTCGGCATCGAAACGGAGCAAGCGACCTTCCCCCGTGCCTACCAACATCTCCTGACGGCCGTCGCCATTCAAGTCGCCAAACGTAGGCACCAAACCCATGGCTTTCAAGGCGCTTAAACTGCCGAAGTCCTCATCATAAAGCTGAAACACGGGGTTTTGCCTCGTCCCGACATTCTTATACCAAGCCAACTGCGCCGAGCGATGGGTTTGTAGCACGCCATTATAATAATAGGTGGAATCCATGTCGCCGATGCTACCGATGACGAGGTCGGTGAGGCCGTCGCCATCCACGTCGGTGAAGACGGGATAGGCACCTGTGCCGACATCAATCATCTGGTCTTGCAGGAAGGACTTTGTATGCAACTGGAAATCAGGGTTATGATTGGTGCCTTTATTCAGATACAGCCACACTGAGTTTTGTCCCACGCAAGCCATCGGATTGGGGTCGAAAGGCGAGACGAGCAGGTCGTCGACGCCGTCGTTGTCGATGTCGGTGAAAAACGGCACAGGCATAGAAAACAGGTGTATCGGCGCATTTTCGGGAAACATCGTCTCTTGGCTGACCATCAAGGCATTTTCGGGCGTGCCTCCGTTTTTCAGCAAGACGAGGTTGGGGTAATCCACGTCGGCCAGCAACAGGTCGGGCAGGTCGTTGCCCGTCAGGTCGCGCACGGCGAGGGTAGCGCCACGATGACGGAATCCATCGTTGACTACCAACGACTTACCAAAGAGGCAAGTATCCAGATACATCGCATTGTTCTCTTCGCTCTCGGCCACGCGCCCCCAGCAATGGTCCGTCTTCTCAAACACCAAGGAATCACGATGCCCAAAGCGCTCCATCGAGAGGTTACGGTGTTTCTCGATGAAGGTGCCGAGCACGCCGAAAGTGAGGATGTCGAGGTCGCCGTCGCCATCCAAGTCCACGATGGCGGGATAATCGGCATTGGTGGCCAGCAGGTTGACCTCGCCCCCACCCTGCCACGAGGTTAGATAAGGATCCACAACCAATTCAAATTCAACTTGTTCTTCAGAGACGTTACGAAAGACCCTCATCCCTGCCCAGCCTTTGGAATAGGTGAAGATGTCGTCGCGTCCGTCGCCATCGTAATCGGCAAAGACGACCCAGTCGGCCATGTGTGGAAAGTGTGAGACATAAGAATTGTCAAGAACGAAACGGATCTCGCCCACATCGCCTTGATTCAGGAAGCATGACAGGCGGTTGCCATGGCGGTCGAAGACGAGTAGGTCTTTTTTACCATCGCCGTCCACATCCAAACGACCAAATTGGCAGGCGTTGAGTCCACCCGCCCACGGATCAGACAGAGCAGCATCATTAAAAACCTGGAAATCAAGCTTATTCTGCCCAAAGGCGGGGACAAGCGACAACAGCAAGCAGAGCGTCCCTATGAGCCGTGAGGGTCTCATTCTTGTCCTTCCTCAGGCGTGGTGTTGATGAGCTCGGGGGCATCGCCCTCGGCTTCTTTGACATAGGTAGCGTCGAGGCACAAACGGAAACCGCCGAACGAGTTCTTCAATTCGGGCAGACGTTTGCCGCGCCACGACACACGGCACATCGTCTTGGGCAGCTGCCAGGCGCCGCCGCGGATGCAATACATGTCGCCGTCCTTGCCGAGTGTGGCGTTGCGTTCCTTGTCGAAATAGCGGTATCGGGTGCTGCACCATTCCCACACATTACCGCTCATGTCGTAGATACCCAGCTCGTTGGCGGTGCGTTTCTTCACCTTCTTAAGCTTGCGGGTGTTGCCGTTATGCCATGCCACACGGTCGACATCCTTGCCGCCGCTGAAGATGTAGCCTCGTGAGTTCTTGCCGCCGCGCGCTGCATACTCCCATTCCTCTTCAGTAGGCAGGCGGAACTTCATCCCCGTGATGCTATCGAGGCGATACAGGAACTCCTCGATTTCGTAGTAGTTGACATTGGTGACAGGCTTTTTCATACATTTCTTCACGCTCGGGTTGTAGCCCATCACTTCCTTCCAAAGCTTCTGCGTCACCTCGGTCTGACCGATATAATAGTCCGCTTTCATGGCCACATAATGCACGGGAAGCTCGTCGGATTGCGACATGCGATCGTAGTTGAACTCAGCCGTGTCCATGTGCTGGGCGCCCATCCAGAAGCCGCCTTGCTCGACGCGTACCATATTGAACGAGACCTTATTGACACGATAGGATGTGGGCGCGGGCAGCGTGTCTTGTGCCCACAATGCCGTTTGAAGGACAAACAGCAAGCCGAAAAACAGGGAAAATTTCTTCATCATATCTCGATTTTGAAGGCAAAAATAAGAAAAAAACCTAATTTTGCACAAAATTAAAGAAGAATGACCAAGATACTCATCATCGACGACGAAGCCCCCATCCGCCGCGTGCTGCGCGACATCCTCGAAAACGAAAGCTACCAGGTGGACGACGCCGCCACGGGCAAGGAAGCCCTACAACACATTAAGGACCAAGACTTTGACGCCATCTTCTGCGACATCAAGATGCCGGAGATGGACGGCATAGAGGTGCTGGAAGCCATCCGCAAGGAGTCGGACGTGCCCGTCATCATGCTATCGGGCCATGGCACCATCGAGACCGCCGTGGAAGCCATCAAGAAAGGCGCCTTCGACTTCATCCCCAAGCCGCCCGACTTGAACCGTCTGCTCATCACCCTGCGTAATGCCTTGGACAAGAAGAACTTGGCCACCGAAAACAAGGTACTGAAGAAAGCCGTGAAGCTCCAGAACCAGATGATTGGCGAGTCGGGGCCCATGCAGGAGGTGAAGGACATGATTGGCAAGGTGGCACCCACCAACGCCAGGGTACTCATCACGGGTGAGAACGGCACAGGCAAGGAACTCGTTGCCCGTCAGCTACACGAACTCAGCACGAGATGCCACGGTCCCTTCATCGAGGTCAACTGCGCTGCCATCCCAGCCGAACTTATTGAGAGTCAGCTGTTCGGACACGAAAAAGGCTCGTTCACCTCTGCCATCAAGCAGAAGAAGGGTGACTTTGAGTTGGCCGATGGCGGCACGCTCTTCCTTGACGAGATTGGCGACATGAGTCTCCCCGCTCAGGCCAAGGTGCTGAGGGCCTTGCAGGAAAACAAGATCACACGCGTGGGCGGTGAGAAGGAAATCCCCGTCAACGTGAGGATATTGGCCGCCACCAACAAAAACCTGAAGGCCGAAATCGAAAAGGGCAACTTCCGTGAGGACCTCTACCACCGCTTGAGTGTCATCGTCATCCAGGTGCCGCCTTTGCGCGAGCGCAAGGACGACATCCCGCTGCTGGTGCAGAACTTCGTCGAGATGATCGCGCAGGACATGGGCAAGGCCACCCCCACCTTCGAAGCAGGCGCCATCGAGGCCTTGCAGCAGTACCAGTGGACGGGCAACATCCGCGAGCTGCACAACATCGTGGAGCGTCTCGTCATCCTCTGCGGCAGCGCCATCACCAAGGACGACGTGGAACGTTTTGGCAATCCGCTGAACTAAAAAAGTGCCACCCCCTTGCGGGGTAAGGAAAATAGCTGTATTTTTGCAGTCCGTTCTTTGAGTTTGACAACTCTAAATTATCAATTGTCAATTCTTAATTCTCAATTACAAAAAGGGGATGTATGGTTTTGACAGCAAGATGAATTGTCATGTAAGCATGTCGAGCCTCGCAGTGACGCTCGTAAATCTTGACTGCAAAAAAGTAATTGGCGAAAACAACTACGCTCTCGCTGCCTAATCGAAGTACAGTAGATTACTGGCTTAATCCGCTCACAAGGTGGGCGGACGAGACATCCCGCAGGTGGAGATTCCTGATTCCGGCCTGAGCCCGGGGTGCTAAGCAATTTCGGGATAGCCTTGTCGGCGCTCCGACAGCAAGGCGAAGCCTTAGGAGATAAGGTCGCGTTTAGGGCGTTCGCTCCCTTGCGCGGCACGAAAACCAACAGCGGAATAAGCATGTAGAAACCATGGGGGTTCCTTGTTTGGACGAGGGTTCGACTCCCTCCATCTCCACTTTTTGAACGCAAAAACCCGCTGAAAATCAGCGGGTTTTTGCGTTTTATGACCTTTCCAGTCTATTCATAATGCCTAATCCGAACCTCTACCCCATCGGCTTCCAACTGTGAGGGGATGCCACTCACATCCGTCTGGCCGTAATGGTAAGGGAACAGCACTTTCGGCTTGACCATCCGAGCGGCGTTGATGAGTTGTTCGGGGGTCATGGTGTACGGCTGGTTGCAAGGCATGAAAGCAACGTCGATGTCTTTGATTTCAGTCATTTCATGGATGTCCTCGGTGTCGGCGGCGATGTAGATTCTCAGCCCGTCGAGGGTGAGGATGAAGCCGTCGTCCCTTCCCTTGGGGTGGAACTGCAGATGCTCTTCGGTGGTGTTGTAGGCGGGGACGGCCTCAACGGTAAAGTCGTCAGCGATTTGGAGTGTGTCGCCGTTGGCCATCACGGTGCCGTAGCCAAGCATCTCGGCGCAGCGTTGGTTCGTAATCAGCTGGGTGTTTTCGCCCGTCAGCATGTTAATGGCCGTGGTGTCAAGATGGTCGTGGTGTTCGTGGGTGATGAAGATATAGTCCGCTTTGGGCATGGCGGCGTAGTTGATGGTCTTCTCCCCCAACTTCGCCACGGGGTCAATCTGGATTTCCTTGCCGTCGTATTCGATGCGAATACTGGCGTGAACCAAGGCGTGAAACTTCACCGTCTTGCCGCTCTGGGTAGTGAAGGTGTCGACTTCGTATGCATCATCGGACATTCCTACTGGTATCCCTGCATTTTCATAACCTTGCTGGCCGCAGGCGGTGGCCAGGCCCAGAAGGGCGAGTAAGTTGGTGATAAGCTTTTTCATAGGGTTGATTGGTTTGAGGCGGTAAAGATACACAAAAAGTGGAATCGGCTGAAAAACATCCATAAAAGAAGGTCAAAAACCACCGACCATGCGCTTCAAATCGACATATTTCTCTTCGGTTTTGCTTTCTTCGCGCTCCTTCTCCGCCAGCTCCATCACCGGCCAGATGCTTTCATAGCGACGGGCAAATTCCTCCTCTGAGGCAGGCAGCGTCCTGATGCTTTGGCAATGGGGACACCTTGACGGAAACGAGGCCGAATAAGGGTGAGGCCTGATGTCGATGGCGGAGAACATGGCTCCACATTGGGTGCATTTGAACTCCTGCTGACCTTTGTCGACGGGGCTGTCGTTAGGGCCCCAGTTGATGCTGAGGTGCGAAATGAACGTTGCCGTCTCCTCCATATCCCAAAGCCTTTGGTAAAAATCCTTGTCGGATTCGGTCGGGCGCGTCCTTTTTCCTCCGCATTTCGGGCAGGGCTGAGGCTTTGAATAGGTGTAATCGCCATCAGAAGACGCAAGGTTTCTCATCTCCTTTTTGACATTGTCGGCCTCAAAGGTTTCGCCACACTCGGAGCAGACAAACTTGATGGGTTCCGGCTTGGGTTGTTTGGCTTTCCTTTTCTTCTCGAAATGCTCTTGGATGCCCTCAACAGCCAACACTGGCAACATCCAGATGAAGGCTAATCCCATCCCGACATTGCTGAAAAACTCAGCCACTTTTGATTTCTTATTCGTCATATCTCTATAATTTGTTCTAAAATAATCCAAGTACTTTGTTGGCTTTCAGCTATCAGCTATCAGCTTGGAGGCATTGTAGCTGACGGCTGATTGCTGACCGCTGACAGCCAAAAAAACAGCTTTAAATCCGTTTGTTCTACTGCTACTCCTGCTTTGTCCCGCCATTCTTTTTGTCGCCATTTTCGCCTTCGTGCGCGGCCCAAATAAAGAACCCTACCACTGCGCTGACGGCATAGAGGGTCCAGGCCCACCACGGAGCATGAATACAGATGAGGATAATCAGTCCAACCAGACAATCAAAGAAGAAGAAACATCCCATAGTGCGTTGATTTTGATAACGGTCGCAAAAATACAGTGCCGCTATCGATGCGCAATGGAATGTAGTGAATTATAGTAAAGAATAGGAATAGAAATTTTATTCTGACAGAATAACCCAACGGCCCTGTTTCCGTCCACCTTCACGAGTCAAAACACCCATCTTTTTTAATCGAGCGAGGTCTCTTTCAATAGTTCTGACATCAACCGTATCTTTTTCCGACATCTTTTCCGACATCTTTTCCGACATCTTTTCCGACATGGCTTTGGCAGATAAGGATGAATCAAGCGCTACCATTTCCAAAATAATTCGCTGACGTTCAGTAAGTTCTTTTCGGTCCTTTATTAGGCCATCCGCGGTTTCAATTTGTGCCTTTTTGAACACTATGCACACGGTTCCATTCCCTAAACGGTAACAAGGATAGGGCAGATTCTGCTCTCTGCACAAGTCCGTCATCCGCTTTACACCAGACCCCCATTTCTCCGAATAGGTGGTTTGGTACAGCACTTGTGCGATCTTCAAATTGGTTGGATATGAATCGTGAGGCTCCATAATGCTCTCTTCGGTCAATCCCATCGGGAATCGCCCAGGATTCATTATCTCAATCCTATCATCGTAGATGGCAAGGCTAACTGATGTCCTTGGGTCATCATATTGACGATGGCAAAGCGCATTTATCAAGGCTTCGCGCAAAGCTTCGGCTGGTATTTCCAAATGTTCCTCACGGCGAAGTCCGATAATCTTGCCGCTCAGGCTCAGATGGCGGAAGCAAAATGCCATTCCAGCATCAAGCAAGTCAAAGAAGTTTCCCTTTTCCTGCTTGTTGTCGATGAAAACATTCTTATCTATGCCATCGAAACAGGCCATACGCAAGAGCATCTGAGGAAAGTCATCCGTGTTTTTGGCGAATAGCATCACGGCTGCATTGGTGGGACGACCGTCTTTCAACAGGTTGAACTTCCGAAGAAGCGACTCAACCGTATCGCCTTCAGCAGAGGCATTGACCCTGCCTCCAGCAATGCCAAGACGAACAGCATTACGGATACGCTCTTCGTCCAAATCGTCTATTGCAACACCTTCAGCTATTTGGGCATCCCAAGCGAACTTGCCAGGTTTACTTTCGCGCAAACGCTCTTCAAACATTTCTCGCGGCATTACTTTGGTGGTGCTTTCCACACGAATATAGGGACGGCCGTGATAAGTGTAGGGGGCCATCCCTCTTACCCATCCGTCAAAATACATGGCGATGAGCTGTTTGCCCTTCCCGTCCGGGACATCAACGTATTCAACGGAAACATCGACGGCGGGTTCAATTCCCACCAAAACTTGCGCCAGTTCGCGGCGTGTGCTTTCGGTGACATCTTGCCCGACGATTTTGAGCGAAGTTGGCGCAATGCCAAAAATGAGCCAACCGCCCTCGGTATTCAAGAAAGCGCAAGCGGAATGCATACCATCTTTCAGTTCACCTGTCGTTTTCTTCAGCTCTAGGTGCTTGGTTTCATCGTCTGAAATAATCCGTTTAATATCCTCTATGGTCATGGGGAGGTGTTTAATACCGCAAAAATACACATTTTCCGTAAAACGGAAAGGCTATCATCAGTGTTTCAACTTGATTTCCTCATCGCTGCAAAGCTTATACACCTCGTTTCGGATGTAGTCTTCGAGGCTTTGGACGTTTTTCTTGTTGGCGCCGCCATTGATGAAGTTGAAGAAGATACGTGATGCCGATTCTATCCTCACCTCTGTTTCCTGTGTGCTTGTGGCCACCACATAGATGGTAACGTTCTCGCCAAAAGAGAACAGACTCATCCCATGCCTCGCCGTGATGGTGAAGGTCTGGTCGTTACATTCAATCCGCTTGAACTGGCCGCATTGCTGGACGGCTTTCTTCGTGGCGGTATAAACGCGACGGGCAGGTTGGGTGAAGTTGAGGGTAGAGGTGCGCATATTACCAAGGCTCATCCTGATCTATTCCTAAATCCTCATCTAAAGCACCACAATCTTCATTCTCAAGAAAAGCGTTGCAATCATCCTCGTCATAAACCTTCATATACTGAGGTTTGCCTTCATAGCAGTTACCGTAACTATTGTTGTAGCATTTTTTGCAAATTGTGCGCATTTTGATTCTTTTAAAGTAAAGCTATTACCAATCCAGCAGCCAAAGCCACAATAATACCACCCATGACCCAAATGAGCCATTTGTTGGATTTTCCCACTTTGCTTTCTTTATTCTTTCTTCGTCTGCGCTTCCATTCCGGGTCTTTAACAACAGGTGCAAATTCTGCTTCAAATTCAAAAATTTCTATATATCGTTCATCGCGTGAAGTCTCAACATTGACATTGACATCAACATTTACAGCTTTCATCACACCGACTTTCAAGTCTTCAGCAACTTTGAGGTTCTCTTTTAAATCCTTACAAGTATTGACCTTGTATGTCTTGCTAGTGATGTAATTCGGATTATCAGGATGACGTGTTTTCAGCAAACTCATTATTGCCGGATCGTCAGAAAGGCCATATTGTTCCGCTGTCGCAACTGCCAAATAATAGTTGGATTCACTATATTCTCCTTTAAATTCTGCAACAGCAGTAACTGTTTTCTCCCCAAGTTCTGAGGAACTTTTGTCAACATGTGTATCAGAGTTTACACCAACCTTATCTCCCTTAACTTTTACATCAACCCCAACTCCTACATGTGTATCCTTGTTAGAATTTGCTTTTCTTTCGGAGATGGCTTTGTATTTTACACCTCCTAGCAAAGACACTATCAATTCAATTGCATTGATACGTTTCTCGACGATATCAGCATCGGTTGACTCTGTTCTTACAATGTATTTGTTGCCTTCAAGCGGGTCAAGCATAAAAACAACATTTTCCTTAATCTCAGGGAACTCTACATCCTGATTTTCTTCAAGGTCTTTTGCCTCATAAGGTGTTAATAGATTGCCTGAATACCTTGTGTCTCCATTCTCCCTCACCCAATAGATGTCGTCAGGATTCAAGACGCACACTACAGGTTTCAATTGTTGTCTATTCATAGTTTTTGTTTTTAAAATTTTAATTACTAGAACACTTGCTTATCAACAGGATTAATGCCACCACAACTGCGACAGCTGCCGCAACACACTTGATTTTGCTCTTTTGAAAACGCAACAACTTTTCAACAGCCTCGCAGTCTTTATCGTTTGGCTTTACGGAGGCCACGGTGCAATAATCCTCCAACAATTTTCTAACCCGAGTGGGATTATCGACCGTATTACAAAAGAAAGAATACACCATATTTCTACCAACTTCATCTTTTGAAATCAGATTTGAAGTGATTAGAACACCTTTGTTTTTATTGTAATAAAGTCGTAACGAAGAAGAGGCACCTCCCAAACGGTAGACCCATGACATAAATGTTTGGGATTTCATGTCTTGTGAAGGAACAGTAAGGTCTTGGGCCTTGTCTTGCTCTTCCGTTCCACGATATTCGCTAAGCTCTCCATTTATGACGAGAATGTCTCGTCCATTGGGCTTGGCATTTTGATGACTAAGTACTGCTTTCATGGCTTCAACTTTAATTATTATTTAAGAATCGAACTAAAAACTCCTTCAACCGAATCTGGGTCAGTTGCATCAACTTCAAAAAGACATCCACGCATCTGGCTTATCATGGGATACCTTTTTGTTTTGAACAATGAAACATACTCTTCATTGACCCGATTAACCTTTTGTTGGATAGCTTCTTGCATAGAGCCTCCGCCACGATAAAGGTCGGCATGGGTAGCAATAAAATACAAATTGGAAGCATCAATTTCCTCAAGCTGAGACAAGACCATTTTTAAGAAAGAAGAAGTTTCTCCGCCTTCTTTGTAATCATCAATTTCTCTCAGCAGCTCAACTCCATTGAATACGATGATTACCTTTTCCGCGTCATTACACCACTCTTTATAGTGCCTAAATTCACTCATTTTTCCTCCAGCATCAACAACGGACACCTTTCCCCGTAAAAGATTGAAAAACCTTCTTTTTGCAGAAGTCTTTATCGTTGTGGATTCCCCATTACTGACAGTTGCCTCATGTCTTGTTGGAGCGGCATCACCCTGCAAAACATTGAAAAGAGTTGTCTTGCCCGCTGCTTGAGGGCCTATAAAAATCATGTCGTTTTTTTTACTCATCGTATTATGCGTTTTTGATTTGTTCTTAGTTTGTTTTATCTGATTCTCTCAACCTCTAAATAAGCCATGCTCAAAGCACCGGCCTTTTTGATGTCAATTCCGTAGATTCTCATAAAAGCATCCACCACTGCTTGGCCGCCGTTGGTTGTCACGGGGTTGCTCATGCTGTTGCTTGGCACATCAACGGACATCCCTTTTTCAACACGGATGCCGCTGGTGAGTTTTGAGTTTTTTACTGTGATTCTGTAAAGCATATAATGTTCTTTTTATGCCTGCAAGTCCCACCAAGGCTGGCTTTATACATTGGTCATGGCACAAGAAAAGCGTGAGACTCGATTCTGTCAAGTCCATCAAACTATAGGTATCGCCAAACACCCGTTACGAAATGAACTGAAGAAACAAATACCCCACGCTCGTTTTTATCCCAATCAGATGCTTTAAGCATCACATTGATAACAAAAACAATAAGTGAGCATTAGTCCTCGTCCCTCGTAACTTAAAATTGGCGATTTCATAGTTTGGGACTATAGGAATGCCTTCCTTGCCGAGTCAGGATTTCTCCCCCAACTCGCTGCAAATATAGTCATTTTTCAGACCAATGCTCAGTTTGTCGATATTTTTTCTTCGTTATAATCATCACTATAATAATTCGTTTTTCTTTCTGGATTGCTTCATTCCTCGCAATGACGCAAAGCGGCGCAACGGGCAAGGCATAAAGAAAGAGCGCGTCCCAACCTTTCTCATTCCACTGGATGGCTCTGGTAAACCGTATCGAAAAACGAGGAAAAGCGGACTGCTCGTTGGTTCTATACTCATTCTTGCCTTGCATGGCGCGAAAATAGGGGCTTTTCGCCGGACGGCAATGGAATGTAGTGAATTATAGTAAAGAGTGCATCTGTCTGACTAGGCTTACCCAAGGGATACCCAAGGCTTAGTCTTGGCTTAGTCTTGGGTTAGTCTTGGGTTAGTCTTGGGTTACCCAAGGGTTAGACTAGGGTAAAACTACAAAAACATGGTCATGAAAAACGGCAAGTATTGCACCCCGTTTTCTCTCTTAATGTCAAAAATCTCACTTTTTGTTTTGCCGAAAATGTCAAAAATCGCAAAATGTTTGACTTTTTCATCACTTTTTGAACTCACAAACCTCGGGAAACAGCTCCGACATCTGCTTGCGGAACTCCGTATCCGCCGAGTTGGCATAGCTACTGTCGCGGTCTTTCACCCACTCGGAACCGGTGAAGAATCGGCGCATCTTCTTGTAGTCGGCACGGTCGGAGAGGTAACGCACAAGGTAGATCAGCTCGTACGACTTGCCGTTTTTGCCATGCCATTCTATCACGGGCAGCTCCTCCCCTTCGGGGCGGCATCGTCCTGTCAGGCGGTAAGCCAACAAAGCCTTCACGGCGTTGTCGTCGGCGATATAGCCCTTGTCGGCGAGCCAGTTGATGAGGGCCACCAATGTCTCCACACCTCTTTTCTTTAAGGTGTCGTCCATGTAGAAAAACTCTTTCGGCGTGTTGGATTTGTGCTGCCAGTCGAAGAAGTCGACGGGCAGGACGAAAGGCTCAGAGGGCTGCGGTTTGGGGTTTTCGTATTCTTCCCATATCCTGTCAATCAAGTCTTTGGCCATGGGGTTGTCGAGAATCGGGTTGATGAGGTTACGTTCCTTCAGCGTGAAGTCGTCGTACCAGTCCCAATAGTAATGCAGGCGCACGGCCAGGTCGGTTTCGAGGAAATGGCGGTAGTCGGAGAAGTATCGCCGCAAGGCTTCGTCGCTGTCGTCTTCGTCAAGCACCTCGGCAGAGGGCTGCCATTGCTTCACGGCCTCCACTATCTTGCCGTCGTCGGCATCGCCCTCCTGAGGCTGATGGCCCGCTATACTGTCGAGATAAAAGGAGAAGTCGTCGCCCTCCATCTCGGCACCCGTCGACAAGGCGTCCCAACAATAGGAGCACAGTTTGGCCAAAGCCGTCAGGTCGCATTGGGCTTGCTCCAGCATCGACACGAAGCCGTCCTTGTCGCCATGCTCCACATAGTCAAGCAGTTTGCTCTTTTCGGTGGAAGGCATTTCAATCACAGAAAGAAACTCCATGGCCGTCGCGCTGAGCAGGTTCTTCAAGACGTTGAAAATCTCCTCGGGCTTCATGAAGACGGCATCGGTGTCCTCTTTGATGATATATTCCTTCTCTTCGACGAGGAAACGGTTGTTGTGGACGAAGATGATGGCACTATCCAAAGGCCCGTTCACCTCTTTCCACAATCGTAGCGTCTCCTTGAATTCATTTTCGACTTCATCATACTGAAGGACCTCGTCCACGACACTGATGCTCTCGTTTTTGACGGGCGACGCTATGGCCTGCTTCAGCCCTTCGTAATAGAGTCTCCTTTTGCGTATTTCGTCCTTGCCGTTCATGGGTGCAAAAGTAAGCATAAAACGCATCAAATACCAAGTTTCGGACGACTTTTGCCATTTTTTAGCCTTACTTCTCCTACCCTATCGAATTTTTTCGTATCTTTGCAGATTAATTAAAACCCATCTGCCATGGCATTAGATAACGAAAAAATCATCGGTGAAGGCTTGACCTACGACGACGTCCTGTTGGTCCCTTCCTACAGTAATGTACTACCCCGTGAGACGAGCCTGAAAACCAAGTTCTCACGCCATATTGACCTCAACATCCCCGTCGTCTCCGCCGGCATGGACACCGTGACGGAGAGCCGCATGGCCATCGCCATCGCCCAGGAAGGCGGCATCGGTGTGCTGCACAAGAACATGACCATCGGCAAGCAGGCCGCCGAGGTGCGCAAGGTGAAACGCGCCGAGAACGGCATGATCAGCGACCCCGTGACCATCCACGTCGACGCCACCGTGAAAGACGCCCTCGACCTGATGGCCGAATACCGCATCGGCGGCATCCCCGTGGTGGACAGCAACAACGTCCTCGTCGGCATCGTCACCAACCGTGACCTGCGCTTCGAGCGAGGCCTCGACCGTCCCATCGCCGAGGTGATGACGAGCAAGAACCTCATCACCACGACAGAAGTCTCCTTTGAGAAGGCTGCCGACATTCTCCAGCAATACAAGATCGAGAAGCTGCCTGTGGTCGACAAGGAAAACCACCTCGTCGGCCTCATCACTTATAAAGACATCATCAAGGTGAAGGCGCGTCCCAACGCCTGCAAGGACTCGCGCGGTCGTCTGCGTGTGGCCGCTGCCGTGGGCATCGCTGCCAACACCCTTGAGCGTGCCGCCGCCTTGGTCGACGCCGGCGTCGACGCCCTCGTCGTCGACACGGCCCATGGCCATTCACAAGGCGTCATCGACATGGTGCGCACCTTGAAGAACAACTACCCCGAAATCGACATCGTGGCGGGCAACATCGCCACTGCCGAAGCTGCCAAGGCCTTGGCTGAGGCTGGCGCCGACGCCATCAAGGTGGGCATCGGCCCCGGCTCCATCTGCACCACGCGTGTGGTGGCCGGCATCGGCGTGCCACAACTCACCGCCGTCATGGAGGTGTGCAAGGCATTGGAAGGCTTGGACATCCCCGTCATCGCCGACGGTGGCATCCGCTACACGGGCGACATCGTGAAGGCCCTCGCCGCAGGCGCCTCCTCCATCATGGCTGGCTCGCTCTTCGCCGGCGTCGATGAGTCGCCAGGCGACACCATCATCTACGAAGGTCGTAAGTTCAAGACCTACCGTGGCATGGGCTCGCTCGAAGCCATGCAGCAAGGCTCGAAAGACCGTTACTTCCAGGACAACGTGGAAGACGTCAAGAAGCTCGTCCCCGAAGGCATCGCCGGTCGTGTCCCCTACAAAGGCACGCTCTCCGAGGTGGTCTACCAGATGGTGGGCGGCCTGCGCTCCGGCATGGGCTACACAGGCTCACGCACCATCGAAGACCTGAAGAAAGCCAAGTTCATCCGCATCACCAACTCTGGCATCCTCGAAAGCCACCCGCACGACGTGACCATCACGCAGGAGGCCCCCAACTACAGCAAAAGAAGCTAACCCATGAAAGCATCCATATCATTCCCTGAGCTACAAAACATACTAAAAGAAAAGACCGAACAAAACATCGGGTTCGCCTTCGTCGACGTCAAGACCGTGAAGGTGACCTATCCCCTCAACTTAGGCATCATCAAGAAAGACATCTCCGCCGACCTCACCATCCTCGAGATCGTGGGCAGCGACCTGCTCGTCAAATTGGACGCCGGCATGGGCACCGACACTTTGATGAATACTGCCCTCAGCCTGCTCCACAACAAGCTTCCGGAAGGCCTGATTGAGAAGCGTCCCGACAGGCAACTGATGCTCCACCTCGGCTCCATCGAGCAGGTGAAGACCGTCTTCGATGCCATCCAAGTCGACGACATCCACGTACTCACCGAAGGTCTGGAAGTGGAAGGCGGGCTGAAATAAATCGCGTCATTTCTCGTTAAAGAAACAGTAAGAAAACAACGAATATCAGCAATGAAAAAACGTAACTTTTTGAAAATGTTTTTGTTGGCAGCATTTGTCATGCCAGCCTTTTTTGCCAATGCACAGTCGAAACTCGACAAGCAGGTGTTGATGACCATTGGCGACCAAGACGTCACCGTGAAGGAATTTTGCGACGTATATTATAAGAACAACCTCAAGAGCGACGTCATCGAGAAGAAATCCGTTGACGAATACCTCGACCTGTTCACCACCTTTCGCATGAAGGTAATGGAAGCCGAGCGCCTGCAACTCGATACCAGCGCCAAGTTCCAGAAGGAACTGGCAGGCTACCGCAAGCAGCTGGCCAAGCCCTTCATGAGCAGCGACGATATTACCGAGGAGCTTTTAGAGGAAGCCTATCAGCGCAAGCTGAAGGACATCCGTGCCTCGCACATCCTTGTCCGCTGCGACAAGAACGCCTTGCCTTCGGACACGCTGAAGGCCTACAACAAAGCCATGGAAATCCGCAAGAAGGCGATGGTCAAAGGTGCCGACTTCGGTGCCCTCGCCGACCAATATTCAGACGACCCCTCAGCTAAAGGCATGCAAGCCTCCGAGAACAACCCAGCACGTCCCGGCAACCACGGCGACCTCGGCTATTTCTCTGTCTTCGACATGGTGTATCCCTTCGAGACGGGAGCCTACAACACCAAGGAAGGCGAAGTCTCCATGCCCGTGCGTAGCGACTTCGGCTACCATATCATCAAGGTGAACAGCATCACTGACGCCTTAGGCGCCGTTCAAGCCGCCCACATCTTCCTGCAGCTGCCCTCCGACGCCAACGCAGAAGACGAGGCTGCCATGAAGCTGAAAGCAGACAACATCTACAAAGAACTGACGGATAAGGATGGCAAAAACTGGGGTGAGCTCGTCAGGAAATACTCCGACGACAAAGGCACCGTCCAACGCGACGGCACCTTGAGCACCTTCACCGTCAGCCGCATCGTTCCCGAGTTCATCGAAGCCTGCAAGTCGCTGGAAAAGGGACAAATCGCCAAGCCCGTCCGCACCATGTATGGCTACCATATCATCAAACTCATCGACTATTCGGGTGTAGGCACCTTCGAAAAGGAAAAGAAGGCCTTGACCGAACGTATCGAAAAGGACATGCGTTCCAAGAAGTCGGAAGAGCTCGTCATCAAGCAGGTGAAGAACGAATACAAGTTCAAGCAGAACGACAAGAACCTGGAGACCTTCATGGCTAGCGTCGACAGCAGCCTCATCCGCGGCATGTATAAGCCTGCCGAAAAACTTGATATGAATGCCACGCTGTTCAGCATCGGCGACAAGCAAGCCAAAGTGAGCGACTTCGTGGACTACATCAAAGCGCACATGGGACCGCAACGCTACGTCTCCCCCGCCACCTACGCCTATCAGCTGTATGAAAACTTCATCAACGAAACCGTCATGGAATATGGCGACGCCCACCTCGAAGATAAATATCCCGAGTTCAAGGCCTTGGTGCAGGAATACCGCGACGGCATCCTGCTCTTCGACCTCATGGACCGTGAGGTGTGGAACAAAGCTGTGAAAGACACCACAGGACTTCAGGAGTTCCATGAGCGCAACGCCTCCAAATACATGTGGGACGACCGCGTCTATGCCACCGTCATCACTGTGACACGTGCCGAAGCACTTCCCAAGGTGAAAGCCTTGCTCGACAGCGGCATCGAACTCGACAGCCTGAGAGGCGCCATCTTACGCGACTCCATCAACTACGCCTTCGTGCGCAAGGGCTTCTACCAGAGAGGCGACAACCAATATGTCGACCAAACCGAATGGAAGGTGGGCGTGAGAAACGAAATCCCCTCCACCGTCGACCAGTCGACCACCATCGTCTGCATCAGAGAGCTACGCGGCCCCGAAGAGAAGACCCTCAAAGAAGCCCGTGGCCTCGTCACCTCCGACTACCAGGTGGAGCTGGAACAAAAGTGGGTGAAGTCGCTGAAGGAACGCTATCCCGTGAAGATCAACGAGAAAGTACTGGATAAAGTCAGAAAACTCTATCAATGAAGAAGATAGGCGCGCTTATCGGTATCACTTTCCTCCTGCTAATGGCGGGTTGCGACTACTTCCAGAAGAGCTCGAAGGAAGTGGTGGTGGCCGAGTGCTATGGCAAATACCTCTATGAGTCGGACCTCATAGGCATCGTGCCCGAAGGCGCCACTATCATGGACAGCATACAGCGGGTCAGCACCTTCATCGACTCATGGGTCAGAAGACAGGTGCTCATCCATCAGGCCGAGAACAACCTCAACATGGAGGAGTTGGACCTCAAGAAGCAGATGGACGAATACCGTAACTCGCTGGTCATCTACGCCTACGAAAGCCAACTCATCAACCAAAAACTTGACACTATTGTCACCGAAGACGAAATCGCCGAGTATTACGAGCAGAACAAGGAAGACTTCCAGCTGCGCAACACCATGGTGAGGGTGGCCTACGTCATCCTCGACGAGGGCAACAAGCAAGAAGAGATGTTCAGGAAACTCATGAGCGACCCCGACACCTTGCTGCTGCAAAACATCGACGTCTTAGCGTCGTATTACGCCGTGAAAAGCCACTTGGACGTGGACCAATGGATGCGACTCGACGAGCTGACGTACATCATCCCGATTGAAATCTTCAACGCAGAGAGCTTCTTGAAAAAGAACAAGTTCGTCTGCTTCGACATGAACGAATACACCTATATGGTGCGTTTTGTGGAATACCTGTTGGAAGAAAGCATCTCGCCCTTGGACATGGTACGCACCAACATCAAGAGCGTCATTCTTGCCCAACGCAAGAAGGCCCTGCTCGACAAGATGCAGGCGTCGGTCTACGAGAAAGCTAAGCGCGACCGCGCCTTTGAAGTCTACGTGGGTTCGCCTACTTTGTATAATGCAGATTAAAAACAACTAACACATAATGAAAAAACACTGGATAATCATAGCACTCATGCTACTGGCTTTGCCGATGATGGCACAAAACCGTCAGCCCCAGGTCATTGACAAGGTGGTGGCCGTAGTCGGAAAGAACATCATCCTGCAATCCGACATCGAGAACCAATACATACAATACCGTATGCAAGGTTTGACAGACGGCACGGGGAAGGAAGTGCGCGCCCGCATCTTGGAAGACCTTCTCCTCCAGAAGCTCATGCTCAACCAGGCTGAGATGGATAGTATCACCGTCACCGACGACCAGGTGGAAGCGCAGATGGACCAGCGCATTCGCTACTTCGTCACCCGTCTCGGCTCACAGGAGAAGCTGGAAGAGCAGTTCGGCAAGAGCATGTCGGAGATTAAGGAAGAGGTGCGTCAGGCCGTGAAAGACCAGATGCTGCAAGAGCAGGTGCAGGCCAAAATCATGCAAAACGTGGTGGTGACGCCGAAGGAGGTGAAAGACTTCTTCAACAACATCCCGAACGACAGCCTGCCGTTGATACAGCCCGAATACGAGATCGTGCAAATCGTGAAGCGTCCCCCCGTCAGCATCGACGAGAAGCTACAGGTGAAAGACCGCCTGTACCAAATCCGCAAGCGCATCCTCGAAGGAGAGAGCAGCTTCTCCACCATGGCGGTGCTTTACTCCGAAGACCCTGGCTCGGCGCGTCAAGGTGGCGAGCTCGGCTTCGCCGGCAAGGGCGTGTATGCCACAGAGTTTGAAAACGTGGCCTTCAACCTCCACGACGGCGAGATCTCAGACGTGGTGGAGACGCAGTTCGGCTTCCATATCATCCAACTGATTGAACGCCGTGGTGAGACCGTCAACTGCCGTCATATCCTGCTCACCGCCAAGGTGCCTGTAGAAGCCCTCGAGAAAGCCCAAAACCAACTCGACTCGGTGGCCCAACTGATACGCAACGGCGACATGACCTTTGAGGAAGCCTGCAAGAAATTCAGCGACGACGACTCGAAAAACAACGGTGGCTACCTCACCAATGCCGGAACGGGAGGCAACTGGCTCAGCCTAAAGGACATGCAGCAATTAGAAGCAGAGTATCCCGAATACAAGAACCTGGCTTTCGTCGTCAGCCGCCTTGAAGTGGGTGAAGTCAGCGACCCCTTGCCCATGACCACGAACGAGAACAACGACGCTTTTCGCCTCATCATGGTGAAACGCAAGACCGAAGTCCATCAGGCCAACTTGAAGGACGACTACACCCTCATCCAAAACTGGGCCATAGGGCAAAAACGCCAAGAAGCCATTGGCAAATGGGTAAGCAACAAAGCCGCCAAGGCTTACATACGCCTTGACGATGCCTACAAAAACAGTGATTTTTATTACGATTGGAATTTTCAATGACAAACTACGCTTCTGATGTCGACGGCGCCAAGGCGCTGGTCGAGAAATATGATACCCTCCGCAAGGAAATAGGAAAGGTCATCGTCGGGCAGCATGACATCATCCACAACACCATCCTGTCCATCTTCTGCCAAGGCCATGTACTGCTTGTCGGTGTGCCTGGCCTAGCCAAGACTCTGTTGGTCAACACTATCGGAAAGGCCTTGGGCTTGAGCTTCAGCCGCATCCAGTTCACCCCCGACCTGATGCCTTCCGACATCGTGGGTACCGAGATCTTGGACGAGACGCGACAGTTCAAGTTCATCAAAGGCCCCGTCTTCGCCAACATCGTCCTGGCCGACGAAATCAACCGTACGCCGCCCAAGACGCAGGCCGCCTTGCTCGAAGCCATGCAGGAGAAGAGCATCACCGTGTCGGGCAAGACCTATAAGCTGCAGGAGCCGTTCTTCGTGTTGGCCACGCAGAACCCCATCGAGCAGGAAGGCACCTATCCCCTGCCTGAGGCACAACTCGACCGTTTCATGTTCAACCTCATGCTCGACTACCCCTCCTACGACGAGGAGATCGACATCGTGAAGAACACCACCGTGGGCCATGTCGCCGAGGTAAACGCCGTGCTGTCGCCCGAGGAGATCTTGTATTTCCAGCAGCTCGTGCGCCGCGTGCCCGTGCCCGACAACGTCTACGAATATGCGGTGAACCTAGTCGCCAAGACCCGTCCGCATACGGAGAAAGCCCACGACTGGGCCAACCGTTACCTCAGCTGGGGTGCCGGTCCGCGTGCCTCGCAATACCTCATCATCGGCGCCAAGGCCAATGCCCTGCTGACAGGCAAATACTCGCCCGACATCGAAGACGTGCAACGCGTCGCCGTGCCGATTTTGCGCCACCGCATCATCAGGAACTACACGGCTGAGGCCGAAGGGGTCTCCATTGAACAGATTATTGATACATTGAAATAAGAAAGAAGGGCTGCCGTTGGCAGCCCTTCTTTCTTATCATTCATCATCCACCAAAAACACCGCCACCTGACGGATGCCGCTGGCGCCGATGACGAGCGTCTGCTCGATGTCGGAGGTGCGGCTCGGCCCTGTGATGATGGTCATCTGAGAGGGCTTGTTTTTGGCGTATTTCCGCTTCACGGTCTGGAAGGCGGTGCGCATGCCGGGGACGATTTGCTCGGTGGTGGCATACACCAGCAGGACGTCGGGCAAGGCATAAGCCTCACGCGTCTGCGTCAGCATGTCGGAGAGGACGATGCTACCCGTCTGTGCCACCAGGCACTCGCAACCCGTCAGGCTGACGAGCTTCTGCTTGGGCTCACGTTCCTTTTTATCGGTGTAGGGGATGCCATAGCGGCCGAGCAGGTGCTGCATCTCGGGGCTGGTGCACCACAGCGGCTCCCAGCCGTTTTCGGGGGCCAGCTGCTTGATGCACTCGGCAAACTCGGCTTCGCTCTCGAGATAGACAAAGACGCCGCCGTGTTCCTTGAAGTTCTGCACGAAGGTGATGGCGGTGCCGTCCTCCTCCTTGATGGGCACCCAGGTCTCAGTACGCTTGTCGATGTCCTTAAACAAGGCCTCCTGCCGCTCGATGAGGGCGTTACGCACCTTGGCGAGCATCTGCTCCTTGAAGGTGGTGTCCTTGTTCTCTCCTTTGTTGTCCCAAGCCATGGCGTTATGCGTTTTCAGGTTGGTTTTCGTTTTCGGGGGTCTCCGACTTGTTCTCGGCAGCCTTCAAAGCGGCGTTTTTCAGCTTCTCGTCCTCCGAGTTGTCCCATGGACGCTTGCCGAAGATCTGTTCCAGGTCCTCACCGAAGATGACCTCCTCCTCGACGAGCTTGGTGGCCAGCTGGGTCAGGCCGTCGCGGTGGTCGGTGAGGATGGCGACGGCGTCTTTATAGGCCTTCTCGACGATGAAGCTCACGCGTTGGTCGATGGTCTCAGCTGTCTTCTCGCTGAAGGGCTTGGTGAGGCTGTAGTCTTGCTGTCCCGAAGAGTCGTAGTAACTCAGGTTGCCGATTTCCTCGTCCAGGCCGTAGTAGGTCACCATGGCGAAAGCCTGCTTGGTCACCTTTTCGAGGTCGGAGAGTGCTCCTGTCGAGATCTGTCCGAAGACGACTTGTTCGGCGGCGCGGCCACCCAAGGTGGCGATCATCTCGTGGTACATCTGCTCCTTGGTGGTGATTTGGCGTTCCTCGGGCAGATACCATGCTGCGCCGAGCGAGTTGCCACGCGGCACGATGGTCACCTTCACCAGCGGATGGGCATATTGCAGCAGCCAGCTCGTGGTGGCATGGCCTGCCTCGTGGAAGGCGATGACCTTCTTCTCTTCGGGCGTGATGATCTTATTCTTCTTCTCGAGGCCACCGATGATACGGTCGACGGCGTCAAGGAAGTCCTGCTTGTCGATTTCGTCCTTGCCTTTGCGGGCAGCCATCAGTGCAGCTTCGTTGCACACGTTGGCGATGTCGGCACCCGAGAAGCCGGGCGTCTGCTTGGCGAGGAAGTCCTTGTCGACGTCCTTGCCGAGCTTCAAGCCACGCATGTGGACTTCGAAGATCTCCTTACGGCCGACGATGTCGGGCAGCTCCACATAAATCTGACGGTCGAAACGGCCGGCACGGAGCAGGGCCTTGTCGAGGATGTCGGCGCGGTTGGTGGCGGCCAACACGATGACGCCCGAGTTGGTGCCGAAGCCGTCCATCTCGGTGAGCAGCTGGTTCAACGTGCTCTCGCGCTCGTCGTTGCCGCCGGTGATGGCGCTCTTGCCACGAGCACGGCCGATGGCGTCGATCTCGTCGATGAAGATGATGCACGGAGCCTTCGACTTAGCGTTGCTGAACAGGTCGCGGACACGCGAGGCACCCACGCCGACGAACATCTCCACGAAGTCCGAGCCCGACAGGCTGAAGAACGGCACGTTGGCCTCGCCTGCCACGCTCTTGGCCAGCAGGGTCTTACCCGTTCCGGGAGGGCCGACGAGCAGCACGCCCTTCGGGATCTTACCGCCCAGTTTGGTGTATTTCTCTGGGTTCTTCAGGAAGTCGACGACCTCCATGATCTCGACTTTGGCCTCTTCCAAACCGGCCACGTCCTTGAAGGTGACATTGACGCTGGTGTTCTTGTCGTAGAGCTGTGCCCTCGACTTGCCGATGTTGAAAATCGAGCCGGCACCACCGCCCATGTTACGGCCCATGCCGCGCATCATCACAATCCAAAAGACGATGAGCAGGCCGAAAGGCAGCACCCATGCCAAGATGTCAGACATCCAGTTGTTGCGACGCACATTGGTGATATACACGGGGTGAGCCACCTCTTGTTGGGCGTTCTCCACCATCTCCTCAAAACGTTCCAAAGAGCCAATTCGATAGGTATAGTTCGCCGTCGAAGTAAGGCCGTCAGGATTGGGCGTCACCTCGGGGAAATGGGTTGCCAGGCCTTTCTGGTTCAGGAAAATCTCGGCGTCCTCCTTGTTGATAAGCTCTATCTTGCCCACCTCCTCTTTTTTCAGCATCTCGATGAGTTTGCCTTGGTCGACTTCCTCCTGTGGCGTGGCAGCATCTCTGCCAAAAAACTGCAATCCAATCAGTACAGCGAACAAAATGGCATAGATCCACATCATGTTGAACCGCCTCTTCTTGTTCGGGTTCTGGTTGGTATGGTCGGGCTGACCAGGCTGGTTCGGGTTGTTGCCAGCCCCATTAGTCTCGTTATTCTCCATTGTAAAATTCTGGTTTTGAAAAGATTATTCTTCCGCCTCTTTCACGATTCTCTCGGCATCGGCCCAAAGCTCCTCGAGCTTGTAGTAGCCACGAGCCGACTCCAGGAAGACGTGAACGACGACATCCACGAAGTCTATCAAAATCCATTCCGTGTTGTCGCGGCCTTCCACGTGATAGGGCTTGTTGTGGGTCTTTTCGAAGACCAGTTCCTCCACCTTGTCAGCGATGGCGTCGACTTGGGTCTTGGAGGGTGCATGGCAGATGACGAAATAGTCGGTCACTGCGGTGGTGATTTCGCGCAGGTCGAGGGTGACGATTTCCTTGCCTTTCA
Organism: uncultured Bacteroidia bacterium; assembly: GCA_902774365.1. Lineage (GTDB taxonomy): Bacteria > Bacteroidota > Bacteroidia > Bacteroidales > F082 > Limimorpha. Next base: position 87,042 of record CACYHX010000005.1, on the reverse strand, counting down.
CGGCTTCCATGGCCTCAATGGTGGCGGCCACGATAGCTTCAACGTTATCTGTTTGGTGTCTTACTCTCATAATAGCAAATAATTGGGTGCAAATTTACGTATTTTTACTTTATCAAGAGGCATTTGACCAAAAATCCCTATTTTTGTGCCATAAAAAGCAGGCTTATCATGAACGAAACCGACCTCTCCCCCATCACCACCTTCATCTTCGACTTCGACGGCGTGATGACCGACGGCACCGTCTTTTGTGACTTCGAGGGCCATCCCTTGCGTGCCACCAACGTCAAGGACGGCTATGCGATACAGCTGGCCACCAAGTTGGGCTACCATGTGGCGGTCATCTCGGGGGCGGTCTGTCCTTCGACCATCGTCCGCATGAACAGCCTCGGCGTGACCGACGTATTCACTGGCATCCCCGACAAGGTGTTGAAGCTCAAGGAATACATGCAGGAGAAAGGCTTGAAGTCCGAGGAGATCGTCTTCATGGGCGACGACATCCCCGACCTGCGCGTGATGAAGGAGGTGGGCCTCCCCGCCTGCCCCGCCGATGCCGTGCCCGAGGTGAAGACCATCAGCAAGTTCGTCAGCGAGAAGGCTGGCGGCAAGGGTGCCGTTCGCGACCTCATAGAGCGCACCCTCAAAGTGCAGGGCAAATGGATGACGGCTGAGGCGTACGCGTGGTGATCATTATTGCACCACAATCCTCCTATTCAATTCCACCCCGTCCTCATCGACGCAGCGGAGGCGGTATTCGCCTTTCTCCACGTCGATGGGCATCTGGTGGTTGAGGCGGGTCTGGCCCAAGAACTGGTCGTTCAAGGTCCAATAGATGGTCTTCTGCGGGTTGCGGTGGGCGATCTCGAAGACCACCTGCTGGCGGTCGCCACGGATGCCGATAGGGATGCTCACCTTGGCGTCGCTCTTGGGATAGACGAAGGCCATCACCTCGTCGGGGTGCGCCGTGCCACAGCCTGGATAGAAGGCCGGCAAGGGGCGGAACAAAGGCGAGTGTTTCTTGTAGAACCACTCCATCACAGGCGGCAACACATAGTACACTTCATAATTCTTCTGGTCGACGGGATAGCAGTCGGGAAGCACCCGATATTGCCTCGTCTCGTCCAAAAACACCTTTTTATGATAGGGGCACACGCCCGTCTGGTTCTCCACGTTGCAGACACGGATTTTCTTGGTGTGCGTGCAGTATTCCGACTTGGGGTAGCCCGACTCGGCGCACACCTCTATCTCGACGCTCTCCGAGGTGTTGGTGGGATAGCGGTAGCTGTCGTTGAGTTTGCCGACGACGTCGAAGAGCAACGGCGCCGCCACGCCCACGCCGGTCAGTCCCGGTCGGCCCTCGCCGTCGGAGTTGCCCACCCAGACGCCTACCACGTAACGGTCGGTGAGGCCCACCGCCCAGGCGTCTTTGAAGCCATGGCTGGTGCCCGTCTTCCAGGCCACCTGCGCCGACGAGGCGAAGCCGCCCCACCCTATCTGGCTCGTGGGACGCGTGAGGCCGAGCATCACATGGAAGGTCTCAGCGATGGCCTCCGCCGAGAAGGGTGACTCCTTCTTATCGACTTTCTTGTCGTAGCTCTCGTTCACATACACCGCCAGCTTGCGGCCCATCTTGGCGTAGGCGTTGGTGATGTCGTAGAGCGAGGCCTCGGCGCCACCCACGATGAGCGCCAAGCCGTAGTGCTCGGCGTCGAAGACGATGCCGCGTAGGGGCAGCTGCTTCAGCAGGTTGTGGAACCTGGGCTGGCCGTACTCGCGCAGCAGGTGCACGAAGGGGGCGTTGAGCGAGCTCTGCAAGGCCTTGTCGGCAGGCACCGCGCCCCAGTATTCGCCGCTGTAGTTCTTTGGCGTGAAGCCCGAGAGGCTCATGGGGACGTCGGGCAGCACCATCTCGGGCAGCAGGGTGCCTTCGTCGAGCATGGCGGCGAAGAGGAAGGGCTTCAGGATGCTGCCTGTGGAGCGTTGCGCCTTCACCATGTCGACCATGGCGGCGTCTTCGGCGTCGCTGTTGTTGCCCACGTAGGCGACGAGTTCGTCGTTGAGGTAATCCACGACATACACGGCCGCATTGTCGATGCCGTTCATCACGTTAGCCTCGTGGTGGCGGTGCATGATGTCGATAATGGAACGTTGCAGGTTGCAGTCGATGGTCGAGGCGATCTGCTCGCCGTGATGGCGTTTGTCCTGGTCGCTGAGGTAATGGTAGGCCAGCATCGGCATGTCGTAGGGCTTGGCGGGGATGCTTTCCATCATGGCCAGCTCGGCGTCTTCCTCCAAGAGCCTCGGGGCGTGGAACCGTCGCGGGATGAAGGCTCTGGAATGCGGGAGACGTTGCAGCAGCTCGTCGCGTTTCTGCGCCAAACGCTCGCGCGAGCGGCCGGGATGGATCAAGGCCGGCGAGTTGGGCAGCACGGCGAGGGTGGCTGCCTCGCCCCACGAGAGCTCGTCGGGCGTGGTGTGGAAATAACGCCATGCCGCCGCGTCGATGCCGACCACGTTGCCTCCGAAGGGCGCGTTGGCGGCATACATGTTAAGGATGGAGCGTTTGGAATAGCGCAGCTCGAGGCGCATGGCCAGGATGACCTCCCACAGCTTTTCGCCGTAGGTGCGAGGCGGGTTGTCGCGCGACATGCGCACCACCTGCATCGAGAGGGTGCTGCCGCCGCGCACCACTTCGCCTGCCTTCATGTTGTCGATGAACGACTTCACGAACGACACAGGGTTGAAGCCCGGGTGGAAGAAAAACCAGCGGTCTTCGTACTCCAGCAGGCAGGCAATGTATTTCGGGGAGTAGTCGTTGCTGGCCGGGAAGCGCCACTGTCCGTCGTCGGCGATCTTCGCGCCGAGCAGGTCGCCGTCACGCGCCGTCAGCACCGTGGAGTACGGCTTGTCGAAGCGCGGCACGGGGATGCATAAAAAGGCAATGAAAAGGCCTACCAGGGTGATTAGAGCTATTTTAGCTTTTCTATGTTTTACAGGCTTTTTCATCTTATTCCTCTTTGTTTTTGATTTCCGAATTACAAATTCGTTTCTCACTGTGGTCGAATTGCAAATTCGTCCAAACTAAAGGCCAAATGCGATTGGGGTTCAGCCGCATTTGCAATGCGGCTGTGTCGAGTATAAGGATTTGCAATCCGATTCATCATAGCTCAACTTATCAATTCAACATTCAACAATCCTTTTTCGCCCGCATAATTCAACGCTGAACTATATAAATAATCCTCTGGTTTTGCCACAATTTCGGCTCTGACAGGATTTTGGTGAATGTAGTTCAACTTCTGCATCAGAAATTCCATAGTATATATTTCCTCGACATAATTTCCTTCTTGCCAAAACCTGTAGTTCTTGATGCGTTTATCGTTTGCCCCCGCAAACCAAAACCTGTCAAGAAGCCATTCGCGGCGGCTTTCGTGTTCGTCCTGCTCCAATGCCTTTAATATCTTCTTATTCGTGAACTTCTTGAAATCACGCAACACATCACCTACTGTAGTGTCGTCATTGGTATCGACAATCATGTGAAGGTGATTCGACATCAACACCCAAGCATAGATAGTCAATCCCTTATGAGATTGGCAATAGGAAAGTGAATCAACAATAACATGCTTATAACTTGGTCGCGTGAAGATGTCAACCCAATCAATCACCGTTGAAGTTGTGAAGTACAATACTCTTGTCAGGTTCATCCTATTATCTTCTTATCTTTGTTTGTAGTTTTAGAATTACAAATTCTTATACTCGCTACGGGCGAATTGTAAATTCGCCCGTACTGAGGAATTCACCTCAACTGTATTTTAAACGTATCGAATTCGGTTCGTTTAAAAATTGGAAAAATAGTGGCAAGCCACTTGGCCTGCCACTATCATTCAATTGAAGTTCATTCTCTTTACTTCACCACACAGCCGCGAGCCGGCACGTTGTAGAAGATCTCGTTGTTATACATATCCTCGCAGCGGACGGCGGGGATCATGTAGTTGCCCTCGTAAGTGGCGTTGGCCTTGAGGGTGAAGGTCTTCTTCTGGCCTGGCATCAGGTCGAAGTAGAAGTAGGCGCGGTCGTCACGCAGGTCGAGGTGCTTGGCACCTTCGTTGCCCGTCATCTCGCCGTTCACGCGTTCGTTGACCAGCTCCCAGCCCGAAGGCAGGTAGTACGACAGCGCCAGCTCGGTGACTTGATACTCGCTCGGGTTCTGCACCGTGATCTGCACACGCAGGTCGGTACCGGCATTCAAGGCCGCCAGGTTGGCGGGGGCACCGCTCTTGTCGTAGTAGTTCACCGCCATCTTGATGAGGTTGCCGCCTTCGTTCATGTCGTATTCGGCGACCGAGGTCTTGGTGAAGATATTGGCGATCATCTTCTGGTCGCCGTTGTTCTTGATCTCGACCGCGTTGCCACCCACCTTAGGCACGAAGGCATAGCCCACGGAGGCCATGTTGCTGTTGAGTGTGCGTTCCTCGCCATTCACCTTGACGGTGGCAGAGAGGTTGCTGTTGGCGACATTCATCTTCTCGGCGTACTTGCCCAAGACGAAGAGCGAGAAGGCCGTCGACTGGGTGTCCATCCAGCGGTCGCCGCTGATCATGCGGCACACGGTGTTGATGTTGTTTTGCACCGTGGCTTGGTCGACGTCGCAGAGCATCTGGACGTAGGTGTAGAAGGCGAGGTCGCGTGCGCGTGAGCCGAACGAGGTGTAGTAGTCCGACATCATCTTGCCTTCCTCCATGACGGGCAGCAGGTTCTGTGCGATGTTGGTCTTACCCGTCAGGGCGAAGGCGCCAGCGGCCAAGGCCTTGGTGAGGTCGTAGTTCATCTCGAGTTCCTTGAAGCGGTTCATGGCGCCCATCTCAGCCTTGCCGGCCAGAGCCAGCACGAAGAGACGGTAGGCCTGGATGGTCTCGCCCTGCTTGTAGTCGGGGTTGTTCTTCCATTGCTTGGCGCGGTTGGCCTGATAGCCCAACAGGCCGTCGAGGAAGTACTGCGGCACGTTGTAGCCTTCCTTGTTGGCTTCGACCAGGAAATGCAAGGCGTAGATCTCCGTCCACGGGTCGGTGTAGCGACCGCCCACCCAGTTGGTCATGGAGTTGTCTGACTTCTGGTATGACTTCAGGTTGGTGATGGCCATGTCGATGTTGTTGCGCATGTCATCCTTCTCCTTGTCGCTGAGTTCGATGAAGTAGTTGAGATAGAGCTGAGGGAAGGCCTTAGAGGTCATCTGTTCGAGGCAGCCGTGCGGATAGTCCATCAGGTAGTCGATGCGGCCGAAGAGGTCGACAGGCAGCAGCGACGACACGGTGATGTTGCCCTGTTGCGTGCCAGCCATGCCTGCGAGGTTGAACGGCACGGTGACCGTCTGTCCCGCTTCGATCTCCTTGGTGATGGTGTTGCGACGCTCGGCATACGGCATGCGTATCGGCATCTCGGTCAGCGACTCGGCGGTGTAGCCATCGCCCGTCACGCTCACCTTCATCTCGGCGTTGCCCAAGGTCTTGGGGATGTTGGTCTTCACGACAATCAAGCCCTCGCCGTTACCGTCGATCTGCACCGTGGTGGGCAGGGCGCCTACGGGTTCGAGATTCTTGTTGTCGAACTTCACCTGCAAGGTCTTGTTCTTCATCGTGGGGGCTTGCACCTGCACCTTGAGGCTGAGTTCATCGCCAGGTGCCACCACACGCGGTGCTGACGGATAGAGGTTGATCGGGTCGACGACCGTCATACGTTTCTCGGCCGAGCCGAAGGCCTTGCCGTTGCCCTTGGCGACCACCATGAAGCGGAGTGCGCCAGAGCATTGCGGCACCTCGAAGCTATGGGTGTTGGTCTGACCTGCCTTCAACTCGAAGGGTCCCAAGGTCACTGCGTAGGCCTTGAAGCGCTTGTCGAGGGTGATCTCCTGGTTGAGGACGCCGTCACCACCGATGGCATAAACCGAGCCCAGCTCGCCGCTGAACGCATCGACGATGTTGGCGTAGTTGTCCCACGTGCGGACGCTCAGCGCCTGCTTGCTGTTGAAGTAGCCGTAAGGATTCGGCGTTGAGAAGTTGGTCAGGCCGAGGATGCCTTCGTCGACGACAGCCAGGGTGTAGGTCATGGCTTGTCCGGCGCCTTCGCTCACCTTCACTTCGAGTTGTTTCTTGGTGTTGGCGGTCTCGGGCATCTGGATGTTGGGCTGCAGCTGCAGCTTCTTGTTCTCCACCTTCACCGGCACCACGCCGTAGAGGCGGATGGGCATGTCGTTGTTGGCGTCATGCGGCTGGATGAGGGCCACGTAGACGTACACGTTCGGTATCATCTCCTCGGTGGCGGTGATTTCCACCTTGCCTTCACTGCCGAGGTTCTCCACCAGCAGGGTCTGCAGCACACGGTCGTTGGCTTCGACCGTGACGAGGGCCTTGGCTTTGTCGTTGGCGGGGAAGGTCACCACGATCTTCTCACCCACCTGATAGCTGTCGGCCGTGGTCTTCATCGACAGTTGCGCAGGAGCGCCCGACTCTGACGAGCTGTGGCCATAGCCCCAGTCGAAGCTGATGACCTTGGCGAACATGTTGCCGCCTTGTCTGTCATTGACCACGAGGAGGTAGTTGCCCCACTTTTCGTCAGGGATGTTGATGGTGACCGACGTCGTGCCGCTGCAGGTCAGGTTGCCGCCCTGCACGGGAGCCTTGTAGGTGCCTGAGGCATAGCGTTGCAAGGACCATTCGTCCTCGCTCGACCACCACCAGTAGGAATCCATCTTATAGAGGGCATACTCCAAAGCAACTGCCGAGTTGTAGGCTGTGCCGTTCTCGCTCACCATGGCGATGTTGAACTTCCAATCCTTGCCGGTGTCGTAGTAGCTGCCGTATTTTGCCGTGACTTCGGGGAGCTCCACACCCACATAACGCTGGTAGGGCGAGAGTTTGGTCTGGAAGGAAGCGATGCTGAAGTCGCCGCCCTGTTCGAAGACCTTCACCGTGAAGGTGCCGTTCATCATCTGCGCGGCATAGAGGTCGCTCAGAGGACCGAAGCCGACGTTGGCGACACCCTCCGAGTTGAGGTTGCCACTGAACAAGGCCAGCTCCTGCGTCTCGAAGCTCTGCGTCTCGTTGACGAAGGTGTAGTTGGCGAAGTTCTTGAATGAGGTCACGCCTTCGCGCACCTTGGCATCCACCTCGGCCTTCAAGCCATTGGCTTTCATGCCGTTGAGCCATCTCGACACGAGGTTGACACGTTCGTTCTTGCTGAGGCTCACCACCTCGGGCAGCTCAAACTTGATTTCCAAGCGGTTGGGTTTCACGGTCTCGACACGGAGGTTCTTGGTGATGGTGCTCGTACCCACCTTGAAACGAGCCGTCCAGAGACCCGTCTCGTCGGCGACGTTGGTCGGCACCGTGAAGCAGTAGATGTCGTTCACAGGCTTGGTGTTCACCTGTTTGGCATAGAGACGTCCCGTGGCATCCAACACTTCGAGGACGACGGGGTAATCGGCGGGTATGCTCGACTCGAAGTCGTTGAGCATGAGGTTGAGTTGCAGGTCATCGCCCGGACGCCACACACCACGGTTGGAGTAGGCAAAAGCGGAGACGCCTTTCTCGATGGCCTCGCCATAGATATTGAAGCGGCTGTATGACAAGGCGTTGCCGTCACTCAGCTTGATGACTGACTTGCTGCCTTTCTTGTCGGTGGCCACCACGAAGGCAGGACGGTTGGGGCATTGCAGCTGCACATGGCCTTGGCCGTCGACACTGCCTTTGGCCAGCTCTTGTCTCTGGAAGTTGTAAGCCTTGACTTGGGCACCGGTGGCAGGTTGGGCATCCGAGATCTGATAGACGTACACGTCGACGACGTCGTTACGGCCCATCTTGGCGGTCACGGCGAGGTCGCTGACGACGATGTTCTTCTTCGTCTCCACATAGTTGTAATAATAGTAGCCGTTGGGGTCGCCCCACTCGCCTTCGTAGTTGTATTCCTTATAGTCGTAGCTCTCGCCGTCCCAGTAGTCGGCTTCCATGACGTCGTTGTCGACCACGGCTTTCTTCATCTCCTCGGAGGCGAAGGTGTAGTCGGCGGGGCCGAAGTTGAGGCTCAGCTGATACATCGCGCCGGGCTCCACCTTGATATAGTCGGAGAGCACGATGGGGAAGGTCTTCCATTGGTTGGCATATGGGTTGTCGATGGCGAGGCGCACCTTCTTCTCCAGACGGCCGGCCTTACGCACGCCGTAGGTCTCGGTGATCTCGTTGTCCTGCAAGAACGAGAGGATGTTGTCGTCATAGATGCGGATGATCCTCAACGTCACCGAGTTCAGGCAGATGGCGTCGAAATAGACGGTGGTCTCGTCCACATTGGGGATGATGACGCCGTCGTCGGTCCAGCGCACCTTGGGCAGGTTGTCGGTGAGGTCGAAGGAGTAGTCATAGTCGCCTTGCAGCAGCATGCCATTGTCGGCACGGATGCCGCTGCCCACCGACATATTCAGGTCCTCCAGCTCATAGCGATACAAGGAAGACTTGTCGAAATAGAAGTCGATCTTGTTACCCTTGATATCAGCCTTATAGCCCAGCTTTTTGTTGAAGCCCACGAAGCCGGCGAGGTTTTGGCTCTCTTTCAGCGGCTGAGTGAAGAGCAGCGTGCCCTTGCTGGCCGCCTTGTCGACGTCGAACATCACGGGCTCGAAGCTGTCTTTGGCGTAGATGGTCAGGTTGCGTTCCATCTTAGCCTTGCAGTCCAAGGCCTTGCCGTCGAGGACGACAGGCACCTCATAGGCGTTGTTCTTACGCTCGAAGTTCTGCACTTCAAAGTCGTAGACGTTGTTGCCGGTAGCAGTCACCTGCACGGGGTGGCTCTTACGGAACGCGTCGTCAAACAGGTTGACGACCTCGTCTTGGTCAACGGGCACGGCAAACGCCACACGCAACAGGTAGTTCATCGACTCGTTGGAGATGCAGATGGGCTGCGCCGTGACGAGGCTGAAGTTCTGGCGGCGCACACCGAAGCCGAACTCAAGAGTCTGGTCGGCGGGCACATCCACGAAGTCCGACATCTTGAACTTACAGACGTAGTTCTGGTTCTTGTCGATGTTGTCGTACTGGAAACCGACGGTGTTCTCGTCGATCCACACAGCCTTACCCTTCAGCGAGGGCGAGAAGCTGAACGACTTGGAGGAGAGGTCTTCACCATACTTCACCTTGAGCGCCTCGGGGTTGTTGAAGCGCACCACGATGGGCTCGCCGTTGGCGATGACACCCGAGGTGTAGCTGTCCAAAAACATAAGAAGGCTCTCGTCAAGGGGTTTGATGCGTTCGACGAAGGTCGTCGCACCACCACTTGTTGTGCCTTTCTTGCCGCATGAAGGCATGAAGGCAAGCAGCAACACGCCTAAAACCAGGCTGATGCAGCAGATTTTTCTCATTCTTTGTCTTGTACTCATATCGTAAAAGTTTTAAATGGTTTCCAGACTACAAAAATAGAAACTTATTGAAAACAAAAAAGCCATTTTTCAAAGAAAAACAGCTTTTGTTGTAAAAATGGTTGATTATTAAGACCAAAATCAATACTTCGCCTTGAAGGTCAAGCCGATATAAAACCTGTCGACGGGCTCTTTCACCCATAGGTCGTTGTCCATGCGGGCGAAAGCCGAGAGATAATGCCGCCTCGACAAACGGTAGTCCACCGAAAGCACCGTCCGCAGGTTGTCGACGCCGCCGTTTTTTGGGTCGTTGGTGAGCCAAAACAACTCGGTGGAGAGGGCGTACCTGAAGCGGCTGTTGGGCCTCTGGTAGGTCACCTTGAAACGGTTGCGCCAATAGATTCTTGGGTTGACGCGATGCTCGCCCGTGCGTTCGTCGAAGAAAGTGCTGATGGCCTTGCTACGCACCTGGAACTTGAAGCGGCGGTATTCCTCGGTGTAGGTGACCTGCAGGCCCAGACGGCCACGGTTCTCATAGTAGCCACGGTCGTTATGACGACGGATGTAGTCGCCGGTGATGCCGATGTTCATGCGGTTGTGCAGGCAGGTGTAGTCCACGCCCACCGAGTTGAGCCAACGGTCGAACTGGGTGAAGTCGTGGTCGAAGCGCAGCTCCTCCTCCACCGACAGGCCCCACGGACCGCCCAAGGCCACCTCGCCTTCAGCCGAGACGATGCCGCCGAAGTCGGTCGTGCGTTCGCTCTGCGCATAGACGCCAACCGAGACCAAAAGGAATACTATGAGTAGCAGTCTCTTCACTACACCTCGAAATCTTTCAACTTAGTAATCGTATCAATCGTATTCACCTCGCCGTCGATAGGCTTGTAATACACCTTCACATAGGCCACGTCGCGCAGGTAGTCGATATGGCCGACTTCCACCTTGCTGATATCCAAACCCGTGCGCTCGATGAGGTCGGCTTTCAGGTCTTCCTCCTTGCCGTGTTTGGTGTTCTCGATACGGTCGTAAAGGACGATCTTCGTAGCCGTGTGCTTCAACAGCCTGGTGCCGTCCAAAATCCAGACGACGATCACCGTCAGCAGGTTGACCATAAGCAGCTCGGCGTAACTCGTTGAGAGTGCCATGCCGTTGACGATGCTGAGACCCATCACCACGAAGAGGTAGGTCATCTCGCGGATCTTGATGGTCTCCGTTCGGTAACGTATCATGCCGAAGATGGCGAAGAGACCCAAGGCGTAGGCGATGTTCATCTTCATGTTCTCCATCAGAGAGATGATGAGGAAGATGACCACGGCGAACATGAGGAAGGTGAAGTAATAGTCCTTGCGGTTGGCCTTCTTGTAATAGAAGAAATGGATGATGACCCAGCAGACGAGGAGGTTGAACACGAAGCGGATCAAGGTCGTCAAGAGGCTCTGCCCGTCGAAGAGCGACACGCCGAGGAAATCCATCCCAGAGGCACCGGCGCCAAACTCGCGCGCGATGTCGGGGTCGAAGTCCTGGAGGTTGATTTGTAGTAGGTTCATATTGTTTAATTGTTGTTTGTTTAACTGTTTAATTGTTGGCTTTCAGCTTTTCAATTCTACGTAGTTTCTTCTTAAACCGGTTCTGCTTCACCGAGGGTTGGGTCAGGCAGGTGCCGATGCAGTATTTGCTGACCTTGAACGGCCTGATTCTCATGTCGAAGAGCACGTCTTTGAGCAGCGAGTGGGCGCGACCGTCTTGCTTGAGTTCCATCACGGCAAGAGGGGCCATCGAGGCGGTGTTGCCGCTGCGCAGGTTCTCGAAGCGCAGGTTGCAGTCGATGGTGAGACGCTCGGTCTTGTCGTAGTTCACCAGGGTGAAACGGTCGAAGATGGTGACGAGGTGCGGACTCAATGTGTCGATGGGATAAGGCTGCTTCTCTGCCAGGAACGCTGCTGCCTCAGGGTTGTCGAGGATGTTGGCGATGGGCTCCACCTCAATGCGTTTCTTCTTCGTGCGCCCTTTGTTGTTCTTGTGCTTCACCTCGCAGAAGGTCAGGTGTGAGTCGACATAGGTACGCACCCGCACCTTGTCGCGCACCAGATGGCGGTCGTGGTGGATGAGATACATCGTCAGCTCGGGCGTGTCGTAATACACCGTGCTGTACGGCGAGAGTCGGTTCCCTTCCACCTCCTGGGCATAGTAGGCATCGCGGATGCGCATGAGGATGTCGCGCAGTTGCGTCTCTGTCACCACATACTTCGTGTCGATGCGGTTCATCAGCTTCACGCCGCTCATCTCGTCGAGCGTGATGGGCGCCATGCCTTGCACTATGCCGATAATGTCCTCCATGAAGCCTTATTTGGGCACGTATTCGAAGGTCTTCACTGACTCGAGCTTGCCGTTCGGGTAGTAGTTGAGCTGGCGTACCTTGGAGCCGTCCTCGTCGTACTCGTACTTACGGATGCGCACCACCTTGTCGCGGTCGTTGTACTCGATTTCGCGCAGCACCTTGGCGCTGATGTCGCTGTTGGCGGGATATTCGCTCACCACGCGCCACTTCTGGCCATAGCTGGCATACTCGATTTCCTCGATCTTACGGCCCAACTCGTCGTAGGTCGTCTTGCGGTCGAGGAAGGCGCGCTTGTCGCCCGCGGGCGTGTTCCATTCCTTCAGCACCATGCCCTTGCGGTTCTCGCGCTTGGCGATGGTGGCGTCGGATACCGCCTGCGCCATGGCCCCAAAGCTCAGGGCAAAGAAGGCCAATAATATCACTAATCGTTTCATAATCAGATGGATTTCAGATTCAAAGATTCAAAGATTCAAAGATTTCAAGATTTCAAGATTCAACCGTCATTTATCGGCTGCCACATTGTGACAGCCCTACAATTCTCAATTCTCAATTCTCAATTCTCAATTCCTACCTCACACATTAATTGCCACCTCAAACTGCTCAGGCAGTTCATAGATTTGTCCCGCTTCGTCCACCGTGATGCTTTGGAAGACGAACTCGGGAATCTCCGTGTTGACGTTGTCGGAGGCGGTAAAGACCTCGTAGTTGCCCGGTTGCAACTTCTGGAAGGCGAAGTAACCGTCGGGGCCCACGCGGGTGTCGTCGAAGGGGATGTCCTCTCCCACCCTACGGATATAGACACGATGCTCGCAGGCCCAGCCTTCGCCGCGGTAGGTGCCGTTGTGCCAATAGGAGGCATGCACACGGCCTTTCACGATGGAGGTGCCGTAGGCCTTGCCGTCGTGGATGTAGAGGGTAGGCACCTTCGCCACGGCGCCACGCGCCAAGGTGACCGTCTCGCTCACCGCCACCTTCTCGCCCGAAGGCAGGATGGAATAGGCATACACCGTATATTCGCCGGGGAGCAGGTATTCAAACTGATAGCCGCCGTCGGCACCAGTCTCCACATCGTCGCCGAAGTAGTTCTCGTCGCCATAGACGATGAAGACGTCGGTCTTGGCCGCCACCATGGTGTCGGACGCCAAGGTATAGTTATCGTCGGGATGATGCACCAGCATCACCGTGCCTTGCACCGTGCCCGTGCCGCCCTCGCCAGGGCCTTTGTTGCACGAGGGCATGACCAAAGCCAGAGCGAGGAGTGCCATCAAAAATCTTGTCATTCTGTTCATTACGTTAAAATATTAAGGATGCAAAAATATCTTTTTTAGTCTTAAAACGTATTATTTCTTTCAATTATCGTACCAATAAACATAAAAAACTTGAAAAATGTCAAATATTGGCGCACACCTTCTTCAGCACGTCAACGAAGGTCAGCACATCTTGTTCTGGGATGCCTTCGAGGGCCTTTTCCATCGTCTCGATGGCCAGCTGTTTGGTGGAGTCTTTCAAAGCCATGCCTTCCTTGGTCACGACGATATTGTTCACACGGCGGTCGTCCTTCGACACCGAGCGGGCGACGAGGCCTTTCTTCTCCAGGTTGTCGATGAACTGTGTCACCGAGTTCTTGTCCTTTTGGATGATGAAGGCGATGGCCTGTTGGGTGAGTGTGCCTTCGTTCCAGAGCGTGTCCATGACGAGGTACTGCTCCGCCGTCAGGTTGACGCCGTTTTTCTTGAACACCTCCGAAAGGTGCTTTTTGAGTTTGCAATTCAAAATGTTGACGTAAACGCCAGCTTGTTTGATAAGAATCATATTATCCTATTTTTGTGACTGTCTTGTTTTATGAAAGTGCAAAGATAGGGAAAGTGAATGAAATATACAAAAAAAGCGGGAAGAACTTGTTCCTCCCGCTTGTCCTTGCGATGATGTCACAGCTTATTGAACCACAATCTTCTGCGTCTTCACCTTTTCGCCATTCACAAGGTGCATCACATAGAGTCCGCAAGCGGCGTTCACCTTGACTTGGGCGCTACCGTTGATGGTCTCGCTGCTCAGGATGCGGCCGTTCATGTCGATGACCTGAATGACAGCCTCGCCTTCGTTGACGACCACCCAGTTGCCGTTGCTGAAGAAGGCGAAGTCATCGTCGCCATCCGCCTCGCCGATGGTGGCAAACACGAGCTTGAAGCGGCTCTCATAGTCGGTCGACTTGGCGTTGAAGGTATAGGTCGGCGTTTCAAGCAGGTCGACGTCGGCGCCCGTCATGTTGTCGATGAGGTAGAGGTAGGACAGTCTCACTTCCGCAAGGCTGAATGTCAGCGTATAGTTGCCGTCCTCCGACGTCGTGAAATTGAGCGGTTGCTCGCCGATTTGTCCGGCGCTGATGATTGAATAGTCCTTGTCGTTTTCGGTGAAATAAATCTCGGAGGCATTCGACATGAGCTGAACTTTCAGCAGCGAGCCACCCTCACCGAAGCCCATGATGGCATTGTCGATAGCACGGCCTTCATTATGACTCAGACGGATGTTCAAATGGCCATCGCCGCGTTGCTGCGTTGTGGTGAAAACGGCAGTCTGACCGCTGCCCGAAGCCTTCACAAACACGCCTTCCATGGGTGCGATAGCCGTGCCAGCCATGGCCGACTCGATAGCCGTACCCCCTGCATTCATCCTATAATACGCCATGCCATTGGCCAGATAGGCCTGACAGGCGAAAGGATTACCGATGAGGTTCCAACCCGTCCGGCTCTTCCCCTCGACATAGTCAAGCGAAACCGACTGGTCGGCATTGGCAGGGAACAATTCCCCGTCGACCTCCAAGGTGACCTCTTCCGCATTGGCATAGAGGTAGCCTTTCTTCGGGGTAAGATAATACCAATTCGTCTCATAGTTTTCTTGGTTCCGCCATTCCGCTCCTTCGTATTTCTGGTCGAAGTAATAGAGGTCATACGCTCCCGAATTAATATTTTCCACGTCATAGAAATATACTTCATCCACGACAGGCATAGCTATCAGGTTCCATTGGTCTCGTTCGCCTTCCGTATAGGGGTCTATGTGTTTCTTCATCGTAGCATGAACCCCACTATTGTTGTGTTTCAACTGTCCGCCGTCCTCGATGGTGATGCTGGCACCGTTGCCGTCAAACTCAATGGTACCGCACACGGCAACGCAGTCGCTCGGAATCACCGCAGCGGCACTAATCAGCACATTGTCGGAAGCGGAAGTGGGCATCTCGCCGTTTTCCCAGCAGGAAGCATCGCTCCAGTTGCCATCGGCGATGAACTTCTTGTAGCTGACTTTCGGAGTAACGGATACATTATCAATCTTCACCAAACTTGAATAGCACCTCCCTCCGAACTGTTGAGGAGTCTCCACGAGGAAAGCAATGCGTCCGGAGCCTTCATATCCATCGAATGTGACCAGATAATTGCCAAAATAGCCCGTCCTGGAGGTCTCAACCGTGCGTATCAGATGGAAAGCATCGTTGTCGTCAAAAACACCGACTTTGACCTGACAATTGAAGTCGGTCCAATAGTTGTTCTTTTCGCCCAAACCAGAGAACTTCATTTGCAGGTTGCCAATATTCTCCATCCTGGGCAAAATGACATATTGGTCCTGAGGATCCATTCCATAATGGTAGTTGAGATAGTCATAATATTTAATGAGGAAATACATATAGTTGTTGGCTGTATAACCTTCAACGCCATTGGAGATTACAGGATAGGATTGGTTGGTAGGATATTGCGTTGAATTGCTGGCATTGATATAGGTCCAGCATTGAGGCATCCTGTCATCAAAAGCAATATATGAGTCGAAATCCTCAAAGAAAGGTACATCCTGATATCCGGAAGAGCAATCGGTGCGGAACTTGTTTTGGCGCGACCAATCGCTGTAGCTGCCACCACAATTGGCGCGAACCTGCACATAATATAAGGTGTTGTGTGCCAAATTGTCCAACAATTCCGTGACCGTTTGTCCAGGCTCAGCCTCTGTGTAGTCCACTATGGTCCAGTTGACTTTATCGGAGGAATAGCGCACCTGCCATGCTGTCTCGTCACCATTGGGCGCCCAAGTCAGCGTCGCATCGTTTTCACCGACATTGTCCACCGACAACTCATAGGGGGCAAGACATGAAGGCAACACTGTGACCGAAACATTGTCGATATAAATGTCATACATTCCGTCCTCAGGCACATCCACCTTAAACGCGATATAGTATTCATCAACATTCGGTTGCAACTCGTACTTGTCGAAATACACACAAAGTTCTTCATACACAGGGATAGACAGCAAATAGGACTGTATCTCCGTATAGGTGGATGCGTCGGTCGGGTCGGTCATCACACCGATATGCAATACATTTTCAGTGTATAAATCAAAGTCAGCATTATGCACCATAAACTTCAGTTGCAAGCCGTTGACATTACTCATGGCAGGGAGGATGGCATACTGCTCGCAAGCGCCATTACTTGCGACAAAACGCAGATAGGTAGGGCAGGAATAACTATGATTACATTCGCCTTCTTCGTAATAGCCACCGTCGCCACCTTCACCGCCTTCGTTATAATAATATGGATGTTCCCCAAAGAGTGAAGGATAACCATAATAGTTTTCCGAGGTATTGATATAGTTCCAGCAGCGCGGAAGGATATTGTGTTCTGCATTATCATAGTAGCCCCATCCTTTGATGGCGTCGAAATTCTCGGAATAGGGATGCTCGGCATCCACGTTGATTGTACCACAATCGGTATCGAACTCCAAGGTTGCCCATTTGCTGTAGTCACCCTCACCGCAATTGGCTCTCACACGGAAATAGTAACTCGAGGATGGCATCAAGCCCTCGAGGACGCACGACGGCGTTCCTTCGACGGCCTGTGTTTGGCTCCAGTGTTCATTGTCAGAAGAATACTCATACTCCCAAGCTGAGACGCCTGAGCTGGCCATCCATGAAAACGCGGCCGACGATACGGTGTGCTCAGTGACAGCCAAACCACTAGGCGTGATGCATGAAGGGCAAACCATATCATATTGCAGCAAAATAGTCTCATCAAACTCACTATACACATCGTGATGCAGCAACTCTATGCCTTCAGTATCATAAATGGTGAAAGAACATTCGGAATCATATTCTCCCTGGATCCACACAAACGTGTACGTTAAGCCTGAACAAAGCGAAAGGCTCCCTTCATAAGTACGGCCATTGTCTATCGTCAAAGAAGCCACGAGCGTCGACCCTTTCATAATATCGATGGATGCGCCATTCCAACCGTCGCCATAATCATCTTCTAAAGAATAGGTGATGGCGCATTGGTTTTCTGGTTCGCAGAACGAGGTATTGAATTGCGTCTCCACCCAATCGCTGACATCATCCACGGCACAAACGGCTTGCACCCGAGCCTCATAACTTGTACCCAAAGAAAGGTTGTTAAAGGTGTACGATGGTGTGTTTTCCACCAATATAGGTTGTCCCCAATCAGGTTCTATTGAACTCATATCCATGATGCAAATGTTCCATTGCGTTTCCTCGCCATTAGGTGTCCAAGAAACCGCGGCGGAATAGGCGGTGATGTCCGTCACAGTCAAGGCCTCGGGGAGGAAGCATGAAGGAGCCTCTGAAACCTCAACATCGTCAATGGCCAACAACTTTCCTGTATCAACAGCACCAACCAGCTGAATGGCTATGTATTGTCCCTGGCCTTCATATTGGTCAAAATACACCACGTTCTTGGTCCAATCGGAAGTGGTGGTAAAGGTCTTCACAGGTTCGAAGGTCGTGACATCCTCGGGGTCGGTCATTACACCAATGGT
This sequence comes from uncultured Bacteroidia bacterium, assembly GCA_902774365.1. GTDB lineage: Bacteria > Bacteroidota > Bacteroidia > Bacteroidales > F082 > Limimorpha. Next base: position 69,502 of record CACYHX010000005.1, on the reverse strand, counting down.
GAATGTGGTCTGTCCAAACTGTGATACCGGAGTTGCACTCCAGAACACCATCTGAAGACTGCTGAGGTTCTCGGCGGGCGGAAGTATGGCATACTGATCGCTTTCGTCAAAGCCAAATAACACCAGACAGTTTTCCGACGAATGAGGAGTAATTTCACTATCATCCATAATAATTGGGAATTGGCCATTTTCGATACTATACCAACCTTCAGGAAGGTCTCCCATGGAATAGCTGTCGAAGTCTTCCTCATAAGGAATAGCCATATTGCCGTAGGCAGTACTGAAACTGGTAGGAGCCCACTGGCTGTCGTCGCCCTCGCCGCAATGGGCTTGGACGGCAAAGAGATAATCGGTCTTGGATTCCAAGTCATTGAGGGTAAAGCTGTTGCCATTGGCAGTACCCGTAGTCCACATAGGCACATCCAGCGTCAGGTTGTCGATTAACAACGGAGCCTGGTAACTCATAGAGACCACCAGATAACATGTTCCTTCATAGTCGCTGAAGTCAAAGGTAGCGGGTTGCGACACGCCATCAACGGCCGTGCCATTCATCGATGCCATGACACTATTGCCTTGCGGATCGTAGCAAGCCTTCACCTCATAGTTTACATTGGCGCTAATGCCCTCTGCGTCAAAACTGACGACGCAAGGCAATTGAATCTCAAATCCGATACAGTTGTTATCCGTATAGCCGGCAGAAATCAAACTGCCGTTTTTCACGCTCCAGTTCTCAACATACGCCGCAGGATTCTTGCCGTCGTTGAAGGTATAGGTTGTGATGGTGCCTGCTTGAACATCTTTCTTGTACCTGACGTTCCAAGTTGCAGGCGCATTGGCCGAAGGCTGTTGTTCATCTGTATTCCAAGCCAAAGTGACATTGTCAGCCGTAACCGTGGTGGCTTCAAGGTCCTCGACAGGGAAGCATGACACTGCGGTGGTGAACGTTATTTGCTCACTCCAACGGCTGAAGACGCGTTCCTCTTCATCTTTCTTGATGGGAGGATAGATGGCACGGACATACACATAATAGCCCGTTTCGGGGTCCAAGCCCTGCAGCGCAGGAACGGCATCCGTAGTCTCCACTCCAAGCACACCTTCCGGCAAGTTGTCAGGAAATTCCGAGAGGTCAAGTGTGTAGGGATCAAGTTCGGGGTCGGTGGAATAAATGATTTGCCATGCTGTGGGTTCCACCTCCAGCTCTTCCATTGGCAAAGTCACTTCTGTGGGTTCCGGCTGCGGTGGTGTCGGCCTCGGGGCTTCACCTTGATAGACGTTGATGAGGAAGTTATCGAAAGCCGCGCTGTTGTCATAATAATAACCACCACTGCCATACTGGTCGCTCTTCCATGAGAACACCACCACATAAGAGCCGCCCTCCCCTTCGGGGATTTGGAAAGTCTCATAGTGGTCATACCATAAATACTTGCTGGATCCCTCAAGCAAACTACTGAGTATCGCGCTTGCACCGGTTGGATACTCACCAGCTTCGAAGATCACTCCGGCAGGGTAGATACGGAATTCGAAAAAGTCCGTCGAACTATGGAGGGGCTTGCATCTCCAGTCAAAGCTAACCTCATATTGCTTGCCTCCTTCAAGCTCAAAGGTCTTATAGACGTAGGATTTTGTCGCAATGCTTAAGTCAATAATGAACGAATGGCTTACGGAGAGATACATGGCGTAGGGAGCGCTCACACACGTACTACGTCCCTGCATCCAGTGGTTTCCGCCGTTAGCCATCGACCACGCAAGGGTCTCCTCATCGAAGCCGTCGTAGTAATATGGATTGTCGTCGTTGAGGAGAATCGGATTGTACTCGGCTGTAAGGAAAGCATAGCATTCGCTCCATGGGCTAAAAGCGTCGCCATTCTTAGCACGGACATACACATAATAAATTGTGTTGGGCGTCAAGCCCGCCAAATCACATGAGGTGTTATCCCCTCCATTGATGACCACAGGGCTCACTGTGTTGGGAGCAAAGCCTGCCACTGGCGAATACACCAGTTCCCATCCCGTAGTCGTTCCGATGTAAGATGAGTTAGGTGTCCAGTTCAACGAGGCGGTGTGCATACCGATATAAGACGCATGAATGGATGAAGGGCTCAGCATACCCGAAAAAGTGAAGGTCGTCTTAGGCGAAAAGTTCTGTTGCACACATGTAAACGTGGACCCAGAGGACGATTTATACCCATATAGGGAAGCTCCAACCACCGTTTCGCCCTCCCAATTGACAGTTGATGTATTGTAACTACTCGTTGTACCCAAGGTATAAAAACCAACAAGCAGATTGCCTCCATTATAATGATACGGTTTATCCAACTTGACCGTCATGATATCATCGTAGTATGAATAATCCATCTTACCCGAATAGACCACATCCGTTTCATCATAGCCTACGAATGTCGACAATGTCGTGCCAGCTATTTCTTTCATGAACACTTGATACCTTCTGTTCTGCCAAGAATATGTATCACCTTGACCATAGAACACTATCTCACTAATATAGGAGTCGTTCATGGCGGACAACTCTTCTGCGCGAATGACAAACTCAGTATTGGTATAGCCCATTCCAGCATTACCATTGATGGGCATCACATTATTGGTCACCGTGCCGTCATGTACGGTCAACTGGGGAGCCGAAGAAGGATTAAAGCTCACTACGTTACTCCAAGCACTCACATCACCGTCGCCACAGTTGGCACGAACATAAGCATAATAGGTTAGGCTTCCGTCAAGACCGGATAACGTAAATGTCGGAGCGCCTGTATGAGTTAAAGTGGCTTGAGTAGTACCATCAGGAATCACTTCGGCGTCATTGGTGTAGAAAATATCCCAATTGGTTTGATCCTCATCTCCTGCTGTCCATGATAACGTGGTCATATCAGTCATCGCCAGATGAGTGGGCGCAATACATGAAGGCAAGGTGGTAAAACTGTAGACATCGCTCCATTCGCTATATTGGTCATTTCCACAAGCACTCCTCAGATAAACATAATATGTAGTGGATGGCGTCAGATTGTTCAATTCAACAGGGTTAGAGAGAATTTCAAAATTGGTGGCCAGATTTGGATCCAAATCAGGGTCGGTCGTACAAACGCCTTGCCACGACCCTACCTCGCCAAATTGAGTCCAGCTCAACTGAGCCTTTCGATTACCCAGCACATCAGTGGAAACATAGATAGGCTTGGGGCAATCGCCTAGATTCACATAGGTAAATGTCGTTTTGGGAATGAATGATTGAAGGCCTCCCGAAGTAATGCCGGCTAATGATGAATTACCCCAACCATAGGTTGCCGAAGTGTAACTCACAGAGCGTCCATTCCAAGAAACGTATGATGAGGTTCCCTTTACTGTATTATAAAAACCTAACAGCAGATTTCCACCATGATATTCGAAATTTGTGGTGAACGGCACCTCCATTTGATAATCAACAACACTAAGAGGGCCCTCATATACTATGGTCGCATCCTCCATTCCAGTGAAGGAAGAAACCTTAGTGTTGTCCACTTCTTTCAGAAAGACGCAGAAATTAGCGTCTCCCCATAGAACAAAAGATTGACTAGCATAGAACTTAAGATTGATGATTGAAGCACCATCCATGACTGCCAAATCAGTTGCCGGTATGACAAACTCCGCTTTCAGATAATAATTACAATACTCACCATGAATGGGCACATCAGAGCTAGAACTATAAGAGTCGTGAACCGTCAACTCTTCTTGTCCCATCATCCTCGCAGGAGCGAGCAGAGAGGCCATAAGCAAAAGGGAAAGGAAAAGCCTATTCCAACCCGTAAATCTTTGTAAAGTTTTCATATTCATTGGATTATTGTTAATATTCACATCTTAATAAATTTCAAAGATACGAAATAATCTAATACGATGAAGAAAAAAATTAGGTTTTGTGGGGTGATTGTATCTAAACAAAAAAACACTCCCCCATAGATTCCGGACAGGAATGACATGGGCGAGTGTTTTTTTTTGGAAACTCTACAGCCTATTCGATGCGCATGTTAGGCACTTCGGTGCCGTCGTAGTAGCCCTTGTCGAGCTTCTGGCGCACCTCGGCGAAGGCGTTCAACGTGTAGTTGACGTCGTCCATCGTGTGGGCCGCCGTCGGGATGATGCGGAAGATGATCATGCCCTTGGGGATGACGGGATAGGTGATGACCGAGCAGAAGATGCGGTAGTTCTCGCGCAGGTCCATGGCGATGTTGGTGGCCTGCACCAAGTCGCCCTGCACGTGCACCGGCGTCACGCAAGCCTCGGCGGGACCGATGTCGAAGCCCAGGTCGCGGAAGCCCTTCTGCAAGGCACGGGTGACCTTCCACAGCTGGGCACGCAAGGCGTCGCCTTCGGCGCTGCGGATGATCTCGAGACGCTTCTCGCAGCCTTCCACGATGGCCAACGGCAGGCTCTTGGCATACATCTGCGAACGCATGTTATAACGCAGGTACTCAATGACATACTTCGGGCCAGCCACGAAGCCGCCGATGATGGCCATGGCCTTGGCATAGGCACCGATGTAGATGTCGATGTCGTCCATCACGCCGAAATGTTCAGAGGTGCCGCGGCCGTTGGGACCCATCACGCCGAAGCCGTGGGCATCGTCGATGAGGATGCGGAAGTTGTATTTCTTCTTCAGGGCCACGATGCCGGCGAGGTCGCCCAAAGCGCCCGTCATGCCGTACACGCCCTCGGTGATGACGAGGATGCCGCCATTGGTCTTGGCGACGACCTCTGTGGCGACCTTCAGTTTCTTCTCGAGGTCGGCCATGTCGTTGTGGCGGTACTTATACTTGTTGCCGATGTGGAGACGGATACCGTCGAGCAGGCAGGCATGGGCTTCGTTGTCGTAGACGATGACATCATGCGGGCTGGTCAGGGTGTCGATGGTCGACACGATGCCTTGGTAGCCGAAGTTGAAGAGGTAGGCGGCTTCCTTCTTCTCGAAGTCGGCCAACTCCTTCTCGAAATGCTCATGCATGCGGGTGTGACCCGTCATCATACGGGCGCCCATGGGGGCAGCGAGGCCGTATTTGGCGGCAGCTTCGGCGTCCACACGACGAATCTCGGGGTGGTTGGCCAAGCCCAAATAGTTGTTCAAACTCCAGCAGAGCACTTCCCTGCCGTTGAAAGTCATGCGCGGTCCCAGTTCGCCTTCCAGACGCGGAAATGCGAAGTAACCATCGGCGCGTTCACGGTATTGACCAATCGGGCCACCGGAATCCTTTGATATTCTTTCGAAAATGTCCATTATTTTAGGTTTAAAGATGAAAACTCAAGTTCAAAAATGCATCAAGTGCTATTACCACAGCCGTCATTGCGGACTTGATCCACAATCTCCTGATCAAAAAGGAGAAACCTTTGATTCAGGAGATGGCGGATGTACCTCCGCCATGACGGCAATAGGAAAAAGCATCCCTACCAAAAACGACCACAAAATTAGTAAATATATTGATTATCCCAACATGAAGGAATTATTTTTATCTTTGCAGCCGAGAAAGATGCCTGCGAGCCATGTCATTCCGAAGGCTTTATCGGCATAGATACGCTCACCTGAAGGTTCGGTATGACATGCCGATAAAGCCTGAAGCGAATCTATGGCTCGCAGGCAAGACAAAAACAAAAAACCGTGTTAGACCTCAAAAACAAAACGGCCCTCGTCACGGGCGGCGGCACCGGCATCGGGCAGAGCATCGCGCTGCATCTGGCACAAGAAGGCTGCCACCTCGTGCTCACCGGGCTCGGTATCGACGACCTCAACAAGACCAAGGAGCAATGCGAACAATACGGTGTGAAAGCTTGGGCCATCGAGACCCAACTCGATGACTACAGTTCCATCGACCGGCTCCACGACTACGTCATCGAGCAAGGCCTGAGCATCGACCTCTTCGTGCTCAATGCGGGCATCTCGCAACGCGACAAAGCCTTCGACACCGACATCAGCGTGGACGAGAAAATCCTGAAAATCGACTTCCTCAGCGGGGTGTATCTCGTCAAGAAGTTCAAGGAGATGATTCTCGCCAAGGAGCATGTGCAGTTCAGCGTGACCACTTCCCTATCGGGCTTGTTCGGCTTCCCGCTGCGCTCGGCCTACTGTGCTGCCAAGCACGCCCTGTTCGGCTTCTACGAGTCACTGGAGCTGGAATACGACAACATCGGCGTCACCTTCCTCATCCCGGGACGCATCAACACGCAAATCAGCAAGAGCGCCCTCCATGGCGACGGCACGGCCCACGCCAAGATGGATGCCGGCCAGGCCAACGGCCTCGACGTCGACAAGTGCGGCGCCATCGCCGTGCGTGCCATCAAACGGCAGAAACACAGGAAACTCATCGGAAAAACCGAGCTTCTGATGGCTCATATTCACAAATATTGCTTACCTTTGTATTATAAACTATCTAGAAAAATATCAGCTACATAATGAAACCAAAAATCATCTGCGGCATACAACAAGTGGGCATCGGCGTCAACAACTTCGTCGAAGCCTGGAGATGGTACTACGATAACTTCGGCTTCCAAGTCAAAATCGTCGACGACGAAGGCGTGGCGGAGCGTATGCTCCCCTACACGGGCGGCAAACCCCAACCGCGTCGTTCGGGCATCGCCATCAACATCCGTGGTGGCGGCGGCTTCGAGATTTGGCAACCCAAAGGACGTGAACTCAACTACCTGAAAGAGCCTGTAAAACTGGGCGACCTCGGCATCCTCATCGCCAAGGTCAAGACCCCTGACATCGAAGCGGCCTACAACACCTTTATTAATAAAGGCCTCGACGTGATCAGCAAACTGATGACCTCGCCCACTGGACAGAAGGAGTTCTTCATGAAAGACCCCTACGGCAACCTCTTCCAATTGGAGCAGGACGACTACATCTTCATTGACGACAAGACATTGCTTACGGGAGGTGCCAACGGCGCCGTCATCGGCGTGAGCGACATCGACCGCTCCCTGCCCTTCTACACACAGCTGTTGGGCTATGACAAGGTGGTGTTCGACCAGACGGGCGTCTTTGAGGACCTCGAAGCCCTCGAAGGCGGCAAAAGTACCTTGCGCCGTGTGGTCCTAGAGCGCAGCAAGCCCATCGAAGGACCGTTGTGCCGCATCATGGGCACCTCACACCTCGAGCTGATACAAAGCGTCGACGGCCCCGGCAAGAAACTCTACGAAGGACGCTATTGGGGCGACCCCGGCTACATCCACCTCTGCTTCGACGTGCGCAACATGGACGCCGTCCAACAAGAGGCCGAGGCCATGGGACATCCGTTCGTGTGCGACAGCGGCGTCGACTTCGACATGGGTGACGCCAACGGACACTTCACCTACGTGGAAGACCCCGACGGCACCCTCATCGAGTTCGTCGAGACTTTAAAGATTCCGATTGCGAAGAAATTTGGGCTTTACCTCAACCTCACCAACAAGGACGACCACAAGCCCTTGGGCATCCTCAAGTTGCTGCGCTTCGCCAAGGTGAAACGCGAGAGCATCGTTTGATGCGCTATTCCCGACGTTCCGTTTTCTTGCCAATCCAATAGCCGAGCAGCACGACACCCACGCCTGCGACAATCAGCCCTGCAGCTAGGGCTATATCGGCTTGGGGTGATATTATGGCCGAGTATTTTCCAGAGCGGACCCATGCCGTCATCATAATAACAGCAAAGACATAGGAGACAATCCCGAAGCTGAGGACGGTGCGCCACAGCGTGCCCCATATCCCATAGCCGAACAGCTGGCGAAAGACGACGTAATAACTGATAAGGACAAGCAGTATCAGCCAATTGGAAATCAAGGCACGCAAAGCTATGCACACCAACACCACCGAAGCCATAAACGCCTGAATGTAGAAGCCTTCCTTTATCGTGTGACGAGGGTGCTTGGGGGCAAAGCGAAACAGCAGCCAAACCGGTAGTATAAGAAGCACGGTCTGTATCAAAATGGCCCAATCCATATGCGACATCATCCATTCAAGGCATATCCCCATCCCCCCTAACTCACCGTCCTGCGACGGAATCCGGTCGCTGCCGTCTTTTCCCAGCAGGCTAAGGATTACCAGCACACCGGCTGCGACATAGCACAACGCGCCGATGGGCGAGCCAGTCACTTGCTTGCGGCCTTTGAGATAGTCGCTAATCATATATCCAGGACGCAATAACACTTGGATGACAAACGAAAGCACAGAGCCTGGTTCCAAAAGTCCCCAAAGCGGCTTGTGCACTTCTTCTTCAGGCTTCCAATTCACTGGGCCTTCGTTAAAATATTGTCCGCAGATAGGGCAATAATTCCCTTCGAATTCTTTCCCGCAATTAAAGCACTGATGCTTTTTTTCAGACTCCGACTTGAACTGATATGGCTCCAGTTGCCATGCGCGAAAGCGTTGATATAATGCTTTCAGGTTCATACTTTATGATTAGGCGACAATTAACGACGGGCAAAGATACGACTTTCCCAACAACTATGACAAAAACAAACAGCCGCCCCGTGGGGCGGCTGTTTTTAATCATCAGATTACTACAATCTTATTTGGTGACGCCCAACTTGGCCTTCACTGCGGGAGTGCAGTCAACGGCGTCGGTGCCGACGTAGACGGCAGCACCCGTGGCCAGGTCGAGGATATAGGTGTAACCCTTTTCCTTACCCACGGCGTTGATGGCGTTTTGGATCTTGTCCAAAATCGGGGCGAGCAACTCGGCGCGCTTGCCTTCGAACTCCTGCTCGGCGCTGGCTTGGAACTGCTGGATGCGGGTCTGAAGGTCAACGATTTCCTTTTCCTTCGACTGCTTCACCAGATTCGACATCGTACCTTGGTTAGCTTCGTAGTCCTGCAACTTGGTTTGATACTCCTTGGCCATGTTTTGCAGCTGGTTCTGCAGCTCGCCATAGTACTTCTCCAAGTCTTTCTCAGCCTTGGCCTTATCGGGCATGGCATCGAGGACTTCGGCCGTGTTGACATGGGCAATCTTCACCTGGGCTTGAGCCACTCCGCTCATCACGAAGAGTGCGATACCCAAAAACAATACGCTGAATACTTTCTTCATTTTATTGACATTTAATAATTTAACTCTTTTTTATTTGACATTGGAGCGGCAAAGATACAAAGAATTTACGTTCGTTTGCCGTTTATTCCATTAATTCTTGGATTTGCCAGGCTTTACGGTATTGCCACTTTTGCTGGTTTTTGAAGTGCCGCCTGTAGTGCCACCCATATTGCCCGTGTTAGCCTTGCGACGGTCCTCGCGACGCACAGTCTGCATCACGTTGCCGAGTTGGTCGAGCACCTCGTCGCTGACGTCGTTCTTTTCATTGGCATAAAGCACCGATGTGCCAGAGGCCAGGTCAAGGATAAAAGCATAGTTTCTTGTTTGAGCCACTTCTTTCATGGCCGTATAGACCTTTTCTTGGATAGGTTGCACCAACTCGTTACGTTTTTGATAGAGTTGGCCTTCCGAGCCAAAGTACTGCATCTGCAGGTTCTTGGCTTCCTGTTCCTTGTCGATGATGGCCTGCTCACGGGCGCGCTTCTGGTCTTCAGAAAGGAGCAGCATCTCCGTTTGGTACTTGTTGTACATCTCCGAGACCTTGTCGTAAATGGCTTTCACTTCATTCTGCCATTTCGTTGAAAGGGAGTTCAACTCTTCCTGAGCATCACCATATTCCGGAATGTTTTCCATGATGTATTCGGAATCGACATAGACGATCTTTTGTCCACCGCCAAGCTGTGCATTGGCAGTCATAATGCCGCCACAAACCAAGGCAGCGGTCAAAATCAAGGTTTTAAATGCTTTCATTGTCGTATTTTGATGTTGTTTGTTCTCTTAGTTATCAATAATCGTTCCAAAAACGAATTTAAGATTCAAAAATTCAAAACTGGATTGCTTCGTCGTTCCTCCTCGCAATGACGCAAAGCGTCTCCAAGCTCTCAACTCTAAACTCTAAACTCTAAACTCTAAACTCTAAACTAATCAATCGATCCTCCAATAGAGAAGTGGAACTGGCTGTGGTTATTACCTGTCGTGCCATAGACATCATCGAAGCCATAGCCCCAGTCGAGGCCAAGCAAGCCGAACATAGGCAGATAGATACGCACGCCAAGGCCTGCCGAACGCTTCACGTCAAAGGGGTTGAAGTCCTTGAACCCGAGCCAGCAGTTACCGGCCTCGAGGAAGGTCAAGGCATAGATGGTGGCCTGTGGATTCAAAGAGAGCGGATAACGCAGCTCCAAGGTGTATTTCGTGAACATGTCGCCACCTTGGTTGGAATTGTTATAGGCACCAGGCGTCAGCGAGTTGTTGGCATAACCACGCATACCCACCAGCTCGCGGCTGTCCATGGAATAGCCGCTCAAGCCATCGCCGCCCATGAAGTAACGATGGAAGGGTGTAGGACCAATCTGCTTGTTATAGTGACCCAAATAGCCGAAGCGCACGCGGGTCATCATCACGAGTTTCTCATAGAGTTCGGTGTACCATACAGCCTTAAAGGTCCAGCGGTGCATCTCGATCCATTTGTATTTCTCGTTGTCAGAAAGGTTGGTGTAATCCTTATTGGTGAACAGCGAATAGGGAGGTGTGATTTCCAATCCCAGCTGGAACTCGGAGCCACTGCGCGGATAGAGGGGCTGACTTACCGAGTTGCGTGACAGCACAAAGCTATAACTGATGAGGTTGAAGGCTCCATTGCCATCACCCACGGAAAGGAACGACGACAGATAGTTGTTCAGCTTGTAACGCTTAAAGTTGAGTCCTTGGAACAGCGAGAAGTAGTCGTCAGGCCAGGTCAAGCGACGGCCCAAGCCGATGGTACCACCCGTCATGTTGAACCAACCATATTTTTCATCCGTCCTCTCGTAGTTGTTAGTATAGAACGCTTGGTAAAACGAAACCGAAAAAGCGTTGGGCTTGCGACCACCCAACCATGGCTCGGTAAACGAAATGCTATAGGTAATGTATCTTCTGCCCAAGGTACTCACGGTCAAGGCGAGTTTCTGTCCGTCGCCCATCGGCAGAGGCTTCCAAGCTTTCTTGTTGAAGATGTTACGCATCGAGAAGTTGGAGAACTGAAGGCCTGCCTCCAACATCAGATAGCCAGCGGCGAAACCCGCCGAGAATCGGATTTGGTCGGCGGCGGCTTCTTCAACGGAATAGCCGATGTCGACGGTATTGTCGGAAGGATTAGGCTGCACGTCGGGGTTGATGGACTCCTGGTTGAAGAAGCCGAGCGTGGCCAACTCACGGACGGAGCGCACCACGTCGCTTCGGCTGAACAGCTGTCCAGGACGGGTATAAAGCTCACGCAACACCACATGGTCATAAGTCTTGGTGTTGCCCGACAGTGTCACGTTGCTAATGCGGGCCTGCTTGCCTTCTGTAAGGCGGATCTCGAGGTCTATCGAGTCGTTTTCGACAGCCACCTCCACAGGGTCGACGCGGAAGAAGAGGTAGCCATCGTCCATATACAACGAGCTGATATCCAAATTGGTCTCGCTGTAGTTCAAGTTCTTGTCGAGCAACTCCTTATTATAAACGTCGCCTTTCTTGATGCCCAAGATAGCGTTTAGGGTCTCGTCGGTATATTTGGTATTGCCCGTCCAAGAGATGTTGCGGTAGTGGTATTTATTGCCCTCATCGATGACGAGGTCGATGCCGAGGTTGTTTTCATCAATACGATACACCGAATCGCTGACGATACGGGCATCACGGTAGCCTTTGGCATTGTACTTCTCGATGATGTGTTTCTTATCCTCCTCGTAGTTCTTTTCCAGATATTTCGAGCTTTTGAAGATGCGAGGGCGGTAATTGTCGTAGAAATACTCTTCCACACCATTGATGGCTCTCAAAGGATGCAAAGTAAACACATCGGCTAGGGTGTTTATCACCAATGGTCCCAAGGGATCCAAGGGGTCGAAATTGCCCCGTTGCTTGGTCTCCTTCATCGCCGTATATATCTGTCCGTCAGAGAGGTTCTCGTTACCAATCACATTGATTTTGCCAATCTTCACCTTTTGTCCCTTGTCAATGTTGATGACCATATCGATATAGTTCTCACGGACGGTATCAGGCACCTGTTGGATGTCAATAGCCACATTATAGAAGCCCTTTTCGTAATAGAAATCCTCGATGATGCGCGTTGTCTTGGTCAACAAATGCTCGGTGGCGATGTCGCCTCTCGACAGGTTGATCTTGTTGCGGATATCGTCAGCCTCGCTTTTCTTGATGCCTTTTAAGGAGAACTTGGATACACGGGGTTTTTCCTTGATGACGATTTGAAGGAAGACTTTGTTGCCCACAAATTCGGTGGCGTTGATGGCCACATCCTCGAAGAGGCCCTGTTCCCATATCTTGCGGATGCCCGTGGCAATCTCGTCACCCGGAATGGTGATGGTCTCTCCCACCCTCAAGCCGGCAATCATGCTCAGCATTGAGCCGTCGACATACTTGGCGCCATCCACGACGATGCCACCGATTTCGTACTTCTGCGGATGCGCATAGTCGATCTCAGATAGGTCGTCGCCAATTTGGATTTGTGCAAATGCACTGCTCCCGAGGCCCAGGAGCATCGTAAGGAACAGTAGTATAGGTAAATATCTCAATCGCATAGCTCTAATATTCATTTGGCGGTCACTTGTTCGCTGGTCTTCCCGAAGCGGCGTTCACGATGCTGATAGTTGAGAATCGCTTCGTAGAGGTCGGCCTTGCGGAAGTCGGGCCAATATTTTGGAGTGAAATACAATTCGGAATAAGCCAACTGCCACAGCAGGAAGTTGCTGATGCGTTCCTCACCGCTGGTGCGGATGAGCAGCTCTGGGTCGGGCATGCCCGCCGTGGAGAGGTACGACGAAATCACGGCATCATCGATGGCGTCGGGCTGCAGTTTTCCTTGCGCGACGTCCTGTGCCATATGCTGTGCAGCCTGTTTCAAGTCCCAACGACCTGAATAGCTCAAGGCCAAAGTCAAAGTCATTCTGGTGTTATGGCTCGTGTCGGCGATGGCTTGCATCAGCTGCTCGTAGTTGGCCTTGGGCAGGCTCTTCAAGTCACCGATGGCGTTCAACTTGATGCTGTTTTTGTTCATAGTACTGACCTCTTTCGTGATGGTCGTTGCCAGCAGCGACATCAGTCCGGTGACTTCGGCCAGGGGACGGTTCCAGTTCTCGGTGGAGAAGGCATACAAAGTCAGGTAGGGTACGCCAATCTCCGCTGAGGCCTCGCTCACCTCACGCACCGACTGGATGGCGCTTTGGTGGCCAAAGAGACGTTGCTTGCCACGTTCCTTGGCCCAGCGGCCATTGCCGTCCATGATGATGGCGATGTGCTGCGGCAGACGCTCACGGTCGATTTGTTGCATCAGTTGGTCTTTCAGTTCCATGGTCAGAATTTGCTAAGGTTACAGCCTCTGCCGTCGGGCAGGTTGAATTTCCAGGTCAACGACACGCGAGCCATGCCGTACCAGTCTTTGAACGATGAGTTGCCACGCTGATGGCCTGCGATATAGCTGCCCGTCGGGTCTGTCAAGTCGTATGACGTGCCATCCTCAGTGGTGTAAAGGGCATGTTCCTCGGGATACACTTTGGCGACATCGTCGAGATAATCAGTGAAGGTCTTATGCATGCTCCATTCCACCGCTGCGGCCATGTGGCGCGACAGTGAGAACTTCACGCCAAAGCCGAAGGGGATGGACACGCCAACAGGGACGTTCTTGCCAAACATCTTGTTGTACCACTTCTCGTCAGGGTCCTGCGGGCCTTCCGTATCGTAATCGCGCAGGTCAACCAATTGGTCGCCGACAGTTGCGAAAGTCTTGTAATGGAACACCGAAATGCCACCGAAGATGTAAGGTGACACGTTCTTTTTCGGGTTTCCTGTGTAGTATTCGATGAAATTAAACTCGGCCACAATGCTGAAGTCGTTGATTTTTGAGGTGAAGTTCAATCCGCGTTCAGGGCGCCATTTGATGACCTCGTCGGATGCCGTCACCGTGGCATGGGAATAGGTAAAACGGAACGTCCAACGGTTGTCGTAGTTAAAACGCACCAAACCACCATATTGCAATCTCGACTGGGCGAAAGGATACATCGGGTTGAGGTCGCCCATGTAATAACTGGCACCGACATGCGGCCCGATCTCCAAGGTTTTGGGGTCATTAAACTGAGCCTTGACTTGCGAAAAAACAGCCAAGCAGCTCAATATCAATAAGAAACGAATTTTTCTATACATAGTCATTCAAAACTGCAAAAATACGAATTTTTCCAATGAAAACGACAGAAATCAGTTTCTATTGTCTTTTCCCCACATCAATTTGTTACGAATAGTGCTGAAAAAGTCCTCACCGCGCATCCTGATCAGGTTGAGACAGAAGTCGGCCTTGCGCACCTCGAGTTGAACGGAAGTGTCTAAGGTACAGCTCCTTGAGTCCATGCTGAAGACGAATTTCTTCTCACGTCCTTCCACCTGGATACGGATGGTGCTGTCGTCGGGGATGACGACGGGACGCACCGTCAAATTATGCGTGGCGATAGGCGTGATGACGAAGTTTTTCGCATTCGGCGCAATGATGGGGCCGCCGGCGCTCAACGAATAGGCCGTGGAGCCCGTCGGGGTGGCCAGCAAAATGCCGTCGCCCCAATAGGTATTGAGATAGACATCGTCGACAAAAACCTTGATTGCCAGCAGGCTATGTTCTGGATTACGGATGACGTTCAGCTCATTGAGGGCATATTTCACGTCGTCGAAGACTTTCTCGGGCGAGACCAGCTCCAACAAGGTGCGTTGCTCAACGGCATAATCGCCTGTAATGACGCTCTTTACCGCCATGGCGATTTCATTTTTCGAGATGCCGGAGAGGAAACCCAAGCGGCCCATGTTGATGCCCGCCACGGGGATGCCTGAGTCGAGGACGAAAGGCACGGTGTCCAAAATCGTTCCGTCACCGCCAATGGAAAACAGCAGGTCGGCTTTCAAGTCGTCATGAGAGGTGAAGACATCATAGTGTAGGCCTTGCGGGATGAAGGCAGCGACGATATCGGCAAAAGGCTGGTAGACAACAATATCTACTTCATTATCGGCCAGTTCCTTAAACAGTTGCCGCATATATTCCCCGTTCTCGGGGGCGATGGTCTTTCCAAATAGGGCGATTTTCATATTCCTTCTTCTTTCACAGATTCATGGCTTTCGTCGGTCATCATGCGGATGTAGTTCACATAACGCCAGTCGGCGATGTCACCGTTTTCGACAGCGGCTTTCACCGCACAACCGGGTTCGTGTGTGTGGGTGCAGTTGGCGAAACGGCATTCGCTCATCAGGTTACGCATCTCGGGGAAACGCTGCGCCAGCGTCTCTTTCTCAAGGTCGTACAGCACAAATTCCTTGATACCAGGCGTATCGACAATCCATCCACCGAATCCTAGACGATGCATCTCTGCAAAGGTGGTGGTGTGCTTGCCTTTCTCATGGTAGTCCGAAATCTCGCCGATACGGACGTTCAACGAGGGGTCAAGGGCATTCACGAGGGCCGACTTGCCCACACCGGAATGGCCGGAGAACAGACATATCTTGTCTTGCATCAAATCCTTCAGTTGGTCGACTTGGAAGCCCGTTTTGGCCGACACGCCGAACGAGGTGTAGCCGAGGCTTTGGTAGTATTCCATCAGCACGCACATCTCCCCTATTTGCTCGTCGGTGTAGAGGTCGCACTTGTTGAAAATCAAGGCGGCGGGGATGTGGTAGGCTTCGGCGGTGACCAGAAAACGGTCGATGAAGCCCGTCGAGGTGCGGGGCTGGGCGATGGTGGCCACCACGATGGCCAAGTCGACGTTGGCAGCGATGATATGCGATGCCTTGCTCAGGTTGACCGACTGGCGGACAATCACGTTATCGCGCGGCTCTATCTTCTTGATGACGCCGGTCTCCTTGCCAGGCTCCTGCTCAAACTGCACATTGTCGCCCACCGCCACAGGGTTGGTGCTGCGGATGCCGTCCAAGCGGATTTTGCCACGCAAACGGCACTCCCACTGCCGTCCTGTCTCGTCAAGGACAATGTACCAGCTACCCGTCGATTTGATGACCTTGCCTAACATTTCTGGTAACGTTTTCCGGGCAATGCCATCAGCACACCGTCAAATTCCAAAGTCAACAGGATGGCCGCAATCTTCGTCGTCGACAGCTCCGTCTTCACGATGATGTCGTCGAGGTTGATGACGGCATTGGCACCGAAGCAGTCCATCACCAACTTCTCCTCAGGCGTGAACTCACGGAACAAGGCCGTTTGCTTCTCCGTCTTCGACTCCGAGTCCCAGCGCATGATATAACGCAGGTTAAGCACGCTCTCCATGAGATGGGCGCGGTTGGTGCGGATGAGGTAGTTGCATCCCTGGCTGTAGAGGTCCATGACGCGGCCGGGATAGGCAAACACATCACGGCTGTAGGAGTTGGCAATGTCAGCGGTAATCAACGAGCCGCCTTTCATCGCCGACTCGATGACGACCACGGCATCCGCCATGCCCGCGATAATACGGTTGCGACGCGGGAAGTTCTCCCGGTCGGGCAAAGTGCCGCTGATACATTCCGTGAGGATGCCGCCACCCTGCTCCACCATGTCGGACGCCAATTTCTTATTCGGCGCAGGATAAATCTGCTGCATGCCGCTGCCCATCACGCCGACCGTCGGGATGCCGTTTTTCACCGAGGCCTTATGGGCGCAGGTGTCGACACCGTATGCCAAACCACTCACAATCAAGACATTGTCGTCTTTCAAGTCTTCCACCAGCTGGTTGCAGTTCTCCTTGCCATATTCGGTGATGTTGCGCGTGCCGACGATGGCCACCACACGGTTGGCATTGAGATTGGCCTTGCCTTTGTAGTACAGCATCATCGGGCCGTCGTCGCACTGTAAGAGGCGGCGCGGATAGTCGGAGTCGAGGAAGAACAAGGGCTGGATGCCGTTTTTCTCCATGAAGGCCATCTCTTCCTCGGCCCTTCTCAGGTATCCCTTGGGCTTGCAGATGGCGTCGATGGAAGCCTCCCTCATGCCGTTGATCTTCTCCAACGACTTGCGTGTCTCTTTGAAGACGGCCTCGGCGCTGCCGCAATACTGCACGAACTTCTTGCCGCTGATATCACCGATACCAGGCAGTTGCGTCATCGCTATCTCGTAGAGAATACCGTCGGACATGTTTTTGTGCTATTATGCGATGAATATGAGTTGCACAATCACGTAGATGGGCAGGCACACGACGAGCGAGAACTTGGCCATATAGCCGAAGAACGACGGCATCTTGATGCCTTCCTGCTCGGCAATGGACTTCACCATGAAGTTGGGGCCGTTGCCGATATAGGTCAGAGCGCCGAAGAACACGGCACCCATCGAGATGGCTTTCAGGAATGGGTCGGCAGCCAGGCCCACGATGTCGCCGTAAGGAGCCATGGAGTTGAACACCATTGCAGTAGGCGCATTGTCGAGGAAGGCCGATAGCACACCGGTGCAATAGACATACTGCCAAGGCTGGCTGATGAAGCCTTGGATGGTCTCTTTCATCTGTTCGAGGAACATCAGGGCAGGTGTCATCGTGGCGAAGATGCCGACGAACACACAGGCCACTTCGAGGATAGGCACCCACGAGTAGTTGTTGTCGGTGCGGGCTTTCTTCTTCGTGGTCAGCCACGAGCACACGATGATGGCGATAAATACCCACTCGCGCAAAAGCCTCAAATACCAAGGGGCATGTTCGCCTCCCATGGCAGGGATGTAGGTCTTGTTGATGAACATGGTGCTGACGATGATGCAGAGCAACCACACGATATTGATGAGGCCGGAGAATTGCAATGATACTTTTTGGGCTTCGTCTGCCGCAAGGTTTTCCTTAGGCTCCTTGCGGTAAAAATAAGTATCAACCAAGAAATAAACAACCAGCAGCAAGATACCCGTGACGAGCCATTCGAGGAACATATTCTGCATCCACCATCCAAAGCTGGCGCCTTTCTGGAACAGCAGGAACAAAGGCGGGTCGCCGAGGGGCGACAACAAACCGCCACAGTTGGCCACGATAGCGATGAAGAAGAGGACAGTGTGCATCTTGTACTTACGCTGCGAGATGGTCTGCAACACCAAGCGTATCAGCAGCATGGCCGCTCCCGTGGTACCCATAAACGAGGCCAAAAGCCAGCCGATGCCGAGGATGATGGTGTTGGTGATCGGTTTTGCCACAAGGTCACCCTTGATGCAGATGCCGCCCGTCGTGACGAACAGCGCCATGAGTAGCAAGATGAAGGGCACGTAGTCGAAGATCATCTGATGAATCAGTTCATGGCTCATGCCGTTCACGCAGAGCCAGATGCCTACGGGCACGCCCAGGATGAGCGACACATACAGTTTGTGAAGGTTGTGTTCCCACCACTCGCCCACCTTGGGCAGCAATGGCAAGACCGCAATGCAGAGGAGCATCACGACGAAAGGAATTAACATCCATGCAGGGATAAGGTGTTCCATAGTTGTTTATTTGTTGATTGTTGAATTGTTTATCGTTGATTGTTGATTGTAGAGACGCGCCATGGCACGTCTCTACAAGGGTTAATCTAATTTCAAGACAGCAAGGAACGCCGACTGCGGCACCTCGACGTTGCCGATCTGACGCATGCGTTTCTTACCGGCCTTCTGTTTCTCCAACAGTTTGCGCTTACGGGAGACGTCGCCGCCGTAGCACTTCGCCGTCACGTCCTTGCGTACCTGGCGCACCGTCTCGCGGGCGATGATCTTCGCGCCGATGGCCGCCTGAATAGCGATGTCGAACTGGTGACGAGGTATCAATTCCTTCAGCTTCTCGCACATGCGACGACCGAAGTCATAGGCATGGCCACGATGTATCAACGTAGACAAGGCGTCAACGGACTCGCCGTTGAGCATGATGTCGAGTTTCACCAAGTCGGCATCCTGATAGCCAGCGATATGGTAGTCGAAGGAGGCATAGCCCTTCGAGATGGATTTCAGCTTGTCGTAGAAGTCGAAGACGATTTCGCTCAGCGGCATCTGGAAGGTCAACTCCACACGGTCGGTGGAGAGGTAGACCTGGTTCTTCAGCACGCCACGACGGTCGATGCAGAGCGTCATAATGGGACCCGTGAACTCGTTCTTCGAGATGATTTGGGCGATGATATAGGGTTCCTCGATGTGGTCGATCTTCGTCACCTCGGGAAGGCCACTGGGGTTGTGCACCTCAATCATCTCGCCATCAGTCTTGAAACATTTAAACGACACGTTGGGCACCGTGGTGATGACGTCCATGTCGAACTCACGGTCAAGGCGTTCCTGCACGATCTCCATGTGCAAGAGGCCCAAGAAACCGCAGCGGAAGCCGAAGCCCAAGGCTGCCGACGACTCAGGCTCCCATACCAAGGAAGCATCATTGAGTTGCAGCTTCTCCAACGAAGCACGCAACTCTTCATAGTCATCTGCATCGACGGGATAGATACCTGCAAACAGCATGGGTTTCACGTTCTCGAAGCCCGCCACCGGCTCGGCGCAAGGCCTTTCGACGTGCGTGATGGTGTCGCCCACCTTGACCTCCTTTGAGGTCTTGATGCCCGAGATGATGTAACCCACATCGCCCGCAGAAAGCTCTTTCTTAGGCACTTGCTTCAGCTGGAGCACGCCAATCTCATCGGCGTTGTATTCCTTGCCCGTGGCGAAGAACTTCACCAAATCGTTGGTACGCATGGTGCCGTTCATGATGCGGAAATAGGCGATGATGCCGCGGAACGAGTTGAACACTGAGTCAAAGATGAGGGCTTGCAGCGGTGCTTCGGGGTCGCCTTTGGGGCAGGGGATGCGGTCGACAATGGCATCGAGTACGGCAGGCACACCTTCGCCCGTGCGGGCGCTGACCTTCAGGATTTCCGAAGGGTCGCAGCCCAAAAGGTCCACCATCTGGTCCTCTACGATGTCGACCATGGCGCTGTCCATGTCGATTTTGTTCATCACGGGGATAATCTCAAGATCGTGCTCAAGGGCAGAATAAAGGTTAGCAATCGTTTGAGCCTGAATGCCTTGCGTGGCATCCACCACCAGTAAGGCGCCTTCGCAGGCCGCGATGCTGCGCGACACCTCGTAGGAGAAGTCGACGTGACCGGGAGTATCGATGAGGTTAAGGGTGTATTCCTCGCCCTTGTAGTTGTATTTCATCTGGATGGCGTGGCTCTTGATGGTGATGCCGCGCTCGCGCTCAAGGTCCATGTCGTCCAAAACCTGGTCGACGAGTTCCTTGTCATTCAGCGTATGGGTTAGTTCCAAAAGCCTGTCGGCCAAGGTCGATTTGCCGTGGTCGATATGGGCTATGATGCAAAAATTACGGATGTTTTTCATTATGGGCGCAAAAATAAGAAAAAAATCCCCTCCAAAACACCTTGGATAAAAAAGATTATCTCTAACTTTGCAGTCTAAAAATGCAAATACCTATGACACCAGCTTTACCCGACACCTATTCCAAAGAAGAGAAAGAGGAAATCGAACGACGACACCAGCGTCTCATCGACGCTTGGCAGACGCGCAAGGAAGCCGCTGACCTGGAGATGGTCGACAAGGCGTTCTACTTTGCCGTGGAGGCCCACAAGGACCAACGCCGCCGCTCGGGCGAGCCTTACATCTACCATCCCATCGAGGTGGCCACCATCGCCGCCCACGACATCGGCTTGGGCCGCACCTCCATCATCTGTGCCTTGCTGCACGACGTGGTGGAAGACACGAAATACACCCTTGACGACATCCGTGAGATGTTTGGCGAGAAGGTGGAACGCGTGGTGGACGGCCTCACCAAATTCGAAAACCTGGAAGGCGCCGAGAGTGCACAGGCCGAGAACTTCAAGAAGGTCATCTCGTCGCTGTCGTACGACATCCGCGTGGTGCTCATCAAGCTCTCCGACCGCCTCCACAACATGCGCACCTTGGACTCGATGCCCAAGCACAAGCAGCTGAAGATCGCCTCGGAGACGACCTATATCTATGCTCCCCTCGCCTATCGCCTCGGCCTCCATGCTATCGAAATCGAGCTGGAAGACCTATCGCTGAAATACACCAACCCCACCATCTATTACAACATCCGCAAGCGCATGGACGATGTGCGCGGCAAACGCATGGGCGAGCTGCGCGACTTCATCGCCCCCATCGAAGCCGAATTGGAGAAAAACGGCATCAAAGCCAGAGCCGAAATCAAGGAACGCTCGGTCAACTCGGTATGGAAACGCATGATGGACAAGGAGTTGGCCTTTGAAGACCTCTATGGTTCCTTCATCGTCCGCCTCATCACCGACTGTCCAAAAGAGCACGAGCGCATGGAGTGTTGGAAGATCTATGCCGTGCTGACCAACTGCTACCGTCCCTACACCAAGAAACTGAAGGACTGGATCTCGTTCCCGAAAGCCAACGGCTACGAGAGCCTGCACGCCGTGGTGATGGGCCAGACGGGCAACTGGGTGGAGGTGCAGATCCGCAGCCAGCGCATGGAAGAGATTGCCGAGAAGGGCTTTGGCGCCTATTGGAAATACAAGACCGACGATGACAAGACTGAAAGCGGCTTCGACGAATGGCTGAAGAAAGCACAAAACCTTATCGGCAGCGAGTCGGACAACGCCATCGAGTTCGTCGACAACTTCAAACTCGACCTCTTCTCCGACGAGATCTACGTCTTCACCCCACAGGGCAAGATGATCACGCTGCCCAAAGGCTCCACCGTGCTCGACTTCGCCTATAACATCCACAGCGAAATCGGCGACCACAGCATCGCCGCCAACGTCAACAGCCAGCTGTCGCAACTCGACCGCAAACTCACCAAGGGCGACCAGGTGGAGATCATCACCTCCGAGTCACAACATCCACAGGAGAAATGGTTCGAGTTTTTGGCCACCGCCACGGCCAAGTCGCGCCTCAAGAGCGGCATCAAGGAATACCGCCGCGGCTTCCGTGACGAAGGCGAGCAGAAGTTCGAGGAAATCATGCACAAGCTCTCCCTTGAGCCTTCCAAAGCCAACCGTAACGAGGTGATGGCGGCCGAAAAGCTCACCAGCACCATCGACTTCTACTATCAGGTGGCCACAGGCAAAATCGACGAGCGCCTCGTCCGCAGCGTGCTCAAGCCCCAATCGAACACCAGCAGCTTCGTGCGTTACATCACCTTCGGCCTGCTGGGCAACAACAAGGAAAAAGACGAGACGCCGTCCATCACCACCTCGGGCGAGTTCGACTTTAACGTGTCGACCTGCTGCAACCCCATCCCTGGTGACGACGTCATCGCCTTCAGCTTCCCCGGCGAGCCGCTGCAGATTCACAGGAGCAACTGTCCCAAGGCCATCCAGCTCTCGTCGCGTTTCGGCAACAACATCGTGAAGGCCAAATGGCAACCCAAGAGCGAAATCGCCTTCCTCGCCGAGTTGAAAATCACCGCCTTGGACACCAAGGGCCTGCTCAACCGCATGACCAACCTGCTCTCCAACGAATTGCAACTCAACCTGCATTCGCTCCACATGGAGGCCAAACAAGACGTGGTGGAAGCCACCATCTCTATCTACGTACATAACACCAAGGAACTCGACGACCTCATCGCCAAACTGAACCAGCTCAAGGAGATCCAAAAAGTGGTGCGTAAGAGCAATTAAAAATAATGTGAATTATTTAGAATTGTTCTGAAAAAACACTTATCTTTGCGCCAACATCACGACCTGAAAAATGAAAGACTCATTTGACAATACCTATCTGGCCGTCAAGAAGTTATTCATCGACTACCTACAGCGGAGGAAGTTGCGCAAGACCCCCGAGCGATTCGCCATCCTCAAGGAGATTTACTCGACCAACGGGCACTTCGACATCGACTCGCTGTACAACCAGATGAAAGACAACAAGTACCGCGTCAGCAGGGCCACCTTATATAATACCATCGAGCTGCTGCTCGACTGTGGCTTGGTCATCAAGCACCAGTTTGGGCACAACTGCGCTCAGTACGAACGCTCCTACAAGTTCCGCCAGCACGACCACTTCATCGACCTGGAGACGGAAACCGTCATGGAGTTTTGCGACCCGCGCCTTTTGGAGATCCAAAAATCGATAGAAGAGCAGCTGGGGGTGGAGATTACGCATCATTCGTTGATATTTTATGGACACAAGAAAAACAATTGATAATGAATAAATTAGATATCTTACTCGGCTTACAATGGGGCGACGAAGGCAAAGGCAAGGTCGTCGATGCCCTCACCCCGAATTACGACATCGTCTGCCGTTTCCAAGGCGGTCCCAATGCCGGTCACACCATCGAGTTTGAAGGCAGGAAGTTTGTGCTGCACAACATCCCTTCGGGCGTGCTCACCCCTGGCTGCATCAACCTCATCGGCAACGGCGTCATCATCGAGCCTCATATATTAAAAGGTGAGATCGAAGGCTTGCGCGAGGCTGGCTTCGACCTGCGTCAGACTTTGATGATCGCCAACCGCGCCCACCTCATCCTGCCCACCCACCGCGCCATGGACGCCGCCAACGAGAAGGCCTTGGGTAAGATGAAAGTCGGCACCACGCTGAAAGGCATCGGCCCGACCTACACCGACAAGACCGCCCGCAGAGGTCTCCGCATCGGCGACATCAACGCGCCCGATTTCCGTGAGAAATACGAGAGCCTGAAGAAAGCCCACTTGCAGCAAATTGCCGGCCTCGGCTTCGAGATGCAGGGCTTCCAACTCGACGGCCTCGACTTCGCCGAATACGAAAAACTGTGGTTCGAAGGCATCGAATACCTGAAGCAATACCAATTCGTTGACGGCGAATACTTCATCAACGAGGCCCTCGACAACGGCAAGAAAGTGCTGGCCGAAGGTGCTCAAGGCTCCATGCTCGACGTGGACTTCGGCAGCTATCCTTTCGTGACCTCCTCTAACGTCATCGCGGCAGGCGTCTGCTCTGGCTTGGGCGTTGCTCCGAGCCGCGTGGGCAAGGTGTACGGCATCTTCAAGGCCTACTGCACCCGCGTGGGCACAGGCCCCTTCCCCACCGAGTTGTTTGACGAGACGGGCGAGATGCTCCGCCAAAACGGTCACGAGTTCGGCGCCACCACGGGTCGTCCGCGCCGTTGCGGCTGGCTCGACCTACCTGCGCTGAAATATGCCGTCATGCTCAGCGGTGTCACCGACCTGATGATGATGAAGAGCGATGTGATGGACGACTTCGCCACCCTGAAAGTCGCCACCGCCTACCGCTACAACGGACAAGAGACCAAGCATCTGCCCTTCGCCGCCTGCACCGAGACCATGGAACCTGTCTACACGGAAATCCCTGGCTGGCAGCAGAAGATCGAAGGCAAGATTCCGCAGAAGCTGGAAGACTACATCAAATTCATTGAAAACTACGTCGGCGTGCCGATCAAATTCGTTTCATACGGCCCTGACAGAACACAAAACATTTTGAGATGATCATTTTAGAAAAGCCATACGTTTCCGCCCCTTTGGTGGCCTATCTGGAAGAGAAACAAATCCCCGTTTTGCATAACGACATGGCCGAGGTGCTGAAGCAGCAAGGCCACCAACTCAACCTTTTGGATGACAAACAGTTCGTTGAGAGATACAACCAAACCAATCAACTCTATGCCGTCTCCGAGAACGCCTTGGTGTGGCTCTATGCCCAGTTGCCCGAGTCGGAGCTGGTGAAAAAGGTCAAGATTCTGAAGGACAAGGCCGCCTTCCGCCGCATCTGTCAGCAGATCTATCCCGACTTCTATTATAAAGAGGTGGAGATGAAAGCCTTGCGCAGCCTCAACCCCGATGAGTTGCCGCTGCCTTTGGTGCTGAAGCCGGCAGTTGGCTTCCTCAGCGTGGGCGTGTACATCGTCCGCAACAAGGCTGAATGGCAGGCCGCTTTGGACGACATCGACCACAACTTCGCCAAGCAGTGCGCCGTGTTCCCCGAGACCGTGGTGCGCAGCGAGATGTTCGTGCTGGAACAGTTCATCGAAGGCGAGGAATATGCCGTGGATGCCTACTATGATGCCGAGGGCAAGCCCAACATCATCAACATCTTCCACCATATCTTCAAGGACGAGACCGACGTCAGCGACCGTCTCTACTGCATGAGCAAGCAGATCTTCGAAGCCAACTATCCGGCTTTCAACCAGTTCTGCATTGACCTTAACGGCGTGCTTGGACTGAAAAACTTCCCGATGCACGTGGAGTTCCGCGTCGACAAGAACTCGGGTCGTGCCATCCCGATTGAGGTCAACCCGCTGCGTTTCGCCGGTATGTGCCTCAACGACTTGACGCGTCACACCTGCCACCTGCTGCCTGTACAGTGCTATTTCGAGGGCATCCGCCCCGACTATGCCACCATGTGGAACGGCATCGAGAACGACGTGTTCAGCTTCATCGTCCTGGACAAGCCTTACGACACCAATCGCAAGCTCGACTTCGAGCGTATCAAGAGGCACTTCCACGGCGTGTTGGAGACCCGAGACATCATGAATCCCGCCATGAGTGTGTGGGGCTTCCTGTTCACGCAGACCACGCCCGAACATAAAGCGGAATTGCAGGAGATTCTGCACTCAACTTTAGAAGAGTTTATGGTATAGTATACTTGTCGTCGCTTTGCGTCATCGCTAGGCACGAAGCGATCCAGAAATAATATTGACAAAAAGGTGGTAGGTTTACCACCTTTTATATTTCCCACTTTTCCTGCGGTTGCATTCACGGCAGAGCATCTGATAGCGTATTTTTCTGATAATTGCATTACAAATTCAGAAAACCCACCTCCATTTGCGGAAGTTCCTGATGGAAGGATTGAAATAAACACTATCTTTGCAGCAAATAATCCATCTATGAAAAACATCATCCTTACCTTTGCCATCCTTTCAGCAGTGTTCTTCTCGGCCTGCTCGTCGGAAAAGGAAACGACCTTCAACGAAAAACAAGCCTTACAGTTCCTCTACCAATACATGCCGCTCGGCGACAGCGTAGACTACACCGAGGACTATTACCGCGAGTGCATCCACTATGCCTTCCTGGCCAAAGAAGAGATGCCATGGGGCGCCAGCGTCCCCGAGCGCGAGTTCAAGCATTTCGTGGTGCCCGTGCGCGTCAACAACGAGAACCTCGACCGCTTCCGCGCCACCTACTACGAGGAGCTGAAAGCGCGTGTGAAAGACCTCTCTTTATATGACGCCGTCCTCGAAGTGAACCACTGGTGCCACGAGCACGTCAACTATAAAGGCAGCGACAGCCGCACCAGCGCGCCTATGGCCACCATCAAGACCTCATGGGGTCGCTGCGGCGAAGAGTCGACGCTGCTGGTGACCGCCTTGCGTACCGTGGGCATCCCGGCAAGACAAGTGTATACCCCTCGCTGGGCCCACTGCGACGACAACCACGCCTGGGTGGAAGCCTGGGTGGATGGAAATTGGCATTTCCTCGGCGCCTGCGAGCCGGAGCCTGTGCTTGACTTAGGTTGGTTCAACGAGCCCGCCTCGCGCACCTTATTATTACACACGCGCGTGTTTGGCGACTACGACGGCCCAGAGGAGGTCATCAGCCGCAGCGCCAACTATACGGAAATCAACGTGGTGGACAACTACGGCAAGACCGCCAAGACCACCTTCACCGTCGTGGACATGGACGGCAAGCCGCAGGCCAACCTGCCCGTGGAGTTCAAGATCTATAACTACGCCGAGTTCTGCACCGTGGTCAAGAAGACGACGGACGAGAACGGCCAGACCTGGCTCACCGCCGGCTTGGGCTGCATGATGGCCTACGCCGCCAAGGACGGCAAGTTCGGCTTCCAAGTCTTCAAATCGGGCGAACAAGAGAACGTCACCATCACCCTCGACCATGAGCAAGGCCAGAGCGATACCTTTGAGTTCGATATGGTGCCGCCCGCCCCAACCAGCGTCTTGCCCGAAGTCACGGCTGAGATGCGTGCCGAAAACGACCGCCGCGTGGCCCAAGAAGACGCCTTGCGCAATGCCTACATCAAAGACTGCAAGGCCGCTCAAGACAAGCTCATCATCAACACGGGCAACAAAGGCCTGTGCCGCATCTACGAAAAGACCTGGGGCAACTACCAGACCATCGCCGACTTCGTGGAATATGCCCAAAGCAAGCAACAGGAGATTAAGGCTGTAAACCTGCTGCAAAACATCTCCGACAAAGACCTGCGTGACGTCACCCTTGATGTCTTGAAAGACCACTTCGACCACACGCCCGACATCACCTCGTCGGCCGTCTCGATGCCTGTTGAGCACTATGCCCAATACATCCTCAGCCCTCGCATCAGCAACGAGATGCTCGTGCCGTGGCGTCAGACCCTCACCGAGTTCTTCCCCAAGGAAGAGTGGTTGCGATACCACGACAGCCCCTCTTTACTCGTCGACTGGGTGAAAAACAACATCAACACCAATGATGACTTGAATCCTCAGCGGTATCCCATCTCGCCATTAGGCGTGCTGAAAGTCCGCAAGGCCGACCGTCATTCGCGCGACATCTTCTTCGTGGCCATGGCCCGCAGTTTGGGCATTGCTGCACAGATCAACCCCGTCAACGGCAATGTGCAGTATTTCGATAACGAATGGGTTAACGTTGACTTCGAAGCTTCAGAACCGACAAACACGGCCCAAGGCTATGTCAACATCCACTACTACC
Organism: uncultured Bacteroidia bacterium; assembly: GCA_902774365.1. Classification (GTDB taxonomy): domain Bacteria; phylum Bacteroidota; class Bacteroidia; order Bacteroidales; family F082; genus Limimorpha. The sequence goes on along the minus strand of CACYHX010000005.1, from coordinate 41,867 downwards.
CCACTGCCTCCGTCGCCGACCCGAAATACTACACCCACTTCAGCATCAAGAAGTTTGACGGCAACAGCTTCCACCTCTTGGCCTACGACGCCAAAGACCCAGGCATCGACGATGGCATGATGCTCTCCTCTTTCGACCATCCTACGCCCTTGGACGAAGGCTATTACATCCTCACGGCAGGCACCCGTTTGGAAGACGGCACCGCACTGACCCACAGCGAGTTCTTCAGCATCAAGGCGGGTGAGACCACCAATGTCAGCTTGGTGTTGCGCCAGCCCGACAACGAGCTGCACGTCATCGGCAGCTTCTATGCCGACGTTCACTTCACTGACCTGGAGACGGGTGAGGAATGCAACCCGAAACAGCTGATTAAGGACAACTATTTCATCCTCGGCTTGCTGGACCAAGGCAGCGAGCCGACGACACACGCCATGCAGGACATCGCCGCCTTCCGCAAAGACTTTGAAGACAGCGACCTGCCGATCGTCTTCGTCTTCAGCGACCGAGAATCCTTCGACAAGTTCAAGCTGAAGGATTTCAGCAACTTACCTATTGGCATCGTTTATGGCCTCGACAATGAAGGCGTCATCCGTGACGAAATCGCGGACGGCCTGCACATCAACACCGAAAGCAGGCCCATCTTCCTCATTGCCAATGCCAACAGCGAAGTGGTGTTCATGAAGCAGGGCTACACCATTGGATTGGGCGAGCAGATGCTAAAGGTAATCTCCATGTTGCAATAAAAAAAAGAGACGCGACGTATCGCGTCTCTTTAAGCATTGTCTTTTGCGGACGTCTCTAATCAAGCCATGTCTGGCTTGAAATCAACCAAACGGTTCACTGCAACGAGCAGAGGATTGTTAATGACATTATTAGCTATGCCATTCAAGGCATTCTCCACGTTGTAGTTCCCGTCTTGGTTTTGGGCAATCCGCATCAAGTCGTCAAGGGTTTGACCGGAAATGACACTCGACCGTGCCTCTCCGCTAAGCTCGTTTTCGACCATCAAGTCCAAGGTAAACATCAACTCATCACCGATGACGTCGATACCTCTAAGATAACATGTCTCGGTACCCTGTTCGCCACCATCGGTTCTTTGTATCCTGCTGATGGCAAAATTGAGTTGGTTGCCAAGGAAATCACATGCTTTACCTCGCATGGCCTTGGGGACTAGGTTTTTCACTTCATCCATAACATTGTCGACGACTTCGCAATGATAGTCGTTGGCAAAGAGATAAAAAGACGAGAGTTTGTTAAGCTTCATGCTCCTCTTGATCTTCTCAATGGAAGTATTCACGTTTGTCTTTTCAGCCATTGTCGCATGCAATTAACCTATACATTGCGAGGTTGCATGAGGGTTAGTATTCTGGTTTACAGCTTACGGGCGACTTCTTTCTCGGTGTAGCCTTCGATGATGTCGCCAACCTTGATGTCGTTGAAGTTCTCGATGTTCAAGCCGCAGTCCATGCCAGCGCTGACTTCCTTGACATCGTCCTTGTAACGCTTCAAGGAGCCGAGCAAGCCCGTGTAAATCACGATGCCATCGCGGATGACACGAATCTTGGTGTTGCGGGTGATCTTGCCGTCCAAGACCATACAGCCGGCGATGGTGCCGACCTTGCTGATCTTGAAGGTCTCGCGGATCTCGAGGTTGCAGGTGACCACCTCCTCGATTTCGGGAGCCAACATGCCTTCGATAGCGGCCTTGATTTCCTCGATGGCGGTGTAGATGATGGAGTAAAGACGAATGTCGATCTTCTCATTCTCCGCCATCTTACGCGCTTGAGCGGTAGGACGCACGTTGAAGCCCACGATGACGGCGTTGGAGGCAGAAGCCAGCATGACGTCCGATTCGCTGATGGCACCCACCGACTTGTGGATGACATTGACCTGCACTTCTTCGGTGGAGAGCTTCAGCAAGCTGTCGGCCAGAGCCTCGACGGAGCCGTCGACGTCGGCCTTGACGATGATGTTGAGCTCCTTGAAGTCACCGATGGCGATACGACGGCCGATTTCATCCAAGGTGATGTGCGGGCTGGTGCGGCGCGTCTGTTCGCGCTGCAGCTGCTCACGACGGTTGGCGATGGCTTTCACCTCGCGCTCGTCGGTCATCACGTTGAAGGCGTCGCCCGGCATAGGAGCGCCATTCAGGCCCAGCAGCAGCACCGGCGTGGAAGGACCAGCCTCCTTGACGGGACGGTTGTGGTCGTCGAACATGGCCTTCACCTTACCGAAGGTGGTGCCTGCCAGCACCATGTCACCAATCTTCAAGGTGCCGTTCTGCACCAAGATCTTGGCCACATAGCCACGACCTTTGTCCAAGGCGGACTCGATGACCGTGCCCTTGGCGAGACGGTTGGGGTTGGCCTTCAAGTCGAGGAGCTCGGCTTCGAGAAGCACCTTTTCCAACAAGGCGTCGACGTTCAAGCCGATCTTAGCGGCGATTTCCTGGTCTTGGTACTTACCGCCCCAGCTCTCGACGAGGATGTTCATATTGGCCAGCTGCTCACGAATCTTGTCGGGGTTGGCAGTGGGCTTATCGATTTTGTTCAGTGCGAAGACGATAGGTACGCCAGCAGCTTGGGCGTGGTTGATGGCCTCAACGGTCTGCGGCATCACGCTGTCGTCGGTAGCGATGACGATGATAGCGACGTCGGTGATCTTGGCACCACGGGCACGCATAGCCGTAAAGGCTTCGTGGCCAGGGGTATCCAAGAAGGTGATCTTCTTGCCACTCTCTGTGGTCACCTCATAGGCGCCGATGTGCTGGGTGATACCACCAGCCTCACCAGCCACCACGTTGGTGTTACGGATGTAGTCCAAGAGCTTGGTCTTACCATGGTCGACGTGACCCATGACGGTGACGACGGGGGCGCGAGGCACGAGATCCTCTTCCTTGTCGACCTCATCGGTCTCGGCGATGGCCTCTTGCACGTCGGCGCTGACGAAGTCGACTTGGAAGCCGAACTCCTCGGCCACCACGGTAAGGGCTTCAGCGTCGAGACGCTGGTTGATGGATACTGGCATACCGAGGCTCATGCAGGTGCCGATGACCTTCACCACAGGCACGTTCATCATCGTCGCCAACTCGTTGGCGGTAACGAACTCGGTCACCTTCAACACTTTCTGGTCAGCCTCTTGACGCATCATCTCCTCCATCATGGTACCAGCCACAGCTTGACGCTTCTCACGGCGGTGCTTGGAGGTCTTGGACTTACCCATCGGGGCGAGGCGTGCCAAGGTGTCCTTAATCTGCTTCGAGATCTCTTCTTCGCTCAGTTCAGGTTTCTCTTCGCGTTTGCCTTTCTTGTCCTTCTTGCTGGGTTTGGGGCTGTCCTTAAGGCCTTTCTTGCCGCCTTGGTCGGCGGGTTTCTGGCCCTTACCCGGCTTGCCGCCATCCTGTTTCTTTCCGCCAGCGTTCACATTGGGACCCGTCGGGTTCTCAGAGGAGCCTTCAGGTTTGCCACCTATGATGCGTTTGCGTTTCTTTTTCTTCGAGTCTTCAGGTCTGCCCCCTTTCTTCTCGACGGGCAATTCCAAGGTACCCAAAACCGTAGGGCCTGTCAGTTTGGGAGCCTCTAGCTTGATGACCCTTGGCTCGACAGGCTTTTCTTCCTCCTTAGCAGGAGCCTCTTTGACAGGATTTTCCTGTTTCTTCTCCTTCTCCACCGGCTTCGGTTGCTGGGGTTTCTCCTTCTTCTTCTCCTGAGGTTGGGCAGGTTGCTTTTCGGCCTTCTTTTCCTGTTTCTTCTCTTGACGAGGCTTAGGCTCCAGGTCTATCTTACCGACAATATTCAGGGAGATGCCCGATGTAGTTTCTTCCTTCGTCTCAGGTTTCTTCTCAGGCTCCACTTTTTCGGGAGCCTTCGTTTCAGGCTCGACCTCTTTGGGGGTCTCTTTGGGAGCCTCTTCCTTGGCCACTACTTTTTCAGGCTCGGCCGCAGGCTTTGCCGTCTTCTTCGTTGGCGATGATATCGTGTTGGTGCGAATGATGACCTCGTCGTGGTCTTCTTCGTCCACAGTCTTAGGCGATTGCAATGCCGAATCAACGGAAACACTACCACCCTTGTAAGAGAGGTTACCCAATTTCATGGCCTCGTTCTTCACTTCCTTCTCGCCCTGATATTCCTTCACGAGCAGCGCATACATGTCTGCCGTGAGCTTCGTGTTGGGAGTGTTTTCCACCTGAAATCCCTTTTTGGCGAGGAATTCCACAATGGTGTCCCTTCCCACATTGAATTCTTTTACCGCTTTCGATAATCGAATTGTGAAATTTGTTTCTTCGGACATAGTTTCTTTCTCTTTGTTTCTCGTTTGTGATTATTGCAATGCTTATTCGGCATCTTGTTCAAATTCAGCCCTCAGGATGCGGAACACATCCCTAACGGTCTCGATTTCAAGGTCGGCGCGTGAGGCCACCTCTTCGGGAGTGTACGACAGCACGTTCTTGGCGGTGTCGCAGCCCATCTTGATGAGCGAGTCGATGACCCACTGGTCGATTTCGTCGGAGAACTCTTGCAGGTCGACATCCTCTTCGGCGTTGTTGGCTTCGCTGTTACGGTAGACGTCGATTTCGTAGCCCGTCAATTTGCCAGCGAGTTTGATGTTGTAGCCGCCCTTACCGATGGCGAGGCTGATTTGGTCGTTCTCCATATACACATTGGCCATGGTGTTGTCGCTACTCAGGACGATGTTCGTGATCTTGGCCGGGCTAAGGGCACGGGTGATAAGCAACACGGGGTTGGTGGTCCAGTTGATGACGTCGATATTCTCGTTGCGCAACTCACGGACAATGCCATGGATACGCGTTCCCTTCATGCCGACGCAAGCGCCAACGGGGTCGATGCGGTCGTCGTATGACTCCACGGCAATCTTGGCGCGCTGACCAGGCTCGCGAACAATCTTCTTGATGGTGATGAGGCCGTCGTAGATTTCGGGCACTTCTGCTTCGAGCAGACGCTGCAGGAAGATCTCAGAGGTACGCGACAAGGTGACCACGGGCGAGCCGTTAACGCTATCGACGCTCTTCACGATGGCGCGGAGCGTATCACCTTTTTTATAAATGTCGCTCGGAATCTGTTCCGCCTTGGGCAGGATCAGTTCGATGTTCTCGTCGTCGACGACCACGATTTCACGTTTCCACACGTGCATCACCTCAGCAGTGATGATCTCACCGACCTTTTCCTTGTACTTCTGGAAGATATTTTCCTTCTCATACTCAGAGACTTTGGTCTGCAGGTTCTGACGCAGTGCAAGGATGTCGCGGCGACCGAAACTCTCGATGCGGAGTTCTTCGTTCACTTCCTCACCCACCTCGAAGTCAGGCTCGATCTTGATGGCGTCCGAAAGCTTGATTTGGCGCAGCGGGTCGGTCAGTTCGTCGTCCTCAACAACCGTGCGGTTGTGGTAGATCTCGAAGTCGCCTTTGTCGACGTTCACGATGATGTCGATGAAGTCGTCAGTCTCGGTTTCGAACTTCTTGTTCAACATGCCTCTAAACACATCTTCGATGATGCGCATCATGGCTTCGCGGTCAATGTTCTTGAATTCCTTGAATTCTGAGAAAGTTTCTACTAATTTGTAGTTATCCATTTTATGTTGTTGATTGTTGATTGTTTAATCGTTGATTGTTGACGCGAGACGCAGGACTGCGGGACGCGGGACTTTTATGGCTAAAAGATTATTGCGGGTTTGATTTCCACTTTTTTGCGGTCAAAGAACAGGTTTACAGGCTCTTCAGTAGGTTTCTTCTTTGAGGCTTTCTTGGGTGCAGGAGCAAATTCCACTTTCTCTGCATCGAAACTCACCAGCTTGCCTTGCATCTTGCCCGTCTCCTTCGTCTTCACTTCCACGTCCTTGCCCACATATTTCTGCAGCTGGCGGTCCATCTTCAAGGCACCCGAGAGACCCCAAGACAGCACGCTCAACTCGTAGTCTTCCACATCGCGGTCGAGTTTCTCGTTGATGTAGCGACTCAACTCGGCGCAATGGTCAATGTTGACAGCCGTGTCGGAGTCCACATAGACCTCAATCACGTTGTTGGGTTTCACCTTCACTTCCACTAGGAAGCGGTCGGTGCCAGCAAGGGCTTCTTCACAGAGGGCTGATACTTGTTCTTTATTAATCATTTAAAATTCAAAGATTTAAGATTCAAAATTTAATATTTCCAACTTCAAATAAAAAGACCTGTTACTCAAAGTAGCAGGTTCTTTTCTTCCACCTTAAGTTGTCGAGCAAGGATTCGAACCTTGACAGGCAGAACCAAAATCTGCAGTGCTGCCATTACACCACTCGACATCATTCGTTCCCGAATGCGGCTGCAAAAGTACAACTAATTTTGTTACAAGCAAGAGTTTTTTTCATTTTTTTGAAAAAAAAGTTCCTATCAGATACTGCAAAAGCCGATTTTGCCGTTTTTTCCATAAAGGTAAGACAAAAATCCGTATTTTTGCAGTTTGGTCAAGACCATTTTGAAGCAAAAAATCAACAAATAGTTCTTATATCGTTATGACTTTCAAAAGGTTAAACAACATTACAGGATGGTTGGCAGGCATCATCGCCACCGTCGTGTATTTCCTCACGCTTGAGCCTACCGTGAGTTGGTGGGACTGCGGCGAGTACATCTCAACGGCTTACAAACTTCAAGTGGGTCACCCGCCTGGGGCACCTTTGTTCCAGATGATTGGACGTTTCTTCACGCTCTTTGCCGGTGGCGACGTCACCAAGGTGGCCATGATGGTCAACGTAATGTCGGCCATTTGCAGCGGCCTCACCATCGTCTTCCTTTTCTGGACCATCACCCTGATGGCCCGTAAAGTGTGGATGAAAGAAGGCGAAGATGCTCCATGGGTTAATAAAATAGGTGTGCTGCTGGCCGGATTCATCGGCGCCGTGGCTTACACCTTCACCGAGTCGTTTTGGTTCAACGCCGTGGAAGGTGAGGTCTATGCCATGTCGTCGTTCTTCACCGCTGTCACCTTCTGGGCCATCCTGAAATGGGAACAAGTGGCCGACGACCCGAAGAGCTACCGATGGTTTATCTTCATCGCGTTCCTCGTCGGCTTGTCCATCGGCGTCCACCTGCTCAACTTGCTGTGCGTGCCCGCCATTGTTTACGTGGTGTATTTCAAGAAGTGGAAGAAGACCTCGTTTGGCGGCTTCTTGCTGGCTGGCGTGGTCTCATTGGTGCTGCTGTGGTTCCTCAACATGTTCCTCGTGCCGCAAATCATCAACCTGGCGGGCAAGACGGAGCTGTTCTTCGTGAACACCCTCGGCGCACCGTTCAACCTCGGCTCCATCGTGTATTTCGCCATCATCATCGGCCTCATCATCTGGGGCTTGTGGTACACGGCCAAGCGCAAAAAGGTCATTTGGAACACCGCCATCCTCGCCTTCATGTTCATCCTCATCGGCTATTCCTCGTTCTTCATGCTGATCATCCGCGCCAACACCAACACGCCCATCAACGAGAACGAGCCTAAGGAAGCACTTTCGATGCTTTCCTATATCAACCGCGACCAATATGGCAGCTGGCCTTTGCTTTACGGTCCATACTACAACGCGCCGATGTCCGACTTCAAGGACGGCTCGCCTGTCTACGTTAAAGACAAGGAGAAAGGCCGTTACGTCATCACTGACGAGAACAAACGCAGCCTGCCCGAGTATCCCGACGAGATGAAGACCATCTTCCCACGTATGTGGAGTACTCAGAGAGGTTCGCATGCAGAGATGTACGAGAGCTACCGCAAAAACGACCGCGGCGTCGTCACCGGCACGCCCGTGCGCGTCAGAAACTACCGTGGCGAGATGGTCAATGTCAACAAGCCCACGTTCGCCCAAAACATGAAGTTCTTCATCAGCTACCAATGCAACTGGATGTATTGGCGCTACTTCATGTGGAACTTCGTAGGCCGGCAGAACGACATCGAGAGCCAAGGCGAGCTGGACCATGGCAACTGGCTCAGCGGCATCAGCTTTATCGACAACGCCCGCCTCGGCGACCAGGACAACATCCCTGCCTGCATGCAGAACCCAGGACGTACGACATACTACTTCCTGCCTCTCATCCTTGGCTTGATCGGCTTGTTCTGGCTGCTCAAGAACGACTTGAAGCAGAGTTGGATCATTTTCCTGCTCTTCTTCCTGACGGGCCTGGCCATCATCATCTACCTGAACCAGACACCCCAGCAGCCGCGTGAGCGTGACTACTCCTACGCCGGCTCGTTCTATGCCTTCGCCATCTGGATCGGCTTCGGCGTCATCGCCATCATCGACTGGATCAACAAGCTGACCAAGAAACAAAGCATGATTACCACCGTATTGGTGGGTCTGCTCTGCTTCGTCGCCGTGCCTTGCGTGCTGGCCTCCAACGGATGGGAGGAGCACAACCGTTCGGGAAAGACCTCGGCCCGCGACTGGGCTCGCAACTACCTCGCTCAGCTGCCGCCCAACTCGGTCATCTTCACCCGTGGCGACAACGACACCTTCCCCTTATGGTATGTGCAAGAGGTGGAAGGCTTCCGTACCGACGTGCGCGTGTGTAACTACATGCTGTCGAGCGGCTACTGGTACGTCCACCAGATGGGCCGCAAGGTATATGAGTCCGAGAAGCTCCCGCTGACACTACCCCAGAAGGAATACGACAACGGCATCAACGAGCAGGTGCCTGTGGAAGAGGAAGAATACTTCAAGGGCAAGACAGTGGAACTGAAGCAGGTCATCGACTTCCTCCACAACCCCAAGGCCGTGAAACGTTATGGGAACACCACCTATAATTATATACCGTGCCGCAGCGTGAAGCTGACCGTCGACAAGGAAGCCTGCATCCGCAACGGCATCGTGCCCGAGAGCATGCAAGACCGCATCGTCGACGAGATCACGTGGAACATCCAGGACAACTACCTCTACAAGAGTGGCGTCATGTTGCTCGACTTCATGGCCACCAACAACTGGGAGCGTCCGGTGTATTTCACATCGTTCAGCGACATGTCGAAGCTTTTGGGCCTCGACAAGTACCTGCACATGGAAGGCTTGGCCTACCGTTTCATCCCCGTTGAAGCCGAAGACTTCTCCAAGGCTTATCGTGGCGGCGTGTATCGTGATGGCAGCTATGACCTGCTGGTCAACAAGGCCAACGAAGGCATCGTCAACTGGGGCAGCATGAACCAAGACGACGTGGTGCCCGACCGTGAGAGTGTGCGCGAAATCCAATATGCGCAGTTGGCCTATTCACGCTTGGCGCAGGCCTTGGTCAACCACCAACAATACGACTCGGCCGTCATCGTGATGGACAAGTTCCAGGAGTTCTTCCCCGACAAGAAGTTCCCCGCCGAAATCCGCACCTATCAGTTCCCCGAGATGTACTACGTCTGCGGCGACACGTTGAAGGGCGACGAATATATGATGAAGCTGGTCAACAACTACAGCGACAAGGTGCAGTATTATGGAAACATGAAGCCGAAGTTCAGGGAGTATTACAATGAAGACCTGGAAGAAGGCATCAGTCTGCTCCACCATTTCCAAAAGGTTGCCACCAAATACAAGCGCACCGAGATGGAAGGGCTGATCACCGACCGGTTGAACGGTTTCCTCAGCAGCTACTATTTGGATGAATAATCCAACTACGCTAAACGAAAAATCAGCGTTCGGAAGATTCCGGACGCTGATTTTTTTTGCATTATCAAGACAAACTCAGGCTTGGCTTTCTGCTTTCTTCCTATTCACGAAGCTCCAAACAATCATCCCAATACCGATGAGCACAAAAGGAATACTAAGCCACTGCCCCATGTCGAAGGTCATGTTGCGCTCGAAGTCGACTTGGACATTCTTCAGGAACTCGATGCAGATGCGCGAGCCAAAGATGATGACGAGGAAAGTGCCGAACATCAAGCCAGGCTGCTTGTGGCCGAGGTCGCGCTTGTAGTACATCCACAAGAGGATGCCCATGGCCACGAGGCAGAAGAAAGCTTCGTAAAGACCCGTCGGGTGGCAAGGCAGCCACTCGCTCGGGGGACAAGGCGCCTCCCACGCGTTGCAGGCGGTGTAGTCGTCGACAGTGCCGCAAAACTGCTCCGCGCCGCGCAAGAAGACGAAGCCCCATGGAAATGACGTTGGCGTGCCATAGATCTCATGGTTCATCACGTTGCCCACACGAATCAAGGCGCCGACGAGGCATACCGCCACCACGATACGGTCGAGGATCCAGAGGTAGCTGATGCTTTGCTTCTCTTCTTTCGTTTTTTTGGTTGACTTGTTGTAATTGCGCACATACAGCCACAGGCAAAACAGGATGCCGATGGCGCCGCCATGGCTGGCGAGACCGCCTTCCCAGATGGCCAGCATCTTCAGCGGATGCGAGAGGTAATACGCCGGCTCATAAAACAGGCAGTGGCCCAAGCGGGCGCCCAAAACCGTGAACACCAGCATGTAAATCAGCAGCCTGTCGAGCCAGTCGTCGCTGACCTTCTCGCGACGGTAGATTTTGCGCATGATGAAGTAACCAAAGAGAAAGCCCAAGGCCCACAGCAAGCCGTACCAACGGACAGAGAGGCTCCCGATGGAAAACAGCACGGGATCGACGTTCCATGTGATGTAGTTCAATAACATAGTCTAAAATTTTCGGCAAAAGTAAAGATTATTGTTGAAGTGTTGATTGTTTAATGTTGAATTGTTTTTTATCCTAGTGTAACTTTTTCCGCATTTCTCCGTAATACATACATAAGTCAAACAGAAAAACAATCCGTGAACGCGGAACAATTCAACCAATGCGTGGAGCAATATGCCGACAGGCTCTTCCGCTTCGCGTTCTCGAGCCTCCGCAACCGCGAGCAGGCCGAGGACGTGGTGCAGGAGAGCTTTGCTCGTGTCTGGGAGAAGCGCAAGACGGTAGACTTTGCCAAGGCGAAATCCTACCTCTTCACCACCGCCCACCACGCCATGGTTGACGAAGTCAGGCAACGGATGCAGACCAGCGACCTCAACGACCTTGCGGCCCTCACCGACCCCAAAGGCATCCCCTACCCTGATGTCAACGACATTCTGCACAAGGCCTTAGACACCTTGCCCGAGTCGCAGCGTCATGCCTTGCTCTTGCGCGACTACGAGGGCTACAGCTACCAGGAAATCGGCGACATCACGGGGATGAGTGAGGCGCAGGTGAAAATCAACATCTTTCGCGCCCGCACCGCACTGAAAAACAAACTGAAAAGCATCGACAACCTAATCGACATAGAGCCATGAACATCACAACCGACAATTACGAAGCCTATCTCATCGACTACCTCGACGGCAACCTCAGCGCCGACGAAACGGAGCAACTGAAACAATTCGTTGCCGCCCATGGCTTGGACTGGACCGAACTCACCGAAGGGCTGCCACATCTGGAGGCTCCTCAAATCGTCTATCAAAACAAGTCAGAGTTAAGGTCCCTGAGCTTGTCGAAGGGCCGACACAAGAACGCTATTATCCCCCTCTATGTCAAAATCGCCTCGGCTGCCGCTGCCGCAGGCTTACTTCTCACCATCGGGCTTTGGCCTGAGAAGTCATTGCCCAAGGTGGAGCAGATAGCCGAACTGAAGCCAATCCACTCACAGCTAACCGTCACGGAAGACCCATTACGAATTGTGCCCAAAAGGATGGTATCGTTCACCGAAAGCCAAAGCGAAAAGAAAGAGGCCAAAAGCCAGCCGACAAGAATGAAAGAAGATGCTATTGCAGCTTTGTCGCCCATGAAAGCACAAGAGATCGCTGCTTTTGAAACGTCCGATTTTGCCCATGCGTCCGATATTGAGCTGTTGCGTTATCGGTTGGAGAGCGAGTCAACTATGGCCCGACTTGCCTTTGAGTCGGCATTTGAAGAAGAGATGCCCACTTCGTTCATCGGGAGAGGCATCTATCGGATGACCGAGGGACGACATGCAAGCATCGGCGACCTCATCAATGCGGGACTTCACTTAGCCAAAAAAGGCATCAAGAAGGCCTCTGCCGATGCTGCATTGGCAACGTATTACCGTGCGGAGGAGCAATTCGAAGAAGCCAAGGAATACTGGCAGGAGAAACGAGGGGAGTGAATTGTGGCACGCGGAAAGAATTAGGCACGCAGAAATCGCAGAATAAAATGAAGTTGTAGTCGCTTTGCGCCAACACGCTTCGCGTCACTGCGAGGAACGAAGCAGTCCAGGGAACCATCACTCTGGATTGCTTCGTCATTCCTCCTCGCAATGACGCAAAGCGACTCAAAACACGCACTAAAAAAATCAGAGATTGATGCTAAGCCCCAGCATGAGCGGATGGGCCTTGGCCGCATCATGCCCCTTGACAAAGGTGGGGACGAGAGCGTAGCTGACAAAAAATCCCAAGTTATCGCCACCAACGCGCAGCGATGCATCGCACTTGAACAGGTTCGTCAGATAGTTCGAATAGGTCTTCCTGTTTTCGCCATCGCAATACTTGATACGACTCCATGCAGCGACACGGATGCCACCCGTAACGCCGAAGTCGATATAGAGATGGCGTGTGGGGCGTACTTCTATCATCAGCGGGACCTGGACGTAGAGCAGGCCGAACTTGCTGTTCTTCACAGGACGCTCGTCAGGCAGTAGTTCGTTGATTAACTCGCCGTCTTCCACCGTCATTGCGACATGGTTTTTCCAGCTGTAGTTGTTCCAGCCGAGGCCGATGCCCGTAAACATACCCACCTTTTTCTTGCGGTCGAAAGCGATACCAATATCCGCGAGGTTGAAACCGAAATACCAACTGCGCAACGGGCGGATGGCCATTGATTCGTTAGGACCAGTATAGACATTCGCAGCAAATGGGTCAATAAGCATATTCAAGCCAGCCTCCAAACCTTGCCAATGCGGGTTGAGGAGACGGCTTTGCTTGCCTGAGCGTTGCTCCCGTTGGTATTGGTATGAAATGACTTTGCCATACTTGTTCACCAGCACGTTGCCCGAACCAGTGGCGTTGGTATAGGTTTGGTCAGTGTTCAACTCAATGATTCTCAAGTCGCCTGAGCCAGTCAAGTCCGCATACAGCACCTTACAGTTTCCCATAAGCGTGACATCGCCCGAGCCATTTATCCGAACACGGATGGTGTCGTAGTCCACATTCATCTTTAGGTCGCCGGAACCTAACACGACGAGGTTGAGGTTCTTGCCCTTAATCAGACCTCTGCCTAACACATCGCCCGACGAGCGCATGATGACTTCATCGAGTTGGGGCATGACGACCTCATAATCGCCTGAACCTCCCATCGTCAAAACGCCATCTCTCACATAGTGGTGGGTGGTCGTTTCGCTGCCGCGCGAAAGCGAAAAATCCCCTTGACTCTGTTGGACACGCACGTCGCCCGAGCCTTCCACAACGATAGCATGGACTTGGGGTTCCTCTTTCTTCGAAGATGGATTGCCATATAGTTTATCAAACTTATTCTCAAACTGTTCGCCCCACTGCTCCATCTTTCGGCCCCATTGTTCCATTTCCTTGCCCCATTGCTCCATGTCGCGTTCAAATTTCTCCCAATCCACGGAGTCGGAAAGTTGTTGAAGGTTAGTGCCCAACGCGCGCATGATCTCATTAAATTGGGACATATCGGGCGTAATGACCTGGATGGTAGTGTCCACCTTTACCGGGACCGTAATCGTGTCTTGTGCCTTCACGCTTCCGAAAGCCAGCAGCAACAAGGCTGCAAAAAATAATCTTGTTTTCATTTTTATTGGTGTTTTTAATGAATGTGTTTCCCTTTGTGTCAACAACCATAATACGGAGAAACAACAAAAAAGTTACATCCTTCATTCAAAAAAAGCTGAAAAATAGCATTGGCGTTCGGCGATAAGCGTGTCACCCTCGGTCAATTCAAGCTTCACGTAAACCTTCTGCAAGTCCACTTTAGACAAACATTCGCTTAGGCCTTCCACGACATATTTCCTGTTCTCGTTGGCCTCCAACTTCACCTTAACTTTTTGCTCAAACAGAGGATGATCTTCGAGTTCATCTAATTTGAGGTCTTCAAGGTCGCACACTTTGACCGTCAGCGTGCCATCAATGTCGCGAAGCAAATCGGACGTGACGAAAACGCCGTAGTCTTTCCTGTCGAGACTCAAAAGCACGGGCGCATAGAGTGTTTTAAGTCTTTCTTGCAGCACCTTGGGATTGCCATAATAGTCGATGGACGACCACGAAGTCACAGGCCAGGCGTCGTTGAGCTGCCAATAGAGCGTGCCCATGTTGTAAGGCTTCGCCGTTCGATGTGCCTCAATCGCTATCTCCATGCCGTAGGCCTGCGAGAGTTGGCTCAAATGCACATATTCTTCAAAGTCCTTGGGCTGAGCATCGGGATAATACCGTTGGATGAAATCGTCGATTTGTCGGGTGCCACGGGCGTGTTTTTGGTGCGCAGCAATCACCTCGGCATCCTTGCTCAGTTCCTCGCCCTCTGCCATCTTCAGCAAAGTCGAATAATCGGGATAGCTTTGGTAGCCGTACTCGCTGTTGAAGCGGCCCACCTTCTCACGATACATCTCATAAGGCTGCTCGCCCCACCAAACGCCCCAATAATGCACGTCGCCTTCGGTCAGACTCTCGGGACGGCCCCAGCCTTTCGAGGGCGAGCTAGGCCAATAAGGTCGCGTGCCGTCAAATTGCGCAACGGCTTGAGGCAGGATGTTTTCAAACAATCTATCATAGCCTGCTTTGATGGCTTTGTCGTCTTCCTCGCTCCAGCCCAGTGACTGCTGCCAGCCCCAGTTGTAGTAGCCCTCCGAAATCTCGTTGCCACCACACCACAAGGCCAAAGACGGATGCGAAGCCAAGCGTTTCACCTGCTCCTCCGCCTCGATTCGGGCATTTTCGAGGAAAGCCTCGTCGTAGGGATACATCGTGCCGGCATACATAAAATCCTCCCAAACCAAGATGCCATATTTGTCGCAAAGCGTGAAAAAGTCGTCAGAGGGATAAATGCCGCCGCCCCACACGCGCAACATATTGAAATGAGCATCTTTGGCTTGCTCCAAGAGTTGAATCGTATGGTCAACATCATTCCAGGTCTCAATCATCTCCTCGGGAATGTAGTTGGCACCTTTGGCATAGAATGGCACACCGTTCACCTTGAAATAGAACGCCCGACCGATGCTGTCAGGCTCATCGACCATCTCGAAGGTTTTAATACCAGACCATATTTTCTTGAAATCCAAAACCTTATCCCCGTCTTTTAGGAGAACACCAAAGACATAAAGCGGTTGTTCGCCCATCTCGTTGGGCCACCACAATTCTGGGTTTTCAATTTCAAAGTTCAGGATCTCATTTTGGGTGCCGCCATTAAGGTGTATGGTTTTCTGGCTGTTTTTCTCACCATTGACATAGATTTCCGCCACGTAATTTCCTTCAGCCTTGCTTTCCACATCAAGACACAAACGCATCGTAGCCTTCTCGTTATCAATGTTTTCTGTGACAATATATGCGTTTTGCAATTTCGCATCCGACCAACCGATCAGTTCCACCCGTTTCCAAATGCCCACATTCTTGTACTTCGGTGCCCAGTCCCAACCATGTTGGTAAGGTGCCTTGCGCGAAACGGCGTATTTCTCGGGCAATCGAGGCTGATGTTGCTCATACAAAGCCAATTGTGTGCTGTCATAACGAAGGAAATGCACCTCCAAAAGGTTGTCTTTCTTTTTCAACAAGTCTTTCACCTCGTGTTTCCAAACGCGGAATTGGTTGTCAGCAAAGAAGAGTTTTTCGCCGTTCAATTTCACTTCGGCGTATGTATCAATGCCTTCAAATTCCAATTCAATATTCTCTTTTCCAAGCAAATCCTTGTCTGCATTGAAACGCAAAGTGTAGTCCCAAGGGTGGTCTGAAATCCAAAGCAACTGGTTTTCCACCGTGCCGAGATAAGGATGCGGTATCAGGCCGTTGTCATAGAGGCTCTGCTGCACCACCGAGGGCACATCGACCTGCATATTAATATCTAAGGTGTCGCCCGTGAGCGTCCAGCCTTGGTTGAGGAGTTGCGCAACGACGTTGGGCTTTTCAACTTGTTGACATGCTGAAAAAGCGAATGCCAGTAATATTAAGAGAAGTAGTTTTTTCATAGTCAGAACGGGTTCAACATCTTTTCCATTTCATAAATCAAGTCTTTGTTCGACTCCGTCCAGACCATCGTGGCGCCGGTGTTGTCCTTCTGGTTGGGATAGAGTTTCTCGTTGAAACGCGGCACCCAATGGCCTAACGAGGCGTGACAATGCACCGCACCCGTCATGTCGAGGATTTCCTTCACGTTGCCGAGGTTGATGCCGCCGCCCGGCATGATGCCGATTTTGTCGCCATAGCGCAGCTGCATCTCCGCAATCATCGGGACGCCTTCCAAAGCTGTGGGCTTGCCACCCGAGGTCAGGATTTTGTCAAAGCCGAGTTCAATCAGTTGTTCAACCGCCTCAAAAGGCTTCACGCAGGCATCGATAGCACGGTGGAAAGTGAACTTCAGTCCCTCGCCTGCTCCCATCAAAGCCTTAATCGTCTCAACATCGAGTTCGCCTTTGTCGTTCAAAGCACCGATGACCACACCCTCGAAACCGAGTTTCTTGCAGAGCATGATGTCGGTTTTCATCATCTCGACTTCTTCCTCGTCGTAGATGTAGTTGCCCGGTCGCGGACGGATGAGCACCCGCATCGGGATAAACGAAATATCGACGGCTTTGGCCAAAGTGCCGAATGAGGGCGTCACGCCCCCCACTTCGAGGCATTCACACAACTCCACGCACTGGGCGCAGCCGTCCATCGCATTCTGCAACGACTTGATGCCGTTGGCACAGATTTCCAATCTAATCATAGTTCTAAAATTTCGGACAAAGATAGTGCTTTTATCGGAAAAAAATCGTATTTTTGTAGTCGAAACATTCTCTAACAAGAACCGACGTGCCTGAAAGTTTATAACTTGACAAAGAGAAAAATGAGGAAGATTGCCTTACTAATTGCAGCATTGTTGTTATTAAGCGGGACGTATTATGGCCAGACTATGATCAAATACGATGGTTTGAAACTATCTGATTATGAAAGCCAGCAATCCTCTCAAATAAATAGCGATTCATATACTCGTGGAAAAGGTTTTGTTATCCGACCCGAGCTTTACAGAGGATTCTTCTGCTCGTTTGGTTACCAGTTTAATCCATACGTTCAGTCGTATTTAAGCGCTGGATATGGCGACGGACTAACTGCCGCTGTAGGTGTGCGTGTTTATACCAACAAAAACAAGTGGGCAGGAATGGTCGACACACGTTTCTGCCTCGCTGATTTTGACAATTATGGCATCTCTGTTATTGGCGGTGCCAGTTACAAAGACTTGGATTTCGGTTTAGGCTTTACCTTTTACTTTGATCCTTATTATCACGGATGCGCTACAGCGTTTGTTATGGCCGCTAGTGTTGGTTGGAACATCCGATGCTACCCACACCGATAGAATCCAAAGCTCATTGATTTAATTAGTTTGATATTTTCATAGAAACCATACTCCCATGAGACTCAAAATACTTATCCTTTTATCATTATTTTCATTAAGCATCTTTGCGCAAAACACCCATATTCTCCCTACCCCGCAACAAGTCAAAACCGCTGAGGGTCACTTCGTTTGGGATGAGAACATCATCCTTACTTATGACGCCTCGGATGCCGAGATCAACCAGATTGTTGCTATATGGCGCAGCGACCTGGAGCAAATCACCTCGAAGAGAATCCTGTTCACCCGTGGTATCACGAAAGGCAAGAACTACATTGAACTCATCAAGACCGACCACCTCGGCGTGAGCGAAAACGAGGACCAAGCCTATCGACTGACCATCACGCCCAACTTCATCCGCATGGAGGCCACCACCAATACGGGGCTCTTCTACGCCACCCAAAGCCTGAAACAGCTCTACCGTTACTCATTCTATAGCAACAAAGGCGAGATTCGCATCCCTTGCACGACCATCACCGACTGGCCCAACCTCAAGATCCGTGCTTGGCAGGACGACATCAGCCGCGGTCCCATCGTCAGCATGGACTACCTGAAACGCCTCATCCCGCAGATGGCCGAGTGCAAACTCAACGCCTTCTCGCTCTACACCGAGCACACCTTCAAGACGAAGTGCCATCCCGACATCGCCCCAAGCGACGCCTTTACCGCTGAGGAAATCAAGGAGTTGGAGGACTTTTGCAGGCCTTATCACATACAAATCATCGGCAACCAGCAATGTTTTGGGCATTTCGAAGAGATTCTCTGCAACCCTTTCTACAGCCATTTGGCCGACACGAAATGGAACCTCAACCCCGCCAAGGAAGAGACCTACCAATTCCTTGAAGACCATCTCCGCGAGGTGGCAAGAGCCTACAAGTCACCCTATTTCAACATCAACTGCGACGAAACTGAGAGCCTCGGGCAAGGCTATGCCAAGGCATACGTTGATTCCATTGGCGCAGAAACCGCCTATTACCAACACGTCAATCGCGTCAACCGTATGCTTCGCCCCTACCGCAAGCGCGTGATGATGTGGGGTGACATTGCCGACCAGCATCCCGAAATCCTTGACAATCTGGACGACGACCTCTTCCTCATCGCATGGAGTTACGTGGGCATCGACAGCTTCGACGACTTCTTGAAACCCTATGTCAAATCAGGACGCAATTTCTTTGTCGCGCCAGGTGTCAGTCTCTCCGAAAGGGTTTGGCCCAAACATTATGAATTCAAAAAGAACATCACCAATTTGTGCCGTGACGGTTACAAAAACGGCGCGTTCGGTGTCATCAACACTTGTTGGGACGACTTCGGCGAGTCGCTGACCAACTGTGCCTTATTTGGCTTGGCCTTAGGCGCCGAAACGAGTTGGAACCCTGCCACAAAACAAGACCGCCACACCGAAGCCAACTTCACCCTTCATTTCTTCGGCAGCCTCTCCGAAGAGATCTGTCAGCATCTTGACGAGCTTTCGGATCTGACCAAAATCGACGGCATCGGTAAGTTCACCGCCATGACCGAGCCTATGGTGCCCTTCTACCCCGCCCTTGTCAGCGACTCCATCAAAGCCGTGAACCAAAGGGCATCTGTGGCGCTGTCCGTATTGGAAAAGAATCTGGTCAACGACAAGAAGCAAGTGAAACGCAACACCGACGTCTTCGACAATGCCCTCTATGCCGTGCACCGCATGCAGTGGTGCGCCAAGCGCAACATGGCCCGAATCCAACTTTACCGAACCTACAACCATCCCACTGACGCCAACATTGCCGAAAGCCAACGGATGATTGGCGAGTTGTATACCTCGCTCCATGACCTGAAAACCGAGTACGCCAAGGTGTGGAATATCGAAAGCCGTCCCTATTGGTTGGACGTCAACATGAAGAAATATGACGACATCGCCATCGAATTGCAACAACTTGAATATCTGCCGTTTATTGAGCCAACAACCGATGAAAACGGAAATGCATCCATCGCGCTGAAGACTGTTTATGGAGACAAGGTAATCCACTATACCCTTGACGGGAAGGAAGTTACAGTAAACGACTCCGTCTACAAGAAGCCTGTCATTCTGGAGCGGCCTTGCCTCGTAAAAGCGGCTTGCTTCAATGCTTTGGGCGAGCCCATTTGTGCCGAGCGTTACTTCTGCTACCATAAGGGCATGGGCAAACTGAAGCAACTCAACAGTCCAGCAGGCAACTACCGTCCCGAGTACTCAGGCGGTGGCGATGGTGCCCTACTCGATGGCAACTTAGGTAGTGACGACTACACCGATGGTCATTGGCAAGGCTTCTACGGCATCGATGCCGACCTCGAAATCGACTTTGGCAAATATCAGAAAGTCAACGCGCTGAACATAGGCTTCTTGGCCAATGCCCACGACTGGATTTTGCGGCCCAACGAGGTTGAAGTCTACACCTCCAACGACGGCAAGAGCTATAAGCCTTACACGACCTTCACACTCACGACAGAAACGCCTTTGACCGGTAACCACACCTTCCGCGAGCGTTTCGAATTGCCTAATCTTTCGACACGTTACCTCCGCATCGTGGTGAAAAACCCCGGAAAATTACCAGAAGGCCTACCTGGCAGCGGCTACGACTCTTGGATTTTCATGGATGAGGTGCTGGTGGAATAATCAGCGCTTGATTTTGCTGTATTCCATATTCAGCTCGTAGGACTGAGGAGCGACCTCTTCGCCCGTCAGTTCCACGACCAAGACACAGTTTTCCTTGATCAGGCTCTTGAAGGGTAGCAGGTCGGTGCGTTGCTCGCCTTCCAACATCTCGTCGAGCACGAAGGACACATCGGTCAGCAGACGGTTCCTCCCGCCCTTCTCAATAATCCGGACATGCAACTGGACATTCGTCACCTTGCCTGGACCCAGATTGTGCAGGTCGAGTTTCAAGGAGCAATTCGCCTTCTCATAGACGAGAGTCGGCTGTGAATCGAAGTGCACACCCTTCATGAGCAGCGTCGGCGTATCATCGACGGGGACAACTTCCATCTCGGTAGTCATGTAATGCTCAGGGACCTGCCCTATTTGCCAATTGGGCATGGTGGTCTCCATGAAATAATACTTCTTGTCGTGGAACCAAAGATAACGGCCTACATCGACTTCGTCTAGATGAACGCCCACAGCCATGTGTTCGGGAAGCACCAGAAGCACGAAGTCGGCATCCATCTCGTAGAGTAAGGCTACCAGCAAGGCCACCTTATCCTCGCAGTCGCCCTGACCATCCACCAAGGTCTCGATGGGATAACGCACATATTCATCCGCATCCTTGCTGTCGTTATCGTAGGCATAAGACAACGACTGCACGAACGACAGCGCCAAGTCAATCCTATCCTCTTCGGTGGCGCCAAATCTACTCAACTCCTCGGCGATGGCATGCATCACCGGGCGGTCGTATTCCGACAGCATGAAGCTGAAGTAATTAGGCGGCACCTCTCCATCCTCGAACTGGTAATAATAGGCCAGATGCTCGCGGTCGTTGCGGTAATAATCGTAAAGGTTTGTGCTGATATTCAAAATGATTGAGCAATCCCTGCCCTTATACTGCCATTCATGCTCCACCTCATAATAGCCGTCACGTTCCACCACGGTATGCGCCGAGGCGGAGAAGCCGATGAGGGCCAATAATACTAATAATACTATAAGATACAGACGCGCTCGCATGTGAGGAATTGTTTTCACAAGAAAACGCAAAAACCGTGCTAAAATTGTGGATGGGTTTTAGGGCTGCCGTATCACGGCAGCCCTAAAACATTATTTACCCCAATAATGGAAATCCTTCAGTTCTTTGAGAAGCTGGTTGACAGCTGCCTCTAGCTGTTCATCCACGCCTTCGGCCATCTTCTCGGGCGTGTTACGCACCTTGAAATCAGGTTCCAACTGCGTATTCTCCAGCCAGTTGCCCTGCTCGGTACGATAGCCCACCACGGGCAAACCGAAGTACATCGACGGGTCTTGCAAGGTCTCCCACGTCACGCTCGACATGGTGCCAGGCACGGGCATACCGACGATGCTACCCATCTTCTTGTGCTTGTAGACCCACGGCGTGCCGTGTGCATTGCTGTAGTTGGCCTCGCCGACAATCATGATGGACGGCTTGTTGTAGCGGCGCGAAGGCATCACGCAGGCCACACTGTCGTTGATGACTTGTTCGAGGTATTTCTCGCCACTGAACAGGATTTCGATGTCCTCGTGCAGACGACCGCCGCCGTTGAAGCGGGTGTCGATGACGATGCCGTCGCAGAGGTTGTACTTGCCAAGGATCTGGGAATACACATCACGATAGCTAGCGTCACCCATGCTCTTGATGTGGACATAGCCCAAGCGACCATTGGACAGTTTCTTCACGGTCTCCTCGTTGTGTTTCACCCAACGGTTGTAAAGCAGTTCGTTCATCGCGCCATGGCTGATGGGCTTCACGGTCTCTTCCCAAGTCTTGCCGCCATCCTTGACGGTCACCAACACGGTCTTGTCGCGCTTGTTGTTGAGCAACGGATAGTAGTCCATGCCTTTCGTGATCTCCACGCCGTCAATCTTTTCAATGATGCAGCCTGCCTTCACTTTCGACTTGCCTTTGTCGAAGGGACCGCCTTCCACCACCTCGGCAATCTTCAGACCGTCGCCCTTATAGTCGAGGTCGAGGAGCACGCCGAACTCAGCCGTGGCATCGCCGCCGCGGCCTGAAGGACGATAGCCCGAACCCGTGTGCGACACATTCAGCTCGCCCAAAATCTCGCTCAGCATCTCGGTGAAGTCGTAGTTGTTGTTGATATGCGCCAGGAAAGGCTGGTAGGCGTTTTTCATCAAATCGAGGTCGACGCCGTGATGGTCCTTCATGAAGAAACGTTTCTCGATTTGCAGGAAGACATGGTTGAACATATACTCACGCTCTTCGGCAAGGTTGAGTTCCATGGTGGCGTCATATTTTATCGACGTCGACTTGCCGCCCTTGTCGATTTTTTGCAGGTTGCCGCCAGAGAGCACAAACAGGTTGTCACCTTTCATCCTGAGTTGTGCGCCACCTTGTCCCATCTTCTTCGTGATCTTCATCGACTTCTCGCGGACGTCCATCTCCCAAAGGTCGTAGCCCTTCTCAAACGAAGTCATGAAATAGAGCTTCTCGCCGTCGCTAGTGAGGGCCATGCCGCTCAGGTTAGACGACATCGGGGTGAGGCGGATAACGCGGTCTTGAAGATGTTCCAGGTCCACTTCAGTCTTCTTGGCTTCCTTAGGTTTCTCGTCTTTCTTCTCATCATCCTTGCCCTTCTTTTTGTCTTTGCCCTCATCTTTTTTCGGCTCTTCTTTCGGCTTGTCCTTGCTGCCTTTCTCCGTCTCCTTCAGCAAGGCGTATTCCTCTTTGTTCAAGCGGAACTTGTCGTAGGCATCTTGGTTCAGGAAGGCGATGAAGGCATCCCTTTGGCTGCCCCATGAAGCATGGGAGCGCATACCATATCTATCTGAGTTATAAATAATTGCATTGCCATCAAGTACCCATTGCGGGTCATCATCGAAATAGGCGCTCTCGGTGATGTTGTAGATCTTCATATCACCATTGGCAGACACGATGCCGACATCTGAATACGGGTCGCGCATGTGGGTAATCAAAGTCACGGCGAACCATTTCCCGTCGGGCGACCATTCATAACCCAAGCTGCCGTAATGCTGCGTGCCATCCGTGATTTGACGCACTTCCTTTGAGGCTATATTATAGACTTTCAAGATATTACGATTCTCTATAAAGGCGATCTCCTTCCCATCGGGCGAATACTCGGGATTGCTGCGCTCGATGCCGTCGTTGTCGAACAGCGGCTTCTCGTCAATCAGCGTGGCGTAGGCGAAGTTGTAGTCGTCCTTGCGAACAATGGTGGCCTGGTAGAGGTTCCAGTAGCCGTCGCGTTCCGAGGCATAGACTAAGGTGCGGCCATCCTTCGAGAACGAGGGGCTACGCTCGGCTTGGGCGGTATGCGTGATTTGTTTGGTGGTGGCGTATTCGTCGACACCCGTCACGAACACCTCACCGCGCGAGACAAAAGCAATTTGCTTGCCGTCGTCGCTGAGCGCAAAGCTACCCACGCCTTTGAAGTCCTGCTTCACCAGCTGCTCCGCGGCTTGGTCGTTGACGATTTCGATGTTCACCTTTTGCGGCTCGCTGCCAATGCGTTGGGTGTAGATTTCGCCCATGTAACCATAGCAAAGCAAGCCGTTGTTGGCCACACTCAGGAAACGCACAGGATGGGTGGTGAAATGCGTCACCGCCTCCACTTGTTCGAGGTTGTTGGCAGGAGCCTTGTAGACGTTGAAACTGCCGTCGTTGCGCTCGCTCAAGAACACAACATCCTTATAGCCAGGCAGGTATCTCGGGTCGCGGTCCTCGCCCACGTTGGTGGTCAGCAGGGTATGTGTCTTTTTCTTGGCGTTGTAGTACACCACGTCGCGCGCCACGGAGGAAGTGTGGTGCTTGCGCCACACGTTCTCGCTGCCCTTGCGGTCGTAGTAGAGGAACGACTTGCCGTCCTTGTCGAACGACATGCTACACACTGGCACGGCCACCACCTGTTCGGGGCGACCGCCTTCGGTGCTCACCTTATATAACTCGGTAATCCAGCCCGAGGCAAACTGCACATTCTCAGCGGCTTTCTGAATCTGTGCGGAGAAATAAATCTCCTTGCCGTCGGGCGAGAAGGCCAAAGGAATCTCAGTGGCTGAATTGGTTGTAATGCGTTGGGCCACCCCGCCCTCTGCAGCAACGAGATACACATCGAAATTGCCGTTGCGGTCGGAGCTAAAGGCGATTAGTTTGCCGTCGGGCGACCAAATCGGGTCGGCATCATAGGCGGCGTTGGTCGTGATTTGTTGGGCTTTGCCCCCTGTGGCGCTAACCACATAGACGTCACCTTTATAGCAGAAGGCAATCTTGTCGCCCTGCGGTGAAATCACATTATGGCGCATCCAAAGAGGCTGGGCGGAGAGTTGAAAGGCCACTGCGAGCAGCGACAACAAAAAAAGTTTCTTCATAGTTTTATTTTATTGATTATCACTTATTTAATTTCAAATTTAAACATAGGCTCATCCTCCAAAAACAACTCCAGCACATCGTCAACATGCACTTCACCCACACCTTGCGGTGTGCCCGTGAAGATGCAGTCGCCTTCTTCCAAAGTGACGAAACGCGACACATGAGAGACGATTCTGTCGAAGCTGAAGATCATATCGTGGCTGTGGCCTTGCTGTGCCCATACGCCGTTGAGTTTCATGCCAAAGGCAATATCTTCAGTGCACTTCAACTCACTGATTTTCTTGAACTCACCAATTGGAGCAGAATAATCGAAAGCCTTGGCGATTTCCCAGGGATGGCCTTTGGCCTTGCATCGGCTTTGGAGGTCGCGGGCGGTGAAATCGATGCCCACGGTGATGGCGTCGTAATACCCGGAAGCCTGCTTTTCATCAATCGCCTTGCCCGTCTTGCAGATGCGCAACACCAGTTCCGTCTCATAATGGATTTCCTTGCTGAAATCGGGATACGGGAAAGGCTCGCCCGCGGGCAACAACGCCGTTTCGGGCTTCATGAAAAACAGAGGCTCGGTCGGCAGGGCGTTGTCCAATTCCTTGACATGCGCCAGATAGTTACGTCCTATGCAGATGATTTTCATCGTTTTACGTTTTTACCGCCCATGCGCAACTTGATGGCCGTCACCACCTTCTTCGTATAGCGCGGGAAGTCGTTTTTCATGATCCAGTCGTAATATGGCGGCTCCTTGCGGAACACATCCTCGACACGTTCGCCTTTGTGCTTGCCGAACATGAAGACCTCCTTGCCTTCGTCGTCGAAGATGATCTGACCAGAGAGGTCGGCATTTTTGTGATGGGCCGAAAACTCCGAGAGTTGCTTCATGTCATTGGTAGGTCCCTGCGACTTATTCCCTTTACCATCCTCATAGTCAACACCTTGGTATTTATCAAGCATGGCTCGAAGCACATCATAAGTGGCTTTGGTGTCGGCCATGGCGCCGTGGGCGCCTTCCAACTCGGCGTGGCAGAAGTAACGATAGGCGCTCTTCAGGTTGCGTGGTTCCATCTTCATGTAGATGTTCATCACGTCGATGAAGTCGCGGCTCTTGAGGTCGAAGTCGTAATCCACACGGAGGAACTCCTCCATCAGCATCGGCAGGTCGAACTTCAGGATGTTGTAGCCCGCCAAGTCGGCGTTGCCGATGAACAGGGCGATTTCCTTGGCTTTCTCGCGGAAGGTGGGCTTGTCGGCCACCATCTCATCCGTGTAGCCATGCACTGATGACGACTCCGCAGAAATAGGCATCTCGGGATTGAGCAGCCAAACACGTTGCTCCTCATCGCCGTTCACGTTGATTTTCAGCACGCTCATCTCCACAATGCGGTCGTGCGAGGGATTCAAGCCCGTCGTTTCCAGGTCGAAAAACGCTATGGGTCGTTTCAGATTCAGTTCCATAGGAATAAATAATTTGAGTGCAAAAATAACACATAAAACGCTCCGATATTTAATTTTTTCCTACTTTTGCCCCACTTTTCAAACACAAAAGAACTATTAGAAAGTATCAAATTATTGAAAGACATGATGGAAGAAAACGAAATGAAAGAAAGAGAAGAGCTGTTCTCGAAGGCGGTGAAAGCAGGAAAGAGAACCTATTTCTTTGATGTGAAATCCACAAAAAACGACGAAAAGTACATCACCATAACCGAAAGCAAGCGCCGTTTTGACGAAGGTCTGCAACGCTTCTTCTACGAGAAGCATAAGATCTTCCTCTACAAGGAAGACTTCGAGAAGGTCTCCAAGGGTCTCAACGACGCCATCAAATACATCGAGACTGGCGAGTACCCTGCCGACTATTACGACCAGCCCGAGCCGCGTCACTACGACCACGAGGAAGGCGAGCGCCACAACGAAATCGACAGCGCCATCGACAAATGGTTCGACAGCTTGGACAAATAATCAATTCAAAGAACGAAAAGACAGAGGCCGCAATGATTTGCGGCCTTTTTTGTTGCCATTTTCATGAGCGACAAAAACTTATCAACAAATCCGCCTTGTGTTGATAACTTTCCGCCAAAACCCATAATAAAATGGGGCAATAATGCGTAATTTTGTAGCGTAAATTTTTGACTGAAATGGGTAAGACAATAGCGATTGCAAATCAGAAAGGCGGCGTGGGCAAGACCACATCCGCCATCAACCTCGCGGCAAGTTTGGCCGTATTGGAATATAAGACCCTCCTTATCGACGCCGACCCGCAGGCCAACGCCACCTCGGGCGTCGGCATCGACCCCAGGACCGTGGAGACGAGCATCTACGAATGCATCATCGACCAGGTGGACCCGAAGACCGTCATCGCGGAGACGGAGACGCCCAACCTCTTCGTGCTCCCCGCCCATATCGACCTCGTGGGGGCCGAAATCGAGATGATCAATCTGCCTGAACGTGAGCTCATGATGAAGAGACTCCTCGCTCCCATCAAGGACGACTACGACTTCATCATCATCGACTGCTCGCCATCGTTGGGTCTGGTCACCGTCAACTCGCTCACCGCTGCCGACTCGGTCATCATCCCCGTGCAATGCGAATACTTCGCCCTCGAAGGCCTTGGCAAGCTATTGAATACCATCAAGATAGTGCAGACCCGCCTCAACCCCGACCTCGACATCGAAGGCATCCTGCTCACCATGTTCGACACGCGTCTGCGCCTCTCGAAGCAGGTGGTCGAAGAGGTGAAGATGCACTTCCAAGACATGGTGTTCGACACCATCATCAACCGCAACACGCGCCTGAGCGAGGCCCCCAGCTTCGGCAAGACCATCGTCATGTACGACGCCAACAGCACGGGCGCCATCAACTACCTCAACCTCGCCCGCGAGATCCTCGAAAAGAACAACCTATCCACCAAAGACTAACACGCCATGCCTGACAAGAACACAAGAGCCTTGGGCCGCGGCCTCGACAAAATCCTCGGAAGCCCCGAAACCGACATCACCAGTAAAGACATCAGCGGCGATTTCGTGGCCGGTGCCATAGCCGAAATCGACATCAACCTAATTGAGACCAACCCCTTCCAGCCCAGAACCGAGTTTGACGAGACCGCTTTACGCGAACTGGCGCAGTCCATCAAGGAGCAAGGGGTGATACAACCCGTCACGGTCAGAAAGCTTGGCTACAACAAATACCAACTCATCTCGGGTGAACGCCGTCTGAGAGCCTCCAAAATGGCTGGACTCAGCAAAATTCCAGCCTTCATCCGCGTGGCCAACGACGAGCAGATGCTTGAACTCGCCCTCATCGAGAACATCCACCGCGAGAACCTCAACGCCATCGAGGTGGCCATCTCCTACCAACGTCTCATCGACGAGTGCAGCCTCACCCAAGAGGAGGTCAGCGAGAAGGTGGGCAAGAGCCGTAGCGCCGTGGCCAACTTCCTGAGGCTGTTGAAACTACCGCCCGAGATACAACTCGCCATCCGCGACGGCCACATCAGCATGGGCCACGCCCGCGCCCTCATCAACATCAACGACAAGGAAGAGCAGCTGAAGCTCCTGCAACAGATCATCATGGAGGAGATGACCGTGCGCCAGACCGAGGAGATGGCCGACAAAGCCAAGGGCAAAGCCGACAAGGAACGCAAGCAGACCAACTTCATCCCCGAGCACTTCAAGAGCAAAATCAAGACCTTGTCGCAGACGCTCAACACCAAGGTCAAGGTGAAGCGCGACATCAAAGGCCACGGCAGCGTGGTCATCGACTTCAAGGACGAGGCCGAGTTTGACCGCATCATGGAACTCTTCAACCACAAATAAACGCCATGCCGCGCCGTTTCCTGTTGCTATTGGGCCTCGTCGCCATCCTTGCCTTTCAGAAAACGGAAGCGCAAAACGTGGTGTTTGACACAGTGGGCAACACCGTCATCACCGCCGACACCATCGTCAAAGAAGAGAAAAAGGCCAAACCCGCCAAAGTCAAGAAGCCACACAGCCCCACGAAAGCCACAATCATGTCGGCCTGTCTACCAGGCTTAGGGCAGATCTACAACCGCAAATGGTGGAAAGTGCCGATTGTATATGCCGGATTGGGCGGTTTGGGGTATCTGTCGTACCGCAACTTCTACGAATACCGTTCCTACCTCCACGCCTACGAATACAACACGGGCGACCTGCCCGAGGGCGTAACCTTGAACGAACACGAGACCGAGTTGGCCAATCGGTATGCCGCAAGTCAGCTACAGACCTACAAGGAATCATATCGCCGTGATTTTGAGTTCTTTACCATCCTCACTGTCGTTTGGTACGGCTTGAACATCGTGGACGCCTGCGTGGACGGGCATCTCTACACCTACGACATCAGCGACGACCTCAGTCTTAGTGTCGACCCCTATTTACGGCAACAAACGGGAACGCCAATCAAGATTCCACAATACGCCCAGGTCGGGCTGTCATTTCAATTGAACTTCTAACTATGAAAATCGCTATTATAGGATACGGAAAGATGGGTCACGAGGTGGAGAAAGCCGCCCTCGCCCACCAACATACCATCGTCGTCACCATCGACAACCCTCAAGAATGGGAGGAGCGTCTTGAGAAGCTGAAACAGGCCGATGTCGCCATCGACTTCAGCCAGCCCGACCAAGTGGCAGGCAACATTCACCGCTGTTTTGACTTGCACATTCCCATGGTCGTGGGCACCACGGCCTGGCAAGAACATTTCGAGGAAATCAAGGCACGTTGTTTGGCAGAAAAGCAAAGTCTCTTCACTGCGCCCAACTTCAGCATCGGGATGAACATCATGTTCATGCTCAACAAGCAGTTGGCAAAGTTTGCGGAGAAATATGGCTACCAACTCTCGATGGCTGAGACCCATCACATCCACAAACTCGACAAGCCCAGTGGCACCGCCGTAAAGCTGGCCAACGACATCCTCTCCGTCAACCATAATTATAATTGTTGGAGCATCGACGAGCCAGCAGGCCACACCCTATATATTAAGGTAACGCGCGAAGGCGAGGTGAACGGCATCCACAGCGTGATGGCAAAGTCGCCCGCCGACAAAATCACCCTCACCCATGAGGCATACAACCGGCAAGGATTCGCCATGGGCGCTATTGCTGCGGCAGAGTTCCTCATTGGGAAGACGGGAGTGTTTGGGATGGAGGATATGATGGAAAATAGCAACAAATAATAATCCGAGAAAAACATCGTTAACATAGAAATACAATAAAAAATGTCACTATTACTCTTCATTCTTATCGTCCCGGCCCTCTTCACCATCCCGATTGCGTTCTGCTGGAAGCAGTTTGAGGCCGCTGGACAAAAAGGCTGGTACAGCCTCATCCCCTATTACAACATCTTTGTCTTCTTGAAAATCATCGGCAAGCACAAGAAGTTCTGGTGGTGGTTCTTCATCGTCTTCCCCTATATCAACATCTTCATGCTGCTGCTCATGCTCGTCGAACTGGGCAAGTGTTTCGGTAGGTTCAAGGTCTGGGAGGAAGGCATGGCCGCCCTTTTGCCTTTCATTTTCTTCCCCATCATCGCCAAAAACGACAAATACCAAGACCCCGCCACGACCACGAGACCCAAGAAATCGACAGGACGCGAGTGGTTCGACGCCATCGTCTTTGCCGTAGTCGCCGCCCTGATCATCAGGACCTACGTCTTCGAGGCCTTCACCATCCCCACTTCGAGTATGGAAAAGTCGCTATGTGTCGGCGATTATTTGATTGTCAGTAAGATACATTACGGACCCAAGCGCCCCAACACACCGCTTTCGTTCCCGTTCGTGCATAACACCTTGCCGTTCAGCAAGACGAAGAAATCGTATGTGGAATGGATTAAGCTGCCATATCACCGCTATCCTGGCGTGTCGACGATGAAGCGCTACGACCCCATCGTGTTCAACTATCCCGCTGGCGACACGGTATGCGACATCTTCCAGAGCAGCATCAGCTATTACGACCTCGTGCGCGAGTATGGCCGTCAAACCGTTTGGAACGACCACCAAAACTTCGGCAAGGTCATCGCCCACCCCGTCGACAAGCGCGAGAACTACGTGAAACGCCTTATCGGCATGCCTGGCGACAGCTTGAAAATCATCAACGGCGTGGTCTATATCAACAACGAGAAAGCCTTTGAGCCTGAGAACATGCAGCACAACTACACCGTGGTGACCACCAACGGCGGTATCAACAAGCAGACTCTCGACAAGTACAACATCACCGAGGGCTACCGCACTCCCGACCCCAACACCTTTGTGCTCAACATCAGCGCGAAGGTGGCCGATGAGTTAATCAAGCTGCCTTATATCACCTCTGTGATGCGCAACGTGCAAGCCCCCGGTGAAGGCACCAGCCCCAGCATCTTCCCCAACCGTCCCGACCTCTATCCTTGGAATGTGGACAACTTCGGGCCCCTCTACATCCCCAAGAAAGGCGCCACCGTGGCTTTGGATGTCAACAACTTACCGCTCTACGAGCGCATCATCCATGCCTACGAACTCCACGACCTGAGGGTGGACGGAGACCAAATCTACATCGATGGTAAACCTGCCAACAGATACACCTTCGAGATGGACTACTACTGGATGATGGGCGACAACCGCCACAACTCCGCCGACTCGCGCTATTGGGGCTTCGTGCCTGAGAACCATATCGTGGGCAAACCCGTGCTCATCTGGCTCTCCAGAGACAAAGAAAACGGCGGCATCAGGTGGAACAGGATGTTTAGGATTCCGAAATAAACACAATCCAACAAATCATCATAGGCTGTCATGATTGGCAGCCTATTTTTTTGTTCTAAAAACGCATTTTGGCCTGTAGAAATACCAACATTTTTTTGTATTTTTGCAAGTTATAAACGGAGATAGAAAATGAGCGACAAAAACAATCGTAAAGAAAACACCTTCAAGAAAAAAGCCGAAGCCGAAGCCGAGTCATTGGAGGTACAAGTAATTGATACTGAAGAGAAAAAAGAGGATAAAACCAAAAAAGAAACCTCCAAAAAGAGCGATAAGGCCTCAAAAGGCAAAGAACCTAAGAAAAACAAAGAGAAAAAAGAGTCCGATGGCCGCATCAGGAAAATCATCGGCATCCTCTTTGTTTGCTTGGCGGTTTTCTTGGGCATCGCCTTGATTTCCTACTTGGTGAGCTTCTTCAGCAACCACCATCAGGAACTGGGCAACAAGATTTTCAACCCTGACGTCAAATTCGACAACCAGACAGGACGTCTCGGTTTCTTCCTGGCGCAGACGCTCATCAAAGAGTCGTTTGGCATCGGCGCTCTTTTCTTCGTTTATCTACTGACACTCATCGGCTTGCGCCTCACCGACATGGCCAAATTCAAGATGTGGAGCGTTTGGAAGTGGGCACTCCTTTGCCTGGTTTGGCTGCCGCTGTTCTTCGCCTTCATCGCTAATGCCGCCCCTCAATGTGCCATCCTAGGAGGCGCCGTGGGCTTGTGGCTCTACACCTGGCTCAACAATTTCGTGGGCAACACCGGCGTCATCATCATCCTTGCCTTCCTGTTCCTGGTCTTCGCCGTCTACCAATTCAACCTCACGCTCAACTATTTCAAAAGATTGCGCGAGAAGAAAGAGGAAGAAGCACGCAAACAGGCCGCTCTCCTTGCCGAACAGCGCATCAAGGAGCAATATGGATTTGACGACAATAACACAACCGACAATGGCGAGGATATCGACCCCGACTTCATTGACGAGGACGATGATGACAACTCCAATCTGCCGCCTGTCACCGCCATCACCAAAGACCCGTCCTTTGAAATCGTGAACGCTTACGACAAAAGCAACGAAAAGAAAGAGAATACCATCATAACACCCACCGAGCCCGAAGAAACGGCCATCACGCTTGACCCTGTCGTGACCGCCGTCAATGACAACAAGCCACAAGATGCCGTCGTGGAGAAGAAAGACGACAACAAGGTCGAACTCGTCATCGAGGAAACGCCCAAGGAAGAAGTCGTGGAACAGCCCAAAAACATGGAGCATCACACCTTGGACACACCTTTTGACCCACGCTATGAGCTGCGCGACTACAAGTTCCCTACCCTTGATATGCTCAAGGACTATGGAGACAAGAAGTCTGAAATCGACAACGAGGAGTTGGAAGCCAACAAGAACAAAATCGTGGAGACCTTGGGCAACTACGGCATCGCCATTGACAAAATCAAGGCGACCATCGGCCCGACGGTCACGCTGTACGAAATCGTCCCTGCCGCCGGCATCCGCATCTCGAAGATCAAGAACCTGGAGGACGACATCGCCTTGAGCCTTGCCGCCTTGGGCATCCGTATCATCGCCCCCATCCCGGGCAAGGGCACCATCGGCATCGAAGTGCCGAACAGCAAGCCCGAAACCGTCTCCATGCGCAGCGTGCTGAGCTCGGAGAAGTTCCAACACTCAAAATACGCACTGCCTTGCGCCATCGGCAAGACCATCTCGAACGAGACCTACGTCTTCGACCTCGCCAAGATGCCGCATATTTTGATGGCTGGTGCCACTGGTCAAGGTAAGTCGGTCGGCCTGAACGCCATCATCGCCTCCTTGCTCTACAGCAAGCACCCCGCTGAGCTGAAGTTCGTCATGGTCGACCCGAAAAAGGTGGAGCTGACGCTTTACAACCGTATCGAACGCCACTATCTAGCCAAGCTCCCTGATTCTGAGGACGCCATCATCACCGACGTGAAGAAAGTGGTACGCACGCTCAACTCCATGTGCATCGAGATGGACCAGCGCTACGACCTCTTGAAAGCCGCCGAATGTCGTAACATCATTGAATACAACGAGAAATTCAAGGCGCGCAAATTGTTGCCCACCGAAGGTCACCGTTATCTGCCTTACATCGTGCTCGTCGTCGACGAGTTTGCCGACCTCATCATGACCGCAGGCCGCGAAGTGGAAGCCCCCATCGCGCGTATCGCCCAGCTGGCCCGTGCCGTGGGCATCCACCTGATTATCGCTACACAAAGACCTTCCGTCAACATCATCACGGGCTCTATCAAGGCCAACTTCCCAGCCCGTATCGCCTTCCGCGTCATCTCACAAGTCGACTCGAAGACCATCCTCGACCAAAGCGGTGCCAACCAGTTGATTGGCCGCGGCGACATGCTGCTCTCCACGGGCAACGACCTCGTACGTCTGCAATGCGCCTTCATCGACACGCCAGAAGTGGAAACAGTAACCGAGTTTATCGGCAACCAACGTGGTTACGCCGAGCCGTTCCTGCTGCCTGAAGTGCCTGAAGAGGAGGGCGAAGGCGCCGATATAGAAGACGACGGCGAACGCGACAGCCTCTTTGAGGAAGCTGCCCGCATCGTGGTGCAGACACAACAAGGCTCCACTTCGATGATCCAGCGCAAGCTCAAGCTCGGCTACAACCGCGCAGGCCGCATCATCGACCAGCTGGAGGCTGCCGGCATCGTCGGACCTTTCTCCGGCAGCAAGTCACGCGAGGTGAAAGTAGGCACGGAAGCCGCTTTGGAACAGATTTTGCAAGATCTTTACAACAAAGACAACGGAATTTGACCATGAAAACGAAAAACATCATCGTTTGCTTGTTCCTTTTGTTTGTGGCACAAGCAGTTAGCGCACAAAACAACGCCGAAACCCTCGTCCGCATTATGGTTGACCAAGTGAAAAGCCATAAAAACACGGAGATGGCTTTCAGCTATCAAATCAGCCCCGACGGAAAGAATTACAGCGACTCGGAAGAAGGTCATGCCTGGCTGCAAGGTAATGCCTACAAAATCGAAATGGCTGAGCAGCAGTCCATCTGCGACGGCACAACCATTTGGACGTATCTTGTCGACGACGAGGAAGTCATGGTGAGCGACGCCTACGAAGGCGAGGACAACACGCCCTTGAAGCTCCTCACCTCGTTGGACAAGAACTACGTGGCCACCCTCACCAACATCGACACCCAAGGCAACGCCACCATTGAGTTGGCCAACCCCAAGGGGCAATACAAGCGTGTGACACTAAAAATGAACGCAATGAAGGCCCTGCTGAAGAGTGCTGACATCTACTTGGAAGACGGCACCAAGATCGTCGTCACCGTGAAAGAAATGAAATATGACCAAGAACTAGACGACAAATTCTTCACCTTCGACACGAAAAAACACCCCAACGTGGACGTGATTGACATGCGATAAGGCAATAAAACAAGCCGTTTGTGTGTTATTAACCCAATAGAAGAACAATTGATACCTCGAATTAAATTTTCAACAACAATATGAATCTTTTGCAAATTCCACAGGCAGTCAACGACACCCTCGTTGCTGCAGCACAAGGGAACCAACCCACAGAAATCAAACTATCCATCCTTGAGCTGGCCACCAAAGGTGGTTGGATCATGATTTTATTGGCTGTTTTGTCCATCATCGCGGTCTACATCTTCATCGAGCGTTACATCGCCGTCACGCGCGCCACGAAATACGACAACAGCTTCATGGAACGCATCCGCGAGTACATGAAAGACGGCAAGCTCGACTCAGCCAAGGCCCTTTGCCGTGGCAACTCCACTCCTATCTCCCGCATGATCGAGAAAGGTCTCTCGCGCATCGGACGGCCTTTGGGCGACATCAACTCGGCTATTGAAAACGTCGGTAACCTCGAAGTGGCCCAGCTGGAGCGTGGTGTCAGTATCCTGGCCATGATTGCCAGTGCCGCCCCGATGATCGGTTTCTTGGGCACGGTGACGGGCATGATTCGCGCCTTCTACAACATGTCGATGGCGGGCAACAACATCGACATCGAACTGCTTTCGTCGGGCATCTACGAAGCCATGGTGACCACCGTCGGCGGTCTGATCGTCGGCATCATCGCCTACTTCTTCCATGCCATCATCTCGACGAAGATCCAGAAAGTCGTCAACCTGCTTGAAGGCAAGGCGACCGAGTTTATGGATGTCTTGAACGAACCCGCATAAAACCAGCGCATTATGGCCATCAAATCAAGAAATAAGGTCGAACCCACGTTCAACTCCTCGTCCATGTCGGACCTAGTGTTTCTGCTGCTGATTTTCTTCATGCTGACTTCGACCTTGGTCGCGCCCAACGCCATCAAGCTCATGCTGCCATCGAGCAACAGCAAGACCATGGCCAAGCAGACCGTCACGGTTTACATCAACGACCAATACCAGTATTTCGTGAACGAGACGCCTGCCGACGACCAACAACTCGCCGGCCTCATCAACGCCAACATCGGCGAAGACAACCAAGCTACTGTGGTGCTGCGTTCCGACAAGAGCGTCCCCGTGCAATATGTGGTGAACGTGATTGACGCCGTCAACGAAATCAACACCGCCACCAATAGCAACCACAAAGTCATCTTAGCTACATCGCCTAAAAAATAGGAGGCACCATGAACAGCAACGAAAAGAAAGACAGAAGCATAGCCGCGGTGGGGACCGTCATCGTCCACGCCCTGATTGTGCTCGTCTTGTTCCTGATGGCCTTTAGGACGCCCCTGCCGCTCCCCGGTGAGGAAGGCGTCGAGGTCGACCTGGGCATGATGGACCAAGGCATGGGCAACATCCAACCCGAGAAGCCCGCCATCCCCATGGCGTCACAGCCTGAGCAGAAGCCCGTGCAAAGCAAGGAAGACATCGCCACGCAAGACAATGACGAGGCCCCTGCCTTGGAGAAGCCCAAGACCAACAAGCCTAAACAGGACCCGAAACCTGTTGAGCAGCCCAAGCCTACCGCCAACCCGAGAGCCATGTATCAAGGCTCCAACAACCCACAAGCGGGCGGTTCGGAAGGCATCACGGGGCAGCCTGGCGACCAAGGAAAGCCTAATGGTCTTGCAGGTGTCAGGCAATACGAAGGTAACGGCGGGCAAGGCAACGGCGCTGGCTATGACCTCGGTGGACGTGGAGCCAAATCATTGCATCGCCCCAACGACGACTTCAGCGAAGAAGGCATCGTCGTGGTAGAGATATGGGTGAATCCCGCAGGTAAGGTGACACGTGCCGAGATTAAGCAGAAAGGCACCACCATCATCAACGCCGAGATGCGTCAGAAAGCCATGCAAGCAGCCTTGCGCTCGACCTTCGCAGCCGATCCAAACGCTCCCGATGAGCAAAGAGGGACCATCACTTACACTTTTGTCATCAATAAATAACCATGACCTACCAAGAGACTCTCGAATGGATGTTCAACAAACTCCCGATGTACCAACGCATCGGCGCTGCCGCCTACAAGGCTGACCTGAACAACACCATCCAACTCCTCAACCTTCTCGACAACCCGCAAAACAACTTCAAGTCGGTGCACGTGGCTGGCACCAACGGCAAAGGCTCCGTCTCCCACATGCTGGCCTCCGTGTTTCAGGAAGCAGGCTATAAGACCGGCCTCTACACCTCGCCGCACCTGCGCGACTTCCGCGAGCGCATCCGTATCAATGGTGAGATGATTCCCGAAGAGAACGTGGTGCAGTTCATCGGCACTTACAAGGAGAGGTTTGAGCAGATGGAGCTTTCCTTCTTTGAGATGACCGTGGGCATGGCCTTCGACTATTTCTCGAAGGAAAAAATCGACATCGCCATCGTCGAGGTGGGCATGGGCGGCAGGCTCGACTCCACCAACCTCATCACACCCGAACTGAGCGTCATCACCAACATCGACTTCGACCACATGAAGTTCCTGGGCGACACAAGAGCCAAAATCGCATACGAGAAAGCGGGCATCATCAAGCCAAGCATCCCTGTCGTCATCGGCGAGACCCATCCCGAAACCGAGCAGGTCTTCATCGACAAGGCCAAGGAATGCAACAGTCCGATCTACTTTGCCGACCAGATATTCGACTGCGACAAAATCCATATCGAGTCCGACGTCGAGCAGAAGTTTGACATCTGGAAAAACAGCGAACTCTACATGGAAGCCCTTGAGATCCCGTTGATGGGCAACTACCAGCAGAAAAACCTCACCACTGTAATGTGTGCCCTCGACCTGCTACGTGGCAAGTTCAACCTCTCGGAAGACGACATCCGCGACGGCATCGCCAGGGTGATTCGCAACACCCACCTCATGGGCCGTTGGCAAATCCTTTGCAAGGACCCGCTCACCATCGCCGACACCGGACACAACGTGGCAGGAATCACCGAGGTAGTCAAGCAATTGGCTGAGATGAGCTACGAAAAACTACACTTCGTGCTCGGCATGGTCAACGACAAGGACATCGACAGCGTGTTGCAGCTCTTGCCACACGGTGCCGAATATTACTTCTGCAAGGCCGACATCCCGAGAGGACTGGATGCCAACATCTTAGCCGAGAAAGCCTTCGACATGGGCTTACGTGGGCAGGTGTTTGAGAGCGTCAGCCATGCCTACCGTTCCGCCGTCAACAACGCTCATTTCGGCGACGTAGTCTTCATCGGCGGCAGCAATTTCACCGTTGCAGAAGTGGTGTAACGGATTTATTATTACCTTTGCAGCCTATCCGCAATGCTATGTCAGGCAAAAGGTTTCATATCGTCATAGGCTTGCTCGTGGCCATTTTGATGTCGTCATGCTCCATCAGGCGCTACGTCCCCGACGGAAAGTATCTGGTGAAAAGCAACAAGGTTGTCATCGAGGAAAAAGGCACCGAAATCAGCAAGTCGGGCATATCGAAATACATTTCCCTGAAGCCATACAAGAAAGCTATCCAGACCAACATCCCCACATGGATTTACTACGTTTATGAACGCCATCCCAAAAGCGTGTTTTGGAAGTGGATGGACAAAAACTTCGGCAGACAGCCTGTTTATTATGACGAGTCGGAGGCCAACAACTCCATGACCCAGATGATGCGCTACCTCGACAATGTGGGTTATTTCCATTCGAAAGTGACCCATGAGGTGCGTACGAAAAAAAGGCGAAAAAACGTCAAAGTCACCTACCACGTCTACCCCGCCAAGCCTTATCGCGTCAAGCACATGGACTATGTCATTGAAGACAGCCTAGTCCGCACCTATGTCATGCGTGACAGCACAAAGTTCCCCCTCAAAGAAGGCAACATCTACAATGCCTATTCGCTTGACAACCAACGCGAAATCATCACAGAAAGGCTGAGAAACTCGGGATACTACTACTTCAACCGCGACCATATCTTCTACGAGGTGGACAGTAACTTCATGAACCACACCATGGACATCACCATGAAGCTGAAAAAGAGCGACTTGGCATACAAGAAATACAATATTCGCAACATCAGCGTCTATCCCGACTTCTCCATCTTCAAAATGAACAGCAAGCCCATCGATTCAGCCAAACTCACCACGGAATTCGGCCTGAGACGAAAAATCACCAACGAGTTGGACTTCTATTACTTCGACAAACGTAACGTAAAGCCACAGACCTTCTCGCGTGCCATCAACATTGTGGAGGGCTTCCCATATAGCCAGAGAGGCGTCACGAGCACTTATAAATCGCTCAGCAATTACAGGCTCTTCAGCAATGTGAACATACAATTCGACAGCGTTCCCAATGATTCACTCAACGAATTAGATTGCCGCATCACGATGCAACAAAACGACATCCATTCATTTACGATACAAGCCGAGGGCACCAACTCGGATGGCGATCTAGGCGTCAAGGGCAGCCTCGTCTATACCAACAAGAACATCTTCCATGGAGCTGAGACCTTTGTCGTCAGCCTCAAAGGCGGATTTGAGGCACAAAGTATCGTCGGGGCGGAAGGCAACAACGGAGGCATGTTCAACACCAAGGAGTTAGGTCTCACAACTAGCCTCCTATTTCCAAAATTCCTGAGTCCGTTTGCATACAATAACTTGGCAAGAGACTATATGCCCACAACATCCATCTCGTTGGGTCTCAATGCACAAATCAGGTATTACTATTCCCGGTTTATTTCCATGGCATCCTTCAGCTACGACTGGAAGGGCAGCAACCGCATCGCACACAACTTCACGCCCGTCTACCTCAACAGTGTGAAGATTGCCAACATCAAACCCGCTTTCCAGGCCTACCTCGATAATGAAACGAGCCAAAGGAAAAAAGACCAGTACACCAGCCATTTGTTATTAGGTCTCCGCTATTCCTTTGTCTATACCAGCCAACGTCTCAACCAAGAAGGCAGCTTCATCTATCTCCGCACCGACTTTGAATCGAGTGGTAACCTGCTTTCGCTCTTCAACAAGACGAAACTCGTCACCGAGAACGAAGGGCACCACGAGATTTTGGGCATCCGTTATGCGCAATTTGTCAGAACCAGCTTTGATTTTCGCCAGCATCTCGACCTGGGGAATAATTCATGGCTCGTTTTCCGTCAGTTCATCGGCATAGGCGTGCCCTACGGCAACTCCAGAGACTTGCCTTTCGAACGTAGTTTCTATGGTGGCGGAGCCAATGGCCTGCGTGGCTGGCTGTATCGCACCGTTGGCCCTGGAGGTTATGTGCCGACCGACGATTACATGGAAAAGACGGGCGATATTCAATTGGAAGTCAATG
Source organism: uncultured Bacteroidia bacterium (assembly GCA_902774365.1). Lineage (GTDB taxonomy): Bacteria > Bacteroidota > Bacteroidia > Bacteroidales > F082 > Limimorpha. The sequence goes on along the minus strand of CACYHX010000005.1, from coordinate 1,890 downwards.
CGGAATACCGCTTCCCCATCTACGACATATTCAACGGCGCGTTCTTCGTTGACGCAGGCAACGTATGGGCTTTTTATCCTAACGAAGCCATGCCCAATGCCGAGTTCAAATTCAACTCGTTCTACAAGCAATTGGCGTTCGATGCGGGCCTCGGCATCAGGTTAGACGTTTCCTTCCTGCTCATCCGTCTCGATTTCGCCTATGCCCTGCGCAATCCATACCCGAACGAAAACGGAAGTTGTTGGCGTTTCGACAATCCCTTCAATAACATCAGGATGCAGCTCGGCATCGGCTATCCCTTCTGATCCGATATGGCCATGAACAGACTTGACCTCTTCGGACAGCTCACCCAATCCTTTGGCTTCGAACCCACTGAAGGGCAATCCATAGTACTCTACCATCTGTCCGCTTTCCTGCTCTCGCAAAAAGAGAACCCCACCTATATCCTGAGAGGCTATGCCGGCACGGGAAAGACCACGTTGGTGAAGGCATTGGTGAAAACCTTGCCCAAAATAGGCATGAAATACGTGCTGATGGCGCCCACTGGACGAGCCGCCAAGGTGCTCAGCAGCTACACAGGGCAAAATGCGTCCACCATACATCGCAGGATCTATCAAGCCAAGCCCATGCCCGACGGCAGCATCCGCGTAGCGAGGGCTGAGAACAAGTCGACAAACACACTTTTCATCGTCGACGAGGCCTCCATGATAGGCGAGCAAAAGGAATTTGGCGGCAGCAGCCTGCTCGACGACTTGTTGAGTTATGTCTTCAGTGGAGAGAACTGTCGACTGTTGCTCATTGGCGACACGGCACAGTTGCCCCCAGTGGAGAGTACGGAGAGTCCTGCACTCAACTGCGATTATCTGAAATCGGAGTTTCCTATCACGGCCGCCACCTACGAGCTGACCGAGGTGAAACGACAAGCCTTGGAATCGGGTATTTTGTATAACGCGACGGATATCAGGCAGTTGTTGGGACAAAACCTTTATGAATACCAGCTGCCCATCTTTCATCTTGAGGGCTTCAACGACATCGAAAGGATTGAGCCTGAGACCTTTGAGGAGATGCTGCACAACGCCTTCGCTAACATGTCGGAAAACGAGGCTGTCATCATCTGCAAGTCGAACAAAAGGGCGAACATGTTCAACCAGGCCATACGCGGACGCATCCTCAACATTGAGGGCGAAATCGCCACGGGCGACAAGCTGATGGTGGTGAAAAACAACTACTTCTGGGCCGATGGCAACGACGCCATCAGTTTCATCGCTAACGGCGACATGGCGGAGCTACGGAAAATCAAGCACTTCGACGAGATGTACGGCTTCCGCTTCGCCGACGTGGAACTTAGTTTCACCGACTATCCCGACGCGCCCAACATAGAGGCGAAAATCCTTTTGGACACCTTAAACAGCAACAGTGCCTCGCTGACAGAAGAGGAAAGCAAGCGGCTATTCAGCGCCATCGAAGAGGACTATATGGACATCCCGAACCGCAGAGACCGTTACAAGGAAATGAAGAAAAATCCATGGTTCAACGCCTTACAGGTGAAGTTTGCCTACGCCCTCACCTGCCACAAGACGCAAGGCGGGCAATGGAACACGGTCTTCATCGATTCCTCGTTCAACCTCAAGGAAACGCTTGAAGTAGAGGACCTCCGCTGGCTTTACACCGCCTTGACCCGTGCCCAGGAGCGGGTTTGTTTTGTGAATTTCAAAGAGGAGTTTTTTGAATAGCCTTAACGTCTAAAAACAGACAACCCCGCCAGCTGTTTGCTGACGGGGTTTCCGTTATGGGTGGGCGGCGAACTACTTTCCCACGGTCTCCCGCAGTATCATCGTCGCGGCGGGGCTTAACTTCTCTGTTCGGAATGGGAAGAGGTGCGCCCCCGCG